>DASPWF010000001.1:0-56639 GCA_035621995.1 Steroidobacteraceae bacterium
CAGCACCGGGCCCGCCATGGCGAGCGCGGTGAAAACGAGCAGCAGCACGATCAGGACCCATACGGGACGGGTGGTGAGGAAGGACATAGGCGCTTCGGCCCCGCGTTTGTTGTTCGCAGGCCAGCGTAGGCGGTGAGCGGCAGCAGCGCAATCGCCCCGCGTGCCGCCCGTGGACCCTCGTGAGTCCACAAGCTATCCTTGCGCGCCTCGTGATCCGCGAGACCCGCGCAGCGAGAACGGTGGAAGCTCAGGTGAGCATCAAGTCCGACAAGTGGATCCGGCGCATGGTGCGCGAGCAGCGGATGATCGAGCCCTTCGAGGCCGGTCAAATGCGCGAGGCGAGCGGCCACAAGATCGTCTCTTATGGGACCTCGAGCTACGGCTACGACGTGCGCTGCGCGAACGAGTTCAAGATCTTCACCAACATCAACTCCACCATCGTCGATCCGAAGGCCTTCGATGAGAAGAGCTTCGTCGATTTCAACGGGGACGTCTGCATCATTCCGCCGAACTCGTTTGCGCTGGCGCGGACGGTGGAGTACTTCCGCATTCCCCGCAATGTGCTCTGTCTGACCGCTGGGAAATGCGTAACTGGCGACACGCGCGTGGTTGACGCGGAGAGCGGTGCATATGTCCCTATCACTGAAATGCGCTTTGGCAAATCGACGTTAGGGTTGGATGGCTGGAGCCTGAAAGCCGCAAAGGTCGCGGACTTCATTGCCCAAGGTAAGCAGTTCGTTTACCGACTACAGACCAGAACCGGGCTTCGCATTCGCGCGACTCCGAATCACCCATTCCGGATGCTCCATGGTTGGGTACCGCTTGAGCGATTGCGGGTTGGTGACCGCATTGCGGTTGCGAGAAGTATTCCAGTGTTTGGCAAGACGCCGATTCCCGACTGGGAAGCGAGTCTTCTTGGTCTGATGATTGCCGAGGGTCAGTGCGACACTCCGGGATACTCTCCGGTTTTCACCTCCTCGGACCCCGCACTGGTGCAGCTGCTGCAAGCCGCAATAGCAGCGTCGGGCATGGGCGAGGTCACGCACAACGGACTGCGCGGATATCGGCTGGTGAACCGTAAAGGTCGGGGCGGGATACCGTTGAGCAACAGAGCTCACGCATGGCTCGCTAGCTATGGTCTAGATGTCAAGGCCGCCCACAAGTTCGTGCCGCAAGCGATATTCAAGGCTCCCAGCCGCTCGGTGCGCTTGTTTCTGCAGGCTCTTTTCGGAGGCGATGGTGGCTTGTACCGTTCCGGTGCACAACTGTGTCTCGAGTACTACTCCAAGTCGCGCCGGCTGATCGAGGACGTGCATCACCTATTGCTTCGGTTCGGCATCTTCTCTTTCATGCGCGAAAAATGGACGGCACTCGGAACGCGCGCCTGCACCGTCCAAATCAACGATCGCGACCAGATTGCCCGTTTCGCCGAGCGGATCGGCTTTGTGCCGGGATGTGTCAAGCAGCAGCGGCTGGAAAATGACGTTCTGCCGTACATCGCTTCGATCCGCCGCCGCCCGACTACCAACTTCGATACCCTGCCCAATCAGGCCTGGCAGCTGTTGGCACGTGCCTCGAGATCGGCGGGCGTGAGCCTCAACTCGCTCGCCGTTCACCCGCATCCGACGCAGTCAGTACCGTACAGCGCAGCCGCGCGCGTGGCGGTCGCAACACAAGATCCGGTCGTGACACCGCTGGTCGAAGGCCCCGTCTGGGATGTTGTGGAAAGCATCGAGCCGTGTGATGTCGAGGAAGTGTTCGACGTCTCAATTCCAAAACTGCAGAACTTCGTAGCCAACGGGTTCATTGCTCACAATTCGACTTACGCAAGGTGTGGAATAATTGTGAACGTAACGCCTTTGGAACCCGAGTGGGAAGGTCACGTTACGCTCGAGTTTTCCAACACCACGCCGCTGCCCGCCAAGATCTACGCGCACGAGGGCGTCGCACAGATGTTGTTTTTCGAGTCGGACGAGGTGTGCGCGACCTCCTACAAGGACCGCGGCGGCAAGTACCAGGGGCAGCGTGGCGTGACGCTGCCGAAGACCTGACGGCTAACCGGCGGTAGCGGCGACCGCGCTTCCCGGCAGCTCCGCGCTCGCGACAGCGCGCCTCCCGCCGGACGGCGCTTGATTCGCTACGGCGCCTCACTGGCGCGCGAGGCTCTGGATCTCCAGGGTCCACTGCACGTCGTCGTCGCGTTTCTGCTGCACGCGTACCGGAATGTAGCCGCGATCAGACGCGCACCAGAAGCGCGTGATGCGGGGCGAATACTTCTTCTGCGATTTGAATATCACCGTGTGCACGTCACCCATCGCCGTCGGGATGGTCGCTTCACCGTCGCGGCTGAACTGGTACTCGCGCACGCTGTTCTTGTCGATGAGCTGCACGTTCGGCGGGGTGTGTCCCGCGAGGAGCTCGACCATGAGGCCGAGCTGCACCGAGCCATCGTCCTGTACGCGCGGGGTAAGCGGCAGGTCGACCCGAGTCCCCTCGTAGGTGCCCGTAACCTTGTGCGCCTGCCAGTCGTAGTTGAGCTCGATGCTCTTGCCGGCATCGCCGCCGCTCGACTTGAAGCTCTGCGGCAACACACCCTGGTCCGTGACGCGTACCACGCTCACCTGCAGCGGCGGAAAGACGCCGGATGCCAACCTGCCGATGCCGCGCGGCTCGCTGCGGGAGCTGAAGGTCCAGGTCTCACCGGTCTGCTCGAGCTTGAGCGTCGAGACCGCGACCGTCATGCCGTGCCAGATGCCGTTGTAGGTGGCGGTGTACGGCTTGAGTTCATCTGCAACCGCAACGCCCGTGCCACCGTGCAGCACCGCGGCGAGCAGCGCGGCGAGCGCCGCGCGCCGGCGCGACCCCGTGGGCATCGAGCGTACAGGTTCACTGGAGCGTTGCAGCACGGAAATCCTCCACCACCGGCGCATCGAGCCGCCGCCCGTCGAGCCACGCGGCCCCATCCTGCCACGTCAGGCGACCGGCGGCGAACCATGCGAGCGCGCGTGGATAGATGACGTGCTCGGTGGCGAGCACGCGCGCCGCGAGCGTCGCCTCGCTGTCGTCAGGCCGCACGGCGATGCGCGACTGCAGCACGACGGGTCCGCTGTCGAGCTCTGCGGTCACGAAGTGCACGCTCGCGCCGTGCTCGGTATCGCCGGCAGCGAGTACGCGGCGATGGGTGTGAAGCCCGCGGTAGGCGGGCAGCAGTGACGGGTGGACGTTGAGCAGGCGCCCGAGGTAGCGCGCAACGAAGGCCGCGGGCAGCATGCGCATGAACCCAGCGAGTGCAATCAATTGCGCGCCATGCGCCTCGAGCGCCTCGCTGAGCGAACGCTCGAAGCTCGCCGCCTCAAGTGGGTCGCACGCGAGCACCGCGGTGTCCACGCCGAGCTCGCGCGCGCGGGCGAGGCCGGCGGCGCCGGCGCGATCGGCGATCACCACCGCGGGCCGCGCGGCGATCTTTCCCGCCTGACAGGCGCGCACGATGGCGCTCATGTTGGAACCGCGCCCGGAGATGATGATGGCGAGGTTGAGCGGTGTCCCGGCGCTCATTCTTCGATGAGCACGCCGCGGTCGCCGGCACGCACCTCGCCGATGATGTGGGCGCCCTCGCCGCGCGCCGTGAGGAACTCGACCACCTCCGCCGCGCGCGTCGCCGGCACGATCACCACCATGCCGATGCCGCAGTTGAAGGTGCGATACAGCTCCGCGGAGTCGATGCGCGCAGTGCGCCGCAGCCAGGCGAACACCGGGTCCTCGGGCCAGCGGGCGCGCTCGAGCACTGCCTCGAGCCCCGCGGGCAGCACGCGCGGGATGTTGTCGGTCAAGCCACCGCCGGTAATGTGGGCCAGCGCGTGCACCGGCAGCGCCTTGATCAGCGCGAGCAACGGCTTGACGTAGATGCGCGTCGGAGCGAGCAGCCGATCGAAGAGGTTGCGCCCCTCGAGTTCGGTTGCGGCCGTCGCGCCGTCCACTTCGATGAGCCGGCGAATCAGCGAGTAGCCGTTGGAGTGCGGGCCGGAGGAGCGCAGGCCGATGATGGCATCACCACGCCCGACCGCGCGGCCGTCGATGATCGCATCCTTCTCCACCACGCCGACACAGAAGCCGGCGAGATCGTAGTCGGCGCCGTGATACATGCCCGGCATCTCCGCGGTCTCGCCACCCACGAGCGCCGCGCCCGCCTGGACACAGCCCTCGACGATGCCGCGCACCACCGCCTCGGCCACCGCCACCTGCAACTTGCCGGTGGCGTAGTAGTCGAGAAAGAACAACGGCTCGGCGCCCTGCACCACCACGTCGTTGGCGCACATGGCGACCAGATCGATACCGATGGTGTCGTGACGACCGGTATCGATCGCCAGGCGCAGTTTGGTGCCGACGCCGTCGGTGCCCGCGACCAGCACCGGGCGTCGGTAACCGGACGGCAGTTCGATCAGCGCACCGAAGCCGCCGATGCCGGCCAGCACTTCGCGACGCTGGGCCCGCTGCACCAGGGGCTTGATGCGCTCGACGAGTTCATCGCCGGCGTCGATGTCGACGCCGGCATCGCGATAGCTGATGCCTTGGCCATTTGACATGGATCTCGCGCGCGCCGACGGCGCACTGCCGTGTACGGCAGGCGCGTATGCTATTGTACCTGCCGCTGCGCGCCGTTGCGCGCGCCGTCCAGACCATGTCCCGAGTGCGCTCAAACTCAACCGCCGCGCAGCTGCGCGGCCTGCTGATGCTGCTGTGCCTGATGTGCTGCGCGCTGCCGTGCCAGGCGGGGCGCCCGGTGCACGTCTACGAAGTCGATATAGAGGGCCAGTCGCCGACCGCGCTGCAGGGGGCGATGCGCGAGGCGTTGGTACGTGCCACGGGCCGGCGCGAGTCGGCTGACGACCCCGCGTTAGCCAGCCTGATCACGGATGCGCCCCGCTACGTCAAAACCTACGCCACCGGTCCGCGCGGCGAGTCGCAGGTGGTGTTCGATGCGTCGGCGGTCGAGCAGGCGATCGGCGCCGCCGGTCGCAGCGTCTGGCCGCGCGAGCGTCCGTTCACGCTCGTGGTGCTCGATCCGCCACGCCCGCGCGCCGCACAGGACGCCGCGCGCGTCGAGCTCGAGCGCGTCGCCGCCGTACGCGGATTGCCGATCAGCCTGATTCCGATCGCGATCGTCGATGCGGCCGGTAACCCGCTCGGTGCCGACGCGCTGCTGCAGGCGGCGCAGCGCTACGGCGCCGACGAGATTCTCATCGGGCGCGGCGAGGACGCAGGCCCCAACACGCAGTTACAGTGGATCCTCTACACGCACGCCCTGAGCGCCAGCTGGAACGGATCGCTCGCGGAGGGCATCGACCACACCGTGGACCTGCTCGTGCCGCGGCCCGCCGCATCGCTGGCGCAGGCCGACGGCGAGGCGCGTGTCGAGATTGACGGCGTCAACTCGCTCACCGCCTACGCAGCCGTCGAGCGGCTGCTGCAGAGCGTACCGGGTGTGCGGCGTGCCAGCATCGCCGCGGTGGACTCCGGCAGCGTCACCTTTGATGTGACCGCCCGCGGGGGCGCCGCCGGGCTGCAGCAGGAGCTTTCCGCCACGCCGCACCTGGTGCGCACGGGTGGCGGCGGCACGCAAGTGGTGTATCGCTACCAACCCCAGGGCTGAAAGCGCTGCCGCTCGCTGCATCGTGCGTCACCTGCCCAACCTCATTTGCCTGATCCGCCTGTTGCTGATCTGGCCGATCGTGACAGCAATGCACGCCGGCCAGCATCTCACCGCCCTCGGCTTCTTTATCGCCGCGGCACTCTCTGACGGCCTCGACGGCTATCTCGCCAAGCGCTTCAGCTGGACCTCCGATCTCGGCAGAGTCCTCGACCCGGCCGCCGACAAGCTGCTGCTGGTGTGCGTTTTTGTCGAGGGCGCCTGGCTCGCTCTCATTCCGTGGTGGCTGACTGCTGCCGTAGTCTCGCGCGACGTGATGATCGGGCTCGGAGCGCTGATCTATCGGCTGTGGTTCGGGCCGCTGCACGGGCGGCCGACGCTTCTCAGCAAGGTGAACACCGGTGCACAGCTCGTCTACGTCTCGCTGGTGATGCTGTGGGCCGCCTTCGGCGTGCCGCCCCGCGCACTGCTCGATGCCGGCGCGCTGCTGGTGCTCTTCACCACGGTGACCTCCGGTGTGCACTACCTCCTCACGTTCACGCGGCGTGCCTGGACGCTGCCGCCTCGCCCGGCCTGAGGGGCGGCACACGATGCGACAGATCCCCCTCGGTGTGCGCCTGCCCGACCGCGCGCTGTTCGAGAGCTTTCTGCCGGCGCGCAACGCACAGGCACTCGAGCACCTGAGACAGGTTGCGCTCGGCGCGACGAGCGGCCTCACCTGGCTTTGCGGTCCCGCGGGCTGCGGCAAGACGCATCTGTTGCAGGCGGTTTGCGCGGCCTCGGCCGAGCGCACGCGCGCGGGCTACGTGCCGCTCGGCGCGGTCGCGCCCCTCGGGCTCGGCGTGCTCGACGGGCTGCCGCAGCTCGAGTGCCTGTGTCTCGATGACGTCGATCGCATCGCCGGGCAGGGCGAGTGGGAGCGCGCGATCTTCGCGATGCTGCGCGAGCTCGAGGATACCGGCGGCCGCCTGGTGCTTGCCGCCCGCTCGCCACCGGCGCTGCTCGAGTGGGCGCTTCCCGATCTGGGCTCGCGCTGCGCCGCCGGCGCAGTGTTTCAGCTGCGCGTGCTCGATGAGGGCGAGCAGTACGCAGCCCTGCAGCTGCGCGCGCGGCTGCGTGGGCTCGAGCTCCCGGAGGAAACCTGGCAATGGCTACGGCGGCGCTTCCCGCGCGACATGCGTACGTTGTACGAGGTGCTCGACCGGCTCGATGAGGCCGCGCTCGCCGCGCAGCGGCGCCTCACCGTGCCCTTCATCCGCGAGGTGCTGCGTGCGGCGCGCACCCGCGCCGACTAGGGCGAGGGCCCGCGTGCCAACTGCACCGCGAGGGTCGCAACGCGCTTACCCAACGCCTGCGCCAGCGCCTTCTCCGCCTCGGTGAGCGTGGCGGCATTCCCCGCGGGATTGACGTGCGAGGCACCGTAGGGGGTGCCGCCGCTGCGTGTCTCGTTGAGCGCCCGCTCGGTGTAGGGCAGGCCCACCAGGTACATGCCGTGATGCAGGAGGGGCAGCATCATCGAGAGCAGCGTCGTCTCCTGCCCGCCATGCATCGTCTGCGTCGAAGTGAATACCCCGGCCGGCTTGCCGGCCAGCGCGCCCGACAGCCACAGCGCCGCCGTCGAATCGAGAAAGTGTTTGAGCGGCGCGGCCATGTTGCCGAAGCGTGTCGGACTGCCGAGCAGCAGCCCCTGTGTCTCGCGCAGATCCTCGAGCGTCGCGTAGGGCGCACCGCTGGGCGGTACTGCCCTTACCGGACCTTCGCTCTCGGGCGACACGGCCGGCACGGTGCGCAGCCGCGCGCTCGCGCCCGCGGCGCTCTCGACGCCGCGACACACCTGGCGCGCGAGCTCCGCCGTCGCGCCGCTGCGCGAGTAGTACAGCACTAGTATTTCCGTCATGGACGGTACGTTGCCATAAAAGCGCAACCTCATCATCTGCGTGCGGCACGGGCGCGCGTTTCTCTAGTAGTATCCGTTCGTCCCGGCGAGTGCGAAGAGTGCGATGGTGTGCAAGAGATGTCTGGTCGGTGGCCGTGTGCAGGGCGTCTACTACCGCGCGACCGCGGCACGGCGCGCTCATGAGCTCGGTATCCGCGGCTATGCGCGCAACCTTGCCGACGGGCGCGTCGAGGTGCTGGCGTGCGGCGATGACGCATCGGTGAGCGCCTTCGTGAAATGGCTGTGGATCGGCTCCTCGGCCTCCAAAGTCACCTCCGTGGAGGTGAGCGATGCCGCGGTGGACGCCGTCGCCGCGCACGGCGGCTTCCGCACGCACTGACGTGAGCGCGCCGTCGCGTCGCCGACTGCTCCTGCCGCGGCTCGCGGCGCTTCTGTCGGCACTTGCCTTGCTGGCGACGGTGAGCGCGCAGCCAGGGGGCGCACCGGCCGGCGCACCCGTCGCTCCGGCGGTTCCGGCGAGTACTTCCCCGCCGGCCGCCGACGAGTCCGCCCCGCAGGGCACGCACGCGGATGCTCACCGTCACCACCACGCAAAGCAGCAGCCCTGGGTTGCGGCCGCGAACCCGATGGCGGTCGATGCGGGGCTCGAGATTCTCGCCAAGGGAGGCCGGGCGGTGGACGCCGCGGTCGCCGTGCAGGCGATGCTCGGGTTGGTCGAGCCGCAGAGCTCCGGGATCGCCGGCGGCGCCTTCCTCATGTACTACGACGCGCATACCGGCAGGCTGACTGCGTTCGATGGTCGCGAGAAGGCACCGGCGGGCGCGCACCCGGACATGTTTCTCGATGAGCACGGCAAGCCCTTGCCGTACGTCGAGGCCGTGCGCAGCGGCCGCTCGACGGGCGTTCCGGGTGTCATCGCCATGCTGTTCACCGCGCATCGCCAGCTCGGCACCCGGCGCTGGAATGAGCTGTTCCAGCCGGCGATCCGTGCCGCCTCGCAGGGCTTTCGGGTGCCCGCGCGGCTGGCGACGTTCCTCGGTGAAGGCTCGCCCTTCCCGCCCACCAACGAGGTGCGCATGCTGTTCTCGCGGCCCGACGGCGAGCCGCTCGAGGAGGGCGACCTGTTCAGCAATCCCGAGTACGCCCGCACGTTGCAGCGTATCGCGCAGGAGGGCCCGCGCGCGCTCTACGAGGGCGAGATCGCCGACAAGATCGTGGCCGCGACACACCAGCCGCCGTTGCCCGGGACGCTGGTGCAGAGCGACCTGAGCTCCTATCGCGCCGACTGGACCGAGCCGCTGTGCCGGCCGTACCACGGCTACACGGTGTGCGTGCCGCCGCCTCCCTCGAGCGGCGTCTCGCTGCTCGAGATGCTCGAGATGCTCGACCATACCGACATCGCCGTCCGCTCGCCGTCGGATCCGCAGGCGTGGTTCCTGTTCGCTCAGGCGAGCCGCCTCATGTACGCCGACCGCGATCGCTACGTGGCCGATCCACGCTTCGTGCACGTGCCGGTCGAGCGGCTGCTCGATCCGGCGTACGTGCGGCTGCGGGTGCAGCTGATCGGCGAGCACGCCGGCGCGGCACCTCCGCCCGGCGACATCCCGGTGCCGCGCGGCCGCGATGCCACGACCGAGTCGCCGGGTACGAGTCACTTCGTGGTGGTCGACGCCGACGGCGACGTCGTCTCGATGACCACGACCGTCGAGTCGATCTTCGGCTCCGGGCGCACCGTCGCGGGCTTCGTGCTCAACAATCAGCTCACGGACTTCTCATTCGTGCCGAGCGAGGGCGGCCAGCCCGTGGCCAACGCGGTGCACGGTGGCAAGCGGCCGCGCTCGTCCATGGCGCCGGTCATCGTTGTCGATCGCAGCGGTGATTTCGTCGCGGCGCTCGGCTCCCCGGGCGGCAACGCCATTCTCGAGTACAACGCCAAGACGCTGGTGGGGCTGCTCGCCTGGAAGCTCTCGCTCAAGCAGGCGATCGAGCTGCCGAACCTGATCGCCCGCGGCGACACCTTCAGCGGCGAGATCGCGCGGTTCTCCCCGGCGCTGCTCGCGGGCCTGCGCGACCGTGGCATCGAGCTCAAGCCCGGGCATGCGGAGAACTCGGGCCTGCATGGCGTCGCGCGCCTCGCCGACGGCAGTTACGAGGGCGCCGCGGACTCGCGGCGCGAGGGCGTCGCCCGCACGCTCGCTGCCGCGCGCGCCCCGGCGAAACAGGCCGCGGTTCGCTAAAGCCCGCAGGCGGCGGTTGCGGCTGCTGACACTGACGGGCGGCGCACGCTAGCGTGCTGCCTTGGGTGTCGTCGCGCTGAAGCCGAGATCGTCCGCACCACCCCAACGCGTCCACGCGGTGAGGACGAGATCCGGGTAGTCGCGCTTGCCCGGGCTGCCGTTGTAGCGCGCCAGGGCTTTACGCACGTCGTTGTGCTCGAACCCGAGATAGAAGCGCAGGATGGCGCAGCCCATGCGGATGTTGGGCTCGACGTGCACCAGCTCGTAGCGGCGCATGCCGAGCCGTTCCGGCCAGAAGGGCATCACCTGCATGAGGCCGACCGCGCCGGCGGAGGACACCGCCCAGCGATCGAAGCGGCTCTCGACGGCGATCACCGCCATCACCAGACCCGGTGGCAGCCGCGCCTCCCCGCCGCGGTGCGTCTCGCAGTACACCTGCCTGAGGATCGCGATGCGCTCGTCCTTTTCCTTGACGAGATTGCGCAGCCGCGGCTCCATCAGCGTGTACCACACCGCCGAGTCGTACTGGTCCGTGAAGCACTGTGCCTCGGCGATGGCCTTGGCCACGACCGCGCGCAGCTCCGGGTCGCGCTGCTGGTCCGCGGATGCGCCGCCGGGCGCCGCGATGAGCGCGAACACGCTCAGCAGCACACCGGCCAGGCGCCGGTAGTGCATGGTGCGCGAACGCGTCCCGCTAGGCGCTGAGGCGCGCGCGCACGAAGGCGAGTGCTTCGCTGGCGGCAAACTCGGTGCTCGTGCTGTCGCGGCGCCCGCGGTATTCGAGCTTGCCGACCTCGAGACCGCGCTCGGAGACCACCAGCCGGTGCGGAATACCGAGGAGCTCGGCGTCGGCGAACTTGACGCCGGGACGCGCATCGCGATCGTCGTAGAGCACCTCGATCCCGGCGTCGGTGAGCTCGGCATACAGGCGATCACTGACTTCGCGGACACGTGCGGATTTTTGCAGGTTGAGGGGTACGAGCACGACTTGAAAGGGCGCGATCGGCGCCGGCCAAATGATGCCGCGCTCATCGTGATTCTGCTCGATCGCGGCAGCCACGACACGCGTCACGCCTATGCCGTAGCAGCCCATGAGGAGCGTCACCTCACGGCCCGACTCATCGAGCACACGGGCCTTCATGGGCTCGCTGTACTTGCTGCCGAGCTGGAAGATATGACCCACCTCGATGCCGCGCGCCACTCTCAGGCGTCCCTTGCCCGAGGGGCTCGGATCGCCCTCGACCACCTTGCGCAGGTCGGCGGCGAGCACACCATTGACGTCGCGCTCCCAATTGACGCCGACGAAATGCTCGTCGGCCTCGTTGGCGCCGCAGACGAAGTCCGCGAGCGCGAGCGCTGAGTGATCGGCGTACACGCGGCACTTGAGCCCGACGACGCCCACGTAGCCGGGCTCCGTGCCAGTCGCGGCGAGCACACGCGCCGGGCTCGCCAGGGCGAGCGGACTCGCGACGCCCTCGAGCTTCTGCGCCTTGACGGCGTTCAGCTCGTGATCGCCGCGCACCACCAGCGCCACCACCTCGTCGCCCTGTCCTTCGACGATCAGCGTCTTGAGGCAGCGTGCGGGCTCGACGTCGAGCAGGCGCGCGACATCGGCAATGGTGCGCGCGTTGGGAGTGTGCACCCTGCGCAGCGCTTCGCGCGGGGCGGGACGCGCGAGCGCGGGCGGCAACGCCGCGGCGGCTTCGAGGTTGGCGGCGTAGTCGTCGGCGTCGGAGAACACGATCGCGTCCTCGCCGGAGTCGGCGAGCACGTGGAATTCCTGGGAGACATCGCCGCCGATCGCGCCGGAGTCGGCGCGCACGGCGCGGAACGTGAGCCCGGTGCGCGTGAAGATACGCGTGTAGGCGTCGTACATGGCGCGATAGCCCGCCTGGAGCGAGGCTTCATCGAGGTGGAACGAGTAGGCATCCTTCATGATGAACTCGCGTGCGCGCATCACGCCGAAGCGCGGGCGCACCTCGTCGCGGAACTTGGTCTGAATCTGGTAGAAGTTCACCGGCAGCTGCCGGTAGCTCTGCAGCTCGCGCCGTACGATGTCGGTGATCACCTCCTCGTGCGTCGGGCCGAGCACGAAGTCGCGCTCGTGCCGATCCTTGATGCGCAGCAGCTCCGGACCATACTGGCTCCAGCGGTCGGACTCCTGCCACAGCTCCGCCGGCTGCACCACCGGCATGACGAGCTCGAGCGCCCCGGCGCGGTCCATCTCCTCGCGGATGATGCGCTCGACCTTCTTGAGGCTGCGCAGCCCGAGCGGCAGCCAGCTGTACAGCCCCGAGGCCAGGCGGCGGATGAGGCCGGCCCGCAGCATGAGCTGATGGCTGATGACCTCCGCTTCCGCGGGGATCTCCTTGCCGGTGTTTATGGGGTACTGCGAAAGCCTCATCGTGCGCGCGTGCCTCGGAACGTGAGCGTCTGTGGCATCTTATCAGGGAGGCCCCTGTTAAAATGACCGCCGTGGCGACCGAGACCGAGGCATACAGACGACCGCGCGGCAAGGGCATCTACCTCTTGCCGAATCTGCTCACCACCGGATGCCTGTTCTCGGGCTTCTACGCGGTCGTGGCGGCGATCGACAAGCACTTCGATCACGCCGGCATGGGGGTGTTCGCCGCGATGATCTTCGACACCCTCGACGGGCGCATCGCGCGACTGACACGCACCGAGACCGCCTTCGGCAAGGAGTACGACAGTCTCGCCGACATGCTCTCCTTCGGGGTCGCTCCGGGCATCGTCGCGTATCAGTGGGGCGTGGTCCGCATCGCGGAGTACGGTCATCACTGGGACCGCTTCGGCTGGCTCGCCTGCTTCTTCTACGTCGCCGCGGCGGCGTTGCGGCTGGCGCGCTTCAACGCGCGCGCTGCGGTCGCCGACAAGCGCTACTTCGAGGGACTGCCGAGCCCCTCGGCGGCGGCGATCGTGGCGGCGTTCGTGTGGTTCTTCAGCGACTGGCACGAGCCGGGGCTCACCGGCCTCATCGCCGCCTTCGCGGTTACGGCGAGTGCCGGCGCCCTGATGGTGAGCCGCTTCGCCTATCCGAGCTTCAAGCAGTTCGACCTCGATCGACGCATCCGCTTCGTCTACATGTTGCTGGTGCCGCTCGCCATCGTGCTGATCGCCATCGATCCGCCCACCATGCTGTTATCGATATTCGGCACCTACGCCGTGTCGGCGCCGCTGTTGTGGGTCGGGCGGCGATTGCGGCGACTGGTGCGCGGCGCACCCGTGCCGGGCGGCTGATCCCATGGACCTCGAGCGGCGCAGGCAGTACCTGGAGGCGATCGGCATCGATCTGTGGGTGGCGCGCGGCGCGCCCCCCCTCACAGCCGCGACGGCGGTATGCGCCACGCCGGCGACCGCTGGCGCGGCGAGTGCGCCGGCGACCGCGACCCTGGCGACCGCGACCCAATCGACCGCGACCCAAGCTGCGGCCCCCGTGGGCGCAGCGAGCGTGGTACGCCCCCCGGACACCAGCGTGGAGAGCGCCGCGCTCTGGGAGACGCTGCGCGCCGAGGTACGCACTTGCACCAGGTGCCCGCTGCATTCAACGCGCACCCAGGGCGTGCTCGGCGTAGGGCCGCAACGCTCCGACTGGCTGGTGATCGGCGAGGCCCCCGGCGCGGAAGAGGACCGCCGCGGCGAGCCCTTCGTCGGCGCCGCCGGGCAGCTGCTCGATGCGATGCTGCGCGCCATCGGCCTCGATCGTAAGACCAACGTGTATATCGCCAACGTGCTCAAGAGCCGCCCGCCGAACAATCGCGACCCGAAGCCTGAGGAGGTCGCGGCCTGCCTGCCGTACCTGGTGCGGCAGATTGCGCTGCTCGAGCCCCGCATCATGCTCGCGGTCGGGCGGATCGCCGCGCAGAACCTGCTCGGGACGGACGCGCCGCTCGGCAGGCTTCGTGGGCGGGTGCATTACTTCGGTGAGCGCGGCACGCCGCTCGTCGTGACCTATCATCCCGCGTACCTGCTGCGCACGCCGGCGGACAAGCGCAAGGCCTGGGAGGACCTCAAGTTTGCCCGCAGCGTCTACCAGCAATTGACGGAAGGCTCCCATGGCCACCGCTCCTGAGCTCATCTCGCCCGACTTGATGATCCGGCCGATGCGCGTCACCGACGTCGGCGAGGTGGTGGCCATCGAGCGTGACGCGTACCAGTTTCCCTGGAGCGAGGGAATCTTTCGCGACTGTCTGCGCGTCGGCTACGTATGCCGGGTCGTCACGGTGAGCCGCCAGGTAATTGCCTACGGCGTGATGAGCTTTGGTGCCGGTGAGGCGCACATTCTCAACCTGTGCGTGGCGCAGACGCACCGCTGCCGCGGCATAGGGCGGGAGCTGCTCGGCTCGCTGGTCGAGCGCGCCAGCGCGGCCTGCATGAACGAGGCGTTTCTCGAGGTTCGCCCTTCCAACACCGCAGCCATTCGCCTCTACCTCGCGGTCGGCTTCGAGCAGGTCGGCATGCGCCGCGGCTACTACCAGGCGGTCGGCGGCCGTGAGGACGCCGCGGTCCTCAGGCGCGTGCTGCGCGCTGCGCCCGCTCCCGGCGCCTGACGAGCCGACCGTGCCCGACCTCGCGGCCGAAATCCGTCGGCGACGGACCTTCGCGATCATCTCGCACCCGGACGCCGGCAAGACCACGCTCACGGAGAAGCTGTTGCTGTTCGGCGGCGCCATCCAGATGGCCGGCACCGTCAAGGGGCGCAAGGCCGCGCGCCATGCCACCTCCGACTGGATGCGGCTCGAGCAGCAGCGTGGCATCTCGGTGACCTCCTCGGTGATGCAGTTCCCCTACGGCGACTGCGTGGTGAATCTGCTCGACACGCCCGGCCACGAGGATTTCTCGGAGGACACGTACCGCACGCTCACCGCGGTGGATTCGGCGCTGATGGTGATCGACTGCGCGCGCGGCGTGGAGGAGCGCACGATCAAGCTCATGGAGGTGTGCCGCCTGCGTGACACGCCGATCATGACTTTCATCAACAAGCTCGACCGCGACGGCCGCCCGCCCATCGAGCTGCTGGATGAGATCGAGAGCGTGCTGCGTATCGAGACCGCCCCGGTCACCTGGCCCATCGGTATGGGACGGGAGCTGCGCGGCATCTATCACCTCGGTGAGGATCGCATCTACGTGTACGCCGCCGGCGAGCGCGGCCGCGTCGGCGAGAACCGCATCATCGACGGACTCGCGAGCGCGGCGGCGCAGGAGTTCCTCGGCGAGCAGCGCAGCGCCTTCGGCGAGGAGATCGAGCTCGTGAAGGGCGCCACCAAGCGCTTCGACCCCGAGGCCTACCGCGCCGGGCGGCAGACGCCGGTGTTTTTCGGCTCGGCGATCAACAACTTCGGGGTCGAGGAGCTGCTCACGGCGTTCACCGAGTATGCGCCAGGACCGCTCCCGCGCGTGGCACGCGAGCGAGTGGTGCAGCCGCAGGAGGAGGCGCTCGCGGGTTTCGTGTTCAAGATCCAGGCGAACATGGACCCGGGGCATCGCGACCGCATCGCGTTCCTACGCCTCTGCGCCGGACGCTATACGCGCGGCATGCGGCTCTTCCACGTACGGCTCGGCAAGGAAGTGCGGGTGGCGGATGCGCTCACCTTCATGGCCGCCGAGCGGGCACAGGCAGAAGAAGCCTACGCCGGGGACATCATCGGCCTGCACAACCATGGCACCATCAACATCGGCGACACCTTCACACAGGGCGAGCGGCTCGCCTTCACGGGCGTGCCGGACTTCGCGCCCGAGATCTTCCGCCGTGCGGTGCTGAAGGACCCGCTGCGGATGAAGGCGCTGCAGAAGGGCCTGTCGCAGCTGTGCGAGGAGGGAGCGACGCAGCTCTTCAAGCCGCTGCGCAGCAACGACCTGATCCTGGGCGCGGTCGGGCCGCTGCAGTTCGAGGTGGTCGCCTTCCGGCTGCAGGATGAGTATGGCGTGCAATGCGTGTTCGATCCGGTCGCGGTGTATACCGCGCGCTGGGTCGGCGGCGGTGATGCGCGCAAGCTCGAGGAATTTCGCGCCCGTGCCCACGAGCATCTGGCGATCGACCACAGCGACGCGCTCGTCTACCTCGCGCCCTCGCGCGTCAATCTCGAGCTCACGCTCGAGCGCTGGCCCGACATCAGCTTTCGCGAGACGCGCGAGCACGCCCCGACCTGAGCGCAGACCCGCCAATCCGGGGGATGGCGCGCAGCGCGGATTTATGCGACATAGGCGCCATTGGGGGAGCCCTATGAACGACGTTGTGGCGGCAAATCCCTACCTGCAGCGCGAGATTCTCGTCAACGCGCTCTACGAGGCCGCGGAGCTCGAGCACAACCTGATGTGCACGTACCTCTATGCGGCGGCGACTCTCAAGGACGGCGAGGCGGAGGGCTTGGCGGCAGACGAGGCGACCGCGGTGAAGCGCTGGCGGCAGGTGCTGCTCGGCGTCGCGATCCAGGAGATGGGACACCTCGCGGCGGTGTGGAACATCACGTCCGCGCTCGGTGCGAGCCCGCGCATCGGGCGAACGAATTTCCCCCTCGACCCCGGCTACCTCCCCGCCGGTATCACGGTGAGGCTCGCGCCCTTCAACGCGGAGACGCTCCAGCATTTCGTGTTCCTCGAGCGGCCGCATGGCTCGAGCGAGCCCGAGGGCGCCGGCTTTGCCTGCGAGCGTCCCTACGTACGCGGCACCAACCGTCCCCACCTGACGCCGATGGGGCGCGACTACGAGACCGTCGGCGATTTCTACGAGCGGCTCGGCGAGGGGTTGCGCGCTTTCGTCGCGCACTACGGCGAGGGCACGGCATTCGACGGCGATCCGGCGCTGCAGCTTTCGTCCGCGGAAGTGAACCTGCCCGGGGCGCGGCCGGTGCGCTGCCTCAAGACTGCGCTGGCCGCCTTCACGGCCATCATCGAGCAGGGCGAGGGCGCGCCGCGCGACTCGGTCGGCTCGCATTACCAGAAATACCTCGGCATTCGCACGGAGCTGCAGGCGCTCGGTGCGAAGAACCCGGCATTTGCGCCGTCTTTTCCCGCTGCCACCAACCCGGTATTGCGGCGGCCGCCGCGGCCCGAGGGGCGCGTGTGGATCGAGGACCCGACGGCCTTCGCCACGGTCGATCTGGCGAACGCCTGTTACGCGCTCATGCAACGACTGCTCGCTTACACCTACGGGCTGCGCGGCCCCAGCGCAGAGAAATCACTCACCGTGGACCTGGCGATCGGGCTCATGCAGTCGCTCATGCCCCTTGCCGAGCGGGCGGCGCGCCTGCCGGCGGGACCTTCCAATCCGCACTGCAACGCCGGCGTCACCTTCATCGCGCTGCGTGATCCGAGCCCGCTGCCGCCGGGTGCGGCCGCGCGACGGCTCTTCATCGAGCGATTCGGACAGCTCGCGGAGGTGGCGGCGACGCTGCGAGCCGGCGGAGATGCCCGCGCGGGTGCGGCGGCGGACGGCCTGGCAAAGCTCGCCGCTCAGGCGGCGCGCGCATTCGAACGGGCGGCAGCACCGGCATCATCGGTGACAGCGGACAGCGGCTCAGGCACGGCGGCGCCGTCGGGGGATGCAGCCGCGAGCGCATTGAGCGCGGGAGCCGCCGCAGCAAGTGCGGACACCGTAGAGACTGCCCGCGGCGGGAAGGTCGAGATCGACTTCGAGGCGCGGCGCTGCATTCACTCGCGCTTTTGCGTCACGTGGGCGCCGCAGGTATTTCTCGCCAACGTGAAGGGGCCATGGATCCACCCGGACGCGCTGGACGTGGAGCGCCTCGTCGAGGTGGCGCACGCCTGTCCCTCGGGTGCCATCCGTTACCGCCGGCTCGACGGCGGCCCGCAGGAGACCGCCCCGCCGGTCAACCTCGCGAGTGTGCGCGAGTCAGGTCCCTATGCCTTGCGCGGTCAGCTGCAGATTGACGGTGCCGCGGCGGGCTTTCGCGCGACGCTCTGCCGCTGCGGCGCCTCGAAGAACAAACCCTACTGCGACGGCTCGCATCACGAGATCGGCTTCAGCGCCTCGGGCGAGCCGCCGGCCGGCAAGACCGACATGCTGCCGGTTCGCGACGGTGTGCTCGCGGTCGATCCACAGAGCAACGGCCCGTTGCGGGTACGCGGCAATCTCGAGATCATCACCGGCACCGGGCGCGTGGTGGCGCGCGTGACCTCGGCCTACCTGTGCCGTTGCGGCGGCAGCGCCAACAAGCCCTTCTGCGACGGCACGCACGCGAAGATCGGCTTCAGGTCCGACTGAGCGCCGGCGCCGCACCGCGACGCACCGACAGCCGTGCGACCGAGCGACGGAACGCCTCGACGTCAGCATCGTTCAGTTCGGGCGCCGGCGGCCCGTAGCGCAGCTGCGCGTAGCGATTGAGAAGTGGCCAGACGGCCGGCTCGAGGTCGGGCCGATGCGCGATCACGGTGGCGGCGAAGCTCAGCGGGCCCTGGTGCAGGCCCCGCGGCGGTGCGACGCGCGCGAGCTTGCGGCACAGCCGTGCGTAGGCACGCGCGAGCGCGTCGGGTCGGGCGGGCCGCGGGCTCCTGCCGACCTGCCAGGCGATGAGCACGAGCCAGCCGCACAGCGCCAGCATGAAAGCCCAGCCGAGGTAGCGGGCATCGGGTGAGCGGACGCCGAGGCGCGAGAGCAGGTCGATCTGCGCGGAGTAGTCGAATCTCACCACGTGGTTGGTCCACCACGCGTCGGCGGCATCCCAGCGCTGCAGCAGCGCGGTGAGCCAGGGCGAGGCATGCAGCAGCCGCTGCCGGACCGAAAGCGCATCGGGCAACAGATCGATGATTCCGCGTCGCAGCCGCTCGGGTGCCACCGCCGCGGTCGGATCGACGCGCGTCCATCCGCGGCCCGCGAGCCAGACCTCCGCCCACGCGTGCGCATCCGACTGCCGCACGAGGAAATAGGCACCGACGGGATTCCATTCACCGCCGAGGTAGCCCGTCACTACGCGTGCCGGCACGCCCGCCGCTCGCATCAGCACCACGAAGGCGGAGGCGAAGTGTCCGCAGAAGCCCTCGCGCGTGTTGAACAGGAAGTCATCGGTCGAGTCCGGGCCGAGTTGCTTGGGCGTCGTCGTGTAGGTGAAGCCGCCGGTGCGCAGGTACTCAAGCACTGCCTCCACGAAGGCGGCATCGGAGCCCGCTCGCGCGTGCAGCGACTCGGCGAGCGCGTGCGTGCGCGGATTGCCAGTCGGCGGCAGGCGGGTGTCCTGGCGCTGCTCGCCGAGACTGAGCGGCTCGCGCGCGCGTGTCCGGGTGTAGGAGAGTGCCTCGTAGGAGAGCGGCTCACTCACCGACTCGGTGGCGAGCAGCTCGTAGTCGTAGCTGAGCAGCACATGGGTATCGGGTGATAGCGCGGGCGTATCGAGCGCAATCCACCAGTGCCGCCGGCTCGGCTCGAGAGCGACGCGATAGCGGTACGGCGTGCTCAGATACTCGAGCGGCTGGCGCAGGCGCAGCACACCGGGGATGCGTCGCCAGGTGTGACCGTCGAAATCGTGCAGCACCGGGCCGCGCCAGTAGCGCTCCTCGGGTGGCGGCACCGCGGCGGCAAACGTCACGCGGAACGCGGGATCGTAGCTCGAGACCAGTTCCGCGATGCCCTCGAGGGTCATTTTGTCGGACAGCCCGGTGAGCGCCTGATCATCGCGCGGGATTGCCCAGAACGCTCCGGCGAGTCGCGGGAAGAACAGGAACAGCAGCACGGCGAGCGGCAGGGCGAGGAGCAGTGCCTTGCCCGCGAGCTTGAGCGCCGCGGGCGCGCTGCACTCGGGTGCGGCGATGATCGCGAGCGCCGCGCAACACACCCAGGCCTCGAGTGCATAGAGCGGTGCCCGAGCGAGGTCCTGCCGGTCGAGGCACGCGGCAAGGAGCAGGAACAACGCCGCGCCCACCATGACGAACTCATCGCGCGCGGTGCGCGTCTCGAGGAGCTTCAACCCGGCCATCAGCATGAGGAGCGTCGTGCCGGCGGCGAGGCCGTTGAGCGTATGGAAGCGGGCGAGCACGATCGCGACCAGCGCAACTGCCAGCACCGCACGTAATGCAATCGGTGGATACCAGCTGCTCGTGCGTGCCGTGGCCACTCGCCACAGGATGAGGGTGAGTGCGCAGGCCGCCGCCCAGACCGGCACTCGATCGGCGTGCAGCAGCACCCCGCCGGCGAAGGCGGCGCAGGTCCACGCGAGCGGGCGCAGCACGATGCGGGACGTGCGGGCCGGTGTCGATACGGAAGCCACCTCTAGCCGCCGTCCTCGAGTCCGAACGTGGCGAGCGCCGCGAGGCAGCGGTGCCGGTGCGCAGGCCCGCGGTCGGGCGCGAGCCGTACTGCCGGCAGCACGAGGCCGTAACGCTCACCGCGCGCCTCGGCATCCACCACCCAGCGCGCGAGCTGCGACAGCCGTGTCTCGACGTCCCGCGGGGCGAGTGCGGCGAAGTCGAACATCCGCAGCTCCGACTCCCCCTGCGCGTACTCCTTGACCAGCAGCGGTGCCTCGCGCGCATACGCTTTCCAGTCAACCTGGCGCGGAGAGTCGCCGTCGCGAAACGGCCGCAGACCCGCCCACTCGTCGGCTCCCGCCCCGGCGAGCGCGCGCGTACCGGATCTGCGCCCGGCGTGCTGCGGCATCGGCAGCCAGCCGCGCGCTCGCGGATACACCAGCATCTCGATCGGCGTGTGTACAAAGGTCCAGGCACGAAACAACCCGAAGGGATATGCGGTCGCGAGCCGCAGCCTCTCGAGCCGCACGATGCCGCGCGCCGGCGCTGCGAGCGGCAGCTCGAGCCGCCGCTCGCCGTTAGCGGGGACGCTGGTGACGGTGATCTCTCCCTCGTCCAGCGCGCCTTCCAGGCGCGAGCGCGCCGCGCCCGGGCCGCTCGCGAGCGTGACGTGGACGGCGCCGGTGCTGCCGGCGAACACGGCCGCAGCGACGCAGGAGGCGACCTGCGTGCCGAGGAGGTTGCGATGACACAGCTGCATCACGACGAGGGCGAAGGCACCGAGCAGGAATGTCAGGAACAGGGCGAGGCTGTTCGCGTAGTTCAGGCCCGCGAGCAGCATGAGGACCAGCAGCCCCGCGAAGGCGTATCCGGCGCGCGTCGGCAGTATGTACAACCGCCTCCGCTCGAGCGTCACCGGCAGATGATCCAGGCCCTGGCGGCGGCGGATCCACCGCGCGACGCGTGCACGCGCCAACTCGGCGAGCGGTGCGAATGGGCGATAGCGTGCCACGCTAAAGCGGCACGGCCACCGCGCGGATGATCTCGGCAGCGACCTCGCCGCCCTCGGCGCCACCGGCCGGGTCGCGTCGTTCGAGGCGATGCGCGACCACCGACGGCAGCACCGCCTGCACGTCCTCCGGCAGCACGGCGGAGCGACCGGCAAGGAAGCCCCAAGCCTGCGCGGCGCGGATCAGGCCCTGGCCGGCGCGCGGCGAGAGCCCGAGCTTGAGGTCGGAGCGCTCGCGCGTGCGCATGATGAGCGCCTGCGCATAATCGAGCAGCGCTTCCGCGACGTGCACCGCGCGCACGGCACGCTGCACGCCGAGCACCTGCGCCGCAGAGAGCACCGGGGCGATGGCGGACAGCAGCTCGCGGCGCTCGCCGCTGCGCAAGAGCTCGCGCTCGTGCACGGCATCCGGGTAGCCGAGCACCACGCGCATCAGGAAGCGATCGAGCTGCGACTCGGGCAGCCCGAACGTGCCGAGCTGCTCGTGCGGGTTCTGCGTCGCCACCACGAAGAACGGCTCGGGCAACACGTAGGTGGTGCCGTCGGCGCTCACCTGCCGCTCCTCCATCGCCTCGAGCAACGCGCTCTGCGTGCGCGGACTCGCGCGATTCACCTCGTCCGCGAGCAGCAGCTGAGTGAAGATCGGTCCGCGGCGGAAGTGAAACTGCTGGCTGGCGCGATCGAACACCGACACGCCGATGATGTCCGCCGGCAGGAGATCCGCCGTGAACTGCACCCGCTGCCAGGCGAGGCCCAGCACGTGGGCGAGCGCGTGCGCGAGTGTCGTCTTGCCGACACCCGGCACGTCCTCGATCAGCAGATGTCCACGCGCCAGCAGACACGCGAGGCACAGGCGGATCTGCTGCGGCTTGCCGAGAATGATGGTCTCGAGGGTGGTGAGCACCCGCGTGATGGCCTCGCGCCCCTCGGCCGCCGGCATCGCTGAGGCAACACTCATGAAAGCAGTCCCCGCGCGCGCTCGAGCTGGGCGCTAAGTGCGCCGGTGGTGCGCTCGAGCTCGAGCACGCGCTCGCGCTGGCTGGCCACCACCTGGGGCGGGGCGCCGCGCACGAAGCTGTCATCGGCGAGCCGCGTGCGGAGCTTCTCCAGCTCGCCCTGAGCCTTGGCGAGGAGCTTGCCGAGTCGCTCGGCCTCGGCGGCGGCGTCGATGAGTCCGGCCATGGGCACGAGAATGGTGAGTGTGCCGACGAGCGCCACGGCGGACTGCGGCGCGCTCGCACCCGCAGCGAGCAGCGTGACGCTCTCGAGCCCGGCGAGCCGCTCGAGCCAGGCGCGATGGCGTGCCACCAGCGTCTCGTCCTCGGGGCTCGCGCCTTTCAGCAGTACCGCGATGCGCCGCCCCGGTGCGATGTTCATCTCGCCGCGGATCTGACGCACGCCGAGAATCACCGCCTGCAGCCAGGCGAACTCGCGCTCGGCCTCCGCGTCGGCGGGAAAGTCGGCCGCCGCGGGGTAGGGCTGCAGCATGACCGTCTCGCCGATGCAGCCGGCGAGCGGCGCGACGCGCAGCCAGATCTCCTCGGTGATGAACGGCATGAAGGGGTGCAGCGCACGCTGCAGCGCCTCGAGGATCTGCGCGAGCGTGCGCTGCGTCCCGTGTCGTGCCGCGCCGCTCGTGCCCTCATCCTGCAGCAGTGTCTTGGCGAGCTCGAGGTACCAATCGCAGAAGTCGTACCAGGTGAACTCATAGAGCGCGCTCGAGGCGAAGTCGAAGCGATACTCAGCGAGGGCGCTCGCGACCCGCTCGAGCATGCGGCCGAAGCGCGCGCGGATCCAGCGGTCGGCGAGCGAGAGCTCTTGCGGCTCGTCGGTGTCGGTACGCACCTTGCCGAGGGCGAGCGTGACGAAGCGTGCCGCGTTCCACAGCTTGTTGCAGAAGTTGCGCGAGCCGGCGACGCGCGCGAGGTCGAAGCGGATCTCGCGGTTCGGGGACGCGAGGGCGGCGAAAGTGAGGCGCAGCGCGTCGGTGCCATGCCGCGCGATGCCCTGCGGATACTGCCGGCGGGTCGCTTTCTCGATGGCCGGGGCGAGCTGCGGCTGCATGAGACCGCTGGTGCGCTTGGCGATGAGCGCCTCGAGCGTGATGCCGTCGACGATGTCGAGCGGGTCGATCACGTTGCCCTTCGACTTCGACATCTTGTCGCCGTGCTCATCGAGGATGAGCCCCGTGATGTACACGTCGCGAAACGGCACCTCGCCCATGAACTTGAGACCCATCATCATCATGCGCGCGACCCAGAAGAAGATGATGTCGAAACCGGTGACGAGCACGCTGCCCGGATAGAAGCGGCGCAGCTCCGCGGTATCCTGCGGCCAGCCGAGCGTCGAGAATGGCCAGAGCGCGGAGGAGAACCAGGTATCGAGAACGTCCTCGTCCTGGCGCAGCGCGAGATCCGGACCGAGCCGATACCGCGTGCGCACTTCCTCGACGCTGCGTCCGACATAGATCTTGCCGGCAGCGTCGTACCAGGCCGGGATGCGGTGTCCCCACCACAACTGACGGCTGATGCACCAGTCCCTGATGTTGCGCATCCATTCGAAGTAGGTGCGCGCCCAGTTCTCGGGCACGAAGCGCGTGCGGCCTTCGCTCACCGCGAGCACCGCGGGCTCGGCGAGCGGTGCGATCTTCACGTACCACTGGTCGGTGAGATACGGCTCGAGCACCGCACCGCTGCGGTCGCCGCGCGGCACCGTGAGGCGGTGCGGCTCGATGCGCTCGATGAGCCCCGCGGCCTCGAGCTCTGCGACCACGCGGCGGCGCGCCTCGAAGCGATCGAGCCCGCGGAAGCGCTCGGGCACCGTGTCGGCAAGCGTGGCTCGCGGGGTGAAGATGTTGACGAGCGGCAGGTGATGGCGCTGGCCGATCTCGTAGTCGTTGAAATCGTGCGCCGGGGTTATTTTGACGACGCCCGAGCCGAAGGCCGGATCGACATAACTGTCGGCGATGATCGGGATGTCGCGTCCGGCGAGCGGCAGCTGCACGGACTTCCCGACGAGTCCCTGGTAACGCTCATCATCGGGATTGACTGCGAGCGCCGTGTCGCCGAGCAGGGTCTCGGGGCGCGTGGTTGCAACCACCACGTGGCCCGTACCGCGCGCGAGCGGATAGCGCAGGTGCCAGAGCTGGCCTTCCTCGTCCTGCGATTGGACCTCGAGGTCCGAGAGCGCGGTGAGCAACACCGGGTCCCAGTTGACCAGGCGCTTGCCGCGGTAGATGAGGCCTTCCTCGTGCAGCCGTACGAACACCTCGATCACGGCCTGCGACAGTCCGGGGTCCATGGTGAAGCGATCGCGTGCCCAGTCCACCGAGTCGCCGAGGCGGCGCATCTGAGCGGCGATGGTGCCCCCGGACTGCTCCTTCCATTGCCACACGCGCTCGAGGAACTGCTCGCGTGACAGATCGGCGCGCTTCACGCCCTGGGCCTCGAGCTGCCGCTCGACCACCATCTGCGTGGCGATGCCGGCGTGATCGGTGCCCGGCTGCCAGAGCGCGGCGCGACCGCTCATGCGCTGGTAGCGGGTGAGCGCGTCCATGAGCGTGTGCTGGAACGCGTGCCCCATGTGCAGCGTCCCGGTCACGTTGGGCGGCGGGATCATGATGCAGTAGGGCTCGCCCGTGCCGCGCGGCGCGAACCAGCCGTGAGATTCCCAGCGCTCGTAGAGGCGCCGCTCGATCGCCTGCGGCGCGAACACCTTGTCCATGCTGACTGCGAGATTCCCGCAAAGGGCCGACCGGCACGATTATAGCGGCGGCGCGCGCCGGCCCGCGGCGCGCACTTGCGGCGCTCAGGACGATGCCGGGGTGGTGGGCTCTCGGGTGCGCAGGGCGCTCAGCGCGCCGCCCGGTGCACGAGGAAGTCGGCGAGCAGCGGCGTCGGCCGCCCGGTGCTGCCCTTGGCCGCACCGCTTTGGTAGGCCGTGCCGGCGATGTCGAGGTGAGCCCATTTCATCCCCTGGGTGAACTTGGCGAGAAACGTCGCCGCGGTGATCGCGCCGCCGTCGCGGCCACCGACGTTGGCGAAGTCGGCGAAGTTGCTCTTGAGCTGCTCGGCATATTCCTCGGTGAGCGGCAGTTGCCAGCAGCGGTCGTCGGCGCGGCGACCCGCCTCGAGGAGTTCACGCACCAGTCCCTCATCGCTCCCCATGACGCCCGAGTGATGATGGCCGAGGGCGATCACGCACGCCCCGGTGAGGGTGGCGATGTCGATCACGGTCCCCGGGTGAAAGCGGCGTGCGTAGTGCAGGGCATCGGCGAGGATCAGTCGCCCCTCGGCGTCGGTGTTGAGTATCTCCACCGTCTGCCCCGAGGCGCTGGTGGCGATGTCGCCGGGCTTGACGGCGCGGCCACCCGGCATGTTCTCCACGGCGGCGACGAGGCCCACCACGCGCAGCGGCAGGCGCAGCTGCGCCACGAGGGTGAGGGCTGCGATCACCGCGGCGGCGCCGCTCATGTCGAACTTCATCTCGTCCATCCCCGGCGGGTCCTTGAGGGAGATGCCGCCGGTATCGAAGGTGACACCCTTGCCGACGAGCACGATCGGCGGCTGCTCCTTCTTCGTCCCCGCATACTCGAGGACGATGAAGCGCGGCGGCTGATGACTCCCCTGCGAGACCGCGAGCAGGCAGCCCATTTTCTCGCGCCGGATGGCCGCCTCATCGAGCACCCGCACACGCACCCCCGCGTGGCGTTTGCCGAGCGCGCGCGCCTGCTCGGCGAGGAAAGTGGGAGTGCAGACATTGGCCGGCAGGTTGGCGAGGTCGCGCTGCACGTTGGCGGCAGCGGCGATCGCCGCCCCGTGGCTGAAGCCGCGCTCGGCGGCGGCCGCCCGGCGTACCGGCCCGGCCAGCACCTTCTTCAGCGCGCTCGGCGGCGGCTTCTTCGCGGTCTTCAGATCATTGATGCGGTAGAGCCCGGCGCCGGCGCCTTCGGCGATAGCGCGGCCGAAGTAGTAGTCATCGAGCTGCCGGGCGTCGGGTCGGTCGAGGGCCACGGCGCAGCTGCCGATACGGGTGCGCAGCAGCGCCGCAACCGCGGCGCTCCAGGCCTTGCGCCACGCCTTGCGCTGCAGCTGCTTGCGCGATCCCATCCCGGTGAGCAGCACGTGGGTCGCGCTGATGCCGGGCAGCTCCGAGACGAGCAGCGTCTCTGCGGCGCGCCCGGCGAAGTCACCACGCTGGAGCAGCTTCTTCAGCCGTCCGCCGCAGGCCGCATCGACCGCTGCGCCCTGCGCACCGAGCTCCGCCTCCTCAAACACGCCGAGGACCAGGCAATCAACAGACAATGTGGCCAAGCCCTTCGTCCAGACCCCAAATTCCATGCAAAATCCCCTTCCCGTTGAGGCGCGCGAGCGTCTGATTTACCTTATCCGCGGCTCTTTGCGCCTCGCTCCGTTTCTAGTTATTCAGCGCTTACCGCACGGCTACGGGTGCAAGTGGCGGCAAGTGTAACTCAAGATCCCGCCGCTTTTGCGGCGGGTGAGGCAGTGTCGCGTTGGGAAACATCCTGGGCCGGTACGTCCTGCGTGAGGTTGTAACGGCCTGGCTGGCTGTGACCGGCGTACTGCTCATCATCCTGCTCGCCAACGAGGTCGTGGGAGTGCTCGAGCGCGCCGCCGCCAACCAGTATCCGCAGAGCGTGGTGCTCGAGCTCATCGGTCTCGGGGCGCTGCAGTACCTCTCGATCCTGATGCCGGTCGGGCTGCTCCTCGGGGTGGTGCTCGCGTTCGGGCGTCTGTACCACGACAGCGAGATGGCGGCGGCGCTCGCCTGCGGGGCGGGGCCTGAAACCCTCTACGCGCCGGTGGCGCTGCTCGCGGTGGCGGTGGCGGCCGCCCTGGCGTGGCTGACGCTGGTGCTCGCCCCGGATGCGATCGCCCGTGCCCTGAGCCTGCGCAACGAGGCGCTGCGCGCGGGGCAGTTCGCGCCCATCGCGGCGGGCAAGTTCCGCATCTTTGCGCGCGCCAATGCGGTGGTGTACGCCGAGGAGGTGGCCGCCGACGGCACCATGGGCAACGTGTTCGTCGAGCGCAATAGCGGCCCCGAGGTCGAGGTAGTACTGGCACAGCGCGCCCGGCACACGGTCACCACTGACGGGCTCACCCACATACTGACCCTCTACGACGGCGAGCGCTTCGAAGGCGTGCCGGGGAGCGCGGAGTTTCGCATCGTGCGCTTCGCCGAGCACGTGGTTCCGGTTCAGGTGCCACCGATCACGGATGCGATCCGCGATGTCGAGGCGCGGCCCACCGAGAGCCTGCTCCACTCGCAGGATCGCGGCGAGCGCGCCGAGCTGCACTGGCGCGTCAGCGCACCGATCATGTGTCTCGTGCTGGCGCTGCTCGCGGTGCCGCTGTCGCGGCTCAAGCCGCGGCAGGGACGCTACGCGCGCGTGTGGATCGCGGTGCTGGTGTTCTTTCTCTACTACAACCTGGCCGCTGCCGGTAAGACCTGGATCGCACGCGGCACCATTCCGGAGGCTATGGGACTGTGGTGGACGCACGTGGTGGTCGTGCTGTTCGCGCTGGTCATCGTTGCCGGTCCCGGACTCGCCCAGCGGCTGCGTTACCGGATGCGTGCCTCGTGAGCGTGCTCGACCGCTTCATCGTGCGCGCCATCCTCGGCGCCGTGCTGCTGGTGCTCCTCGTGCTGCTGGTGCTCGGCGCATTGCTGATGTTCATCGACCAGCAGGACGACGTCGGCACCGGCCACTACACCTCGCTCGGCGCTTTCTGGTACACGCTGCTCAACCTGCCGCAGCTCGCCTACGAGCTGTTGCCGATCACGGCGCTCATCGGCTCGCTGCTCGGGCTCGGGGGGCTGGCACGTGGCAGCGAGCTCACCGTGATACGTGCCACCGGTGTCTCGATCGCTCGCCTCGCGAGCATCGCGCTGCTCGCAGGCCTCCTGCTGGTGCTGTTCGAGGTGCTGCTCGGGGAGTTCCTCGCGCCGCCGCTCGAGCAGGCCGCCCGTCAGCAGAAGGCCTTCAGCAAGCTGAGCAACGTCAGCTTCGGCGGCGGCAGCGGCGCCTGGGTACGCGACGGCGACCTGATCCTGAACGTCGCCGGACAGTCGAGTCAGCGCCAGTTCGGCAGCATGCAGATCTTCGAGATCTCGCCGCAGCACCGGCTGCTCAGCGTGGGCCACGCCAAGCGCGCCGTCGCCGGCGCGCGGGGCAAGTGGCAGCTGAGCGACTACACCGAGTCGCGCTTTCAGGTCGACCGGGTGGCCACCGAGCCGCCCGCGCAGCGCGTCCTCGAGTCCAACGTCTCGGCGGGCTTCCTCGGCGTGGCGGTCGAGGACCCCAAGCAGCTGACGAGCCGTGCCCTGTGGCGGCTCATCAGCTACTTCCGCAGCAACGGCCTCGACACGCGCGAGTACGTATTTGCCTTCTGGTCGCGCATCGCGCGCACCGTGGGGGTGATGTTCGCCGTGCTGCTCGCGATCCCCTTCGTGCTCGGCTCGATGCGCTCGGCGGGGACCGGCGCGCGCATGCTGCTCGGCATGCTGCTCGGTGTCGGCTTCTTCCTCCTGCAGCGCCTCATCGAGAGCGGGACTGTGGTCTTCAATCTCAACCCGGCGCTGCTCGCGTGGCTGCCGACCACGCTGCTCGCCGCGGTGACCTTCGGGTTGCTGGCGCGGGTGCGCTAAGGAAGCGGACCGCCCTCAAACCCTCGAGCGTACTGCGGCAGGCCGTCGCGGATCGTCACCCACGGCAGTTTGTCGGCGACCCACACGTGCGCGGCGGGCGCCAGGAGCGCGGGCTCATCGAGCGTCGCGAGCGTCACGTCGATCTCCTCGGGTCGTGCGGCATGGGCGTAGGTGAGGGAGCTGCCGCAGGCGGCGCAGAAGCCCCGCAGGACCGGGGGTGAGGAGCGATATTCGGTGAGCGCGCCGTGCGTCACGCGAAAGGCACCGCGCGCGAAGGTTGCCCACGGCACGAGCGGCGCGCCGGCGGCGCGCCGGCACGAGTTGCAGTGGCAGTAGCACGGCTTGCTCGGCTCGCCGCGCGCCTCGTAGCGCACCGCGCCGCACAGGCAACCGCCGACGTAGCGCCGCTCCATCGATCCAACATAGCACGCGTTGCCCTCTCGAGCCATTTCGGTCGACAATCGCGCGCTTTGACGCAGGCACACGAGGACGCGATGACGACAAGGTCAGTGTTGCACGGACTTCTGCTTTGCGCCGCCACACTCGGTGCTCTGGCGAACGCCGCCGATCTCACCGTTCGGGTCGACGCACGTGCGATCGCACGCAAGCACCTGCACACCGACATGAGCCTGGCCGTGAAGGGCGGCCCGCTCACCCTGGTGTTTCCCAAGTGGATTCCGGGCGAGCATGGGCCGACCGGACCGCTCGAGAGCATCATCGGGCTCGAGATCCGCGCCAACGGCGTGCTGCTGCCGTGGCATCGCGACCCGCTCGACATGTACGCGATCGGCCTGACCGTGCCGGACGGGGCGACGCGAATCGACATCGCGCTCGACACGGGTCTGCTCACCGAGGGTGGCGGCGTTTTCAGCACCGGGCCGACCAGCAGCGCGCAGCTCGCCGTACTGCCGTGGAACGAATTCGTGCTGCTGCCGAAGGGGCGCGATGCCGGCAGCATCTCCACCACGGCCGCGGTACGCGCGCCCGCGGACTGGGAGCTCAACTGCGCGCTCGCCCTCACGCCCCAGGCCGACGGCAGCGTGCAGCTCGAGCCTGCAACGCTCGCGCGGCTCATCGATTCGCCGCTGCAGATGGGCCGCTACGCACGGCGCATCGAGCTCGCAGGTTCGGCGCCCCTGCCGCAGCTCAGGCACGCCATCTCGCTGGTTGCCGACACGCCCGCCGCGCTCACGGTGCCGGATGACTTCGCCGCCGGCTACGCACGGCTCGTGGCGCAGGCGGGGGCGCTCTTCGGTACGCGCATGTACCGCCATTACACGTGGCTCCTGACGCTCTCCGATCACGTCGCGCACTTCGGACTCGAGCACCATGAGTCGAGCGACGACCGCACCGACGAGAACGCGCTCTCGGAGGCGGGGCTGCGCGAGGGCGTCGCGGAGCTGCTCGCCCACGAGTACGTGCACAGCTGGAACGGCAAGTACCGCCGCCCGGCAGGCCTTCTGAGCCCGGATTACCAGAAGCCGATGGACGGGTCGCTGCTGTGGGTGTACGAGGGGCTGACGCAGTTCTGGGGCGCGGTGCTGCCGGTACGCGCCGGCATCACCTCCGCCGACAGCTATCGCGAGATGCTCGCGAGCCTCGCCGGCACCTTCGACATCCAGACCGGCAATCGCTGGCGGCCGCTGGCCGACACCGCGGTCGAGGCGCAGATTCTCTACGACGCACCGGCCGCCTGGGAGTCGAGCCGCCGCGGCACCGACTTCTACGAGGCCTCCGAGTTCCTGTGGCTCAACGTCGATGCGGAGCTGCGCGCGCGCAGCGGCGGCAAGGCATCGCTCGATGACTTCATGCAGCGCTTCTACGCGGGTGCCGGCGGCGAGCCGGCGCTCAAGCCCTATGTCGAGTCGGATGTCTACGCGGCGCTCGCTGCGGTCGCCCCGGGCGACTGGCGTCAACTGGTGCACGGTCACCTCGACAGCCTCGGTCCGCGCGTACTGCTCGCGGGGCTCGAGTCCGCCGGCTGGCGGCTCAGCTACTCGCCCGAGCGCAACAGCTACGTCGACGTGGAGCAGCGGCGGCGCAAGATCACCGCCCGCCAGTGGTCCATCGGCCTGACCATCGACGACAAGGACACGATCGTCGATACCGTCGAGGAGCGTGCGGCGGCGCGCGCGGGCGCGGGCCCGGGGATGAAGCTCGTAGCGGTGAACGGTCACAGGTACAGCCCCGCGGTGCTCGATGACGCGATTGCGGCAGCGCACGAGAGTCACCAGCCGATCGAGCTGTTGGTGGAGAACGGCGACTACTACCGCACGCTACGGGTCGAATACTTCGAGGGTGCCCGCTACCCGCACCTGACACGCATCGAAGGTCGCACCGACACCCTCTCACAGGTCCTCGGGGCCCGCGGCCGCTGAACCAACGGCCGCGCGACGAGCACGCTCGGCGCGAGCGCGGTCGTGCAGGCTGTTCTCGGGTGTTCCGGTTTGCGGCGGCGGGGCCGCGGGCATAGACTGCCCGCCCTCCCGGGGGGCCGTGGCGGCACCCCGACTCCAACCGATCAACACCCAGGGGGAGATACCATGAGGAAGTTATTACCGGCGTTGCTGCTGCTACCGGCGGTGGCGCTCGCGAGCAGCGCATTCGATGGCACGTGGAAGCTACGCACGGATTCGGTGAAAACGACCGGCAAGGCGGACCAGTTCCAGGTGCTCGATGGGACCTACACCTGCTCGAGCTGCGTGCCCGAAGTCAAAGTGAAGGCCGACGGCACCGATCAAAAGGTGGAAGGCCACCCCTACTACGACACCGTGGCGGTGACGGTCGTCAGCCCATCGTCCATCCACGTGGTCGACAAGCAGGGCGGCAAGCTGGTTATCAGTGTTAGCTACGAGGTCTCCACCGACGGCAAGACGCTCACCGGCAAGTTCCAGGACTACACCGGCAGCCAGGTCGCCACCGGCACATTCACCGAAACGCGACGCGCCCAGGCTCCTCCCGGCTCACACCGGGTCTCGGGCTCGTGGCAGCCGGATCAGCTGCATGACGCGAACGAGGCGGTACGCACCTACGCCTACCAGATGACGAACGATCAGTTCAGCATGCACTGGAACGGCCAGAGCTATAACGCCAAGTTCGACGGCAAGCAGTACCCGATCCAGGGCGATCCGGGCAAGACGGTCGTGACGCTGAAGCGGATGGATGACCACAACGTCCAGGAGACCGACAGCCGCGACGGCAAGGTCACCGACGAGATCCACCTCGCTGCAGCCAAGGACGGTCAGTCGATCGAGGTCACGGACAACGACGTGATGCACCATCAGATCACGACGTTCACGCTCGAGAAGCAGCAATAAAGAGCGTGCGAGCGCGTGCCGGCCGGCCCGCAGTGGCTTGCCGGCGCGTGCCGGAATGGGCGCGTACGTCTGGGGCTGCGCTGGCCGCGCCGCGGCGGCTGGCCAGCCTCAGTGCTGATGACCGGGGAACAGGCGGCAGTAGATGCAGTCGGCGCCGGTCGGGTTCTCGAGCATGAAGTGACGCACCCAGGGGCCGTCTCTCGGCGCTGCGGCGCGCTCGAATGACTGGTTGGCCAGATCGTGCCCGACGACTTCCACCGCGCCCTCTTTCTCGAGGATCTCAGCCGCCCGCGCGGTCTCAATGGCGCCGCGTGGGTGCACCGTCACGGTGACGGCACCGCCCTCGACGCGCTGGACCAGCGCCTCGACGAATGACCGTTCCTCTTCTTCCGTCAGCAAGGTACGGAAGTACTGGACGAACTTGTCGTGCGTCTGGGGTGCCGGCTGCAATCCCGCCCGACCGGGCTCGGAGGAGGCGGTCAGCTCGACGCGGTCCGTGGGAAAGCCGTCGCTCACCAGGCGCGTGCGCACGCGATCAGCAACCCCGTACTCGTTGAATACCGCGAGTAGCACAGCGCTCATGTCCTTACTCCTTGCCAGATGGCTGCCAGGTGAGTGCCGATGCCAGCGAGGAAAATTCTACGCCCGCGCCCCACGGCGCGCGCAGCGCGTTCCTGGTGGGCAGCCCCCGGGGGGGCTCTGTCGCGCTGCAGCAACGCGGGGTAGGGTAAATCCGCGGGTCTCATCTTACGATCGATGCATGGCCAGAGCGCGCAGGGGGCGGCCGCCTCACGACGATGTCCTCACACCCACCGAGTGGCGCGTCGTGCATGCCATTCAGCACGGGTTGAGCAACCGCGAGATCGCAGCACGCCGCGGCATCAGCCGCGACGCCGTGAAGTACCACGTTGCCAACGCCGTGGCCAAGCTCGGCGTCGCCAATCGCCAGGCACTGCGGCGGTGGTTCCGCGAGCCACGCTCGAGCGCGCTCGGCCGCAAGGAGACACCCATGACGAGTACGGTGAGGCTCGGCGCGCTGGCGCAGATCTCGCGCACGGTGCGCGACATCAAGGAGTCCGAGGCGTGGTACGGCCAGACGCTCGGTCTGCGCCACCTCTATACTTTCGGCTCGCTCGCCTTTTTCGACTGCGGCGGAACGCGGCTGTACCTCCATGCCCAGGAGAAGCCCGGCCCCGAATCCATCCTGTATCTGCGTGTCGAGGACATCCGCGCCGCCTACGAAGCGCTCGCCGCACGCGGGGTCGAGTTCGGCGATGTTCCACACATGATCCACCGCCACGCCGACGGCACCGAGGAATGGATGGCCCACTTCAAGGACCCGGAAGGGCGGCCGCTCGCGATCATGTCGCAGGTGAAGCCGTAGGGGCTCGACGCGCGGGGCAGCTGGTGCACCCCAGGGGTGGGGCAACAATCATAGGGCTTGATCGATATCGCGGTGCTACTACTGCGCAGAGCAATAGTTTACTGAACGGTAAACTATTCGCAGAAAGAGGTGTTGGCCTCGGGGCCCGGCCGGCCGCCACGAACTCGCGGCGGTGCGCCGCAGACGCCTGGCGGTGGAGCGGGCGCGCCTCAGCGCGAGGTCGGCGGGGAGGGGGCGGGCGAGGCGGCGGGCGAGGCGGCACCAGGATGCGCGCCTGCGCCGCCCGCGGTCTTCTTCGTCGCAGCCCCGGGCTTCTTGGCCGGCGCGGGTGGCTTCTGCAGCAGCTCCTCGAGCGGGGTGAAAAGGGCGTTGTATTTGTAGTCCGGGATCTCGAATTCCCAGCCATTGAGCCGCGCGTTGAGCTTCTCGGCCTCGGCCGCATTTCCCGTGGCGCTCGAGCGCGCACTCACCAACACCAGGTCGTGGGTGCCGTCCTTGCGGCCGGAGAGCTCGACCTGAAGTCCGTCGAAGGTCGTGAACAGCGCGTGCGCGAGCGGCGCGTCGCTCGCGCCGGTCACCTTGCGCACGTCATCGAGGGTGAGCGCGGCGAGAGCGCCCGCGATGGGCTCTGCGGCTGCCGGACCGGTGAGCGTGCGACCCTTGGGCAGCGGGCTCACGGTGAAATCGTTCTGCTCCTTCTTCTCACGCGAGGCGGTGAAGGCGGGCCCCTGCGCGGGCTTTTCCGCGACCTCCCGCACACGCTCGAGGGGAATGTCGACGAGGTTGCGATCGAGCCAGCCCTTGGGATCGGCGTCGACGCTCAGAAGCGGTGCCGCGAGCAAGCTCTGCGGCGCTGCGGCGACGCGTACGAACCCCGCCTTGGCACTCGAGGATTTGCCGATGATCAGCGCCCAACTGCGCGTGGGGGCGGCCGCCTCGACGAGCGTGCCGGTGGCTTTCGGCGAACTGACGTCCTCGACACCGAGCGCCGGATAGTTGGCGGCCACGCGGGTCTTCTCCTCGACGATGTTGAGTGCGCCGAGGTCGAGGAGGAGCTTGCGGACCTTGCTGACGTCGGCGGGCCAGGCGCGCTCGCCGACGCTCCAGTCGGCGGTCTCCTTCTTGAGCGTCGTGCGGGTGTCGTCGCCCTTGCGCAGCGTCACCGTGGTAACGGCGTTGACGTTCTGCTGCAGACCGGGCAGCACCAGGTCGCCCGCCGCCATATCACGCTCGAGATGCCGGCGGCCAGAGAGCCAGATGGCAAACGCGATCACGACCAAACCCGCGATCAGCAGCGTCGCCACACGGCGTGCACTCACGGCTGAGCTCCCGTGGCGGCTGTCGGGGGCGGCGTACGGCGGCGGCGCCGCCAGGCGGCGACCCCCAACGCGATGAGCGCGAAGGCCGCCGGCACCACGATGATGTCGATGACCTTCAGCACGTTGCCCATGTGCTTGATTTCCGCGTCGAGCCCGGCACGCACCGCGCGCAGCTCCTTGCGGATGCGCAGCTTCTCGGTCTGGAAGTGCTCGATCTCCCGCTCCTGCTCGGGAGTGACGATGAGAGCGGTCTTGCCACCGCTGTCGCCCTTGGACTCGAGTGCGGTGAGCTTGGCTTCCGTCTCCCGCAGTTGCTGCTCGAGCTCCTGCTCCTTGGCGCGGAAGCGCTCATCGGCGGCGCGCCGCAGCTTCTCCACACGCTCGAACGGCCGGGTGTAGGAGGCGCGGCCGCGCACGCTGATGAGGTCGGCGCTGCCGGCCAGGTTGTCGAGGGCATTCTCCACGAGGTCGCCGTTGCTGGCCCACGCCTGCGTCAGGCGCTGGCCGAAGAAGTTCTGCTCGCGCACCCACAGGTAATCCGACAGCATGTCGGTGTCGGCAAATACCACGAGGTTGAGTGGCTTCGCCGACTCCTTGAGGACCTTCTCGCCCGCGGGGAGCGTGACACCGGCGGGCGGTCCTCCCGGGAATGCGCTGTGCACGTTGCCGGTGACACGCGCGCCGATGACGTAGCGGTGACCCGTGGGCTTGAAGCCCTCCTGGAGCGTCCCCGGGTCCATCAGCATGCGAAAGCGCGCGACCGGCAGCGGCTCGGCGTCGCTGCTCGATCGCAGCAGCGGCTCGAAGCAGCTGGCGGCGCCCTTCACCGGCTGGCAGGCCTGTGCGCCCTTGAGAGGCTCGAAGTAGCCCGCGGTCGCAACGTTGACGGTGGAGAGTCCAGCGGTGATTACGTCGTCGGGAGCGAAGCTGCTCTTGTCGAGCCCGAGCACCCCGAGGTGCATCACGGGCTCTTCGCCCTGGCGCATGGTCACCGATAGCGCATGGCCGCGGTCGGCGATCACTTCATTGGGATTGAACTGCACGCCCCAGGCGTTGAGCAGCGGCGTGAGGTGCGAGGACTTGTCGGCGGCCATCGCCGCCATGGGATTCTGCGCCTCGGCGCCCGTAGCGTCAGACTCGGCGAGCGGATCGACGAACGCCAGGATATGTCCGCCGCGCAGCGCGAACTGGTCGATCGCGAACTGCGTCGCCGGCGAGAGATTCTTCGGGTGCACCAGCACCAGCACGTTCACGTCGGGATCGATGCGCGTGGCGTTCGGCTCGAGCGGTCGCAGGTCAAAGAGCTGCTGGGCGTCGCTGTAGATCGCCCACGGCTCGCGCACCTGCCCGGTCTGCGGGTCGAAGCCCGGTCCCATCGGCAGGGTCGACATCCAGGCGATGACCGGCTTCTTGGGGTTGGCGAGCTGGTAGATGAGCTTGACGACGTCGTACTCGAGGAATTGCTCCTTGTTGGGATCGAAGAACTCGATCGCGGCCTTGCCGTCGGTGGAGTTGGTGCCGGCCAGGCCGAAGTAGAAGGAGCCGCCCACGCCGCCGAGCGGAGTTCCGCGCACGCCGAGCTCGGCGGCGCGATCCTCTTCCTCGGAGAAGGGCTGGGGGTCGATGACGTGCAGGTGCAGCTTGCCGTGGGAGCGCGCCACCAGCTCCTCGAGAAACTCGCGGACGCGAACGCCGTAGGTCTTCAGCTGCGGCAGGCCGCTCGCGGTCTTCTCCGAGAAGAAGAAGTAGAGGTTGATCGGTTCCTTGATGCTGGCGAGGATGCGATCGGTACCGGGCGCGGTGGTGTAGAGGTGGTTCTGCGTCAGATCGAGCCGCCAGCCGCGCAGCGCGTAATTGAACAGCACCGTGAGTCCGACGAAGAGCAGCAGCAGCGCCACCATGGTGCCGCCGCCGAGTGTCCAACGTTTGTTCATGGCTTCGCGTCGCTCCCGCTAGTCCGCTTTGCGCAGCTCGAGCACGACCCCGGTCGCTGCCAGGAAAAGGCTGATGAGCATCGCGAAGTAGAGGAAATCGCGCACGTCGATGACGCCTTTCATGATCGATTCGTAATGGGTGAGGAACGAGAGCGAGGCGATCGCATCCACCAGCCATTGCGGGGCCCAGCCGCGGAACGCATCCAGCACCATGGGGAAGCCCGCGAGGAGGAAGGCGAAGCACACCACCACGCCGAGGATGAAGGCCACGACCTGGTTGCGCGTGAGGGCGGACATGCACGAGCCCACCGCAAGAAAGCCTCCGGCGAGCATGAGGCTGCCGAGGTAGGCGGCGACGATGGCACCGTTGTCCGGATGGCCGAGGAAGTTCACCGTGATCCACAGCGGGAAGGTGAGCGCGAGCGCGAGCGCCGTGAACAGCCACGCCGCCAGGAACTTGCCGAGCACCGCATCGCGCAGGCTCACCGGCTGCGTCATGAGCAGCTCGATGCTTCCGGATTTGCGTTCCTCGGCCCACAGCTTCATGGCGATCGCCGGGATCAGGAACAGGTACAGCCAGGGATGAAAGGTGAAGAACGAATCGAGGTCGGCCTGGCCATGCTCGTAGAAGCCGCCCAGGTAGTAGGTGAAGGCGTTGGCCAACACCAGGAAGATGAATATGAACACGTACGCGAGCGGCGTCGCGAAGTAGCTCGCGAGTTCGCGGCGCATGATGATGCCCACGTTGCCCATGCCGGACTTGCTCTCCCTCAGGCGGTGATCGTGCGGAACACCTCGTCGAGGCGTCCGGACTCCAGGTGCAGCTCCTTGAGCTTCAGTCCCTGCCGCGCGGCGAGCTCGGACAGCGCTGGCAGGATCGTGGCGCCGGATCTGGGCAGCGCCGTGAGGCGCGCGTCACGCTCGCTCACCTCGACGTCCGCCACCGCGGGCAGCGCCGCAATCGCCGCGCGCGCGGCGGGGAGCTGCGCGGGCTGCTCGAGCTGCATCGACACCGCGTTGTGGTAGCGCGAGCGCGCGGCGAGCCCCGCCGGCGTGTCGTCGGCGACGATGCGGCCGCGCGAGATGATGATCGCCCGCGAGCACACCGCATCGACCTCCTCGAGGATGTGTGTCGAGATCACGATGATCTTGTCGCGCGCCATGTCGTTGATGAGGGTGCGCACCTCGTGCTTCTGGTTCGGGTCGAGGCCGTCGGTGGGCTCATCGAGGATCAGCACCGGCGGGTCGTGCACGATGGCCTGGGCAAGACCGACCCGGCGGCGAAAGCCCTTGGAGAGGGTGTCGATGGTCTGCTCGAGCACGCCGCCGAGCTGCAGGTGCTCGATCACGTGCGCGAGGCGCGCTTGGCGCCGGGCGCCGGCGAGCGCGCGCAGGTCGGCGATGAAGTTGAGAAAGCGCCGCACGGTCATCTCACCGTAAAGCGGCGCACCCTCGGGCAGGTAACCGAGAGCCGACTTGGCGGCGAGCGGCTCGGCCTCGACGTCGTGACCACAGATGTTGGCGCTGCCGGAGGAGGGCGCGACGAAGCCGGCGAGCATGCGCATGGTGGTCGTCTTGCCGGCGCCGTTCGGGCCGAGGAAGCCGAGCACCTCGCCCGGCTGGACCTGAAATGTGACGTCCTCAGCCGCGGTGAGCGCGCCGTAATGTTTGGTGAGATGTTCGGTCCTGATCATTGAGTTTCGGCTCATTAGGCGGAGCGTGCGCGAAAAGTTCCCGTCACATTCAAAGCGCGCGATTTTGGACGGGAGCCGTGGTGGATTCAACCTGGGTAATGTTTTTAAGGTATATCATATTGTTACGAAGTATTCCTCAGATGTCATCGCGAGAGTCGCAGCCGCCCGCGATCGTGGAGACTCAGGAACTGAAACGGCGTCGCGCCGACCAGTAGAGGATGCAGAGGAGCCCACCGAGCATGCCGCCGAGGTGCGCGAAGTGCGCGACGCTCTGCTGTCGGCCGGTGACGCCGAGAAAGAGCTCGACGAGGCCGTACGCCGGCACGAACAGCCACGCCGGTATCGGGACCGGAATCGGAATCAGGAATAGCCGCTGCCGCGGGAAGTACCAGGCGAAGGCGAGCAGCACACCGAATACGCCTCCCGAGGCGCCGATGGTCTCTTCCTGCACCCCGCTCCCCACCTGCACCGCGAGCTGCGTGAGCGCCGCCGACAGGACGCAGATCAAGTAATAGAGCACGAAGCGCCGCGCACCCCAGTAACTCTCCAACGCGCGGCCGAACATGAAGAGCGCGAACATGTTGAAGAAGATGTGCGCCAGGTTGGTGGGGTCGTGGAGGAAGGCATAAGTGAGCAGCTGCCAGGGCCGAAACAGCGGAGTGTGCAGCGGCCAGAGCGCGAACAGCCCGAGCATCACGCCGGGCGCGACCTTCTCGAGCAGGTACACCCCGACGTTGACGAGGATCAGTGCCCGCGTGGCAGGCGGCATGCCAAACATGCCGCCATCTTAGCTAGGTCCAATTACGCGTTGGAGAAAAACGAGATCCAGCCAGCGGTCGAACTTGTGCCCGACCTCGCGCAGCTGCCCGGCGCGCGTGAAGCCGAGACGCTCGTGAAAGCGGATGGCCGCGGTGTTCTCGGCGTCGACCCCGGCGATCATCGTGTGCTTGCCGAGCGCGGCCGCCCGTGTCAGAAGCGCGCGCAGCAGCGCGCTGCCGGTGCCGCGCCCACGACCATCGGCCCGCACGTGTACCGTGTGCTCGACGGTGAAGCGGTAGCCGGGCCATGCACGGAAGTCGGCGAAGGTGCCGAACCCGGCGACGCCGCGGGCGTCGCGCGCGATGAGCACCGGGTAGCCCTGCGCGATGCGCCCCTGCCACCACTCGCGTCGCTCCCCGAGCGTGACCGGGAGGCTCGAGAAGACGGCAGTGGAGCTTGCGATGACGTCGTTGTAGATCGCCACGAGCCCCGGCAGGTCGGCTTCGGTGGCATCGGTCAGCTGCGGCAGATCGGCCGTCACCGCCGTGCTTCCCCGTCAGGCTGCACGCAGCGAGTGGCGCAGGAAATTGATGAGCAGTGGGCTGTTGCTGTGGGCGACGTTAAAGCGCAGCCACTGCACACAGTTCTGGACCGACGAGAACAGCGCCCCGCGTGCCAGCAGGATCGAGTGCTCGCGCGCACCGCGCACCAGCTGATCGACCGGTGCGGCGTCCGGGACCCGGCCCCAGAGGAATATGCCTTCACCATGCGCAGACTCGAACTCGATGCCGGCCGACTCGAGTGCCAGGCGCGCGTCGCGGCGCATGCGTGCGAGGCGGGCGCGCGTCTGCTCTACGTGGCGCTTGTAGCGCCCGCCGTCGAGCACCTCGGAGACGAAGCCCTCGAGGAGTGCCGAGCCCGAGAGCACCGACAGCACCTTGCGCTCGATGACCTGCGAGACGAGCGAGGCGTCGGCGGCGATGAACCCCACGCGCAGCGCAGGTCCGATCAGCTTGCTGTAGCTGCCGACGTAGATCACGTGGCGCAGGCCATCGATCTGCGCGAGGCGCACTGCCGGGCCCTCGTAGAGGTCGCCGTAGACGTCGTCCTCCACCACCGCAAAGCCGTACTGCTCGGCGAGCGACACGATGCGATGGCAATGCGCCGGATCGGCGCTCGAGCCGGTGGGGTTGTGCAGCAGGGTCTGCACGAAGAACGCACGCGGGCGATGCGCGCGGCAGGCCGCCTCGAGCGATGCGAGATCCGGGCCGTCGGCGCCGCGCGGCACCGGAATGAGGCGCACGTGATGCGCGCGCAGCTGCTCGAAGAGCACGAAATAACCCGGGTCCTCGACCAGTACCGCGTCGCCGGGTGCAAGCAGGATGCGCGCGAGCAGGTCGAACGCCTGGCTCGCCCCGTATGTGGTCACGATATTGGCCGCGCCGGCCGCGATGCCGTGCTGCACCAGGCGGGTCGCGATCTGCTCGCGCAGCTCGGGGAGCCCTTGCGGTGGGCAGGGAAGCCAGGGCTGGGAGCGGCGCCCGCGGGCGAGCCGCGCGAGCACGCCGGAGCTCGAGATCTCGAGCAGCCAGTTCTCGGGCAGGAAGCCCGAGCCTGCGGCCACGACGTCCGCGGAGTTCGCCATACACAGTCGCGCCAGCGAGAGCGCGTCGGCGCCGGCGTCATCGAGCGCCTCGATCGCCACGAGCGGCGCGGCCAGCCGTCGTGGCGTGACGAAGAATCCGCGCCCGGCGCGTGACTGGATGACACCGCGTGCCACGAGGCGGTCGTAGGCATCCACCACGGTGAAGGGGCTCGCGCCGAGCTGCCTTGCGAGCTTGCGTATGGAGGGCAGCCGTGTGCCGGCCGCCAGCTGCCCGTGGCGCACGAGCTGGGTGAGGCGCTCGCAGATCTGATCGACGAGCGGCACTTCGGAATTGCGGGCGAGCTCGAACATGCGGCGCTTTCTCGTCCCTCGAGGGTCCTAGCGCACCATCATCACTGCCGTGGTCACGAGCGCAAGGGCCATGGCGGCATTGAACACCATGCGCCCGCGCGGTGCGCCGATCACGGCGCGCAGCGAGCTGCCGAACAGCGCCCACACCAGCATGCAGGGCAGACCGATGCCCTCCATGACGAGTGCCATGTAACCCCCGCTCAGCAGCAGCCCGAGCTCGCGGGGCAGGAAGAGCGTCGCCGCCGTCACCGTCATCACCCAGGCCTTGGGGTTGAGAAACTGAAACGCGGCCGCCTGCAGGAACGAGACCGGATGAGCGTGCGCGTGCCCCTCGCTGTCACGCCGTCCGAGAAGCGAGTAGCCGAGATATAAGAGGTACGCCGCCCCCACCCAGCCGAGCGCGCTCTGCAGCGCCGGCCAGCGGGTGAAGAGCGCGGCGAGGCCGGCGCAGACCGCGAGCAGCTGCGCCACGAATCCGCAGCCGATGCCGAGAATGTGCGGCACCGTGCGGCGCAGCCCGAAGCGTGCCCCCGAGGCGGTGAGCATGACGTTATTCGGCCCGGGGGTGATCGACATCACGAACGTGTAGGTGACGAAGGGCAGCGGATTGACCATGTGGACATTTCCCGGGAGCTTACCCGGTGAGCGTGCGCGCGCCTCCCAGGCCGGGGGCAGGTACAGCGGAGCGCCTTGCCACTCGCACTGTACGGACGCCGCACCGGTACAGCGGCCGTGCGCACGAGCCGCATCGCGCGGCCCACGGGCGGGCCGCGAGCACGCCATCCGCTATTATTGACCGCCATGACCCAGGCCTTCATCTGCGATGCGGCGCGCACGCCGATCGGGCGCTACGGCGGTGCGCTCGCGGCCGTGCGCACCGACGATCTGGCGGCGCTGCCGATCGCGGCGCTCCTCAAGCGCAATCCCTCGCTCGAGCCCGCTGCCATTGAGGAGGTGCTGCTCGGCTGCGCCAACCAGGCGGGTGAGGACAACCGTAATGTCGCGCGCATGGCGGCACTGCTGGCGGGGCTTCCGGTCTCGGTGGCCGGGGCGACCGTCAACCGGTTGTGCGCCTCGGGCCTCGAAGCCGTCGCGCAGGCCGCGCGTACCATCCGCGCGGGCGAGGCGCAGGTGGTGGTGGCGGGCGGTGTCGAGTCGATGTCGCGCGCACCGTTCGTGATGCCGAAGGCGGACGCGCCGTTCAGCCGCCAGGCCGAGCTCTACGACACGACCCTCGGCTGGCGTTTCGTCAACCCGCGAATGCAGGAGCGCTACGGCATCGACTCGATGCCCGAGACCGGGGAGAACGTTGCCGCGCAGTTCAACGTCTCGCGTGCCGACCAGGATCACTTTGCACTGCGCAGCCAGCAGCGCGCCGCCGCCGCGCAGGCGCGCGGTTTCTTCGCGCACGAGCTGGTGCCCGTCGAGATCCCGCAACGCCGGGGCAAGCCGCCGCTCGTGGTGGCGCGTGACGAGCACCCCCGTCCCGAGACCACCTTCGAGCAGCTTGCGGCGCTGCCGACGCCGTTTCGCACCAACGGCACGGTCACGGCGGGCAACGCATCCGGGATCAACGACGGCGCCTGCGCGCTGCTCCTCGCCTCCGAAGAGGCCGCACGGCGGCTGAGTCTCACGCCGCGCGCGCGTGTCGTCGCCGCCGCGAGCGCGGGCGTCGAGCCGCGGATCATGGGCATGGGCCCTGTGCTGGCCACGCGCCGCGCGCTTGCAGTGGCGAAGCTGACGATCGGAGAGCTCGACGTGATCGAGCTCAACGAGGCGTTCGCGAGCCAGGCGCTCGCGGTGCTGCGCGAGCTCGGTGTTCCCGATGACGCCGCCCACGTCAATCCCAACGGCGGCGCCATCGCGCTCGGACACCCGCTCGGCATGTCGGGCGCGAGGCTCGCGACCACGGCGACCTGGCAGCTCGCGCAGCTGCGCGGTCGCTACGCGCTCTGCACCATGTGCATCGGTGTCGGCCAGGGCAGCGCGCTCATCCTCGAGCGCGTCTGACGGGCGAGACTTCACAACTGGCCGCGCACACCCTCAGCGCGGCGGTGCGCTCCAGGGCAGCCGATCGAGATCGAGGTTGCCGCCGCTCAAGACAATCCCGATGCGCGCGCCGGCAAACTCGGGCCGTGGCGCAAGGAGTGCCGCATAGGGCACGGCGCCCGAGGGCTCGATGACGATCTTCATGACCTCCCACAGCGTGCGCATGGCGCGCACGATCGCTTCGTCGGGTACCGTCAGGATGTCATCGACGAGGCGACGGATCTCCGCAAATGGCTTCTCGCCGAGGGCGCCGCGCAAACCGTCGGCGATGGTGTCGGGCGTGCCGGGCGGCACGATCCGCCCGGCGCGGAAGGAGCGCGCGGCGTCGTCGGCGCCTGCGGGCTCGACCCCGATCACGCGGATGCCGGGTCTGAGCGTCTTTGCCGCGACCGCGGTGCCCGAGAGCAGGCCGCCGCCGCCGACCGGGCAGAGAATTACATCGAGCACCGGCACCTGGGTGAGGAGCTCTGCCGCCGCGGTTGCCTGGCCGGCCATCACCACGAGATCGTCGTACGGGTGGATCAGCGTTGCCCCGGTAGCGGCGATCACCTCCCGCGCGCAACTCTCACGCGCTGCGATCGTCGGTGCACACCAGGTGATCTCGGCGCCGTAGCGGCTGACAGCGGCGCGTTTTGCCTCCGGAGTGTTGTCGGGCATAACGACGTAGGCGGGGATGCCGCGCAGGCGCGCCGCGCGCGCAAGCGCGGCGCCGTGATTGCCCGAGGAGTGCGTGGCGACGCCGCGCTGCGCCTGAGCCTGCGGCAGCGCGAACACCGCGTTGGTCGCGCCGCGGGCCTTGAAGGCGCCGCCCTTCTGGAAGTTCTCGCACTTGAAGTAGAGCTGCGCACCGCTCTGCGCATCGAGCGTGCTACTCGTCATCACCGGCGTGAGGTTCACCTTGCCGGCGATGCGCGCGCGCGCCTCCTCGATGAGCGACCAGCTCAGGCCTTGCGCGGTACTCGACATGACGGCTCGAGCATGGGGAGCCGCGCGGGGACGGTCAAGCGATGGCCATCAGGTGAAGTCAGTGCGCGGCGCGCGCTGCGACGCCGCCGCCCTCGCCGGCGTCGAGCCGTGCGAGCGCCGCGTTGACATCGACGGTCGGTACCTCGGGCGCGGAGCGCTCGCCTGCGCCGAGGAACGAGGCAATCGCGGCCGGGGTGAGCGGCGTGGAGGAGGCCGACATCAAAAGCGCGATGACTCCGGTCACTTCGGCCGCGGCCACCGAGCTACCCGACTCGAAGTCGTACTCCGCGCCCGGCCGCAGGGTGAGTACATGCTGGGCGGGGGCGGCGAGTGCACCCCGGGGCGGCGGCTGCTCCGTGCCGCTCGCGGTGATCACTCCCGGGATCGCGGTCGGGAAGGGGGCATCGGTGCCGGCCGCAGCCCCGACGAAGGTGATCCCGCGCTTGAGGCCGGCCTTCACCAGCGCCTCGAGCAGCGGATCGGCGGGACCCGCGAGACTCAGGTTGACCAGCGGCGCACCGGAGGCGAGCGCCGCGGCGAGCGCGCGCGCCAGCGTGAAGGTGTTGCAGGCGGCGGCGTCGCTCCCGGGGGCAAGCTGCCAGCACCCGGCGAACACCTCGAGCTGCGCGAGCGGCGCGATGCCGACGATGCCGATGTGATTGTTGGCCACGGCGGCGATGATGCCCGCCACGGCCGTGCCGTGGCGGAGCGAGGCCCCGGGGGAAGACCCCTGCGCCGTGACGTAGGACCGGGCATGCGCGATGCGCCCCTTGAGGTCCGGATGATTCGCATCGACCGCGGTGTCAATGAGCGCGATGTGAACGCCCGCGCCCTGGGTGCGCTCGTGGGCGCGGGCGATCCCAAGCGCGGTGAGGTTGGTCTGCAGGTCATAGAGCGGATCGTTGTAGGGGGCCGTGGCTGTCGGCGCAGGGGCGGCGGTTGGCGCAGGGGCGGCGGTTGGCGCAGGGGCCGCATTTGGCCCATCGGTCAGCGTGTGGAACTCCTGCAGCGGCTGGGCGAGTGCGACGCGCGGATCGTGCGAAAGCGCCGCGAGCACTTCGGCGGCGGAGCGGCCGTTGGTGATCTCGAACACCGCGCAGTGCATCGACAGCGCCTGGATCGGCCAGCTGTCCACCTCGCGCAGGGAGTACTCGCTCGCAACGCGGCGCGACTGCCGCAGGGCGCGCTGCGCGACGGTGTATCCGCCGCCGCCGTAGCGCGTGCCGGTCGATCCGGCCGTCGAAGGGAGCGCCTCGGGTTGATTGGCGAAGGCGACCACGATCTGCTTTGGGCCGTCGCCCGGGGAGGGCGGCGCTGCGAGCGCCACGGCGCCTGCGAGCAACGCAAGCCACGCCGCAACCGCGCGCGCGAATGTGTGCATCAGAGTCGCGGCGGCTGCCGCTCCGCGCTCGTGCCGGGCGTGCTCAGCGAGCCGCTGAGTGGCTCGACCCAGCGGACACGCGCATCGGCGCGCAGTCGCGCCGCGAGGGCACGCATCTCGGGGCTCACGTCCTGCGTCGATGGCTCACCGGGAGCGCTCGCCACCGGGGTGACGCCGAAGATTCCCGTTGCGTCCGGTCCTTCGACCACGCGGGCGCCCGCCTCGCGCAGGAGCTTACCGGCATCGCCGATCGACAGTGACGGCACGAAGGCGATGTGCAGCACGTCCGCTGCACGGGGCGCGGCAGCCGTGTGCGTCGCGTAAAGCGGTTGCGTCCAGCGGTAAGCGGTAAGCGCAAACACTCCGCAGCCGAGCATCAGGAGAAAGCTCGCCGCCCACGCAAGTCCCGGTGGCCGCCACGCGGAGGCCACAGCCGAGCGCAGCGGGATCACCGCCATGCGACGCCGCGGTGTGTGGCGACGCGCGGTGCGGCCGTCGATCCGCTCCATGAGCTTGCGGAACGAGGGGCCCGGTGCATAGGTAACCCGCTCGGGCGCGGTGAGCGCCTGACACATGAGGCGCTGCTGCACGAGCTCCTGCGCGCACGCTGCACAGTCGCGCACGTGCTCCTCGAGCCGCACGCGCTCGGCGCCCGACAGCCGCCCGTTGGCAAGCCACGGCAGCAGCAGCGATTCGTCGTGAGGTAACGCATCGACCATCATGACCCCCTCAACGCTCCGGCGCGGCGGCGCCGCCGTGTGTGCCGGCTGACGCGGCCGCGCAGCCTGGATTCGCCAGCTGCGGCAGTAGTTTTTGCAGCTTCGCGCGCGCATGGAATAAACGTGTCTTCACCGTGTTTACGGGGCAGTCCATGATGGCTGCGATCTCCTCGCAGGAATGCCCCAGCTCGTAACATAATTCGACCGCCATGCGCTGCTCGATCGGCAGCTGCGCAAGCGCCTGAGTGAGCCAGTCACGCAACTCCTCCGTGTTGTGTGGCCCCTCGCTGGTAAGTGGCGGCAGCTCGCCCTCGAGGTTCTTCTCTGCCAGCCGCGCCGAGGCGCGGAACGCGTTTCGGGCTTTGCGGTAGGCAATCCCCAGGATCCAGGTCGAGGGTTGGGAGTCGCCGCGGAAGCTGCGCGCTTTGCGCCACACCACCCAGAACGTGTCGTTGATGACTTCCTCGGCGAGGTCGTAGCGTCGGGTGAGCCGGGTCAGGAAGCGCGCCATGCGGCGGTGATAGAGGTTGTAGAGCTCCTCGAACGCCTTGCGATCGCCTTCGCCGACGCGCGCGATCAGCTCGACTTCGTGCGCTGCACCACTCGCCGCGCGAACGCCGAGCTCGGTGACACCGTGGTCGTTGTTGATATCCGCCCTCACTCGCGATCGCCCTTACAGCGGTAAGTGTGCCGCGCCACCGCTCAGGTTCAATGAGCTCTCACTATCCGCCCCGTTCCGCGGGGGGTCAAAAGCGCCAGGAGAGCGTGCCGGCGAAGCGGTCGTGCGCGATCGGGTACGAGGTGAGCTGCTCGGCGCGGTCCTGGGTGAGGAAGTACCCGACGTCGAGCCGCCAGCGGCGGTACTCGTAGGCAAGCCCCACGTTGCCGTACGCGTAGCTGTTGGAGCCCTGGACTCCGGGGCCGGTGCCGGCCGCGAAGTAGTAGCCGGCGCTGCCGGTCGCGAAGAGCCCGCCGATGAGGAGCCATTGCCCCGTCGTCTCCGCGACCCACGCGGTGGTGCGTCCGAGGCGCGTCCCGTACCAGTACTGCACGGCGTTCGGGATTACGGTCACCGCGAGCGACCAGCTGTCGAGATAGGTGAGCGCCCCGGTGATCTCCTGGTAGTCGTTCGAGAAGGGCTGGTCGCCGCCGACGTAATAGCGGGCGCGCGCGGAGAGGCTCGCACCCCAGGTGTTGCTCAGCGCGAAACGGTGCCCGAGGTAGATCTCGACGTCGTAGTCGGCGTAGGGGTCGAAAGCGTCATCTCGGGTCGAGCCCCAGACCCCGGCAAAAGTGCCGCCGATGTCGGCATGCAGATCCACCTGCCCGGCGCCCTGACCGTCGCTTTCCGAAAGACCCCGGTAGATGAAATCCGTGGTGTAGGCGAGGCTGCCGCCGAAGGTGAAATCGCTGCCGAATCCCGCGGCATGCCCCGACCGTGCGGCGATCAGCAGCAGCAGGCACGGCAGCACCGATCGCGTGCGCGACGGTCTAAGAAGGCGCCAGTGGCTCACGATTCGTTGACATTCTCTCGTGCATGGCCGGCACCGGCTCTCGAGCCGGACTTAAGGCGTCTCTTATGCCCGCCATAGCGAACACCCTATACACGCCGGGGCCGCCACGCCCGACGTATACTGTCAGGATGGAGACCTTAATGCCGTCCGAAACGGCAGTCGTACGGCGCATCGTCGCCGAACACAAGGAACGCCCCGGCCCGCTCCTGGAAGTGTTGCATGCCATCCAGGCGGCGATGGGCTTCATCCCGCCGGGCGCCGTTCCCGTGGTAGCGCAGGAGCTGAATCTCTCGCGCGCCGAGGTACACGGCGTCGTCACCTTTTATCACTACTTCCGCACCTCCCGTCCCGGGGCACACACCGTGAGCCTGTGCCAGGCCGAAGCCTGCCAGTCGATGGGCGCCGAAGCACTCGCCACGCACGCCCGCGACCGGCTCGGCATCGATTTCCATGAGACGACCGCCGACGGTAAGTTCTCGCTCGAGCCGGTGTACTGTCTCGGCAACTGCGCCTGCTCGCCGGCCGCGATGATCGACGGCGAGCTGCACGGGCGACTGACGGCGGACGGGTTCGACGCGCTCATCAAGGAGACGGCTTCGACATGAGCGCGACCATCTACGTCCCCGGAGATGCGGGAGCGCTGTCCATCGGCGCGGGCGCGGTCGCAACCGCCATCAGAGCGGAAGCCTCCCGTCGAGGCGTGGCGGTCGACCTGGTACGCAACGGCTCGCGGGGCGCCTATTGGCTCGAGCCGCTCGTCGAGGTGGTGACCCCCGCGGGGCGCAGCGCCTACGGGCCGGTGCGGGCGGCCGATGTGCCGACGCTCTTCGCCGCGGACTTCCTCAATGGTGGGACGCATCCACTCGCTCTCGGCCTAACCGATTCAATCCCGTGGCTCAAGGGCCAGCAACGGCTGACCTTCGAGCGGGTTGGCATCGTCGACCCCTCGAGCGTTGCCGATTATGTGAAGCACGGCGGATACCGGGGCCTCACCAAGGCGCTGTCACTGGCGCCCGCCGACGTCGTGCAGGCGATTACGACCTCCGGGCTGCGCGGCCGCGGCGGTGCCGCCTTCCCGACCGGGATCAAGTGGAAGACCGTGCTCGATCAGCCCGTGACGCAGAAGTACGTGACCTGCAACGCCGACGAGGGTGACTCGGGGACCTTCTCCGATCGCATGCTGATGGAGGGTGATCCGTTCGCCCTCATCGAGGGGATGACGATCGCCGGAGTTGCGGTCGGTGCCACGGCCGGGTTCATCTACCTGCGCGCTGAATACCCGCATGCGCTGGCGGCGCTCAAGGCCGCCATCGCGGCGGCCTACCAGGCACATTACCTGGGCGCCGACGTTGCCGGCAGCGGCAAGCGCTTCGATCTCGAGGTGCGCGTCGGTGCCGGCGCCTATATCTGCGGCGAGGAGACCTCGATGCTCGAGAGTCTCGAGGGCCGGCGCGGGGAGGTCCGCGTGCGCCCGCCGCTGCCGGCGATCAAGGGGCTGTTCGGTCAGCCCACCATCGTCAACAACGTCGTGACGCTCGCGAGCGTGCCCTGGATACTCGCGCACGGCGCCGAGGCCTACGCCAACTTCGGCATGGGCAAATCGCGCGGCACGCTGCCGATACAGCTCGCGGGGAACATACGCCGCGGCGGCCTCGTCGAGCGGGCCTTCGGGCTCACCCTGCGCGAGCTCCTCTACGACTACGGCGGCGGCACTGCCACGGGTAAGCCGATCCGCGCCGTGCAGGTCGGCGGGCCGCTCGGGGCCTACATCCCGCCCGCGCAATTCGACACCGCCGTCGACTACGAGGCGCTGAGTGCGATCGGCGCGCTGCTTGGGCACGGCGGTATCGTGGTGTTCGACGATACGGTTGACATGGCGCGCATGGCGCGCTATGCGATGGAATTCTGCGCGATCGAGTCCTGCGGCAAGTGCACCCCATGCCGCATCGGCTCGACGCGCGGCGTCGAGGTGATCGACCGCATCATCGCGGGCGTCGACGCCGAGCACAACGTGCAACTTCTCGAGGAGTTGTGCGACCTCATGGTACAGGGGTCATTGTGCGGGCTGGGCGGGATGGCGCCCTTTCCGGTACAGAGTGCCCTGAAATACTTCAGGGAAGATTTTCGCGCGCGCCACTGAGCGTGCCAGCGAGGCCGATCGATGTACGCCATAGACTACGAAGACTGCGGAACTCCCCAGCCGGTGAACGGCGCCGCGAGCGTGACGCTCGAGGTCGACGGCCGCGCGGTGAGCGTGCCGGAGGGCACCTCGGTGATGCGTGCCGCGGCGCTTGCCGGGGTGAAGGTGCCGAAGCTGTGCGCTACCGACACGCTCAAGGCGTTCGGCTCGTGCCGGCTGTGCCTGGTGGAGATCGAGGGTCGCAAGGGCTACCCGGCCTCCTGCACGACCACCGTCGCCGCCGGCATGAAGATCCGCACGCAGTCGCCCAAGCTCACGCAACTGCGCCGCGGCGTGATCGACCTGTACGTGTCCGATCACCCGCTCGAGTGCGAAAGCTGCCCGGCGCACGGGCACTGCGAGCTCGAGGACATGGCGGCCGCGGTCGGGGTCACGGCCACTTCCTACGCGCCCGGCGCCATGCACCGGCCGGCGGCCAAGGACGCGAGCAACCCATACTTCGCCTTCGATCCGACGCTCTGCATCGTGTGCTCGCGCTGCGTGCGCGCCTGCGACGAGGTGCAGGGGACCTTTGCGCTCACCATCCAGGGACGCGGCTTCGACTCGAAAGTGTCGGCGAGCCAGGATGAATCGTTCCTCGAGTCCGAGTGCGTCTCGTGCGGGGCGTGCGTCGAGTCGTGTCCCACCGGTGCCCTTACCGAGAAGTCGATCATCGCGCTCGGGCAGCCCGAGCGGGCGGTGAGCACCACCTGCGCCTACTGCGGCGTCGGCTGTGGCTTCAAGGCTGAGGTGCAGGGCGAGGGCGCGGACACCGAGGTGGTGCGCATGGCGCCCGATCGCGCCGGCAAGGCCAACCATGGACACGCCTGCGTCAAGGGGCGCTTCGCCTGGGGGTATGCCACGCACACCGACCGGGTGCTGAAGCCCATGATCCGCAAGACCATCCGCGACGAATGGCGCGAGGTCTCGTGGGAGGAGGCGATCTCCTACGCGGCAAGCGAGATCAAGCGCATCCAGGCGAAGTACGGCCGCGACTCGGTCGGCGGCATCACATCCTCGCGCTGCACCAACGAGGAGACGTTCCTCGTGCAGAAGCTGGTGCGTGCGGCGTTCGGCAACAACAACGTCGATACCTGCGCGCGCGTGTGCCACTCGCCGACGGGCTATGGACTGAAGAACACGCTCGGTGAGTCCGCCGGCACCCAGGCGTTCGACTCGGTCATGAAGTGCGACGCCATCATGATCATCGGCGCGAACCCCACCGACGGGCACCCGGTGTTCGCCTCGCAGTTGAAGCGCCGGCTGCGCCAGGGGGCGAAGCTGATCATCGCCGATCCGCGCGAGACCGGGCTGGTGCGCTCGCCGCACGTCGAGGCGGACGAGTACCTGCAGCTCAAGCCCGGCACCAATGTCGCGCTGCTCAATGCGCTCGCGCACGTCGTCGTCACCGAAGGGCTCACCAAGGAAGACTACGTGGCACAGCGCTGCGAACGCGATTCCTACGCCAAGTGGAAGGCCTTCGTCGCCGAGGCGCGCAATTCGCCGGAGGCGAGCGAAGCCATCACCGGCGTACCTGCCGAGCGCGTGCGGCACGCCGCGCGGCTCTATGCGCAGGCGGGCAATGCCGCCATCTATTACGGCCTCGGCGTCACCGAGCACAGCCAGGGCACGACCGCGGTGATGGGCATCGCCAATCTCGCCATGGCCACCGGCAACCTCGGCCGCGAGGGCGTCGGCGTGCAGCCGTTGCGCGGTCAGAACAACGTCCAGGGCTCGTGCGACATGGGCTCCTTCCCGCACGAGTTCAGCGCCTACCGCCACGTGTCGGACCCGGCGGTACGCAAGTCGTTCGAGGACGCCTGGGGCGTGCCGCTGCAGTCCGAGCCTGGGCTGCGCATCCCGAACATGTTCGAGGCGGCGCTCGATGGCACGTTCAAGGCGATGTACGTGCAGGGCGAGGACTTCGTGCAGTCCGATCCCAACTCGCACCACGTCAACGCCGCCATGGCATCGCTCGAGTGCTGCATCGTCCAGGACCTCTTCCTCAACGAGACCGCGAAGTTCGCCCACGTCTTCCTGCCCGGCTCCTCGTTCCTCGAGAAGGATGGCACCTTCACCAACGCCGAGCGGCGCACCTCGCTGGTGCGCAAGATCGTGGAGCCGCTCGCCGGTTACCAGGACTGGCAGATCACCTGTCTCCTCTCCAATGCGCTCGGCTACCCGATGGACTACGACAATGCGAGCGAGATCATGGAGGAGATCGCGCGGCTCACGCCGACCTTCGCCGGCATGACCTTCGAGAAGATCACGCGGCTCGGCAGCATCCAGTGGCCGTGCAACGATGCGGCGCCCGAGGGCACGCCGACCATGCACATCGGGCAGTTCGTGCGCGGCAAGGGCAAGTTCTGGCCGACCGAGTACGTGCCGACCAGCGAGCGCTCCTCGAGCCGCTTCCCGCTGATCCTCACCACCGGGCGCATCCTCACGCAGTACAACGTCGGAGCGCAGACCCGCCGCACCGGCAACGTCGTCTGGCACACCGAGGATGTCCTCGAGATCCACCCGCACGATGCCGAGGTCCGCGGCATCAGCGATGGCGACTGGGTGGGACTCACCAGCCGCGCCGGCGAGACGGTGCTGCGCGCCAAGGTGTCCGACAAGATCGCCCCGGGCGTGGTGTACACCACGTTCCACTTCCCGGAGACCAACGCCAACGTCGTGACCACCGAGAACTCCGACTGGGCGACCAACTGTCCGGAGTACAAGGTGACGGCCGTCGAGGTGGTGCTCGTCAACCAGAAGGAAGCCTGGCAGAAGCGCGCCGAGGCCGAGCGCTCGCTGCCGCGTCCGCAGCGCAAGCGCAGCAAGGATCGCGCACCCGCCTGAGCAATCCCACCTCATCGCGGCCTGCGGACGTGAGCGCGGCGCAGCCGCTGCCGGCGGCACCCGGCGCGGAGGTTGCCGCGCAGGTGGCCGTCGAGCGCTGGAAGCGCGGCAACCTCGAGCACACCACCGACCTCGTGGCGGAGGAGATGCCGGTGGCACTCGTCTATCACGACGTGCCGCACGTCGTGATGCTTGCGACGCCGGCGGATCTCGAGGACTACGCCGTCGGCTTCACGCTGAGCGAGGGACTCGTGGCGCGTCCCGAGGAGATCCGCGGCGTCGAGGTGCTACAGGGCGAGCATTCGGCGGACGTGAAGATCACGGTCGCCTGGGAGCGCTTCACGCAGCTCCTGCAGCGTCGGCGCAACCTCGCCGGCCGTACCGGCTGCGGGCTGTGCGGCGCGGAGACCGCGGCGGACGCCATCCGCGAGTGCGGATCGGTGCCGGCGGGTGTCACCGTTACGGCGGCGGAGCTGCATGCGGCGATCGCGCAGCTCGGCGCACGGCAGCCCATCAACGCCCGCACCGGCAGCGTCCACGCGGCGGCCTGGGTGGTGCCCGGCAGCGGCATCCAGGTGGTGCGCGAGGATGTCGGCCGGCACAATGCGCTCGACAAGACGATCGGCGCTCTCGCGCGGGCGCAGGCCGACTTCGCCGCCGGGTACATGCTGATCACGAGCCGTGCGAGCTACGAGATGGTGCAGAAGTGCGCCACCGTCGGTATCGCGTTGCTGGTTGCGCTCTCGGCGCCGACGGCGTTCGCGGTGCGCCTGGCCGAGCGCTGCGGCCTCACCCTGGTCGCCTTCGCGCGTGCCGACCAGCACGTCGTCTATGCGCATCCGCAGCGGCTCCGTTGAGTGAGCGAGGCTTTATGAACATCGATCTGCTCATCAAGATGGCGAACGAGATCGGCGATTTCTTCGCCGGCACGACGGATGCCGACGCGGCCGCGCGCGATGTCGCGACGCACCTGCGGCGCTACTGGGAGCCGCGCATGCGCGCGCAGATGCTGAAGTACTACGAGGAACGGCAAGGGGCGGGACTCTCGGAGATCGCCAAGGCTGCCGTGGCGCTCCTCTACGCCGCGAGCAAGGACGCGCCGGGCGCGCCACCCGGGGCGGCGTCGTCCCCGGCCGCGCCCGTCAAGGGCGCGGGAGCATGAGCCCCGGCGCGCCGCTGGCGCGGCGTGCGTTGATCTGCGGCTCCCTCGCCTTCGACACCATCATGGTGTTCGGCGACCGCTTCGCCAATCACATCCTGCCCGACAAGATTCACATCCTGAACGTGTCGTTCCTCGTGCCACAGATGCGCCGCGAGTTCGGCGGCTGTGCCGGCAACATCGCCTATAACCTCAAGCTCCTCGGCGACGCCGGCGTGCCGATGGCGACGGTAGGACGCGATTTCGCGCCGTACCGGGAGTGGCTGGTGCAGTCGGGCGTGCCGACCGATCACGTGCGGGTGATCGACAGCGAGCTCACCGCGCAGGCCTTCATCACCACCGATCTCGATGACAACCAGATCACCGCGTTCCATCCCGGTGCCATGCAGCACGCGCACGCGAACCGCGTGAGCGACGCGCTCGACGTCGCCATCGGCATCGTGGCGCCCGACGGGCGCGACGGCATGATCGAGCACGCGGCGCAGTTCGCCGCTGCCGGTATTCCCTTCATCTTCGACCCCGGCCAGGGGCTGCCGATGTTCGGCGCCGAGGAGCTCAAGCGCTTCATCTCACAGGCGCGCTGGGTGGCGCTCAACGATTACGAGTGGCAGCTGGTGCAGCAGAAGACCGGCTGGGACGTGAGCGCGATCAGCGCGCGCGTCGAGGCGCTCATCGTCACGCGCGGCGCGGCCGGCTCGACGATCTACACCGGCGCTGAGGAGCTGACGATCCCGGCCGCCCCGGCGCGCGCAGTCGTGGACCCGACGGGCTGCGGCGATGCCTACCGCGCGGGACTCCTGCACGGACTTCTGCACGGTCTCGACTGGCTCGAGACCGGCCGCATCGCCTCGCTCCTCGGGGCGATCAAGATCGAATCGCGCGGCACGCAGAATCACCGCTTCACGCGCGAGGAATTTGCGGCGCGGCTCGCGAGCGGCGGGTCCTGAATATGTCGCGACCCTGAAGGCTGCGTCCGGCAGGCAACGGCGCGCAGCTTTTGCTCGCCGCCCAGCAGAGGCGGGACGACCTGGGTTAGACTGATAAGCTATCTCCCTCGAGGCGTGCGCGGGCAAGAACCCATGGCGAATGACTATCTCTTTACCTCCGAGTCGGTCTCCGAAGGCCATCCGGACAAGGTCGCGGACCAGATCTCCGACGCCGTGCTGGATGCGATCCTCCGGGAGGACGCCCGCGGACGCGTCGCCTGCGAGACGCTGGTCAAGACCGGTGTCGTGATCGTCGCCGGGGAGGTCACCACGAGCGCCTGGGTGGACGTCGAAGCGCTGGTGCGCGAGACCGTGCTCGACATCGGCTACGACTCGTCCGACATGGGCTTCGATGGCGCGAGCTGCGGCGTGCTCAACATCATCGGCAAGCAGTCCGCCGACATCGCCCAGGGCGTCGACCGCAAGGACGAGCGCAAGCAGGGCGCCGGCGACCAGGGCCTCATGTTCGGCTACGCGACCAACGAGACCGACGTGCTGATGCCCGCGCCGATCACGATCGCCCACCGGCTCGTCAAGCGGCAGGCGCAGGTGCGCAAGGCCGGCAAGCTCGCGTGGCTCCGCCCCGACGCGAAGAGCCAGGTGACGCTGCGCTACGAGGATCACGAGCCCGTCGGCATCGAGGCGGTGGTGCTCTCCACGCAGCACAGCCCCGAGGTGTCGACCAAGGTGCTGCGCGAGGCAGTGATGGAGGAGATCCTCAAGCCCGTGCTGCCGCAGAAGTGGCTGGACAAGCGCACCAAGTACCATATCAACCCCACCGGACGCTTCGTCATCGGCGGCCCGGTCGGCGACTGCGGACTCACCGGTCGCAAGATCATCGTCGATACCTACGGCGGCTACGCGCGCCACGGCGGCGGCGCCTTCTCGGGCAAGGACCCGTCCAAGGTGGACCGCTCCGCCGCCTACGCCGCGCGCTACGTCGCCAAGAACATCGTGGCGGCCGGTCTTGCCGAGCGCTGCGAGGTGCAGGTGTCCTACGCAATCGGCGTGGCCGAGCCGACCTCCATCATGGTGGAGACGTTCGGCACCAGCCGCCTGTCACGCGAGCACCTGACGCAGATCGTGCGCAAGCACTTCGACCTGACGCCCTACGGGCTGCGCGAGATGCTCGACCTCCTGCGCCCGATCTATCAGAAGACCGCCGCCTACGGGCACTTCGGCCGCACGGAGCCCGAGTTCACCTGGGAGCGCACCGATCTCGCCGCGACACTGGCCGCCGAGGCCAAGGGGATACGCGCAGCGTAAACTGACACCCCCACCGGCAGCCACAGCGGCTGCGGCGACGCCTGCTGAGGAGCGTTGCGACGGGCCGTGAGCCCGCCAGGCTCAGCAGACGTCGGAAAACCGATACGGCGCTCACTGCTGTTAGGAGCACGACGCATGAACGCCACGCTGAAATCCAAGGCCACCGCGCGCGAGGACTACAAGGTCGCCGACCTCTCGCTGGCCGACTTCGGACGCAAGGAAATCGCCATCGCCGAGACCGAGATGCCCGGATTGATGGCCATTCGCGAGGAGTTCGCCCCCGAACAACCGCTGCGCGGCGCGCGCATCGCGGGCTCGCTGCACATGACCATCCAGACGGCCGTGTTGATCGAAACGCTCAAGGCGCTCGGCGCGGAAGTGCGCTGGGCATCATGCAATATCTACTCGACGCAGGATCACGCCGCGGCCGAGGTCGCCGCGGGCGGCACGCCGGTCTTTGCCGTCAAGGGCGAAAGCCTGGAGGACTACTGGAACTACACCCATCGCATTTTCGAATGGTCGGACGGTGGCGG
>DASPWF010000002.1:0-163043 GCA_035621995.1 Steroidobacteraceae bacterium
TCGACGACAGAGCACTTCACGCCGGACATTGCACGGGCGGCCGACGCGCAACGTGGACGACCACGAGAGAGATGAGCGTGCCGCCGCCCGCGCCGCCAGCTAAAATCTACATGCTATGAAAGCTCACCCACGCGTCGAGGACCTGCAGCAGGTCGGTGCTCCGGATCCCGAACGTCGCAACTCGCCGATTCAGACTGATCCGGAGCAGTCTTTCGAGTTACTGCGCGAGCAGGTCGGCGACGAGGGGCCTGAGTGCTACTTCAACGATGCCCGCTTCCCGAACGGTGCGCTGGTACTGAGTGGCAGCACCTGCCTGCGTTGTGAGCGCGGCATCTGGGTTGACGTGGGAACCCGACTGCCGCCGTAGGCTGCCGCCGCCTATGCAGGCGTGATCGTGCGCGAGACTGCCGATCGACGTGTGGAGGTCGCCAGCATTGATCCCGTATCGGCCATGGAACGTGCCGGCAACCCAGCGCTACGCGCAACCGCCGAGGATGTACGACGGCTGCTGACCGAGGCCATCGCGCACATTGGAGAGTAAAATATGCATCCCTTTCCACACACCTACAACGCTGCGGCGACCGCAAACGTCTCCGGACCGGTGACGGTAACCTCCGCAGAGCTTCCTCCTCTTGAAACGGCCCCGCCGCCCGAGTTCGACGGCCCGGGTGGCGTCTGGTCTCCGGAGACACTGCTGTGCGCGTCGCTGGCGGATTGCTTCATCCTTACGTTTCGCGCCGTGACCCGCGTGGCGCAGCTGAAATGGATTCGCGTCAACTGCCGCGTCGAGGGAGTCCTTGAGCGCGTCGCCCGTACCTCGCAGTTCACGCGTTTCAAAACTATCGCTGAGCTTGTGGTGCCCGCGGGAACGAATGTCGAAGCGGCACGCAAGCTCCTGGAGCAGGCCGAGCACGGTTGCCTGATCGCCAACTCGTTGCGGAGTACACGTTCCCTCGAGGCACAGGTGCTAGTGGCTGATCACTGAGCCCGTCGTCGCTTTGCCGCCGGTCTTTTGCCCAGCGTGTCGGACGGGCTCTCCCCGAAAAGCCGCCGATATTCCATCGCAAACCGCCCCAGTTCCCAGAAGCCAAAGCGTATGGCGGTATCGGTAACGCTAGTCGAGGCCGGATCGCTACTTCGCAGCGACATCCGGGCAGCCTTAAGTCGCTTCCTCCTCAAGTAGCCCGCGGGGCCTGTTCCTAGCGTTTCGGTAAAAGCTCTTTGCAGCGTCCGCCGTGACAGATGCAACGCCCGGCACAGATCGGATATTTGAATCTGCTCCGGCGGTTGTCCGTCAACCCAATCCTCGGCCTTCCGCACGATTTGCGCACAGGACAACGAGTACTGCTCGTCGCGGCCGCTCTCATCCAACACGATCCCGCGGAAAAAAAGCTCCACGAGGTCCGACTGCAGCTGTGTAGCGGCTTGTCCACTTACCGTCCAATCCGCTCGCGCGAACTGACAAACTATGCTCCGCATAGCTCTGACGGTTGCGGCTCGAATCGCTTGCGGCGCACGGAACCAATGCTGCTGTCCCCACAGATGCTTCCCGAGCCTCAGGGTGTCCTCGCCACCCTGTCGCAGTACCGAATCAGAATGCAGCGAAACCAACGCGTGGCAAGAGCGTCCGGTGACGCGGTGATCGACGTCGCTTCCCCGTGACAACACGTAGACATCGCCGGTAGCGACTTCTCTTCCTGAGCAGAAACTGAACAGCGTCGAGTCGGAATCGAGCTTCATGACCATCGATATGCGTTGCGAATCTATGCATCCGCGCGTCCGAACATCCGCAGAATACTCTCCGGCGCTGAAGAACACCTCGCCTATCGAGACGCTCAGGATCACCCCCCTGGGGAACAACTGTGCGCAGGGGCACACTGATCGTGTTCTGCCCCTCGAGCACGCTGCGCAGATCTTCGATCGTCTCGACGTGCCGCCTCGCCACTTGAACCGCAGTCACAGCAAGTTCCAGTTCGTCCCGCTCGTCACTATGTAAGATCCGCGAACAATCGATGAACCACGGGGCCTTGCCCGTCGGTTTCCGGATGCTCCAATCTGCAAGTTGGCGTCACACGCTACCGCAGTGTCGACCAACGGAGCTATTGCAAACGGGACGTCGGCCGACTTCGCTGGCAGGCTGCACCTCGCGCAAGCCATCGTCGAGGAGGAAAGCGGACGTTGCGTTCGCCATCGGCAATCATTAGCACGCGCTGCAATCTCCGCAATATGCAGATTGCGCCAGCATGCCTCTGGTGCGGCTCTTTTGGCGGCCATGGAGCGGATCGGGGCCGGCCTCACCGGCAGGCCGCCGGTCGACAGGACGCGTATGGGCCGCGAGCGTGGCGAGGGGTGGTGCTGGTCGAGCTAACGCTTCATCCGTCCTACGCGGATACCTGAGCCGCCGGAGCGCGGGTGCCGGTCTACCGCCGCACCATGCGGGGTACCGCATCGATGACGTCGTGAATCGAATCGAATTGCTCCGGGTGAGTCAACAATGTGCGCGCCATGGCCAGCGCACTCGCTTCGCAACGGGCACGCATGGCGCCGTCCTGGATCCAGTCGAAGTCGATCACATGAGCGTACCCAACGATTCGGCGAATCATCTTGCAGGCAGCGAACCCAAGCATGTCGGCAAACAGCCCATCGAGGAATGCGTCACGCGCCAGCCCCAGCGCCTGGGCCTCCTCGGGTCGGGCAAACATGGATAGCGGGAGCACATCGCCTTGTGCGTTTTTCGCCCACAGCGCCCGAAAGCTTGCGTGGAACGACTCCCAAAAGGCTTTCGCCTGCTCCAGTATCCACTGCTGATAGGCGAGGCGGTCGTCCTCGGCGCTGGCGTGGCCTGCTTGCGAGTACCAGCTCAACAGCAGATTGCCGAGGAATGCCCCCAGGTCGAACCCGATCGGTCCATAGAAGGCAAACTCCGGATCAATGACTCGCGTATCGCCTTCCGTCACCATCACCGAGCCGGAGTGGAGGTCGCCGTGCACTAACGCCTGCACTTCGTTGAGGAACTTCTGTCCGAAACGCGCGGCGGCGACTTTGAGCCGGCCATCGCTGCGAAGGTCCGCCACGATCTCATCAAGTTGCGGCGAAGTGTGTCGATTGCGCTCGTTGCTGCGGTAGGGGTCACCGAACACGAGGTCCACCGTGATGCGCAGCAGCGCCTTGTTACGAGCGAAGAGCGCGATGCCATCCATCTTCTGCTCAAAGGGGCGCGCCAAGTCAGAGGTGAAGAAGCTCGCGCGCGCAATGTACTCGCCGATGTCACGTGCGGAGTTCGGGTAGCGCCGTCCCGCGATCAAACCCCGCCTCAGAATGATGTGAGGCGCTAAGCACTCCATGACCGTGCAATAGAGTTCAGGGTCGTAGGCGTAGATCCTGGGGATCAGACCGTCGACGAATGGCGCGACGGCTGAATAGTAAGAAGCTTCAAAGAATGCTCTCTCAAGCGTCATCGGCCAGGACGTTCCGGCAACCCGCACGTAGGGCAGCGCCTGTTTCAGACAGACAGACCCGTCCGCCCCCTGCACGATGAAAACCAGATTGAGATTTCCATCCCCCACTTCATGAACCCGCCAGCTGTGGGGCAGGCCGCCGAGCAGCGCTCGGACCTCAGGTAGAGCTGCGAGGAACGTCGGGACGGTATCGGCATCGAGGATTCGATAGGTTGAAGGGACGTCTACCCCCGCCATGATCACAGTCCCTCGACCGTACCGGGCTGATCTCCGCCGAAGACGAGATCCGGGTCCACGGCATTCTCTTGCCCGTAAGTGCGGAACTTCTCGACCACACGGCACATCTCAGCGTCATCGAGAATACGAACATCACCCAGGGACAGCGCCGCGCAATACTGCAGCGCGAGGTTCTCAACCTCGCCGGCCAGCGAGAGAGCTGCAGGGAGGTCGGCGCCAGTGGCGATGACGCCGTGATTGGCAAGAAGACAGGCCCTGCGATCCTTCAGCGCAGCCAGCGCCGCATCCGAGAGCTCCTGTGTACCGAACGCGTAATACGGTGCGCAGCGGATGTCGCGGCCGCCCGCCACCGCCACCATGTAATGGAATGCCGGAATGCTCCTGCCGGTGCACGCGAGCGCCGTCGCCTGCGGCGAATGCGTGTGAACAATTGCGCCCACATCGCGCCGCGACTGGAAAATGTCACGGTGGAAGCGCCATTCGCTCGAGGGACGACGACGACCGAACCAACGACCCTCGAGGTCCATGAGCGGAACATCATCGGCTTGCAGTACCGCGTAGTCCATGCCGCTCGGGCTCACGAAGAACCGCCGCTCGTCGTAGCGCACGCTGACGTTGCCCGACGTGCCGTGCGTCAGACCACGGCGCGTAAGTTCGCCGCAAGCGGCAACCACCAGGGTCCGCAAGTCCGCGCCACCCGGGCGGCCATCGGGGTGCGTCATTCGGCCGCTCGCAGATCAGGATACAGTCGCTGTAATCCCGCGCGACTCGCGGCGCAAACGCCGCGCTCGGTGATCAATCCGGTCACCAACCGGGCGGGCGTTACGTCAAAAGCGAGGTTCAACGCTGTGCTCCATTCCGGTACCAACCTCACCGTTTCAATCCGTCCGGAGGCGCTCCGGCCGCTGATGTGGGTAACCTCCTCCGCCGATCGCTCCTCGATAGGAATTGCCGACCCTGTGTGCAAGGACCAGTCGATGCTGCTCACCGGCAGTGCCGCATAAAAAGGCACGCCGTTATCCCGGGCGGCGAGCGCCTTGAGGTACGTGCCCACCTTGTTGCATACGTCTCCACCGGCTGTCGTTCGGTCGCTGCCAACGATCACCGTGTCCACCTGGCCGCGTTGCATCAAATGCCCGCCTAGATTGTCCGCCACCACGGTGTGAGGTACGCCGTGTGCTCCGAGCTCGAAGGCCGTTAGCGCGGCGCCCTGGTTGCGCGGACGGGTTTCGTCCACCCATACGTGCACGGGTATTCCAGCATCGTGCGCCATGTAGACCGGCGAAAGCGCTGTACCCCAATCAACGCACGCAAGCCAACCGGCGTTACAGTGGGTGAGAATGTTCAAAGCTCGCCCGGAGCCTTCGGCAAGCCCACGCAGGATTTCCAGGCCGTAGCGGCCGATCAAGCGGCATTGCTCGACGTCCGCATCACACACCGCGGCAGCTTCGCGAAAGGCCGCCTCAGCTCGCTCCCGCGGCCGGGCTTGTGCCAGCACTGTGCGCATTCTCGTCAACGCCCAGGCGAGATTAATCGCCGTCGGCCGCGTCGCCTGCAGTATTTGCGCCGCCTCGGCCAGGTGCGCGTCGGAGGGGTTCGAGCGTGCGGCGAGTGCCATGCCGTACGCCGCGGTTGCTCCGATGAGCGGTGCGCCACGCACCACCATGGTTTTGATCGCGTGCGCCGCATCAGCGAGGGTATCGAGGCCGATGGTAACGAACTCGAAGGGTAGCCGAGACTGATCGATCACCCGCACACTTCCGGAGTCTGTCACCCATATTGTGCGAAAGTTCGTACCCGAGACTCTCATGGTTCAAACCCCGATGCCTCGTTCCACAGTGCCCGCATCATTCTCGAATGGATAGTAGTTACTGCTCGCGCGCGATCACAGTCGGCTCGAGCGGAAGCTGTCTGAGCAGGCGGTCCGGCTAAGCTCAGGTCAGCGCCGCCCCGGCGTGAATTGCTAGACTGGGTCGAACCGCGATGACAAACACCTCGAGGTCCGATCCGTGAGAGGCAGATTCCTGATGCTGCTCTGCGTGCTGCTTTTGAGGCCGCTGGCTGATGCAGCGCAGGCCCCCGCGAGCGATCCTGCGGTGACGCAGGTGCAGACCCTGGTTGCTGCGCTCTTGAAATCCATGCAGGCGGGCTCAGCTGAGTCCATGACTGAGCGATACCGAACTCTTCAGCCGGTCATCGAACAGGTGTTCGCGCTGCCACTGGTGACGAGGCTTTCCGTCGGTCCGGAATGGGCCAACTTCTCTCCCGATCAACAGAAGGAAATGATCACGGCCTTCACCCGCTTCACGGTTGCCAATTACGCTCACAATTTTCGCGATTTCGATGGCCAGAAATTCGAAATCGACGACAACGTCCTGAGTCGCGGCACCGACAAGATCGTCCAGACACGGGTCGTTCCCCCTCATGACACGCCTGTGAACTTGCTCTATCGCATGCACGAAGTGGGCGGCACCTGGAAAATTATCGACGTTTTTTCCAACGGCGTGAGTGAGCTGACCTTACGGCGCTCGGACTTTGCCGTTGCGCTCGCCTCTGGGGGGGCTCCCGTCCTCATCGCCCACCTCAACAAGTCCAGCGACGGACTTATGAAGTAGTTGCGGGCGTCCCGCTTTTAAGGCTAGCCGGACCCATCAGCGCCGGTTGGAACAGCAACGCCGAGATCAGGGTCCATACCAGAGATATCATCAGCAGCTTGCCCATGCTGGCTGTACCCGGATGGCTCGAGGCCCACAGGCTGCCGAAGCCGGTCGCCGTCGCAAGCGCGCTGAAGAATACACCCCGCGCTAGGCTCGACGTCAAAAGGTGCGAGCCGCCCGAGCGCCAGGACATGACAAAGTAGATATGGAACGCCACGCCGATCCCGAAGAGCAGCGGCAGCGCGATGATGTTGGCAAAGTTCAGCGGCTGTCCGATCACGACGCAGGTACCCATGGTCAGGAGCCCGGTCAACACGATGGGTGCCATGGTGATCGCTACGTCGCGCACTCGGCGCAGCGCTATCAGCAACAGACCAGAGATGGCGACGAACGACAGCGCACCCGCCTCGATGAATGCCCCCACCACGGCTTGACCGTAGGCCTGCAGGTAGACGGCCGTGCCGGCAGCGTCCGGTGCTAACTTGATTCCAGCAGCGATAAAGCGCCTGAGCACCGCATTGTCGTTCGAGTCGCCTTTCGGTAAGACCGAGACGCGTGCCCGTCCGTCAGCTGTCAACCACTGGTGCACGATCTCGGGCGGCAGCGTCTCGACGTGGACCGGCCGGGGCTGCAAGAGATTGCGAATCTCGTCGAGGGCCGTCACAAAACCCGGAATCAGCATCCGGTCGGCCGCGACTCGCGCGGCTTGGCTGCCATGGGCCAGTGTGTCGAGCTCATCAGCGAGCCTGCGCGCGTCCACGCGCAACGATGGATCTTCGAGCGAGGTCTGTTGCAGCTTCACTGCTGCACGGTTCAGGCTGTCGATGACCTCCGCATCGGTCGGTGGTGCCGCGACCGCGACCGGATTCAGTGTGAGATCCACAAGGTCTGCCGCATCGGCGATCAGCGCGATTTTTTCCGTCTGCCCGCTCGGAATAAAACTCGAAAGAGTGTGCGCGCTGTAAACCGTTGGATTGGCCCTGAAGACTGCCGCCAGCTGGTCGGCCGCGGCGAGGCTGGGTCGGATGACCTCCAGCGTATTCGGCGATCGGTCAGGGTCCGCCATCAGATCAACGAGCGTGGCAACCGACTCCACTGCCGAGCTGCGCAGGTGAATGGGATTGAAATCAAAGCGTACCAGTGGCAGCAGCGCGGCGGAAAGTGCTGCCGCAACCGCGCCGGCGCCAACCACCAGGGTCCGGTGGCTGAGCACATAGTCGTCGATCAGTGTCAAGCGCACCCCGGGCCGCTCAGCGGCGCCGCGCGGCCGAGTAAGTCCGATGAGGGCCGGCAATAAGGTGAGATTCAGCGCAAGTGCAGTGAACATCCCCAGCCCGGCAATGACCCCAAGTTGCGACACCCCGTAGTACGCGGTGGGTGTAAATGCCAGAAAACCAGCGCCGATCGCGGCAGCCGCCAAAGTCAGCGATATGCCCATCGTGCGACCCGTCGCGCCGAGCGCGGCGCCGACGTCCTCTTCGGTGCCGCGTTCGGCCCGATAGCGCACGCTGAACTGAATGCCGAGATCCATCCCCATCCCCACGAATAAAGGGATGAACGCGACGGAGATGACGTTGAACCGATTGAACAGTGCGAGACCGAGCGAGGTCGCCGCCAACAGACCCACCAGCGTCGTCGCCAGTATCGCGGCAATCAGCCAGGGTGACCTGACTGCAAACCACAGCATTAGAATGATTGCCGCACTCGCAAGAGAGGCGATCAAGCCCGCGCGTTGCGCCAGGGTTCCGAATTCCTCATCTGCCAGCGGCACCGGGCCCGTAAGGCGAACGCGCACACCATGCGCAGTGTCGAGCTGCAACCGCCGCGCAGTAGCGCGTATCGCCTCAATCGGCAATTTGCCTGGTTGCAGCTGGGTGAAGTCGAGCACCGGATCGACCAGAATTATGTGCCGCAGCTCCCGCGTATCGGGGTGGTGCCCGGTGATAAGCGTGCGCCAGGAGAAGAAGGATTGCTCGCCAACTGCCAGGTGGTGGAGCGCATCGGCCAGAGTGTGGATGGGAGCGCGAAGTTCCTGCGGTACGGCCTGATCGTTCGCGCCTCGCAGCGTCAGGGAAAGCGTATTCGCCAGACCGCGCAATGATGGATCGGCGGCCATTGATCCGAGAAACGGCTGGCTCTTGAGCAGTTGAGCGATGGCCGTCTTAACGTCCTCGGTCGAGGCAAACAGCAAGCGGTCGTGTTCCCAGAACGGGCCGCTGTCCGGTCGCTGAACCGCGTGAAACAACCGGGGTTGAGCACTGAGATTCTTGGCGAGCGTGGCGGCCGCCGACTCGCTCAATTCCGGCGTTTGGCCGTCGACCACCACGACGACGTTCGCACTGTCCTGCGGAAAGGCCAGGTCGAACGCTGCCTGTCGCACTCGCCAAGGGAGCTTGGGCGATAGCAGTGCGTACGTGTCAGTGGTCATCGCAAAGTGGCCTTTAACGTATAGCGTCATCGCCACGCATAGGATGGTCACCGCGGTCCCGACGAGCCACGCATGTGCCACGCACAGAGCAACTACGCGGACGATCAGAGAGGCCTTCGCACCATCTGGCGCAGATACGTCGTTCATCGCCCACTAGCCGGCTTGGGTGCCACCCGCAGGCGCTCGAGACTAGGAAAACCACGTTGGATCGTCAACGCATCGCCACCGCAGCTGCGACGCGCACGCGTCCCGCAAGCGACTCAGGTGTCGGACGGATTCATCGTGCAGCGCAAGGTGCGGCGCGATGTATTCAGCACCGTGAGCGTTTCAGAAGAGCAAAGTTGGCGTCGCCGACGGTGGCGATCCCCAGGATCGCGACGCCGAGCACCAGATCCCGGGCGCGGCGTGCAAACGATGCCGCAATCGCCGCAGCGGGATGGATCCCGAACACCGCGGCAACCAACAGGTAGCTCGCCTCCTGTACCCCGGCAGCGGCGGGGATCAGCCAGCCGAACGTACGGAGTCCCACGACCGTGCCGTCAATGGCGAGCGCCTGAGACAAAGTCAGATCTACGCCGAGCAAGCGGAAGGCAACCCAGGTCTCTCCCGCGCCCACGCACCAGCAGCACAGGTGAAGCGCGAAGCCTGAGCATAACCGCCCGCGCTGACTCACGATACGGCGAAAGCATGCCCGAAACTCGTGACCGCCAGAATTGTCGTCCAGGGCAAGCAAGGCCGGCCAGCGTGCACTGATCGCCCGAGCCACCGCCTCGAGCGAGGCACTCAGCGATCGGCGCGCCAACACGAGAATCGCCACGGCCCCGCCAGTCGCGACCAGAGCCATGGATAAAAGACGCGTGACGCGGGGCTGCGGTGCCAATGCCAGCAGCGCCAGGAGTGCGGCAAATACATAGGGCAGCTTCGCCGTGAGCTCGATGACACCGTCGATACACGCGGAGATTGCGCCAACCGTAATCGCGCGACCACGACCGAGCGCGCGTAAACCGAAAACGACACCGCCAAGCTGCAGGAAGGGCAGGAGCTCCCCGGCGGCGTCACGGACGAATCGCGCCCACACGAACCTCGATTGCGAAGCCGGAGGATCATCACCTGAGACCAGCCACCAGGCGAAGCCCATCAAGACGACGGTCGGCAGATGAACCAGCACCAGAAGCATCAGACCGCTGATGCGCAGGCTCGCGAGCGCCTGGACGACCGCCTCGGCACCGGCGTAAATGACGGCTGCGGCGACGCCGGCGACGCCGATGAGCAGCGCGATGGCCGTGCGTCGCTGCACTTCAGGCCAGGGCTCTGGTCCCTGCCCCGCTTTCGAAATGCTCGATCTCGATGTTGAAGGTATCTGTGTAACGCGCAAAACGTTCGCGCAGAAAATGAGTATCGAGACCGAATTCAGCCAGCTTGTAATCCCGCCACGGGCGGCTGACATTGGTCGCGCTGCGCAGCCAGCTGCGCATTCGCCCCTCCGCCTCCTCGCTCAGCGCCAAACCGCAATGCGCATAGACGGCCCTGACGGCATCCAGAGGTCGAGCGACGACCTGCCGATAATGCAGGTGTAACACGGCGTGGCCACTCGTTGACAATCCGCTCATGCGCTGCGCGCCATCGATCCACGATGCGCTGACTTCGCGACCTATCTCAGCCCGATCAATGCTACGTGTGAAGGGCCGCCGCAGCACCTCCGTCAGGCGCGCAACCGAGGCCAGGACGCGCAGAGGATCGCGGTGGACGAGCACCAGGTGCGCATCAGGATAGACCTTCCTTATGTCGTCGAGCGCGAACAGGTGATCCGGCGACTTGAGGATCCACCGGCGCCCCGGCAGCTGGGCGTCAAGATGCTGGAGAAAGCGTCGATGGAATCGATATGCATCGAGAAATCCACTGCGCTCCAGCCAGCTGTTGTAAGACGGAACTCGGTACATCGCGTCCCAGCGCAGGCTCTGGAACACGTGTGCGGTGATGTCCGTGCACTCCTCGGGCGCATCGACCGCGACAGGGTGTAGGGTGTTGAGCTCGGGGGCGATCATACGGAACAGCGCGAGCTGCAAGCTGACCCAGCTCTTCCGCAGGCTGGCGTGAGCCGCATAGGGGTACACGAGCTGAAATAGCCGTGGTGCGATCGTGCCCGGGTCTTGCACAATGAGGCGGTGCAAGAAGGTCGTTCCGCTACGTGGCATTCCGGTGATGAACAACGGCGCATGGATCGGTCGCGACAGTACGCAAGGACTCGCCGCCTCAACCTCATCGAAGCGCAGCAAGGTCCTCAGGCAGCGCAGCACATCGATCCGCAACGCGCGGACCCCGAACAGACTCAGATTCGCCTCCTCGTTGCACGCTTCGAGCAGCCGCTCGAAGTGACGGATGAAGGAACGGTCGGCAAAGTCGCGTCGCTTGCTGCGCTTCAGGGCTGAGTCCAGCAACTCACCCGCTCGCAACGAGCGTCGCAAGGTGCTCCCGCCGAACTTCGTGCGCGCGCCGACGTATTCGTTGTGTGCATCTCCCATCTGCTACCTCAAACGCCTGGGAAAGCCGCTCCGGAGCCGACCAGCTCGACCTCAATGGCTGTAGATCCCCTACCGTATGACAGACCGTCGGGAAGTCTGGACCTGCTCCATTACCCTCGCAATGACCCTTTAGTACTAGAGCTGGGCGGGCGCCACATGTACGTCAGAGCGCACTCGGATGCGACGATCTTTCGGCTATAGAGCGCCCAAGAACTGAACCTATGGCAGCGCACCAGCGGGGCCTGCGGCTCGCAGCAGCTGGTGCACGAGGTGCTCTGCAAGCAGCCGGCAGACCAGCGCCTGCCCCGCCTGATTGGGGTGAATGCCGTCGCCGGCGAGCAATAGATCATTGACTGATCGCCGCGGCTCTCGACCGTAGGCTTCGAACGCCCGATAGACGTCCACCAGCGGGGCGCGTTCGCTGCGGGCGACGCTACGCACATCGTCTGCGTATTGTTCAAGAAGCCGGTTGATGCCTCGTTCGTCCGAGGTGTCAAGAAGCCCCGGGTGTTGTTCAAAGGCCGTGATGTAATAGGGGTCCGACCAGCGCATGGGATTTGGCGTCATGAGCACGACGCGAGCGCCGTCTGCGCTGAGATGCAGCTTACCGCCGCCGACCAAAGAGCTTGCGCAATTCCCCCTTGGCGCGCTCGAGCGTGCGGCGGCGCTCGGGAGCAAGCCCGCGTCCGCCCCGGTTGATCTGAAAGTTGAGCATGGACATGGCCGAGCGGAACGGCTCCGACTTGCGGCGATGGCTAGCGAGCGCTGCGCGCTTCAGCGACAGTGCTATGGCCCTCGCGGAGCGCTGCTTGAATATTCCCGGCTCGAGATCCAGGGCATCGCTGGTCCTCATTACCCTGGCGGACCAGCGATCGGCGCGGGGGCCCGCTGGCTTACGCGCCGGCCGCGAGGTCCGTTGCGTCTTGGCCTTCATCGATAGGCAAGGGAAAATGCAGTGGCTGCGCCGATCGCCATCAATGCGAAGGATACTCCGGAATGCGACCTGCAGAGCCAAACCCCCCGCTATCAGGCTGGCGGCAGTAAACAGCGTATCCGCGTGGCTCATGTCGCGTAATGCTGCGCTGCTCGGCGGAGTAGGCCTTGCATGACTGCGACCATGACTGTCTACACCATCGGTCATTCGACGCGCCCGCTTGGCGAGCTCGCGGCGCTGCTCCGGGAGCTGGACGTCCAGGCGCTGGCGGATGTGCGGGCGATCCCTCGATCGCGCACGAATCCGCAGTTCAACATCGAGACGCTTCCCGCCGCGCTGGCAGACTTGGGCGTCAGTTACCAGCATTTTCCCGAGCTCGGCGGTCGGCGCCATCGCCCGCCGGATGCACCGCCCTCCCCCAACACCTTCTGGCGCAATGAGTCGTTTCGTAATTACGCCGATTACACGGCGACGGATGCGTTCAAGACGGGTATCGCCCGCCTCGAGGAGCTGGCGCGCGCCCGCTGTTGCGCCATCATGTGCTCTGAAGCGCTGTGGTGGCGCTGTCATCGCCGCATCATCAGCGACTACCTTTTGGCACAAGGGTTCCAGGTGCTGCACATCATGGGGCCACGCAAGGCAGAGCCAGCCGCACTCACACCTAACGCGCGCCGACTGACCGATGGAACACTCATCTATCCAACATAGGATTCGTCCGACTCGCTTCGCGGCGCGCCGGCGTCCTCACCTCAGGTCTTGCATGGGCGCTAACGCGCCGTCATCCGCGATGCGGATGACGGCCAGTGGATGCTGCGTGTCGCTGTCCAGGAAGAATCGCACTTCACAGAGCCTGCCGCTCTCATCCCGCATCGGGACGGTCTCAAAGAACGATGGTGAAGTTGGCTGTCGGCGATAGATATCGACTGCCTGGGCGACCGACTCGGCCTCGGCGTCGGTAAGCTCGGCGGTATCGTCTACTCGCTTCATGGTTGCCTTCCGCTTTCAGAGGTATGGCGAAACCAGCCAGCACAGGGCGTTCCGGATCCGCGGCAATAGTCTAGCTCCCTCGCTTCCCGGGGTGAGCGGCGGCACCGCAAGCTCACGCTGCGCGATGAAGGAGGAAAGTTCACCGCAAAAGCCCGAATCGTACACCTCGACTGCAATTTCAAAGTTCAATCGCAGGCTTCGCGTGTCGACGTTCACCGAGCCGATATGCGCGTACTCGCCATCGACCACGAACAGCTTGGCATGCGAGAAAGGTGGAGCCTGCAGGTGCACCTTCACGCCGCGTGCGACGAGCGCCGGAATCCAGTGCAGCGTAGCCCAGTCGATGTAGCGCAGGTTGCTCCGGCGTGGCAGCACCACGGTGACAGTAACCCCGCGCAGCGCTGTCGCCTCGAGCGCCGCCACCAGCTCGAGCGGCGGGATGAAATAGGGCGTCATGATCTGCACGTGGTGGCGGGCGCTGGCGAGAGCACTGAGAAGGATCAACAGCAGCTTGTCGACGTCCTGGTCGGGACCGCCGGTGATCACGCGGCATTCGCAACGACCGGCCGGGCGCTGGATCGAAGGCTGTGGCAACTGCTCGCGAGTGGCGAACTCCCAATCCTCTGCGAACGTTTGCGCCAGCTGTCCCACGACCGGACCCAACAGCCGGAAATGAATGTCCGTCATGCGGCGACCCGTTCCACCGCCGACTTCCCGTCCCCCGAGGTTCATGCCGCCAATGAAGCCCACCTCGCCGTCGACGACCAGGATTTTGCGATGATTGCGGCAGTTGAGCGCGAGACTCGGCGGCAGCAGGCGGGGTGGCAGGAAGCGCGCCGCGGGGACTCCGGCCCGCCGCAGTAGCGGCACCACGTGCGGCCAGTCGTACCATTCGCCCACACCGTCCACGAGCACGCGAACCGAGACGCCACGGCGCGTGGCCGCGCAGAGCGCATCGATGAATTGCCGACCCACGGGGTCGGTCTGGAAGATATAGGTCGCGAGCCAGACGGAGCTCCTGCCCTGCGCGATTGCTTCGAGCATGCTGGGAAAGGCGAGCTCGCCGTTGTGCAGCGGCTCGATGTGATTGCCGCCTTCGAGCGGCCGCCGCGTCAGCGCATCGACGATATGCACCTGCCCCGCGTATGGCGCTGGCGGTGCTGCTGCGTTCGAGCGCGTGTCCGCCGGGCGCAGCGGCTTGCGGCTGCGGCGCACCCGGTTGATACCGAGGAGCCCATAGAGCAAGGCACCAGCGTAAGGAACCAAGCAGCAGACCGCCATCCAGCTGAGCGCGCTGCGGGGGTCCGGCTTGGTTAACAGAGCGTGCAGAGATGACACGACGGCCAGCAACAGGTAGCCCAGCAGGAAGAACAAGCCAGCGAGACTGTGAGGGTGCATTTCTGACATCAGGACGGAGGCAACTGCCGCACCCGACGCTGCGGCCGGACGCTGTGCGCACGCCTCACAGCATCAGCAGCACCGAGCGGATAGCAGTGACGATTGCATCGTTGAATTCCTCAAAGCGCAGGGCACTGGTTAGCTCTACCTGCACTCCCGCTCCGCGTCGACCACGATTGCATATGTTCCGCGGATCGACTGCCGGAAATTGGTGACCCACCAGACACGCATCAATGCCGGCAGATCCGATCGCCTCGTGAATCAGGGTCTTCAGACCGATGTCCAATCCTCCGAGCAGCACGCGTGGACTGTCGCCGCGGCATCCATGGATGGTGACGACGTGGTCGCACACCGACAGCAGCGCCAGGCATCGTGGCTCGTCAAACCGGTGACTGGTCAGATGGAGCGCAGCGTAGTTGCCGGACGGGCGAATGCCCTCGAAGAGATACAAATTGAAGTCGGACTCCGCGATGGCGCGCGCAATCTCCGACGTGCCGGCTTCGATGCCTCCACCATGAGGCGCCAGGATGGCAACCGCGGATGCAGGCCTGCGCTGCACGCAAACGCTGAAGTCAGCGCCTTCGACTTGGGCCCTGGTGAGGTCCGCATAGCACCCGTAGCCTGCATCGTGACGGCTCATCGCCGCTAGCTTGCCATCCGCCAATCGAGCCCTCAAACCGCAGCCGTCCCTGGCGCGCCGTCGACGGGTAACGGCGTCGCTCGCGGTGGACGCCACGCGCCGCCGTCGACGTAACTCGCTGATTTCCCGAGAACGTAGAAAGGCGCTAGATTGAACACCTGTGACAGTGCCCGGAGCGGCAGCAATGATCACGCATTTCGACCACGTGACGCTCGTAGTACGCGACGTTGAAGGAGCAAAGGCGTTCTTTGCGCTGCTCGGTTTTGTCGAGCAGCAGAGCGTGGTCATCGCGGGCGAGAAGTTCGCAGCATACATGGGCATCGCCGGCCTGGAGGCCGAGCACGTGACGCTCGCGCTGGCCGACGCCACGCCGCGTCTCGAGGTCCAACTCCTGCGCTATCACCATCCGCCGCCGATTCGTGATCCGGAGATCCTCAAGCTCAACAAGCTGGGATTCAACCACATCTGCCTGGCGGTAGATGATATCGAGGCCGAGGTGGAGAAACTGCGCTCACACGGCGTCGAAATGCGAAACGACGTCATGGAATTCCACGATCGCAAGCTGGTGTTCATCGCCGGTCCCGAAGGGGTCACGGTGGAGCTCGCGCAGTGGATGACGCATTAGTTCGCGGGATCGAAACGGAAGACTCCCCGGCGGCCAGCGCGCATCGTCAAGTCCCCCGCTTTTCGCCCTGCTCCGCGGGCCAGCGATGCTCGGACTTGCCGCCGAAGATCGCGTCGGACCCGGCGTGCTCGAGGGTCCAGTCGCCGTGTGCGATCTCGGCTTCGAGCTGGCCGGGTCCCCAGCCCGAGTGACCGAGGAAGATCCGAAGGCCGTCCATCGGCTGGTCGCGGCCGAGCAGCCGCAGCAGCAAATCCCGGTTGGCGCTCAGGTAGACGCCGTCGCAGGCTTCGATGGCGTGCTCGGGCGCCGTGGCCGCGCGAAACAGGAACCACACGGAGCCGAAGTCAACCGGACCGCCGAAGTACACCTTATCGTGTAGAGGCGCGAGGCGCTTGTTATCCGGGAAAAGATGCGCAACCGTGACCCGTGTTGGCTTGTTGATGATGACCCCAGCCGGCCCGGGTCCGAGGTTATTCATGACCAGAACGATCGAGTCGGCGAAATCAGAATCCGAGAGTTCGGCTCGTGCGACGAGTAGAATCGCTGTCAAGGGCTTCTTGTCGTCGGCGGAGGTCGGCCACGACATCCCGATCAGCAGCACGAGGGTGCACAGTGCACCTCGAACCTCACGCGCGCGGCAGAGACCACCTCTCCAAGGAGACACACGCCTCCGTGTCATCGCACCGCTCCAACGGTTTTGGCTAATGTTACGCTGTCAAAGCGACGAATGCCGCGCCGGCCGTGCTGGTTCCACTGTCCTTGAGCTGTGCAGTCGACTCAATAACGCGAACCGTTCTTTCGCGTCGGCCCCGCGTTCCCGACCCAGCGCAGATCGACATCCGGATATTCGCAAACGTCCTGATCGGGGCGCCGCGAGCCAACCTCGAGAACCCGAGCCGTCTGTTGCGACCGGTTCTGCAAGTGGTGACCGTCGGCCGCTCCGGCTTTGAAGCCCGCGCAGTCACCGGCACGCAGCACCTCCTCCCCACCGTCGGTGACGAGCACAACCTCCCCGTCGAGAACCCAGAGAAACTCGTCCTCCGCGCTATGCCAGTGCCGCTGGCTGGACCAGACACCAGGAGGGAGTATCAGCAGGTTGACGCCAAACTGCGTCAAGCCGGCAGCGTCCGCGAGGGCGCCGCGCCGCCGTCCACGGCAGGGCTCATCGAGCGGCGCGGGATAGGAGGAGCCCACCCTCACCGACACAGCGTTCAAGTCGATCTTCTTCATCGGTGGCTGCTCCACGGACATGCATTTGGATTGTCGCTCGTCGAGAGACACCCGGGTACGTCTGAATCAGCCGATACACGCGACCCGTGCACCCGCGTCAGCCATTGAAGGGCAGGCGCAGTCCGCGCCGTGGCCAGCGGCAATGATACAGCCGACCGGTACTCGAACAGGTCACCCACGCGTCGCGCATCTCGGCTCCGCCGAAACAGATGTTGGTGGTGACCGGATCCGGGCAGGCGATGTGCTCGTATGTACCGTCCGGTTCGAACACCGAGATGCCCCCGTTCCAGATCGTCGCGACGCAGATACGGCCATCGGCCTCGACAGCGAGGCTGTCGAGCCACTGATAACCAGGCAATGTACAGACGACGCGGCCGCCGGCCGGTGAATGCGAATCGGCGAGGATTCCCGGGGCGACGAGCTCGTAAGCGAGCAGCCGCCCGAGCATGCAATCCGCCACGTAAAGCGTGCGCTCATCGGGGGAAAGTCCCACGCCGTTCGGCGATGTGAGGCCGCTGCGCCAGCGGAAGATCCATGAGCCATCGGGGAGCGCGTAGTACAGCGCGCCGAGCCGGCGCACCTCCCCATCCGTCTGCCCGAAACACGTGAACCAGAAACCGCCCTGTCGATCGAAAACGATGTCGTTGGGGCTATTGAGCGGCTTGCCATCGCACGAGTCATACAGTGTCGTGGCCGCACCGCTCGCGAGCTCGACCCGCTGGATCGAGCCGCCGCGATACTCGGGCGGCGCATCTCCAGGTATGTGCAGCTCGCCCTCACGCCATAGCCAGGCGCCGCCGTTGTTACAGACGTACACGGCCCCATCCGGGCCAATGGCCGCGCCGTTGGGGCCCCCGCCGAGCTCGGCGATGGTCGCGCGCGTGCCGTCGGGCGTCACGCGCGACAGCGTTCCGCGACGTATCTCGACCAGCACGATGGAACCGTCGGCCATCGCGATCGGGCCTTCGGGGAACCACAACCCCTCGGCAAGGAGATCAAGTTGCACGACTTACCTCATTCCGACCAGCGGGGCTGTTGCCAGGGACTTGGTGAACATGAGCCGCTCGCGCAGGTAGTCCGTATCCGCCGCCAGGCGGCGCACACTCTCCACGGCCTCCTCCAGGTCCTGGCCGCCGCCGTTGGCGTGGAAAACGAGCCTCTTGTTTGCGGTCGCCTGCGGAGATACGCGATTGACGAACGTGTCGCGACGCGCCGCCGCATACCAGTCCAACACGTCATCAGCCATGCCCTCCACCACGACCGCCGCCAACGCCGGATAGAGTGCATAGCTGTCGAACAGCCCCGACGTCAGTCCGAGCCCACCGGTTGGATTGGTGACGTGCGCCGCATCGCCAGCGAGAACGACCCGGCCGGCACGATAGCGCTGCGCCGAGCGTTGGTGCATGCGATAGGGGGACGCTCGCTCGAGCCGGTAGGGGCCGCCGCCAGGCAGTATCTGCGCGTATGCGCGCGGCAGCCGCTCGAGGAAGCTCTCCTCCGGCAGCGTCGCATCCTCCATGTAGGTACAGCGCCAGAGACCCTCGTTGTCCAGAAGCGCGATGACCGCCCCGTAGCAGGCATCGATCACGAACGTCGTGCGCGTGTAGCCGTAGCGCTCGAAATCGTAGTAGACGTTGGTGGCCACGAACCGCTCGGGCCAGGTGATCCCGTCGAAGGAAAGCCCGAGCAGCCGGCGCACCGTGCTCGCGGCGCCGTCCGCGCCGACGACCCATCCGGCACGCAGCTCTTCGGTGCCGCGCCCGGTCGTCACGGAGAGCGTCGCCCCGTCGCCATCCTGATGTAGCGCCCCGAGTCGAGCGCCGAACCGCACGGTCGCGTTGGAAAAGGTCTGAAGCCGGCGCAGCGCGATCTCGGCCAATCGATGCTGGCTGAGATGTAGGTTGTAGGGGTGGGGCGTATGCCCCTCGAGTACCTTCAACGAATACTCGATGCGTTCGCCGGTGCTGCGAATGAGGTACGTGTAGTCCTGCTTGCGCACGCCGGCGGTCTCGGCTTCCTTGAGTATCCCGAGTCGTTCCAGACCGTCGAGAACTGACCAGAAGTAGACCGCCGCGCGCGGGGAATCGACGATGTACGGCTCGGCTTCGATGACAGTCACGTGCACCGCGGCTTGTGCGAGACCCAGAGCGCTGATCAGACCGACCGGGCCGCCCCCGATGACTATGACGTCTTCCATCGAGCCGTTTCCGCTCTTGCAGAACCTTGGACGTTTGGACGTTTGGGAATGAAGGTACCCAGACCCGCAAACAATGCCGCTGAACTCTACCCCGGCCGCGGTGAGCGCGCACTCGCTCGGCGGATTGCTCGCCGACGTCTCTCCGGGGTCAGGATGCTGCTCGTGCTGTTGCTGGCTATCGCACTCGTCAACATCGCTTTCGCGAAGGGCATGCCGTCACTACCAGCCAGCATCGCGCTGTTGGCAACCTCATACGTGTACTTCGGCCTGGGAAATGGCGCGACACACCAGCGGGTGCCACAGCGAAGGGGATACGCACCGGAATAATGACCGGGCTCATCGGAGCCGCAGGCGGTATCGGAGACTTCTACCTGCCGGTGGTCATGGGTCTCGCCAGGGAGAACACGGGTAGCTGCCAGCTGCGCTTTGCCGTGTTCGCAGCGCTCGCGACGCTCGCCCTCGGCCTGGTCGCGGCGCTGCATAAGCGTTGGCGCGCCTGGGCCATGCCCTGGACTCTCGACATACCTCTCGATGAGCCCATCACCGAGTAGTCATCCCCGCGGCTGCCCTCCTGCCACACCCGGTCCTTACCCAAACCGCAGCACGCGGACTTCGCGCAGGCATACTAGCTGCTGCCGTTGCCTGCGCGCGGGCATGCCGCAACGAGGTCACATGACCTCGCCTCGGGAGACTCGGCCTGCGATCAGGCGTGACGTCGGACTAACAGATGGTAAACGAGCAGGAATACGACGGCGCCGAGGACTGCGACCAGAAGGCTGTACAGGTTGAGTCCCGTCACCCCCGACATTCCGACCAGGCGAAACAGCCAACCGCCGACGAGAGCGCCCACCACTCCCAGGACGATGTCCATGACCAGACCTTCGCCCTGCTTGTTGATGATCTTGCTCGCTACGAAGCCTGCGATGAGACCGAGGACAATCCACGCAATAACAGACATAAGATTCTCCTGCTAGCGACGCGCGTTGGATCGCGTTCGAAGTGGCGCACACGCGCCGGCGATCGCGCGAAGTTGCGACGCGCATGGTAGCGCGGAAAGTCCGCAACGTAATGGGACCTTGGCCCTACTGTATGGCAACGCTCGCGCTCGAGCATAACTCGAGCTCTTGAGCGACAGCTTCGCGCGCCTGCAACCCTCGGCTAACCTACGGAGGCCCGGCCGAGGGCTCGCCGGGACCAAGGTCCCATTGCGAATCTTCGTTGCCAGAGGCTGCATTGCGGCGTATTACAGGCTTTCCTTGGATTTCTGCCCGATCGATGCACGGCGTCGCGGCTTACCTGTTGGGTATCAGTCTCCTGAGGTGGCGGTCTGTCGCGGCCGCGCTCCGGTTCAGGCACTGTGCCCGGCACCCACTGTTGTTGGGTGTCCTCGCCGCCTTGACAACCGGCGTCGCCGCTCAGCCGCACGCGCCCAGCAAGGAAGAACTGCGCTCCATGTATTGCGTCGAGGTCATAAGGGCAGAGATAGATCTGCAGCAACACATGATCTCTGCCTCGGTCGACGCCGCGGGACGTGCCACGACACCTGAGCTGCGGCAGCAATGGATCGACACGAGCGCCGAACTGATCGAGGGGCTGGCGAGGCTCGAGGGCGTGCTCTACCGATTTCAGGCCCACATGCTGCCGCGAATTCAAGAGCTCGATTCGTTCGCCCTGGCGGAAGCCATACGACAGGGGGACACCGACAGCACTGTTGACCGCGCCGGCGAGTGCGAGAATCCAACATGGCTGTCCCTCTGAAAGCGAGGGTACGCGCCGGGGAAGTCACAGGCAGTCCGAGGACTCCTCTTCGTTGGCGCGGCGCGGTCGCGGTGGCGCGCGAGTAACGGCGCGCGTCGAGCAGCAACGAGTCGCAGCGCGCCGCGACGGTGCCGCGGGCGCGTGATTTCGCTGCACGGAGGGCTCAGTATGAATGACCGAATGCGTTATGCGTCGAGATGCCCGAAATGCGGCGAGCTCAGATACATGGATGGGGTCAGCCAGGACAGGTTGCGGCATTTGCTCGACTCCGAGCACCACATCAGCGGTTACTGCTCAACGTGCGACGAGCATTGGATGCTCAGCGAGCGCGAGCGGGCTGAGATCGCCAAGGGTCTGGCGAGCCCATAGCGCTCGATGTGCAGCTCATCGCGTTGCAGGTGAAACACATCACCCCTTCGATAAGGGGCCCTCATGGCGAAGTCCACGTCCGCGCATAACGCGCCCAAGCGAGCGAACGGCGGTCCGGCTGGTGTGGTAGTTTTCGTTTGGGGAACACATGTACGCAGACGGATCTCCTAACCCTAGATGCTGCCTCACCTCGTCTCGCACGGCGGTCCTCGCGGTTCTGCTGTCAGTCAGCGTGCTTAGCGGGTGCGAGACGCAGCAACAGGCGATCACGGAGCATGAAGACAAGCTGGCGGCCGCCGGTTTTGTGATCAAGCCCGCGAACACACCGGAACGCCAGGCGATGTTGGCCCGACTCCCGGCACACAAATTTGTCATCAGGCAAAACGGCGACACAATTCACTACGTGTACGCCGATCCGCTCGTATGTGACTGCCTCTACGTGGGCACCCAGCAAGCATACAACCAATACAAGGCGAACCAGCTCGCCCAGCACATCGCCGACGAGCAGCTGATGGCGGCGCAGACGTATTCCGATGCCGCCTGGACCTGGCCCGCATGGGGTCCCTGGGGTCCGAGCCCAGTGGTGGGCTTCGTCTATGGCCCTGTGGGCTGGTAGCCCGAGCCCGGAATACAGTCACACCATGAACTGTAACCCCTTGCGGCGCTCCGCGCTGCTCGAAGTGCTCTTGACCGCGTGCGTGCTTGCGGCATGCCAGACGACGCCGCCGGACTTCGGTGCACAGGAGAACCAGCTGGCCGCGGCCGGATTTATCATGAAGCCGGCCGATACCCCGGAACGGCAGGCCATGCTCGGCCGCCTGCCCGCGCACCAGTTTCTGCTCCGACAGAACGGCGCGGCCACGCACTACGTGTACGCTGACCCGCTCGTTTGTGATTGTCTCTATGTCGGAACGCAGCAGGCGTATGACCAATACCGGATGAATCAGCTGTCGGAGCATCTGGCGGATGAGCGGCAACTGGCCGCGCTCACCTGGTCCGATGCCGCCTGGTCATGGGGGGCCTGGGGTCCCTGGGAGCCTGTCGATGCCTCCTTTGGATTCGCCTACGGCCCGGTCGGCTGGTAGCTCGTGGTCGCCAGATAACCGCCGCTTATCTAGGCATTCCCCGAAATAGGCAGCCCCGCCGCGGACTGCGAATATCATGCTGGTGAGTACCGGTTAGGAGAGAACTTTGGCGGCCATCGCAAGTGAACGCGTCCTCGATGTGGTGCACTGGACCGATACCCAGTTCAGCTTCCGGACCACACGCGACCCGGGCTTTCGCTTTGCCAACGGTCAGTTCGTGATGGTCGGGCTGGCGCTCGGTGAGCGTCCGCTGCTGCGCGCCTACAGTATCGCGAGCGCCAATCACGAGGAGCACCTTGAATTCCTCAGCATCAAGGTCCCGGACGGTCCGCTGACATCACGCCTGCGACACATCCGGGCCGGTGATGAGATACTCATCAGCCGCAAGCCCACCGGCACCTTGCTGCTCGATGACCTGCGTCCGGGCCGCCGGCTCTATCTGCTCAGTACCGGTACCGGCGTTGCGCCGTTCATGAGTCTGATTAAGGACCCGGAGGTCTACGAGCGCTTCGAGCGGGTGATCCTCGTGCACGGGGTACGGTGGATCCGCGAGTCAATGGTCGTGCGAAGGCACATCGAGCGGATCCGCAAGGACGAGCACCTCGGAGAGCCGGCGCGCGCCAAATTGCGCTTCTATTCGACGGTCACGCGTGAGCCGCACGAAAACCGAGGTCGCCTGACGCATCTCATCGAGTCCGGGCGATTGTCCAGGGATCTGGCGCTTCCGCCCCTCGATCCCGCCGCGGATCGCGCCATGGCCTGCGGCAGCCCACCAATGCTCGCTGACACCCGCGCGCTGCTCGAGGCACGCGGATTTGCCATCTCGCCCAACATCGGCGAGCCTGGCGACTACGTCATCGAGCGCGCGTTCGTCACCCACTGACCGTGCGCCCTGGTTGGCTGCACGGCTAGCAGGGGGCTTGCGGCGGCTGCGAACTCGAGGCCTCGTGCCGCGCAATGCTCGCCGCTCACTACGCAGACATCCGCCTTCTGCACGTCAGCTGCGCCGCACTGTCAGGCGCTTTGTTCGCGTTGCGCGGGATTATGCGGATCGCGGACTCTCCCTGGGCCAATCATCGCGCGCTGCGCCTGACGTCGTACCTGATCGACACGACGCTGCTGCTCGCCGCCCTATGGCTGAGCGTGATCGTCCAGCAATATCCGTTCGTCGATGGCTGGCTGACGACGAAGGTAGTGCTGCTGGTCATTTACATCGGCCTCGGGGTGCTCGCGCTGCGAGTTGCCCGCACACGCGCCGGCCGCGTGGCCGCGCTCATCAGCGCCTTGCTCACCTTCGGCGCCATCGTCGGGGTAGCCGTCACGCATCACCCGGCGGGCTGGCTGTTCCTGATCCATCGTGGGTGTCGCTAGCCAGCCTTGCCGTCGACGCGAGGCGTTAGAAGTATCGGCGCGTACACCCACAGGAAGAGCGCAAATGCGCTCGTCCAGAGCAACGCAGTGAGCATGATGGTGACGGCGTAAGGCAGGGGAACGCCGGGGCCAAACGTCCGCGCGATGCCCGCGGCCGTCAGCAGGACGTAGGCGAACACCGTCGGCACGGCGACGCGCAGCGGACGCCCGGTGTGTCCGAGGGAAGCCCGCGTTATCACGGCGACAATCATCGTCGCTGCGGCACCGATCGTGAGTGCATGCAGCCAGTAAGCCGCGAAAGGTGCCCGAGCGAGAAGCGCCACCGCCTTGAGCGCCAGACCGATCGGCAGCCACGCGTACGCCACGTGCAGCACCCAGACGATCGGTAAGCGAACGGCCTGCAACCCCTGCCACTGCAGAAGCCGCAGCGCTTGAATCAGCGCTGCGGCGAACGCGCAGACTCCTGCGGCACGACCGCCCGGGAAAGCGAGATCGACAAGAAGCACCGCGACCATCGCGCCGATCGCGAGCGCGCTCAGGCCCGCCCAGTGCTTCACTGGGGGACTGGTCGCGTCTCGTTCCTTGAGCCCGGAGCTGGTGAAAGCCGGCAGGATGCGGCCGCCAATGATGGTCACCAGGAGCAGAACGACGTTCACCGCGGCCAGCAGAGCGGTGCGGGCCAATCCCACATCGGCGCGACTGACTGCCCAGTAGAAGACGGCATTGGCCCCGCACAGCGCCAGCAGCGCAAGCAGCAACGGTGTATTACGGCTGCGCGCTCGGACCAGGGATGGCAACAACATCAGCGCGAGCGCCGGGAGGAAAGCCAGATCGACCGCGGCAGTGAGCCCCGTGGCCCAGTGAGCCGAACCGGCCACGAGCAGCCGACCGCTGAACCACAGACCCGTGAGCGCCACCAGCGGCCAGCCCGAAAACCCGCGCTGCCCGGTCCAGCTCGGCACCGCGGTCAGCAGAAAACCGCTGATCGCGGCAACGACGAATCCGAACACCATCTCGTGGCCGTGCCACAAGTACCCTGGCCAGGCTGTCGCGAGCGGAATCCCGAGCGTCAGACTCCCCACCCACCACGGCACCAACAACAACGCGGCAATACCCGCACCGAGAAAGAAGGGTCGGAAGCCGTAGCCGAATAACGCAGGCAGTTTCAAGGCAGTCTTTATCGCAGTACCTGAACGAGGCGCATTGAAGGCCGGGCGATGGCTCGGGTTCAAGTGCGTATTAACCGCGACTCCCGCAGCTCAGCGGCCGCTCAGGGATACGCACTACTTCGTATTCCGCCTCTCGAGCCGACAACGCATCCTGCAGCTAAAGATATACGGCTGATGAAGCTTTAGAGTGTTTCGGCAATTAGCATTCGCATGCACCTGACCAGCTTTACCGACTACAGCCTGCGTGTCCTCATGTACCTGGCCGCGCAGTCGCCGTCACGCGCAACCATTGCCGAGATTGCCACCGCCTTCGCCATCTCCGAGAGCCACCTGACAAAGGTCGTGCACCACCTGGGAAAGCACGGCCTGCTGAGCAACTCACGCGGGCGCGGCGGCGGCGTGGTACTGGCTTGCCCCGCCGCGAGCATCAACATCGGTGCCGTCGTGCGGGCCGCGGAAGCCGAGGGCGCGCTCGTCGAGTGTTTCGATCCGAAAACCAATCGCTGTGTCATCACACCGGTGTGCGGTTTGCGCGCCGTACTCGCGCAAGCATTGGATGCGTTCTTTGCCACGCTGGATCGCTACACATTGGACGACATCACCCGCAATCGCCGCCGGCTGCAGCGTGAGTTACAGCTTGCGCGGCCTGCATGAGGTGGCTGCCGGTGGCACGGGAGCATAAATGAATCGCGGTGTGTCCACGTTTCTTGCGACCTTGCTTTGCTCGTTCGCCGCCGCGCTCGCCGCTGCGGCTGGCGGCGGAAGCCGACCCCCGGGGGCCATGCCCGGGGATCTCGGTCCGCCGAGGGGAGCGCCCATCCATGCCAAGCTCACCAATCCACCCGATGTCCCGCCACCGATCCACCGCAATTACCCGGCCAAGGTGATCGTCGAGCTGGAGATTCGCGAGGTCGAAAAGGAGATCTCCGAGGGTGTCACTTACACCTTCTGGACGTTTGGCGGAACGACGCCGGGCAGCTTCATCCGCGTGCGCCAGGGCGACACGGTGGAGTTCCATCTCAAGAACCATCCCGACAACAAGATGCCGCACAACATTGACCTGCATGGCGTCACTGGTCCGGGCGGCGGCGCCGCGTCGAGCTTTACCGCTCCGGGACACGAATCGCAGTTCACCTTCAAGGCGCTCAACCAGGGAATCTATGTGTATCACTGCGCCACCGCTCCGGTCGGCATGCACATCGCCAACGGCATGTATGGCCTGATGCTGGTGGAGCCCCCCGAGGGGATGAAGCCGGTCGACCACGAGTACTACGTGATGCAGGGGGACTTCTACACGGTGGGCAAGTACCGTGAGCGCGGTCACCAGGAATTCGACATGCAGCGGGCCATCGATGAGCGCCCCACGTATGTGCTCTTCAACGGCTCGGAAGGCTCGCTGGTCGGCGAGCACGCCTTGAAGGCCAAGGTGGGGGACCGGGTCCGACTGTTCGTCGGAAATGGCGGGCCGAATCTGGTGAGCAGTTTCCACGTGATCGGGGCGATCTTCGATCGGGTTCGCTACGAAGGCGGTCTGCACGAGCAGGAGAACGTACAGACCACGCTGATTCCGGCCGGCGGGGCGGCGATCGTGGAATTCCATGTCAGAGTTCCGGGCAGCTACGTGTTGGTCGATCACTCGATCCTGCGCGCATTCAACAAGGGCGCTCTGGCGATCCTCAAGGCGGACGGTCCGGAGAACAAAGCCATCTACTCGGGCAAGGAGGTCGACGCGGTCTACCTGGGCGACAAGGCGGCAAATCTCGCCGCGGTCACCGCAGCACGCGCCGCAGAGGCCAGCGGCACGTTGACCAAGGAGCAGCAGATCAAGGCCGGCGAGTCTCGTTTTACCGGCACGTGCTCCGTATGCCATCAAGCCAACGGTGAGGGGTTGCCGAATGTGTTCCCGCCTCTGGCACGCTCGGACTTTCTCATGACAGACAAGCAGCGCGCCATCGGCATTGTGCTCAACGGGCTTGCCGGCAAAGTCACGGTGAACGGTAATGTCTTCAATTCCGTCATGCCGCCCATGAGTCAGCTGAACGATGACGAGCTCGCCAACATCCTGACCTACGTGCGCAACAGCTGGGGCAATAGCGGCGAAGCGGTCTCAGCAGATGAAGTGAAGCAAGTCCGCGCATCGACCAAGCGCCCCGAAGGTGCGGCGCATTGAGATGCTGCGGCGTGGACTGCTAATGGTGGCGCTGCTCGCCTGCACAGGCGCTGCCGGCACCGCTGCCAGTCCCGAAGACAACCCCTTCTTGCCGGTTGCAGGTGCCGAGCTCCGCTCGGCGCTCCCCCGCGATAAGCACGATACCGTGCCGGTGCGCAGCTTCCTCTTGCAGAGCCACCCCGTCACAAATCAAGAGTTCCTCGCTTTCGTCAGGACGCACCCGCAGTGGCGCCGCGGTGCCGTCCCTCTGGCGCTGGCCGGCGCTGATTATCTTGGTGCGTGGTCAGGCCCGCTCGATCCCGGACCCGGCGCGACGGCTTCTCAACCGGTCACACGGGTGAGCTGGTTTGCCGCGGACGCCTATTGCGAGGCGCTGCATGCGCGGCTGCCGGACTGGTACGAATGGGAGCTGGCGGCAGCGGCGAGCGCGCAGAGGCGCGATGCGAGAGCCGATCCCGTGTGGCGCCAGCAGGTGCTCGACTGGTATTCGCGCCCTGCGGGCAAGATGCTGCCAACCGTACAACAGGGATCTGCCAACTTCTACGGGCTCTACGACCTGCACGGTCTGGTGTGGGAGTGGGTGAATGATTTCAATTCTCTGCTACCGGCCGATGCCGACCCCGAGAAGTTCTGCGGCAGTGGTGCGTTGACCCTGCAACAAAAAGAGAATTACGCGGTGCTGATGCGCATTGCCATGCTCGGAAGCCTGCGGGCGACCGACACGGGTCACCTGGTCGGCTTCCGCTGCGCGCGCGATGCGGGTGCCCTGCCGTGAAGATTGGGTTGCACTGCCGGCTGCGTGGCGCGCTCGCTCTGCTCGCGATCTCATCCCTCTGCACAGCCGCCGATTTGCCGACGGATTCGATCTACCAGCTGCGCGCGCAGCTGACCACGCAAAGCGGAAGCACTGCCGGGCTGGACCTCTACCGCGGGCATCCAACTCTGATCAGCATGTTCTACACAAGCTGTCCGGCTGCGTGCCCCATGCTCATCACGGCAGTACAGGCGTACGAATCGCACCTCGACAAGAAATCACGGGCAAGGCTGCGCGTGCTGCTGGTGAGCTTCGATGCAGCGCGCGACACCCCCGAGCAGCTCGAACGCCTCGCCAGGCTGCACCGGACCGACCCGGCACGCTGGACATTTGCGAGCGCGGCGGAGCCCAATGCCCGTCGCATCGCCGCCGCCCTCGGTTTCAGCTACCGTCGGCTGCCGGACGGGGACTTCGAGCACTCGTTATTGATCACCCTGCTCGACAGTCGCGGCCGAATCCTCACCCGCACCACGAAGCTGGTCGGTGACGCGCAGTTCCAGGCACGGCTGCAAAACGCCAGCTCGCCAGGCGGATATGTCCCCACGAGTCTTGGCGCAACCCCACCACCTTAGCCGCTGCCGGGCGACGCTGCGGCGGCACGATCCAGCGCTGCAAAAACCCTGATCACGATGGCGTCGCAATGGGCTCCGCGGAACTCGTAAATGCCTCCCTCGGCAAGATCGATTTCCTTGGCGAGCGATTCGCGCAGCAATCCCTTGGCGCGAAAGTGCCGGCTCCTCACGGTCTCAGGCGACAGGGAGAGTGTCGCGGCGATCTCCTCAACACTCAACTCCTCCACCGAGCGCAGCACAAAGACCACGCGAAAGATCTCCGGTAACTCGCTCACCTTGCGCTCGAGCACGCTGCGGATCTGCGCCCGGGCTACCGTGTGATCGGGCGGCTCCCGCGAATCGGCGATGCCTGCGACGATTTCCATATCACAGTCTGCGCTAACGATGGGCACGATGTTCTCGCGTCGGGCTGAGCGGCGTCGCTGGGCACCGCAAGCGTTGAGAACCAGTCGCGAGAGCCAGGTGGCGAGCGTCGAATCGCCGCGGAACGTGCCAATCGAGCGATAGGCACAGAGGTATGCATCTTGGAGTGCATCTTTCGCCTCGGCTTCGTCGCCGAGTGAGGCGCGCGCGAGACGATACAGCCGCAAGTTGTAGCGGCGCATGAGAAGCTCGAAGGCGGACCGATCGCCGCGCGCCACACGCTCGATGAGCGTCGCATCGTCAAGCGCTGCCGGGGAAGCTGCTTCACTCGTCATGTGCTTTCACTCGTCATGTGCCTCGTCTCTTCGCGCTCTTCACTGCACCTTGATCATGCCCTTCATGCTGGGATGAAAGCTGCAACCGTAAGAATAGTCGCCCTTCTTGGCAGGCGCGTAGCTCCAGGACGCGTTGGACGCAATGGCGCCGGAGTCGAAGGCCTTGCCCGCCGCTGTCACGGTATGCGGGAAAAGATCCTTGTTTACCCAGACGATCCGCTCGCCAGCGTGAACAGTGAGCTCTGCCGGCTTGAACTGCATCCCTTCGATCGTAACCGTGACGCTGTGCTGCGCCGCAGGCGCTGCGGGAGAGGCGGCGACGACGCAAGACGCAAGGCAGCCCCAGACAGTGGCGCGCATACACATTGGCCATCCCTATCTCAAGTCCCGCCTTTGCTCAATTGCGCCTGCAACTGCTTGGCATGATCGAGATGGTCGACAAAGGCCGGCCGGACCTTGACCAGCAGTGCTTTGAGCTCACCGTTCTGCGCACTCGGAATCAGCGTCTTGTCCATCGCTTGCAGGACCGCTTCGTGATAGGCAACCTCGTGATCGATATACGCTTTGTCGAACGCGCTACCCGTGAGACCCTTCAAGGTAGCCAGGTTTTGGTCACCGCCCTTCTGCAGGCTCTCGCTGGTGGGGTTGGGTTGGGGAGTCACGTGGAGCTTCTGCACCAACTCGGTCGCGGATTTGTTGACGGCGCTGTGGTCCGTGATCATGCGCTGCGCAAAGGCCTGTACCTCCTGCGCTTGCGCCCTGGTCTTGGCGAGCTTACCGGCGTCGATGTCGACCTGATTAGCCGTGACGACGATGGCGGCAATCTGCGGATCCGTGGGAGCGGCGTTGTCGGCGAGGGCGCCGCCAGCGGTCAAGGTGAGCAGCAGCGCAGAACAGGTCGCAGTGATTTTCATGACGGTTCTCCGGGAATCCAGGGTGGCGCAAGACGACCCTCACCAGAAGCTCACGAGGGCCTCATTGAATTAGATGTCACCGGGACGCCGGCCGTTTCCGGAACAACCACGTGTTAGACGAAGCCGCCGGTCAGCCGCGTTCCCTCGAGTGGGCCGATGTCCGGGAGTGGCGGCGCCAGATGCGCCTGGCTCTCATCGGCCATCGCCTCTCACTCGACGGCGCGCTGCGAACAACCCAGGGTGAACGGGCCAAAGGTCGCCTGCGCGCCAGCGGTCATTTGCGCGGTCATCGGACGCTCGGAATCTACTGGCCCGTGCGTGGCGAGATCGATGTCCGCGACCTCGCCATCGAACACCTGGAGGATGGCGGCCAGGTTGGACTGCCGGTCGTTGTGCAAAAGTCGGCCCCGGTCGAGTTCTGGCGCTGGCGTCCGGGCATGCCGATGGGCCGCGGCGTGTGGAACATTCCGATCCCGGAAGAGCGCGACGTGCTGATCCCGGACGCGCTGATCGTTCCGCTCGTGGGCTTCGATGGGCAGCGCTACCGCCTGGGCTACGGCGGCGGGTACTACGACCGAACAATTGCCGCTGCCGCCCCACGCCCCTTGTGCGTGGGGCTGGGTTACGAAGCCGCCCGATTGACCTCTATCTTCCCGCAGCCGCATGACATACCCATGGATGTCATCGTGACCGACGAGGGGAGCTGATCGCGGGAGACGGCTTTTCCAGGGCGTCGCGGGTAGACTCGACAAACTGACTCAAGGAAAGGCTGCCCATGACCGTAACGGTTGAGAGCGCGTCACCGAGGTACCTCGAGAACATCTCCGCAGGGCGACATGCGCTTCAGGCCGATGAGCCCGTCAGCGCCGGGGGGCAGGATGCTGCTCCGACTCCTTACGACCTTCTGCTGGCGGCTCTCGGCGCCTGCAAGGTGATCACGGTGCGAATGTACGCCGAGCGCAAGCGCTGGCCCCTGGCGGGGGTGCACGTGAACCTGTCCCACGCGAAGGTACACGCCGAGGACTGTGCCAACTGCGCGAGCGAGCGCAGCCTGATCGATCACATCGAGGTCGAGATTCGGCTCGTGGGTGAGCTTTCCGACGAACAGCGGCGGACGCTGCTGGCGATAGCCGAGAAATGCCCGGTCCAGCGCACATTGAGCTCAGCGATTCAGATTCGCACGCGCGCCGTTACCTAACGCGCGCGTGCCACAGGCGCGCGTGCCACAGCTTGTGTCGTGAGCGGCACGCCAGCCTTCAATCGCTGCGCACGCCGAGGTTCCTGATCAGGAAAGCATAGATGTTTGCGTTCTGCTCGATCGCCCGCGAGGTCGTGCGCCCGCCGCCGTGCCCCGAGGCGCCCTCGAGAAACAGCAGCACCGGTGCCGGGCCCGCCTGGGCGGCCTGGAGGCTCGCGACAAACTTGAAGGAATGCATGGGCATGACGCGGGTATCGTGGTCGCCCGTGATGATGAGTGTCGCCGGATATTTGGTGCCGGGGTGGACGTTGTGTACGGGTGAATAGGCGTACAGCGCCTTGAAGTCTGCAGGATCCTGGGGACTGCCGTAGTCTCCCGTCCAGCCCGCCCCCTGGCCGAACCTGTCAAAGCGCAGCATATCCATGACGCCCACCGCTGCCACTGCGGCCCCATAGAGCTCGGGACGCTGCGTCATGCAAGCTCCCACCAGCAGCCCGCCATTTGAGCCGCCGAGGATCGCCAGCCGCGGCGTCGAAGTGTAGTGCTGCGCGATGAGCCATTCGGCCGCGGCGATGAAGTCATCGAATACCACCTGTTTGTGGGCGCGGATCGCCTGACGGTGCCATTTCTCGCCGTACTCACCGCCGCCGCGGATATTGGCGATGGCGTAGACGCCACCAAGCTCGAGCCACGCAATGCGCGCGGGGTTAAACGTCGGAAGAACCGAGATGCCGAAGCCACCGTAGCCGTAGAGAAGCAGGGGATTGCGCCCATCGAGCTTCAACCCCTTCCCATACGTCAGCAGCATCGGGATGCGCGTTCCATCCTTCCCCGGATAGAAGACCTGGCGCGTCTCGAACCGGCTGCGGTCGAACGCCACCTTGGGTGAACGGAAGAGCGTGCTCTCTGCCGAGCCCAAGTCGTAGCGGTACACCGTCGGCGGCGTGATGACGTCTTCAAACGCGTAGAAGGCCTCCTCGTCCTCCGGTTGGCCTTCGAAGCCGCGAGCGATGCCGTTGCCGGGCAACTGCACTTGGCCCAGCTGCGCGCCATCGAGGCCATAGACGAGTACACGGTTGTGCGCATCGTGCAGCGTCCTCACCAGCAGCCGATGTCCTACGAGCGTGACACTGGTCTCGGTCAGACTGATGGCATCTGCGCCATCGGCGATGACCTCCTTCCAGTGCGCGCGAGTGGGATGCAGGGGGTCGAGGCTGATGACACGTCCGTTCGGCGCGTCGCGTGTCGTAAGAAAGTACAGTCGCCCGCCGTCGGCACCCACGTAGATGTAGGCAGCCTCGAAGCCCGAAGTCACCTGCACGGCCCTGGGCGTTCTGGCGGCGAGATCGACGAGATAGATGTCTTCAACGCCCTTGTCGCCGACCTCGCCCTCGCCGCATGCGATTACGAGCCAGCGCCCGTCGCTCGAGACGTGCGGCTCGTACTGCCGGCCGGGATGTGCGCCATCGGAGAAGATCAGCCGGTCGCTGCCCGCCGGCGTGCCGAGGGCGTGGTAGTAGATCGCGTCGCCCATGTCCTGCGTCGCCAGCTCCTGCCCGGCACGGGGCGGCGGAAACGCGCTGTAATAGAAGCCCTTACTCTCATGGTCGAACTGCGGCTTGTAATACTTGGTATAACGCGCGACGTCCGGCAGGTCCCTGCCACTCTCGAGATCACGGACGCGCCAGTCCGTCCAGTCGGAGCCGGCCACCGATACGCCGTAGGCAAGGTGCCGACCATCGCGTGCCGCCGCGTAATCGGTGACGATGAGCGTGCCGTCTGACGACAGGGTGTTGGGATCGAGCACTAGCGCCGGCTCATCGCCGAGTCGGCGGCTCGAGTAGAGAACGTTCTGTTCCTGACTCCCCGAGTTGTGCGTATAGAAGTAACGACCGCCCTCGTGGAACGGAACACCGAATTTCTCGTACTCGTACAGCGTCGCGATGCGCTTGCGCAGCGGCTCACGCTGCTTGATCGACGCGAGGTAGTCATCCGTGAGCCGGCCCTCGGCGCTTACCCAGGCACGCGTCTGCGCCGAGTCCAGGTCCTCCAGCCAGCGGTAGGGATCCGTGACCGCCGTGCCATGGTGATCCTCGACCACGTTGCCACGCGCGGCCGGAGGGTATTGCAGTGACCCGCCTGCCGCCAGCGCCGCATAGAGCAGAGACGCACCCAGCGTCAACACCGCGACGGCGCGTCCAATACGCAGCGCGCGGGCCGCAGATGCGCCGCGCGACCTCATGCCGGGGACTGCGCTACACCTATTTGTCCATGCCATACGGGTTCACCTCCAGGCGCGGCCGCTGCACAACGCTCAGAGTTACTCGCCAGCGTGTGCCACGATAAAATCGCACACGGCGTCGCTCAGTTCCTTCGGGCAGTCGCTCGGTGTGAAATGGCCGCCAGCGAGGATCGCGAGCGGCGCACTCAGCAGCTGCGCCAGGGGGCGAGCGACCGCGTCAACATCGAGGTAACGGTCGTCTCGCCCCCAGAGCACGAGCGACGGAATCCGACTTGCGCGCAGCGACTGACCAATGGCCGCGGTCTGACCCGGCTCCAGATCCCGGGCGGCCTCAATCAAGCGCCTGCCCCCGGCATCACCCGCGTAAGCCGCGAGCATCTCGCGCAGGTGCTGCGACTTACCGAGCCGCCGCAGCAGTACCGGGAACAACCTGTGCGCCTCCGCGGTGTCCCATTGCCGAATGCTTTCGATGGCGTCCATGGCCCACTCGGTTTCATAGACGCCATCGAGAATCACGAGCCCGCGAACGCGCGCCGGGGACGCGGCAACCATCAGCTGTGCCACTGCCGACCCGACGTCGTGCGCCACGAGGAATATCCGCTGAAGCTCGAGTGCATCGAGCAGCTCCCACATCCAGCCTGCCTGGCTCGCCATGTCGATCCGCATTCCGGGCCTCGGCGCGGATGACCCGTAGCCGACAAGATCCGGCGCGATGGCGCGCATCCCCCGCCCGACGAGCAACGGGATTACCTGACTCCACAGGTAGCGCGTGGCCGGAAAGCCGTGCAGCAACAGCACCGGACTGCCGGCACCGGCATCGTCGAACTCCATCACGGCGTTGGTGAGCTCGAGACTTGGCATGTCGGTTGCGCGAAGCGCATCAACCCCACAACGCTCGCTCGGGAGGGTACATGACAGCGGCGTCGAACCGGATGGACGGCTGGCGGTCCTCGCGCTGCAGCAGGGGCCCGTCGAGATCGACGTAGCGGCTGGCCTGGGCAATGAGGAAAGCGGGAGCCATGGCGAGCGATGTGCCGCACATGTTGCCCACCATGAGGCCGAGTCCCAGGCGGCGCGCTTCCGGCACCATCGCGAGTGCCTCCGTGAGGCCGCCGCACTTGTCGAGCTTGATGTTGACGTACGCGTAGCGTCCGGCGAGTGCCGGTAACGACGCCCGGTCCGTGCAGGATTCGTCGGCCGCGAGCGGCACGGGCGTGCGCAAGCCCTCGAGAGCAGCGTCTGCACCACGTGGCAGGGGCTGCTCGATGAGCTCGACGCCGAGCTCGAGGAGTGGTCCGAGCAAACGCTCGAGCAGCTCGCGAGACCAGGCTTGGTTGGCATCGACGATGAGACGCGCGTGCGGTCGCTCCTCGCGCACCATGCGCACGACGTCTATGTGCCGGTCGGCGTCGACCTTGAGCTTCAGGATGGGATAGGCCGCGGAGGTACGCGCCTTGCGGCGGGTCGTTGCTGCGTCTCCCAGCCCGATCGTAAAGACCGTCGTCACCGCTTTGAGCTCAGCAAGACCGGCGGCCTGCCACACGGGCACACCGGATTGCTTGGCGCGCAGGTCCCAGAGCGCACAATCGAGCGCATTGCGCGCGCCGCCCGGCGGCAGCAGGCGTCGCAGGCGCTCACCGTCGAGTGCGTCATCCAAAGCGTGCGCGACGCCCTCGATCTGCGCGGCCATAGTCGCCAGGGTCTCGCCCTCGTAGTCGACGCCGGCGGCCTCGCCACGACCGAGGTGACCCTCGCCGTCGCCGAGCTCCGCGACGAGCACCGGAATCTCGGTGCTCGAGCCGCGCGCGATCACGAACGGCTCGACCAGCGCCCAGCTCTCCGGACGAATCCGACAGGTGATCACGTGGCGAGCAGCCGGTCGACGAGCAGAGCAGTCCCGCCACGCAGCGGGTCGCAAACAGGCAGCGCGAGCTCACGCCCGACACGCACCTGGTAGCTGGTCCATGCTGCATCATCGAGCGTCGAGGAATTGATGCTCAGGCCGACGCAGCGAATGCGTCGGTTTGTGAGTCGGCCAAGGCGCAGGTACTCATCGATGACAGTCGCGAGGGGCGGTATCGGGTAGTCCGGATATTCTTCGATCGTCTCGCGCTCCGGCGCGTGGCACAGCACGAGGGCATCGGGTTGGGATCCGTGCAGCAGCCCGAGCGTGACACCCGCGTACGCCGGATGGAAGATCGAGCCCTGCCCCTCGATGACGTCCCAGTGTTCGGGCGCAGCGTCGGGCGACAGCGCCTCCGCCGCGCCGGCCAGGAAGTCCGCGACCAGCGCATCCATCGCAATGCCGCTCCCGGCGATCATGATCCCGGTCTGGCCGGTGGCGCGGAACGTCGCCGGTATGCCGCGCGCGCTGAGCTCCTTGGTCAGCGCGAGCGCGGTGTACTTCTTGCCGAGTGCGCAGTCGGTGCCCACGGTGAGCACTCGATTGCCGCTGCGCTTGCGGCCGCTGGCCACCGGGAACGCCGGGTTCATGTGGCGCACGTCGATCAGGCGCACGCCACGCCGCTCGGCCGCGCGCACCAGACGCGGAAAGGAGGCGAGACGCGTGTGCAGCCCGCTCACGGCGTCGAGGCCCGCCTCGAGTGCCGCCTCGAGGTCGTCCTGCCAGTGCTGCGGCAGCAGTCCTCCGGTGGGCGCAACACCCACGACGATCGAGCCGGCACCCTGCGCGGCGGCTTGGGACGGCGACAGACGCGGCACCTCGAGCGTCACGGCAGCGGCGGGCTGCGACCACTCACCGAGCACGTCCGCGCGGCACCAGTCACGCAGCCCGAAGGCTGTCTTGCAATCGGACTTCAGCTTCGCATCGCCGAGGTACAGCAGATAGGGCTTGCGCAACACGAGCATTCGTCGGGCCTCGTCGGGTGGCTGCAGGAATGGGGGGATAGGTGCCGATCAAACGAGCATGCCGACGACGGCAGCCGTTGCGCAAGTGGCGAGAGTCCCACCGGCGAGAGCACGCAGGCCAAGCGCGGCGATCTCGGCGCGACGTGCGGGCGCCATGGTCGCAAGGCCGGTCACCAGAATCCCGACACTACCGAAGTTGGCGAATCCGCACAGCGCGTACGTGGCGATGAGTCGGCTCCGCTGTCCCAGCGCCGTATCAGCAAGTCCCGATAGCTCCCGGTAGGCGAGCAATTCGTTGAGCACTGTCTTCGTGCCGAGCAACCCACCAACCGTCGGCGCTTCCGTCCACGGCACGCCGAGCAGCCAAGCGACCGGTGCAAAGGCCCATCCCAGGGCGCGTTCGAGCGTGAGCGGACTGCCGTGCACTGGCGGGAGCAGGCTGAGGAACTCATCGAGCAGATGAACCAGCGCGACGAAGACCAGCAGTATGGCCACGATGTTCAAAAACAGCTCGAGTCCTTGCCGCGTGCCCTGGGTAATCGCCTCAAAGGCGCCGTGAACATCGCCGCGAACCAACTGCCCCGGCGTCGGCGGCAAGCTCTCAGGGACCATGATCCGCGCGATCACGACCGCGGCCGGCAACGAGATCATCGAGGCGATGAGCAGATGACCCGCCGCGTCCGGAATGACGGGTGCCAGCATGGTCGCGTAAAGCACCAGCACGGTGCCCGCAATGGTCGCCAGGCCGGTGCACATGACGATGCACAGCTCGCTGCGTGTGAGGTGCTCAATGTAGGGGCGCACGAGGATCGAGGACTCGACCATGCCGAGGAAGGGATTGGCTACCGAGCACAGAGCGACGGCACCGCCGACGCCGAGCGCCCGTTCGAACAAGCGCGCGAACGCCTGCACCACGGCGGGCAGTATGCGCCAGTAGGTGAGTAAAGCCGCCAGGGCGCTCACGACGATGATGAGCGGCAGGATCCGGAACGCCAGGACGACGCTCGCTCCCACGTGCGTCTCTGCGTAGGGCGGCGGACCGCCGCCGAGAAATCCGAAGACGAACGTGCTGCCGGCTTCGGTCGCGCGCTGCACGGCCATGACACCGCGATTGAGCTCGGCGAAGAGCCTCGCCGTGAAGGGCAGCTTGAGGAACAGGCTCGCGAGCGCGACCTGCAGCAGCATCCCAAGGGCTACGAAGCGCCAGGCAACCAGCCGCCGGTGCTCGCTCAGCAGCCAGGCGATGAGCAGCAGTACGATGAGACCAAAGGCGCTTTGTGCATGCCGCAACGTGCCGCCCCTGTGTTACGCCCGTCGCATCCTGGGCAAGGGGCGGCGCTCTGGCAAGAGCGGCGTCGGAATCTGCGCACCCTCGACGCGACACCCTTTACGGCGATCGCTCCACGGGCGAGATAATCCGCACGGAAAGCACGTTGCTTCGGGAATAGCATAACTTTTTCGTTGCGCAGGCGGGTGCGTCAGCCGCGCTCACCGGTCTGATCTTCGTCGCCGTGTCAATCAACTTAGGCAGGATTCTCAGGTTTCCGCACCTGCCCACGCGCGCGCTCGAAGCCATCATCACACTGTTGTGTGTGCTGCTCATATTCCACCTGGGGGCTCGTTCCAGACCAGTCCCTGAGGACGCTGGGCATCGAAACTCTGGGGACCGCCGTCGCCACGTGGGCGATCCAGACGACGGCGCTCCGCAGTATTCGAAACTCCGGGTACGAAACAGCGCTCCGCGTACTCCTCAATCAGCTTCCGCCGCTACCGTTCGTCGTCGGCGGCGCACTCCTCGCGCTCGACCACCCGAGCGGGATCTATTGGAGCGTTCCTGGCGTGCTCCTGTCCATTATCTCCGGGGTGTACTGTGCGTGGGTTCTTCTGGTGGAGATACAGCGCTAGCGAGCCCCCCCCCCCGTGCATCACGGGCGGACGCCGCCGCGGCGTAGCATCGCGGGTATATGCGTTTCCCACCCGAGCGCCATGACGTGTATGCCGTCGCAAAGCTGCGCGACGTCTCGGATAGTGCGAGCAGCAATTTCGATTCCTGTCTCCAATTCCGCCTCGAGCCCTGACGCCTGTTCCAGCTGTCGACGCAGTGCCTCCGGCACGTGGATGCCCGGGAGTTTCTCGTTCAACCAGGTCGCCATCTTTGCGGACTTCAACGGAATGATCCCGCCGAGAATGGCCACTCCCTGCGGCTTGACGGCGTCGAGGAATTTCTCGAGCTTTGCTGCATCAAAGATCGCCTGCGTCTGGAGAAACTGAGCGCCCGCGTCAATCTTGCGACGCGTGTTGACGATCTCGGCCTGCAGGTCAACCGCCCCTGGATTGACCGTGGCCCCAATGAAGAGCTCCGGCACGCCCCGCAGGGGCTTGCCCGACATGTCGCGGCCCAAGGTGAGCTCGCGGGCTGCGGCCACCATCTGGCTCGCGGTCAAATCGAAGACTGGCTTGGCATCCGGATGGTCCCCCTTAGCCGGCGAATCTCCACCCATGAAGACAAAATTGCGTACACCGAGCACCGCGGCACCCAGAAGATCGGCCTGAATGGCGATGCGGTTTCGATCGCGTGCCGTCATCTGAACGATCGACTCGACATTGCGCTCGAGCAGCAATCGCGCCACCGCAGTCGGGGCAATCGTCATCAGAGCGCGCGGCGACTCGGTGAGGTTCACGGCATCGACCCAGTGACTGAGGAACTCCGCCTTGGCAAACACCTCGGATAGATCCGTGCCCTTCGGAGGTGTAAGTTCCGCGGTAACCACGCAATCTCCGTTCTTGATCTTCTCTGCCAGGGTGCGCATCTCGAGCCTTCGCTCCTGACCAAATGGAATTGTTCGAAAGTGTGGCCCTATCCATGGGCTGCGGTCCATGATCAAGTACCGCGTTTGGCCGAATCAGCCATGCAAGATTTGTTCGTTGCGCCCTCCGCACTGACACGTCTGGACATACCGGACGCGGAGGTGTTCTACGCGCAGGAGGTACCGCTCGGCCAACCGCCGCAAGCATTGCTCCAGCGCCTTATCAACGAGGTTCCTTGGCGCAGTGAATCGATTGTGCTATGGGGCAGGAAGCATCTGCAGCCCCGCCTGACTGCCTGGTACGCTGACGCGGACGCCCGCTACAGTTATTCCGGTATAACCCTGGAGCCACTTCCGTGGAGCGGCACCCTGGTGCAGATCAAGGGACGCATCGAGTGCTTTGCGGGAGAGTACAACAGCGTGCTGGTGAACTACTACCGCGACAACCGTGACAGTATGGGCCAACACAGCGACGATGAGCCTGAGCTCGGGGACGAGCCCACCATTGCCTCGGTCAGTCTGGGGCACGAGCGGACCTTTGTCATGCGACATAAGGCCCGTAAAGACCTGAGTCCGGTAAGGTTGAGTTTGAAGTCGGGCAGTCTGCTGCTCATGCGGGGCCCGACCCAGAGGTTTTGGACGCACGGGGTCCCGAAGCAATCCGTCCGCTGCGGACCTCGCATCAACCTCACCTTCCGGAGAATCCTCACGCCCGCGACACGGTGCGCGCCCGACGATCGAGCGCATTGAATGCAGCCGACTTCTCAGGCTCTTTCTGCGTAGATCAACCGCCCGCCCGGGAGCCGGGTCAGAATCTCCTCGAGACTGGTGCCGGATACCGCCAAGCAGCCCTCGCTGCGGCCGAGCATGCCCCAGTGACCGACCATCGCGGCGCTCACGTACCAGGCGCCATGCACTACGATGGCCCGCGACGCCGCATTGCTGTTGGTCGCGTCCAGTCCTTGGAGACGGATGGAACGGCCATGGGCGCCGTCGTACGTGCCCTCGGTCCGGTAGGCGCCGGCCGATGTCGCGTTCGAGTGCGGCTCGTTGGAGAAGTGCTCGAGCCAGCCGGTATGGGCGGGATCGGACCCGCGGCCGTGTGCGACCCAATGCGACGTCACACTACCGTCGGTGAGGCTCAGCAGGTGCAGTCGCGGCGAGCGGGAAGGTAGCGAGAAGTCCGCGATGGCCATGACGTCCCGGTATTCGACCCGCTCACGATGCTGCTCGAATGACGCGAGCGCACGCCGCAGCAGGCTTGGCGGCACCAAGCCACCGACTGTCTCGATTGGCGTGAACGGCCGCGCGGCCGCGGACGCCAGGCCGGCCATAGCGGTTGCGAGAAACCAACGACGCGAATACACGAGCAACGACCCCCGACGGAACGCAAGCCGCTTGAGACTCCCATCGCAATGCGAAGTTCACTTGACACCTGGCTGCCGTTGGGGACCCCGAGAGCGACGGTATTCGCCACCGACGAAGCTCTGTCCGGAGTACGTCCGGCGCCACCGTGCAGGTGGTGGACGCCGATCCGCCGCCCGGAGAGACCGCCTCAAAACTCTGACTCGATCATGGGCGGCGCGAGTCTGTAACAGGACGGTAGGATGCGCTCGTTAGCATGCGGCTCTCATGACGGTGCAGAGTACGACTTGTGACGCCGGATGCCCTGACCCGGCGGCCCCGCATCGTGCCGAGGTGCGGTTTCGCCCCTACCGCCCCGTCGACCTGGAGGCCGTACGCCGCATCTGCGCAGATACCGGTTTCCTGGGTCAGCCCATCGATCCGGTGTTCGAAGATCGCGAGCTGTTCGCCGATTACCTCACCTCGTACTACACGCGTTTCGAGCCCGAGGCACTGCTGGTATGCGAGGTGCGTGGAGCAGTCCGCGGCTACCTCATGGGGTGTCGTCGCCCGCTGCTGCATCAGGCGTATCAGGCGGTCGCCAACGTCATGGTAGCGGGCAAGGCTCTGCATCGCTGCTACGCGCGACCATATAACAAGGCGTCGCGCGCCTTTCTGCGTTGGGTCATGCTCAATAGCTGGCGCGAAGTGCCGGCGGCACCGCGCAACACACCGCATTTCCACATGAACGTATTGCCGGATGCACGCAGTGTCAGGAACACGCGCGCCTTGATCCGCACGTTCCTCGACTTCCTGCGCGCCCAGGGTCACGACAGAGTCTTCGGCCAGATGGTTACTTTCGGTGCGCGCCGCACCGAGAGCCTGTTCAACCGCTATGGCTTCCGCGTCGTCGATCGCGTCGAGCTGACGAAGTATCGCAGGCTGTACCGCGGTCAGGTACTGCTCTGTACGGTGTTGAAGGATCTGCGGGCCGCCACCTGGTCGAGTCGCGAGCAGCGCATCTGACACAACCGCCGGTCACTGGGTCGCGGACCGAGAGCGTCACGCCTGCGCACTTGTTGTATGTCGCAAAGCCGACGATTCGCGTTCCCGTTACCGCTACCAGACACTCGAACCACCGTTCGGGACCGAAGCCGCATGTCGACAGCATGTCAACATCCTTCCCGGGATCGAGGTCGAGGACGTGGGCAGCCAGCGCGCGCGCCAGCTCTGCGACCTCAACCATGTCGGCCGTTTCGGCGTTGCGTACTTGCATCATCGTCAGACGTCTCTCGTGTGGGACGCGATAAGCGGTGGACCGTCACTGAAGCCCTGATATCAGATATTTTCGGCGCAGATGCTGTCAAGATGTGCTTGACAACGCTCGGCATGCTCTGCGATAGCTGCGTTGCTATCTCCCACCGAAGAGGCGCGGCGCCAAATCATGCAGACGCACCGTGGTTGAAATCTCCTTCATCGTTCCCGCATACAACGAAGAGCGACTGCTGGGATCTACGCTGGCAGCGATCGTGCAGGCGAGCCTAGCGGTCGCCGCGGCGATCGAGGTCATCGTCGTGGACGACGCCTCCACCGACCACACCGCAGAGATCGCCCAGTCGCAGGGCGCGCGCCTGGTATCCGTGAACCATCGCCACATCGCCGCGGCCCGCAACGCGGGCGCGCGCCAGGCTCGGGGGCAGTGGCTCGTTTTTGTTGACGCCGACACGATCGTGACGGAAGAGGTCGTCCGAGCGGCAATCAAGGCCTTGAGCGATGGCGCCGTAGGCGGTGGCTGCGACGTGCGTTTCGAGGGTCGATTGCCGATTTATGGACGTGTGCTGATCGCTCTCGTATTGCCCGTCTACCGGGCGTTGCAGCTGGCGGCGGGTTGCTTCCTCTTTTGCACTCGCAGTGCTTTCGACGCGGTGGGCGGGTTCGATGAGGCGCTCTTCGCGGCCGAAGAGGCGGTCCTGAGTCGGGCACTGCGCCGTCAGGGTCGCTTCGTCCTTCTGCGGGAGCACGTCATCACCTCGGGGCGCAAGCTCCGGGCCCACTCGGGGCGCGAGATTCTCGGGGGACTCCTGCGCCTTGCGGTTGGCGGTCGCAAGGCGTTCCGCCGGCGCGACGGATTGGAGATCTGGTACGGCGAGCGGCGCCGCGATCCCGGCCTCGACCCGTGACGCGACGCACTTCGCCGCCCTAGCGCCGCACGACGATGCCCGCAAGCCCGAGCGTGCCGCGCAAGCCGCAGCGTGCCGCGCAAGCCGCAGCGTACCGCGCAAGCCGCAGCGTGCCGCGAAGTCCGCAGGTCACTCAGTCCCAGCGATTCACATTCTTCGGGAAACCCGGCCGCTGCACCCGCACGACGCAGAAGCGCTGGCCGGTCGGTGCCTGCATCACCACCCAGCGCTCGAGTCGATCCACCACCCTGGCACCCAGCTTCTCCAGGCGAGCCACTTCGGCAGGTATGTCATCCGTCTCGACATCGATGTGAACGCGACTCTCGTGATCCACGCGCTGAATCTCGACGATGAGCTCGTCCGGTGGCGTCGCGAGCATGCGGTAATTACCGCGGCTGCCCGGGTGCTCGCGGTCCACGGCGCGACCCAGCACATTGCTCCAGAAACGCGCGGCCTCGTCCACGTCGGACGTCTTGCAGTCGATCAATATGGCGCAGAGGCGGGAATGATGCATGGGAGTTCTCTCTGAAAAGCGGATTCCAGCTCGTCGGTTACGGTGTCACGGTAAGCCCTCGCGGCGCGGGTCAGCAAACCGAGCCGTGGGCAGCGCTCAGCGCTTCGCTCGGCGCCTCGTACCTGGCGTGCGCTTCGGCGTGAGGCCGCTCGGCACTAGTGCCGGCGCGAGAAGCCGCTCGGCCTCGGACTGCGACAGCCGCTGGGCAGCCTCTCTCGCAGACTGTGGCATCCAATTGGAAAATCCGACCGGCCGATTGACGTGCTTACCCGACGGCGTGTGTTCCTGTCGGACCAGTGCGAGTCGCCCGGCATCGAAGCGCTTTTGCAGCTTGACGAGGGCGGGCCAGAGACGCCGGTGCACGAACGTCACCTTACCGTCCACGAGGCGGCAGAGCGCCAGATCCGATGATCGTTCCAGCTGCCGCAGTACGGCAAATATCTCGCGACTGCGAGGATGAGCCCACCAACTGCCTCGTATACCCTCACCCAGAATCACTTCGACCAGGCGCGGGGCCACGCCACGGCCGGACACGAGTACCAGGCCGTGCTCCTCGATGAAAGACATAGCGCGCTCCGCATTCATCATCGTGACTAGTCTAAGCCGTGAAGGCGGCAGTGTCCGCCGCAGCGGTGTTGATTTATATTGCTAGGCTATCGATCACGTCACTCCAGAAGTAACCATCCAACCCACGAGCAAGAGGGAGCACGAGGGTATGCTGATAGGTGCACATGTCGTTCTCTACAGCCGGGATGCCGCAGCCGATCGCAGCTTCCTGGGGGATGTCCTGCGGTTACCGTGTGTCGACGGCGGCGGAGGTTGGTTGATCTTCGCACTCCCCGCCTCCGAGGTGGCGGTCCACCCTGCCGACGGCGACTCGAAACATGAGCTCTACCTGATGTGCCGTGACATGTCAGGCTTCATCGCAGCCATGAAACGACACGGCATCGAATGCAGCCCGGTGAGCCATGAGCGGTGGGGGATTCTCACCCACCTGCAGCTCCCCGGCGGCAGCCAACTGGGTGTTTATGAACCGCACCACCCACGCCCACAGGCGCGGTCCGCGCGCAAGAGATCCACTCTTGCACCGCGGGGCAGTGCGCGCGCGCGCGGGAGTACGCCCGCACGGGGCTCGCGAAAGACCACCGCAACGGGAAGATCGCGGCCGCGGTGATGCCCGATACTTCGCGCCCCCGACGCTGACTCACTACCCGAAACGCAGCCGCTCGGCACCGGGCAAGGAATGAGCGGCGCTATCATCGGTCTGACGCTGTTCGCTGCGGTGTTACATGCAACGTGGAACGCCGTCCTGCGAAGCGGGGCGGACCGCTTGTGGTCGATCACGATCATGAGCTTTGCCACCAGCGCGGCTGCGATTCCGCTCGCATTCTTCCTGCCGCTGCCGGTGATCGCCTGCTGGACCTATCTCATCGTCTCGGCGGTGTTGCAGGTCGCTTACAGCATCCTCCTGGCCCAGGCCTACCAATACGGCGAATTGGGACTGGTCTACCCGATTGTTAGGGGCAGCGTGCCGCTGCTGGTGACGGTCGGCGGGTTTGCGCTCGCGGGTCAACGACTGAGCCGGCCGGCGCTGCTCGGCATCGCGCTCATCTCTCTCGGCATTGTCAGCCTCGCCTTTGGCCGGGCGCGAACTCACGTCCGCTCAGTTGCGCTCGCCCTCGCGGCCGCATTGTTCGTCGCGAGCTACGTGACGGCCGACGCCATTGGCGTTCGCCTGGCGGGCAATCCACGCTCTTACGCGGTCTGGGCCTTCATCATCTATGGCGTCCTCATGCCACCAGCGTTCCTGCTGCTGAGGCGAAGACTCACCGTGGATCTGCTGGCACCGGAGACGCTCAAGGCGATGGCTGGCGGACTCCTTTCGCTTGGAAGCTACGGAGCAGTCGTCACTGCGCTCGCCCTCGGCAACGCCGGACCCGTCTCCGCGTTACGCGAAACCAGTATCGTCTTTTCCGCTTTGATCGGCCGCGTCGTTCTCGGCGAGAGCCTGACGGTTCGGCGCATTCTGGTCTGCCTCATCGTCACGCTGGGTGCCGTGTGCATCGGCTACGGATCATGAGCACTGCGGCTGGATTATCCGAGGCGCTGGACTATGATTCGAGAAGCGCACGTGAGCGCAAGGAGGAACCGTGGCGCGTCGGAATTCCCGCATGCTGTCCCTCGGCACACCGGCCCCGCAATTCAAGCTGTGCGATACGGCAAGCGGGAGAACCGTAGCGCTCGAGGATTTCGCGGCGTCACCGGCGCTGCTGGTCGCCTTTGTCTGCAATCACTGCCCCTTCGTGAAGCACATCCTCGATGGATTCGTCGCCTATGCGCGCGACTTCGGCCCGCGCGGCCTTGCCACCGTGGCGATCAGCTCGAACGATGCCACCGCCTATCCGGATGACGCACCCGCGGCAATGAGCCGGGTCGCAGCCGCCAAGGGCTTCAGCTTCCCGTATCTCTACGATGAGTCGCAAGAGGTGGCGAAGGCGTATCAGGCCGTCTGTACGCCGGACTTCTTTCTCTTCGATCGCGACCGACGACTCGCGTACCGCGGCCAGTTCGATGGCAGCCGCCCCGGAAACAATATTCCCGTGACCGGTTCCGATCTACGCGCCGCCACCGACGCCGTGCTGCTCGGTAGGGGAGTGCCCGCGGAGCAGGCGCCAAGCGTAGGCTGCAGCATCAAGTGGAAGGCCGGCCGCGCGCCCGACTGGGCGTGATGCCAAACCGGTGCGTCTCGTACGTCTTGCCGCGACCGCCGCCCATCGACGCAGCGCCGCAGGCTAGCCGCGATCGGGTTGCCCTTCGGGCGGCCCTCGTTTCAGTATGTCGGGCAGTGGATCGCCCTTGTTGGTGAAGGCGAGCGAGACGGAATTCAGGCAGTGGCGCTCCCCAGTGGGCGGCGGTCCATCCGGAAAGACGTGGCCCAAATGGCTGCCGCAGCGTGCGCACACCTCTTCCACACGGGTCATGCCATAGCTGGTATCGCGCAGGCGCCGGATGTGAGACTCGTCGTACGGCTTGAAAAAGCTCGGCCATCCGGTGCCGGAATCGAACTTGGCGCTCGAGCGGAACAGCGGCAAGCCGCAGAAACGGCAGGTGTATGTGCCATCCTTCTTGTTGTCGAGGAAGACACCGCAGAATGCGGCCTCAGTACCGTGCTGAAGCAACACGTGGCGTTCCTCCTCGTTCAGTCCGGCGGTAATGGCCTGGCGCTGCTCGTCACTGGGTGGCTTCAGATCGAAAGTCGTCATTGCGGCTCCTGAGATCGATGCGATTCGGGTTCCAACACAGCTATGCGGCGCTACCGGGCCGATTCTACGCCAGAGTCGATCCGACGCCCGTGGCCGACCCGCAGCTGGTGGTGCTCAACGGACCTCTGGCCGAGGACCTTGGCCTGGAACCAGAGGTCTTCGAGCCCGTAGCCGCAGCCGTGCTGTCGGGAACTCAGCTGCCCGAGGACGCGTACCCGATCGCCATGGCTTATGCGGGCCACCAGTTCGGGGTCTTCGTGCCGCAGCTCGGCGACGGCCGTGCCATTTTGCTTGGCGAGCTCAAGGGGCACGACGGACGTCTCCGCGACCTTCAGCTTAAGGGCGCGGGCCTCACGCCGTTCTCCCGTAACGGCGATGGCCGCGCGGCGCTCGGGCCGATGCTGCGTGAGTATCTCGTGAGCGAGGCCATGCATGCCCTCGGTGTTCCGACCACGCGCTCGCTCGCTGTGGCCACGACCGGCGAGCCGGTATTGCGTGACCGCTCGGCGCTACCCGGCGCCGTTCTCACGCGGGTGGCGGCCAGCCACGTGCGTGTCGGCACGTTTCAGCACTTCGCGGCGCGGGGTGATCAAGAGGCAGTGCGTGAACTGCTCGAGTACGTCGTCGCACGACACTATCCGGCCGGCGCGGAGAGCAGCCAGCCTGCACTGGCGGTGCTCAGGCAGGTCGCGCAGCGGCAGGTTGCCCTCGTCGTGGACTGGATGCTGCTCGGCTTCATCCATGGCGTCATGAACACCGACAACATGGCAATCTCTGGCGAGACGATCGACTACGGTCCGTGTGCCTTCATGGATGAGTACGATCCGAAGACGGTCTTCAGCTCGATCGACCACAGCGGACGGTACGCCTACGCGAACCAGGCGCTGATCGCGCAGTGGAATCTGGCGCGGTTTGCGGAATCGCTGCTGTTCCTCATCGACCCCGACCCCGAGCGGGCGGTCGGTCTCGCGACGGAAGTCGTCGCCCCCTTCATGGCGCAATTCGACGATCGCTTCCTTGCAGGCATGCGCCGCAAGATAGGTCTCGCGTCGGCCCTGGATGGAGACCCCGAGCTCGTCAAACGCCTGCTCAACGCCATGCAGCACGCCGGTGCGGACTTCACACTGACATTCCGCGCACTCACGTTCGCGGCACAATGCGGCCATGAAGCCTCCGGCCTGCGCGAGCTGTTTGCCGGGAGCGCCGAGCTGGATGACTGGCTGCGGGATTGGCAGCGGCGTCTCACCTGCGATCCACAAAACGGCGCCGAACGGGTGGCGAGCATGCGCGCCGTGAACCCTGCCTTCATTCCCCGCAATCACCGCGTCCAGGCAGCGCTCGACGCCGCCGACCGCGGTGACTACGGCCCCTTCCGTAAGCTCCACGGGATACTGCAGCGCCCCTACGACGAGCAGGCGGGCGTCGATGAGTACAGTCGGCCCCCGCAGCCCGCAGAACGCGTGCTCCAGACCTTCTGCGGCACCTAGTCAACCATCGACAACAGATCGCGTGACACCGCGGGCGTCTGTGCCCCAGGACCTATGCCCCAAGACCCATGCCCAAGGCCTATGCCCCAAAACCGTGCTCGAGCACGAAATCGGCGACCTGGCCGAAACCCGTCCCGTGGCGCAGGCTCGTGAAGACATAGGGTCGTCCGCCACGCATCCGGCGGGTGTCGGCCTCCATCACCTCGAGGTTCGCACCGACGTGCTCGGCAAGGTCGATTTTGTTGACCACGAGCAGGTCGGAGCGCGTGATGCCGGGGCCGCCCTTGCGGGGAATCTTCTCCCCGCCCGCTACGTCGATTACATAGATGGTGATGTCGACGAGCTCCGGACTGAACGTCGCGGCAAGATTGTCCCCGCCCGACTCGATCAACATGAGGTCGAGCGAGGGGAAGCGAGCGCGCATCTCATCGATTGCCGCCAGGTTGATGGAGCAGTCCTCGCGGATTGCCGTGTGCGGGCAGCCACCGGTCTCGACGCCCAGTATCCTCTCGCTGGGCAGCGCGCCGACACGCGTGAGAATCGCCGCATCCTCCTTCGTGTAGATGTCGTTGGTAATCGCGCACATGTCGAGGCGGTCGCGGAAGTGCTTGCACAGTGCTTCCATGAGCGCGGTCTTTCCCGAGCCAACCGGGCCGCCGATTCCAACACGCAGTGGTCCGTGGCTCGAGTACGGTGAATGACTCATGTGCGGAACAACCTCGAGTACTGTGTCTCATGGAGATACGTGTAGATCTCAGCGCGCACGGTGGCGCTGCCGAGATCATCGAGCGAAGCGTGAGCCGCAGCCTGCGCGAGCGGCGGCACCCGGCTGGCGAGTTCCGCGAGCATCTTCTGCGCGTCGGTCTGGCCGATCGTTCCGAGCCGCGTCGCCGCCGCCACGGCGTTTGCCAGCGTCGCGAACACAAACGCGTCCAGCGTCGGTGCGAGCGGCAACGCGTGAGCCGCGGCCGCCGCGGCGACGGCGACCGGATACGCCGGGGGGCGAGAGCCGAGCGCTGCCATGTGCGCGTCGAACGACGCCGAGGGCCAGCTCGAGGCGAGCGTCCGCGCGAATGCCCTCCCCTGCGCGGACGTCTCGAGCCGCCGCTCCTGTCCGGTGGCGAGCGCCAGCGCTAGATCATTGGTCTCGCGCAACAGTGATGGGTTACCGTGCCGCGCGGCCTGCCAGGCGATGCCGAGCAGAATCGCGTCGTTGCGAATCGGTCCGTGCTCGAGCAGCGTGCCGAGCCAGTCGCGCAGCGCCTCGCCGTCCGGCAGCTCCCCGGCCACGAAGGCGCACTCGAGACCCTGTGAGTAGGCGAACGAGCCAACCGGAAACGCCGGCGAGAGCCACGCCTGGAGCGTCAGTCGAACGCGTGACTCCGCGTCGTTCACGGGGCGCGCAGCGGCGGGTGGGCATGAGCGGCGTACGCCCCGGCCTCCGGCTCGAACGGCGCACTGACCGATACCACCGTGGCGCCGAGCCGCATGGCGAGGTCGGCGAGTACGTGGTCAGGACGAATGCGCAGCCAGCCATCGCCGAGCTCGGCGGCCACGTGGCGGTTCCCCAGGTGCCAGGCGAGGCGCGTGAGCTCGGCTGCCGAGGCGGTACGCAGCTCGAGCAACGGCTCTGGCGCCGCCCGCACCTCGATGTAACTACCGTCGTCCAGCTGCAGCGCATCACCGTCGTGCAGTTGCACCGCGACCGGCAGATCGAGCAGTACCTCACGACCTGAGAGGCAGCGCAGCACCGTGCGGCGCCGATGGCGTGCATCGTAGTCGAGCACCACCGCGTCGGCGGATGCGCCTTGCCACCTGCCAGCCGCAAGAGTGGCGCTGATGCGTCTGATGTCGCGCACTCAGAACAGGAAGTAGCGCTGCGCCATCGGCAGCACGGCCGCGGGCTCGCACACCAGCGGCTCCCCGTCCGCGGTAACCCGATACGTCTCGGGATCCACCTCGATATCCGGCGTCGCGTCGTTGTGAATCATATCGCTCTTGCGCAGGCGACGGACGTTCTCGACTGCCACCAGCCGCTTGGCGACGCGCAGCCGACCCGCAAGTCCATGCTGCAGTGAGAGACCCGACACGAAGGTGAGTGCCGTCGCCGCCGGTGCCGTCCCGAAAGCGGCGAACATCGGCCGATAGTGCTTGGGCTGCGGCGTCGGGATGGAAGCGTTCGGGTCGCCCATGGGTGCGGCGGCAATCATTCCGCCCTTGAGCACGAGGTCGGGCTTGACCCCGAAGAACGCCGGCGCCCACAACACAAGATCGGCGAGTTTGCCGGGCTCGACCGAGCCCACGTGCCGTGACACCCCGTGGGTGATCGCCGGGTTGATGGTGTACTTCGCGATGTAGCGTTTGACGCGGGTGTTGTCGTGCCGCCCGTCATCGCCGACGAGCGGGCCGCGTTGCTGCTTCATCTTGTGCGCGGTCTGCCAGGTGCGCACGATGACCTCACCGATCCGACCCATCGCCTGGCTGTCGGACGACATCATCGACAGTGCGCCGAGGTCGTGCAGGATGTCCTCGGCGGCGATGGTCTCGGGGCGAATGCGGCTCTCGGCAAAGGCCAGGTCCTCGGGGATCGAGGCATCGAGGTGATGACAGACCATGAGCATGTCGAGATGCTCGTCGAGCGTGTTGACGGTGTATGGACGCGTTGGATTGGTGGAGGATGGCAGGACGTTCGGCAGACCGGCCACCTTGATGATGTCCGGCGCATGTCCGCCGCCCGCGCCCTCGGTGTGGTAGGCATGTATGGTTCGGTTCCTGAAGGCAGCGATCGTGTCCTCGACGAAGCCGGACTCGTTGAGCGTGTCCGAGTGCAGCATGACCTGCACATCGTGTGCATCGGCGACCGACAGGCAGCAGTCGATGGCCGCGGGTGTCGAGCCCCAGTCCTCGTGCAGTTTGAGAGCTGCGGCGCCGGCCATGATCTGCTCGACCAGCGCGGTGGGCTGCGAGGCGTTTCCCTTACCCGCGAAGCCGATGTTCATCGGCAACGAGTCCACCGCTTCGATCATGCGCGTCAGGTGCCATGGGCCCGGTGTACAGGTGGTGGCCTTGGTACCCGTGGCAGGCCCGGTACCGCCTCCGAGCATGCTGGTAATGCCGGACATCAGCGCTTCGTCGACCTGCTGCGGACAGATGAAGTGTATGTGGCTATCGAAGCCGCCGGCGGTGAGAATCTTACCCTCGGCGGCGATGATCTCCGTGCCGGGGCCGATGACGATGTCCACCCCCGGCTGGATGTCAGGGTTGCCCGCCTTGCCGATCGCGCTGACGCGGCCCTCGCGCAAGCCGACATCCGCCTTGACGATGCCCCAGTAATCGATGATCACCGCGTTGGTAATCACGGTATCGGCGGCCCCTTCGGCGTGCGCTCGCTGCGACTGTCCCATGCCGTCGCGGACGACCTTGCCGCCGCCGAACTTGACCTCTTCGCCGTAAATCGTGAAGTCGCGCTCGATCTGCACGAAAAGATCGGTATCGGCGAGACGCATGCGGTCGCCGACGGTCGGGCCAAACATTTCCGCGTAGGCGGAGCGGGTGAGTCTCGCCGTCATGTCAGCTCCGTTTATCGAGGTCACCCATTACGGCAGCGCGCGCGCCGAACACACGACGGTCACCGCCGAGCGGTATGAGCACCACCTCGCGGGCCTGCCCCGGCTCGAAGCGAACCGCGGTGCCGGGGGCAATGTCGAGTCGATAACCACGCGCCGCGGCACGCTCGAAGGACAGCGCCGGGTTGACCTCGAAAAAGTGATAGTGACTCCCGACCTGTATCGGTCGGTCACCCACGTTGCTGACCGTCAAGCGGCGCGGCACGCGCCCGACGTTGAGCTCGATGTCGCCGTCCTCACAAAGCACTTCTCCCGGAATCACGCGCCGCACCCCGATGTCATGGCCGTTCAACGTATGGCGTGATGGACGGTCACGAGTTTGGTGCCGTCCGGAAACGTCGCTTCCACCTGCACGTCGCCGACCATTTGTGGCACGCCTTCCATCACCTGGCCGGCGGACAATACGTGAGCCGCAGCTTCCATGAGCTGGCTGACCGTTCGCCCGTCGCGCGCGCCTTCCATGACGAAATCCGAGATCACAGCGACCGCTTCGGGATGATTGAGCCGCAGGCCGCGCTCGAGCCGTCGGCGTGCGACGATCGCCGCCATCGCGATCAGCAGTTTGTCCTTTTCCCGGGGCGAGAGCTGCACGACAGGTGCCTGCGTTCACCACGCCCGCGGTGGTGCGCTGCCGCGCAGGCGGCAGAGAAACGAGCGCAGCGCGGACGTCAACGTCATCGCATCCTTCGCCAGCCACCTCACCACGATGGTGCCCTCGACTGCGCTCGCGGCGCACAGTACCGCCGTGTCCAGGCACGAGCGGATATGTTCGAGCTCGGCCTCGGCCGCGGGGGCGAGGCGCACCAGCGTCGCGGTTGCCCGCGCCCCCGCCCCGACGGCTGCACGCTCGAAGAGCCGCGACACCGCGCCCACGAGCCGCAGCGCCTCCGCAAACACCAGTTCGCCGCCACGGTGCACACGCCAGTCGTCGCGGATATCGACGGCCTGCAGCCGTTCGCCGCAGGCGGCGCGCCCGAGTGCCAGCGGCTCGAGGATCGTGACACGCGCCTGCGGATCCACATCCAGATGCAGGCGGCGTCGGTAATGACAGCCGTCGTAGAGGAGCGTCTGCTGCGGCAGCCATTCGAGCGTGGCGCCGGCGGCGACGGTCATGCGGCAATTGAGGCGGGTCAGTCGGCCATCCGCGCGATAGACACGCTCGGCCGCCGCGGTCGAGACCGCGAGGTGAGCACCCGGACCGACCCGGATCGTGTAGTCGACGGTGTCGCCGCCGACGAGACCGCCGGAAGGATTCACGAGATAGGCCTCGCACACCGCTCCGTCGGCCGTGACGCGCGCGCGAAAACCACCGCGCTCGGTCAGTCGGCGTAGGACGGAACCGCGTGAGGTGTGCTCCGCCTCGAGTTCAACGCCGCCGACGAAAGGGCATGTCGAGAGCGCGCGCGAGCCATGGGTCGGGTTTGAGAGCACGGTCACTTTCGCCTCGCCTCGAGCGCGATCTCCCGACTAGCATACAACGAGGCGCCGTGGTGCGGCGGTGCTCACGCGGCGGTGCACACCCGCAGCTAGTGTCGCTGCACCAACATGGGGCAGGCGTTTACTTCGCGCGCGCCACCGCCCGTGCAGGTGTGAGACCCTGCTGGCGAAATATCGGCGCACTCATGCTCTGGCGACGATCGCTGCTCGGAGTGCAGCCGAAAGCGTTGCGGTAAACCCGCGAGAAGTGCTCGAGCGAGCGGAATCCCGAGGTGATCGCCACTTCGGTGACCGACAGGTCCGTCTGCTCGAGCAGGTTGTGCGCCCGGGAGAGCCGTAGCGTCATGTAGTGGCGTGTGGTCGTGGTCCCGGTCCACGCGCGAAAGTGACGCCGCAGGTGGCGGGCCGAGACGCTCAACCTGCGTGCCAGTTCGCCAACCGCTAGCGGCTCATCGAGATTGCGATTCATCAGTGCGATGGCGGCCCGCACCATCCCGTTCGGGCTCCTCGGGCTGAGCGCCGGCTCCGCGAGTTGCTTCTGCGTGGGCGGACGCGGGTGCCCGAGGAGCATCTCCTGCGCGACTTCCTCGCTGAGCGCCGTACCGGCCTCACGCCGCACCAGGTGCAGCATCATGTCGAGCACGGTGGTGCCACCTGCGCAGGTGAGTCGACCCGGAGCGGCGTGGTAGAGCTGCTCGCGCGCGTGCACTTTCGGGTAGCGCTCCCTGAAGCCGTCGAGATTCTCCCAGTGGACCGCTGCGATCCGGCCGTCGAGCAGGCCCGCGGCCGCAAGAACCTCGCTCCCCGTCTCGATGCCACCAATTTCCACACCCGCGGCCGCCGCGCGCAGCAACACGCTGCGCAGCTTGGCGTTGCCCACGTGCTGCTTCGGTTCGAAGCAGGCAAGGACCAGGAGCGTTTGCAGCTGGTGTCGCGCGCCGACGCCCGCAGCGACCGGGATGTCGCTGCCATTGCTGGCCCGTACCGGCAGGCCGTCGACGGACAGCGTTACCCACGAGAACAGCGCCCGCTGTGCGCGCCAGTTGGCGAGGAACAGCGGCTGCAGGGCGGCGACCAGCCCGAAATACGAAAAGTCACGCAGCAGCAGGAAGCCGACTTTGTAGGGTTTGGCTTTGCTCATCGGCCGGTCTGAGGTGCAGCGCGCCCGCCATGCTGCCGCGCCGCCGTCCGTTCGTTTGATGAAAATGGCCAAAGACGCGCCATCGATGCAAGGCCCTCCGACCGATTCCGTCAAGTGTCGCCACCCGCCCAGCCTAGCATGCTCACCATGGAGCTTCGTCAAACGCAGACGCCGGAGACCGCGCCGTCGACGGCGCACGCGCTGCAGAGATTGCTGCGCCCGCGCTCGATAGCTCTCGTCGGTGGAGCGGCCTGCGCCGAGGTGATGCGCCAGTGCCGCCGCGTCGGCTTCGCCGGCACCCTCTGGCCGATTCATCCAGGCCGCGACGAGCTCGAGGGGGTGCGAACCTACCGGTCCGTCGCGGACCTCCCGGAGCCGCCCGATGCCGCCTTCGTGGCCGTCAATCGCCATGCCACCGTGGAGGCCGTGCGCGCCCTGGCGGCGCGGGGGAGCGGCGGCGCCGTGTGCTATGCGTCGGGCTTCGCCGAAATCGGGGTCAGCGGCGAGCGGCTGCAGAGCGAGCTGCTTGCGGCAGCGGCGAACATGCCGTTGATCGGGCCGAACTGTCACGGGCTCATCAACTACCTGGACGGCGTCGCGCTCTGGCCCGAGCAGCACGGCGGAATCCGCCAGGCACGCGGCGTCGCGCTAGTGACGCAGTCCGGCAACATCGCGCTCAACCTCACCATGCAAAGGCGCGGGCTGCCGATCGGCTACGTGATCACGCTCGGCAACCAGGCGCGCATCGGCCTCGCGGATGCGATCGAAGCGCTGGTGGACGATCGGCGGGTCACCGCAATCGGCCTGCACATCGAGGGGATCGGCGACCCGGGAGGTTTCATGCGCGCTGCGGCTTTCGCACGTCGTCGTGGCGTGCCGCTGGTGGCGCTCAAGTCCGGCCGCACCGAATTGAGCACCTCTTTGGCGCTGAGCCATACCGCCTCCCTCGCCGGCTCAGATGCCGTAGCCGAGGCATTCCTCGAGCGCGCCGGCGTCGCACGCGTGCATTCTCTACCGGTGCTGCTGGAAGCCCTCAAGGTGCTGCACGTCCATGGGCCGCTGCACGGCCGTGACATTGCCTCGATGAGCTGCTCGGGGGGTGAGGCGGGACTGATGGCGGATGCGGCTGCAGCCGCGCAGCTCAACCTTCGTCCCTTCAGTGCTGCGCAGGCGCAGCGGGTCGCCGCCACGTTGCCGGCGCTGGCGACGGCCACCAACCCTCTCGACTACCACAACTTCAGTTGGGACGACGAATCAGCGCTCGCGGAAACCTACGCTGCGGTCATGGAGGCGGGCTTCGACCTGACGCTGCTGGTCCTCGACTTCCCGCGCCAGGACCGCTGCTCGCAGGCAGGTTTCAGGCGGGCGCTGTGCGCGCTGACTACCGCGACCTCGAGAACGGGCGCCCGGGCGGCCGTCGTGGCGACGCTACCCGAGGCACTGCCCGAAGAGCGGGCGCAAGAATTGATCAATGCCGGCGTTGTCCCCTTATGTGGGCTCGAGGACGCACTCGCCGCCGTCGCCGCCGCAGCTCAGGCGGGGAGACTTCGGCCCACGCCCGTGGCCGCCGTGACCTGGCATCCGCGGTACGCCGACGCCCCGAGCCAGGTGCTCTCGGAGTGGGAGTCCAAGCGTGCGCTCGCCGAGCACGGCCTCGTGGTGCCCGCGGGACTCAAAGTGAAGACCGTCGAGGCCGCGATCGCCGCGGCGAGCGCGCTCGGCTACCCGGTCGCGCTGAAATCGGTTGGTGAGGGTATCGCACACAAGAGCGAGCTCGGCGCGGTGCGCCTCGACCTGCGGGATCCCGCCGCGGTGCGGGCGGCAGCGATCGAGCAACTCGCCGCTCATCAGGCGGAGCTGCTGGTCGAGGAGATGGTGACCGATGCGGTCGCCGAGCTGATCGTGGGCATCAACCGCGATCCGGTGATCGGTCCGTACCTGGTGATTGGCTCCGGGGGGATCTTTGTCGAGCTCGTGCGCGATCGACGGGTACTGCTGCTTCCGGCGTCGGCGGCGGATATCCATGAGGCGATCCGCTCGCTCAGAGTCGGTGCGCTCGTGCGTGGCTATCGCGGTCGCTCTCGGGGCGACCAGGAAGCCGCGGTCGCCGCGGTGCTCTCGATCCAGCAACTGGCGCTCGCCGAGGAGCGACGCCTGCTGGAGCTCGATGTCAATCCGCTCATCATCCGGCCCCAGGGGCACGGCGCCGTCGCGGCCGATGCACTGATTCGCCTTGCCAGGAACTGAAACGTATGACCGAGACCGTGCGCACCCGACGGGATGCGGGAGTCTTCGAGGTGACCCTCGACCGGCCCAAGGCGAATGCGATCGACGCCGACACGAGCCGGCGGCTCGGGGAGGCGTTCGCGCACTTTCGTGACGACCCGGACTTGCGCGTCGCGATCATCACGGGCGGAGGCGAGAGGTTCTTCTGCGGCGGCTGGGACCTCGTCGCCGCCGCTGACGGCGAGCCCCAGGATGCCGATTACGGCGCGGGCGGCTTCGGTGGGATCCAGGAGCTTCCCGGTCTCAACAAGCCGGTCATCGCGGCGGTGAACGGCATGGCGGTGGGTGGCGGCTTCGAGCTCGCGCTGTCCGCCGACCTCATCGTCGCCGCCGAGCACGCACGATTCGCGCTTCCGGAGATCAACGCCGGCACGCTCGCCGAGGCCGCCACGATCCGCCTGCCACGGCGCATTCCGTGGCACGTGGCGATGGAGCTGCTGCTGCTCGGACGCTGGCTGGACGCCAGGGAAGCCCTCGCGCGCGGCGTCGTCAACGCCATCGCGCCGCGTGGCCAGCTGATGGAGCAGGCACGGGCGCTGGCGCGCACGCTGGCGCAAGGACCACCGCTGGTATTCGCGGCCATCAAGGAGGTCGCTCGAGAGAGTGAGTCGATGCGGTTCGGTGATGCCATGGAGGCGATCAGGCGGCGCCGGTTCCACACCGTGGAACGCCTCTACGCGAGCGAGGATCAGCGCGAAGGGGCACGCGCCTTCCGCGACAAACGCGCGCCGCTGTGGCAGGGCCGCTGATGCAGATCGAGACCCGGTCCATCGACTACGTGCCGGCGGCCGAGCGCCACGGCCGGGCATGGCACCTGTGGCCGGTGTGGTTCACCAGCGGTACACAGCTCGCCACGGTTGCCACTGGAATCATCGGCGTGGCGCTCGGGGCCAACCTCCTGTGGGGCGCGCTCGCCATCGTGGCCGGTTGTGCGCTCGGGACGTCCTTCATGGCGCTGCACTCGGCCCAGGGACCGCAACTCGGCCTCCCGCAGATGATCCAGTCGCGCCCGCAGTTCGGCTACATGGGCGCGCTGCTCGTGTGGGTGATCGCCCTGATCAGCTACCTCGGCTACAACGCATTCAACGAGGTGCTGGCGGGCGATACCGCGAAGGCGCTGAGTGGCCTCGACCCGCACGCCTGCGGGCTTGGTTTTACCCTTGTTGCGCTCGCCATCTCGGTCGTCGGCTACGATCTGATCCACACCGCGCAGCGCTGGCTCGCGTATCTCTTGATCACGGTACTCACCGTGTTCACGCTGAGTGCATTCGCCAAGCTGCGCCTGCCACCGGACGCGCTGCATCTCACCCCGTTCCCCCGCGTGGCGTTCCTCACGCAGTTCTTTGCCGCTGCCGCATATCAGTTGAGCGGGGCGTTCTACGTGTCCGACTACTCGCGCTACCTGCCCCGGGCCGTGGGTGTCAGGGCCCCGTTCTACTGGACCTACGGAGGCGCCTTCTTCGGCAGCCTCTGGACCATGGTAATCGGCGCCGCGGCGGCGGCCGCGTTTCCCCATCGCACCGTCGCCGCGACACTCGAGGCGGCCGGCGACATGGTCCGCCCGGGCTTCGGCGCCGTGCTGCTCGGGGTGTCACTGGTCGGATTGCTGACCATGACCAGCCTCAACTACTACGGCGCTTCGCTCACGCTGCTGAGTGTGCTCGACTCCTTCCACCCGCTCCGCGCCACGCGCGCGAAGCGCATCCTGAGCGTGCTGCTGATCGGCGTGGCAGCGCACTCGATCGCACTTGCGGTGTCCGGCAATTTCGTCGAGCACTTCAGCGACCTGCTCGCGATCCTGCTGTGCCTGTTCACGCCCTGGACGGCAATCAACCTGGTCGACTTCTACTTCGTCCGCAAAACCCATTACTCGATCCGGGAGATCTTCAATCCCAGGGGCCTCTATGGCCGCTGGAACTGGCGGGGCCTCACCGCCTACGGCATCGGTTTTGCCGCCATGCTGCCGTTCGTCAACACCAACCTCTACGAGGGGCCCGTGGCCCGTGCCCTGCACGGCACGGACCTGTCGATGCTGGTGGGCCTCGTCGTTGCCGCCGGGCTTTATCTGCTGAGCTACCGGGGGGTGGACGTGACGCAAGAACTGCGACTTGCCGTGCGCGCCGACCGCGGACTCGAGAGCGAGTATCGCCCCCGCCCGGCGATGCAGACCCTGTCACCGGCCTGCGAACCCTAGTGCCCACAGCGCAGAAGCGCGAATGTGGCCGGCCAGTGCGCTCCCCATTGAGATCCGCCGCCGGCGTCCCCATATCGAGGGTTGTCCGAGATACCAGAGGAGCACTTCAATGGAGTTAATTGCACTCTCGATCGCGGGCAGCACCTTAGTCCTTGTCGGACAGTCCTGCACGCTGATCCACGAGCAGATCTTCGGCTCGAAGTAACGAGCCGACCCACATTCCTCGAGCGGGCTGCGTCCAGGAACTCAGGCATCCTGCACGCGGCCCTTCCACCGCCCCCCGCTACCACGCGCGTATTGCACGGCGGAATAGATGACCGCGCCCATGTAGAACGTGGCAATCGCCGGCAGGCACAGCGACCAGAACGGCCACAGACCGTAAAAGCGCACCATCGGAAAGTAGGCGATGCTCATCAGCACGAGCCCCGCCACGCCGATGCCGATAAGGAGCGGGTCACCGGCAAAGAGCAGAAATACCGGAAGCAGATAGGTCAGGGAAAGCCCCAGCAGGGATGCGGTGAGCACCACGTACGAATGGTCCAGTTGCGCAAAGGCCGAGCGGGAGATCATCGCGCCGATCTCGGCTGAGGAGCGGTAGGTCCGGAGACTGCGGGTGCCGCGGGTCAGTTCGAGCCAGATGCGCCCACCACAGTCCTTGACCGCACGCGCGAGCGCGCAATCGTCGATGACGCGCGAGCGAATTGCCCCAAGTCCGCCGATGCGGGCAAGTGCCGCCGGGCGAATGAGAATACAACCGCCTGCGGCCGCGGCGAGCCTGTGCTCATGGCGCGGGGCGGCGATCCACGCCGGCGGGTAGAGTTTGAGGAAGAAAAACACGAACGCCGGTATCAGGAAGCGTTCCATCGCCGCCGCCGTCGACAGCTTCACCATGTGCGAGACGAGATCGCGCTGTTGCGCCTCGGCGGTCGCGACCAGTGTGGCCACGCTATCCGGGCTGTGCTCGATGTCGGCGTCGGTGAAGAGAAGGTAATCGGTATCGCCGGCAGACGCGACCCCCTGCGCCAGAGCCCATAACTTTCCGGTCCAGCCGGGGGGGAGTGCCGTGCCTTGGATGAGCCGCAAGCGCGGTAACATCCCGCTGGCACGCGCGGCTGCCGTCGCCGCCTCGGCGGTTCCGTCGGTGCTGCCGTCATCGACCACGATGAGGTCGATGGCGCCATCGAATCTCTGAGCTGCAAGCGAGGCCACGGCGCTGCCGATCACCGCGGCCTCGTTGCGTGCCGGCATGACGACCACCACGTGCCTGGCAGCGGCCGGCGGGCGTTGCGGCGTCGCCCGCGCGGCGACGCGCCAAAATCCTCCCCGCCCGATCAGCAGATATAGCCAGATGACAACCGGGACAGCGGCAATGGCGTACAAGGGCAACCGTCCTAGCACGGCCCTGTGGCGCGATTCATTGCTGGCCCCTCAGGCCCTGACCTCCAGCGTCCGACCGAGTGCATCGAGCAGCAGCTCGGCGTGCTGCGGCTCAAACGTAAGCGGCGGGCGTATTTTCAGGACGTCACCGGCGCGACCGGTGGCACCGAGCAGTACCCCGTGGGCCCGCATGCCATTCACTACGCGCACGGTCTCCGCCGCGCCACTCAGACCGCTCGCTGGATTGGCGCCCAGCTCCACTCCGATGAAAAGACCAGCGCCGCGGATATCGCGGATCGCGGTGCAGCGTTGCGCCAGGGTGCGCAGACCGCGCTGCAGGTACTCGCCACTGCGCCGCGCATTCTCCAGGAGCTTCTCCCGGCGGATGACATCGAGCACCGCGAGCGCCACGGCGCACGAGACACTGTTCCCGCCATAGGTGTTGAAATAACGTCTGCGCCTCGAGAACGCGGCAAATATGTCCGAACGTGCCGCGACGGCCGCGACCGGGTGTCCGTTACCCATAGGCTTACCCATCGTCACCATGTCTGGAACGACGGCGTGGCGCGCGAAGCCCCACATCGCCTCACCGAGCCGTCCAAAGCCCGGTTGCACCTCGTCGGCGATAAACAACCCACCCGCGGCGTGCACGTGACGCACGGGCTCGGTGAGAAAGCCGCACGGATCGGCAACTACGCCGTCGCTGGAGAAGATCGTGTCCACCAGCATCGCAGCGAGTCGCACCCCGTCGGACTGCATGCGCTCGATGCACTCGCGCACGTGCTCACCTAAAGCTGCCGGACCGCTGCTACGCGGTGACGGCACGGTGTAGACGCCCGGCCCGAGCGGTCCGCCATCCTCGGGAGACATGCCTGCGATGGCATCGGTCGCCCCGTGATAGGCGAAGTCGGTGATGATGAACCCGGTACCACCCGTCACGACCTTGCTCACCCGTACCGCGAGGTCATTTGCTTCGCTCCCCGTGCAGGTGAAAATCACGTTGTCGAGCTGCTGCGGCATGGTTGCCAGAAGCTCGCCTGCAAGCTGCAGCGGTTGCTCGGCGAGATAGCGGGTATGGGTGTTGAGTGTGCGCGCCTGGCGTGCCAGCGCATCGACCACCTGCGGGTGACAGTGACCCACGACCGGGACGTTGTTGTAGGCGTCGAGATAAGCGCGACCCTGCTCGTCGTACATCCATACCCCCTCGGCGCGCACGATGTGCAGCGGCTGCTCATAAAAGAGGTGGTAGGTGGGGGCGAGAAGGCGCGCGCGGCGTGCCAGAATCGCCGCCGGGCCCGGGTCCTGAGCAGCACTCACAGCCTGATCTCCTCGAGCAGTAATTCCTGCGCGATCTGCAGCCGGGCACGGATGAAATGCGGATCGAGCACGGCATAATGGTCACCGCTGGGGTTGCGGTGCATGTGCCAGTCCGGCACGACTACGTTGGCGGCGAGCCGTGCCGCCACCAGCGAACCGAGCATGCTGAGCTCCTCCTCCAGGAGCGGCACAGCCTCGTGGTAGGCAAGCGCGACATCGCGGATCGACTCGCGGGCGCTTTCGCCCGCCGTGCAATCCTCCGGCAGCAGCTCGGCTGCCGTCACGGCCACATCCGCGATCAGAGCCGTGTAAGTCATGTCACCGAAATCGATGATGCCCGTCACCCGTGCCTCATCCGCCGGATCCACCAGAATGTTGCGCGGATTCAGGTCGTTGTGCACGACCTGCCGGCGCAATCGTGGCAAGCGCGACTCGATGCGCGGTGCCACACGCCCCAACACGTCGTCAGCGGCCTCCCGGTAGGGGCGGTCGGGAAGCTGCGCGAGGAGTGCGCGCACCTGCGCCGCGTGGCGCACGTCCCAGACGATCACGCGTCGCGCGGCGGGGTGCTCGAAGCTACGTAGCGCGTTGCTCAGACGGCCGGCGATGCGCCCGCAGGCGGCCCGCTGCCATCGCGACCGGCTGGTCGCGCCGAGCAGCCGGCCCGGCAGGTAGGTGAGGAGTCGCGCGCTGCGCTCGGCACCACTTGCATCAACGAAGCGGACGCAGGCACGGCCGTCGCGCGCGGGTACTACGCGCGGACACGGAAATGTCGGATCGGCCCTCTCCACATGCTGCAGCGCCGCCGTGAGCAGCTCGCCCACCGCCTGCTCCTCGGCTGCATTCGCGATCTTGAGCACGTATTCGGTCCCGTCCGCGATGGAGAGCTTGAAGTTCTCGTCGCGCTCCCCGGTGAGACGCACGGCACGCGTCTCGAGGCCGTAGCAGTCACGGGCGAGCGCGATGGCGCTCGCGATCGGGATCCGCGAACGCGCGACCATGGTCGCCATGAAGGACTCGACATCACCACCCATGGATCGGCCGCTCCGCGCCTGGGCGCGCAGCGCACGGATTGCCGCTGCGACAGGCACTCGTCAGGATCACGCAGCTTTTGAGCCTGCGCGCCACTACGCGACCGTCACCAGCACGCTGCAACGCACCCGGTCGAGCAGTGACGCATTCTCCGGACCAGCCCACCAGCGCGCCAAGCGTGCTCGCGCGATGTGGCCCACCACGACCAGATCGGCCTCGAGCTCGCGGGCGACGCGTGGAATGACCTCGCTCGGCGAGCCCAGCACGACGTGCGGCTTCGCCTCCACGCCGCGCTCGCGAAGCCATGCAAGCCCCTCCTGCAATATCGCCTCGCAGCTGGATCGTTCGGCCTGCAGCTGCGCCTCAACGGTCACGCCCTGGGCGGCCGCGCGGTGGGTGACGTTCGAGACGAGCAGGACATGAGTTTCGGCTTTCAGTGCCGCGACGAGCTCCCCGCCGAGCCGCAACGCGTCCCGGCTCTCGCGGCTCCCGTCGTAGCACAGCAGCACCCGTCGATACATCGTAAGCTCCCCCTCCGGTGCCCGATCGTAAGCTACGGGGCCTGGGCCGGCCATTTTTGGAGAAAAGCCGCATGCTGCACGGTGAGCGCATCCTCGCTTGAGAGCGCTTCTCTATGGCGCCGCTTTCGCGACCCTCAGCTATGGGGCGCTCTGTGCACTCCTCTACCTGATGCAGGACCGGCTCCTGTACTTGCGAACCCCGGAGGTCGCTCGAGCGGGTGCCGGAGTGATTCGGCTCAAGTGCGGGGAGGCGACTCTCAACATCTGGGAGCTGCACGCAGAGCAACGGGCGGCCGTCATCTACTTTGGCGGCAACGCGGAGGACGTCGGCGCGAATCTGGCGGATTTTGCCGCAGCGTTTACCGATCGGGCCCTCTACCTCGTGAATTACCGGGGCTACGGCGGCAGCAGCGGCCACCCGTCGGAGAGCGCGCTCAAGGCCGATGCCGAGTCGATCTACGACTGGGTCAGCGCGCGTCATGAGCGCACCGCCGTGATGGGACGCAGCCTCGGCAGCGGTGTGGCGACGGAGCTCGCAACACGCCGCCCGATCGAGCGGTTGGTTCTCATCACGCCATACGACAGCATCGCGAACGTCGCCGCGGACCATTTCTTCTGGCTGCCGGTGCGGTGGCTGGTCAGGGACCGCTACGACTCGCTCACTCGAATCGGCAAGGTGCGCTCCCCGGTGCTGGCCGTGGTCGCCGAGTACGATGAAGTGGTGCTGCGGGCGCGATCGGACGCACTGATCGCGGCCATTCCGGCGGGCATCCGGCACGTCGTCATGATTGCCGGTGCCACCCACAACGACATCAGCAGTTTCCCCGCCTACCTTGCGAGCCTCAGGGAATTCCTTGCAGCCGCTCCCGCTCCCTGAGCGACGGCCGCCGGGCCGCGCGCTACCCGTCAGGACATCGCCCCCGCATTCGCATGCGAGTCGGGCGGCAGTGGAATGAACTCCTTGTCATCGGCATCCGGGAGTTTCATCCGCCCCGCACGCCAGTCCGCCTTAGCCTGCTCGATACGATCCTTGGAGGATGAGACGAAGTTCCACTCGATAAAGCGCCGACCGACCGGCTCCCCACCGAGCAGCATGAGTACGCTCGGCGCGCTCGCCTCGAGCACCGCCTGCGCGAATCCGTCGAACACGATCATCTGTGTGGGTGCCAGCACATCGCCATTGACGGTCACGGCACCGGAAACGAGATATGCGGCGCGCTCGGTGTACTCGAGCGGTAATGAAATGCGCGCCCCCGGTCGCAGGACCACGTGTACGTAAAACAGCGGCGAGTGCGTCTTCACCGCCGAACGCGCACCGAACGCCTCACCGGCGAGCAGCCGCAGCGAGACGCCGCCCTCCTCGTGCAGCGGCAGGTCGCGCCCGGTGTGGTGGGCAAAAATAGGCGCTGTCTCCTCCGCCTCGTTCGGCAGCGCGACCCATGCCTGGATCGCATGCATCGGGCCGCCCTCACGCCGCGCCTTCTCGAAGCGCTCCGAGTGCGTTATGCCGCTCCCCGCCGTCATCCAATTCACTTCACCTGGCCGAATCGCCTGCTCCACGGCCGTCGAATCCCGGTGCATGATCTCGCCGGCGAAGAGATAGGTCACCGTCGACAAGCCGATATGCGGATGCGGACGCACGTCGGCTTCGCGCGCGAGATTCTTCGGCAGCTCAACGGGTCCGAGATGATCGAAGAAAATAAACGGCCCCACCATGTGGCGCATCGCGTTGGGCAGGACACGCCCGACCTCGAAGCTGCCGAGGCTGCGCCGCCGCTGGTCGAGCACCGTGCCATTCATGCGGCCATTCTATGCCGCGGCGCGCGCACGCGTCACTGCACGCCGGGATAACGGTGCAGGAACAGCAGCAGGAAGTCCATCGTGTCGGTGACCCCATGGGCGACGATCGGAATTGCGAGGTTGCAGCCAAACCGAAGGTAAAGGGCCCCGAGAACGATGCCGTCGATGAAATTTTCACTTACGCCGGTGATGCCCTGCTGGAAGTGCGACAGCCCGAAAACCACACTCGCCAACGCGAGCGCCACGGCCCAACCGGTGCGGGTGCGGCCGAGGAGGCCCGCGACGCGATCCATCAGGTAGCCGCGAAACACGAGCTCCTCGCCGAAGGCGAACAGGGTCCAGGTGAGAGCAAGCGAGAGCGATAACCATTCGAGGTTGCCGGCAACGCGGCGGAAAGCGGACAGGTCCGGCATCTGCCCGGTGATGCGAGCCAGCAGCGGTTGCGTGACGAGGAGCTCCAGCAGCTCGATGCCGATCCCGGCCGCGACCCCGATCACGACCGTGCTGCGCCAGTCCCGGTAGAGGCGCAATCCGACATCGCGCCAGCGCAGGCCCCGCAGGCGCAGCGAAATCCACGCGAGCGCAAGGAGATAGGGAACCTTGCTCGGAACGACGTGGTGAAGCCAGTCGGCGATGTAGATCGTGGCGATGAGTACAAACTCGAGCAAGGCAAGCGATACACTGTGCTGCCACGCGCGTGAATTTTCCGTTGCCTGGCGCAATTCGGTCATGTTTTCGAGCCCCGACGTGAGCGTAGTATTTTTGCGGATAATGCACAGTCTCGAGGTCAGCCGGTGAGTGCCTTGCCGCACGCTGCCGTCTTCTCGCCGCGAGCTCGCCAGCCGGTGCCGCATGAGTGAGGTGTTGCGCCGCCTGGGACGCGCGGTGGTGCACCATCCCTGGCAGGTTCTTGCGCTCTGGGGCGTCGTCATCCTGTTCGGCGCTTGGGGCGAGCATCGGTTGGCCCAGGTGACACTCGGAGTCGAGGCCGGCGTCCCCGACAGTCCGTCCCGGCGCGCGGGCGAGGCGCTCTACCGGGACTTCAGCAACCCCTTCATCGATCCGCTGGTAGTGGCGGTGAGCGCTCCGCGGCTGCGCGTCGACGAGCCGCCATACCTCACGTGGCTCGAGGAGACGCGGCACGTGCTCGCCGCGCTCCCGTCGGTGCGCCGCGTCGCGACTTATGCGGACACCCACGACGCGCGGCTGCGTTCGGCCGATGGGCACATCACCGCGCTGCTGGTCGGTCCGGCGACCGAGACCAACAGCGCCCGCCAGCAGACCGTGGTCGCGGTGCGCGCCGCGATCGCAGCGCGGGCGTCAGCGCTCGTGCAACTCGATCCTGCGGCGCGCGTCGCGGTAACCGGTACGGCAGCAGCGGATTTCGATGTCAATACCTGGAGCGCCTCCGGTGGGGCGCGCGCGGAGAAGCGCGCGCTGCCGCTCACGCTCGCGATACTGCTGCTCGCATTCGGCACATTCGTGGCCGCGAGTCTGCCGCTGCTGACCGGGCTGGCAACCACCACCGTCTCCCTCGGCATCGCCTTCGTGCTGGCGAGCCTCATGCCGGTGTCCAACCTGCTGGGCAACGTCGTGACCATGATCGGGCTGGCGATCGGCATCGACTATTCGCTGCTCATGGCCACGCACTACCGCGAGCATGCCCGGAGCATGTCGATCGCCGACAGCGTGGTCACCGCGGTGGCATTTGGCGGGCGCACCATTGCCTGGTCGGGACTCACCGTGATCATCGGTCTGCTCGGGCTGCTCTTCAGTCCGCTCCTCGAGACGCGCAGCGTAGGGTTAGGCGGCGCGCTGGTGGTTTGCGTGTCGGTGCTCGCCGCCCTCACGTTGCTACCCGCCGCGCTCGTGCTGCTCGGGCCGCGCATCGACTGGCTGCCGGTGACGCCGCGCCGCGGCGGCCGGCCACGTCTGCTCGCCTTCTGGCGGGCGCTCGGTGGCTGGGTCGTGCGCCATCCCCTCGTCACGCTGGTGGTGGCCGGCAGCTGCCTGCTCGCCATTGCGGCACCGGCGCTGCGCATCAACACGGGTTTCTCGGACGAGCGCTGGTTCCTGCCACCCGGAATGGAGTCGCGCACCGGCGCGGACCTGCTGGCGGAGGTCGGGGGCGGCAAGGCCGAACAGACGATCTACGTGATCGTGCGCAGCAGCGACGGTCAGCCCATCCTTGCCGGGCCTCACCTTCCGGCACTCGTCGGCTACGCCGAGCAGGTGTCGCGCGATCCGCGCGTTGGCACGCTGAGCTCACCCGTGAGCCTGGAAAAAGGGCTCACCCTCGAGGACTACCAGGACCTGTACGCCGACCCGCAGCAGGCGTTCAAGGACTACCCCGAGATCGCGGAGTTCTTCGTGAGCCGTGACCGCCACGCGGCGCTCTTTCAGATAACCCCGGCTGCGCACGCCGCCGTTCAGGACATCGGGGTGCTGGCAAGCGAGTTGCAGGAGCATGCGCCCGCGGGGCCCTTTACCGTTATGGTCGCGGGCATGCCGGCCGAGCACAATGATTTTCACGACTACATGTTCCGCAGCCTGCCGCACATCTTCGGCTTCGTGGTCGGCGCCACGCTCCTCCTCGTGTTCGCGGCATTCCGCTCCTTCCTTCTGCCAGTCACGGCCGTGCTCACGAACCTCCTTGCAGTGGCGGCGGGCATCGGCGCCGTGGTGGCGGTCTTCCAGCTCGGCTGGCTGAACGCCCTGGTCGGGCTCGAGCACCCCGTCACGGCCATCCCGGGGGAGATTCCCCTGATGGTGTTCTGCCTGAGTTTCGGATTGTCGATGGACTATGAGCTCTTCCTGCTGTTCCGCATTCAGCAGGAATACCTGCGCGACCGCGACAACAACCGCGCTACGGTGGAGGGCCTCGCAGCGGTGGCCCCGGTCATTACCGGGGCCGGGCTCATCATGGTGGTGGTGTTCGGCGCGTTCATCGGCGCGGCACTGCCGGTGTTGAAGATGACCGGAGTCGGCCTGTGCGTCGCGGTACTGGTCGATGCGACCGTCGTGAGGGCACTCATCGTGCCGGCGACGATAGCGCTCGCGGGCCGCTGGAACTGGTTCCCGGGGCAGCGCGCAGCGCACCCCGCGGCGGCTCGCGACCCCTCGGGCGTCGGCGTCAGGAAGTGATGCGGCCCGCGCCGCCGGGCGCCGCTGTGGCGTAGCCGAGCGTCCTGAGCGCGTCCGCAATCTCATCGAGCGCGCGCGGGTCGTCGATCGTCGCCGGCACGTTATAGCTGTGTGAGTCCGCGATCGAGCGCATCGTCGCACGCAAGACCTTGCCGGAGCGCGTCTTGGGCAGGCGGGTGACGATGGCCACGTGGCGGAACGCCGACACCGCGCCGATGTGCTGGCGGACGCGATCCACGAGTTCCTGCAGGACCTGCGCGGGCGGACGTGCAACGCCCGCCTTGAGTACTACGAGGCCGAGCGGCAGCTGGCCTTTCAGCGCGTCGGCGACGCCAATGACGGCGCATTCCGCGACGTCGGGGTGACCGGCGAGCACCTCCTCCATCGCGCCGGTCGAGAGACGGTGTCCGGCGACATTGATGACATCGTCGATGCGCGACATGATCCACACATAGCCGTCCGCATCGATGAAGCCGGCGTCGCCGGTCAGGTAGTAGCCGGCGTAGCGTCTGAGATAGCTGTCGCGGAAGCCATCGTCGTTCTCCCACAACGTGGTCAGCGTGCCGGGCGGCAGCGGCAGCCGGATCACGATGTTGCCGATCTTGCCGGCTGGCACGGCGGCTCCGCCGTCGTCGAGCACCTGCACGTCGTAACCGGGTACCGGCACGCTGGCCGAGCCCGGCTTGACGGGCAGCGGCGTCAGCCCACGGCAGTTCGCCGCTACCGGCCATCCGGTCTCGGTCTGCCACCAGTGATCGATCACCGGTACGCGCAGCTTCTCTTCCGCCCAGTGCACCGTGTCGGGGTCGCAGCGTTCGCCCGCGAGAAACAGGGTGCGCAGGCTCCCGAGGTCGTAGCGGCCGATCAGCGCTCCCGTAGGATCCTCTTTCTTGATCGCGCGAAATGCCGTGGGCGCGGTGAACAGCGCGTTGACGCGATGCTGGGCGACGACCCGCCAGAACGCCCCGGCGTCCGGCGTTCCGACCGGCTTGCCTTCATAGAGAATAGTGGTGCAGCCGGCCAGGAGCGGCGCATACACGATATACGAGTGCCCCACGACCCAGCCGACGTCTGAGGCAGCCCAGAAGACATCACCCGGCCTCATGTCGTAGACCGACTGCATCGACCAGGCAAGGGCGACCGCATGGCCGCCGTTGTCCCGCACCACGCCCTTCGGTTTGCCGGTGGTACCGGAGGTGTACAGGATGTACAGAGGATCCGTCGCTTCAAGCGCGGCACAGGGCGCCGGCCGCGCCTCGCGCACTGCCGCCGACCACTCCAAGTCGCGCCCGGGAGTGAGCGTGGCCGTTGCCTGCGGCCGTTGCAGCACAATGCAGCGCTGTACCGCGTGGCTCGCGAGCCGCAGCGCCTCATCGAGCAGCGGCTTGTATGGAATGATGCGCTGAACTTCGATGCCGCACGATGCCGAGACCACCATCACCGGGCGCGCATCATCGATGCGCTTGGCGAGCTCGTGCGGCGCAAAACCACCGAACACCACCGAGTGCACGGCACCGATGCGGGCACAGGCCAGCATCGCGATCACCGCCTCCGGCACCATCGGCATATAGATGACCACACGATCGCCGCGCGCCACGCCCTGCGCCGCCAGCGCACCGGCGAATTGCGCCACGCGGTCACGGAGCTCGAGGTAGGTGAGCCGCGCGACGGTTCCCGTCACCGGACTGTCATAGATGAGCGCCGCCTGCCCCCCGCGCCCCGCCTCGACGTGGCGGTCGAGTGCGTTGTAGCAGGTGTTGATGCGCCCGCCGCCGTACCAGCGATAAAGCGGCGCCCGTGTCGCATCGAGCACCTGGTCCCAGCGGCGCTCCCAGTGCAGCGCCTCGGCCCGCGCGCCCCAGAAGCGTTCCGGATCCTCGAGCGCACAGCGATACGCGTCGCGGTACGCGCTGTCGGATTTGACCACCGTCATGTTGCCCCCCTGCGATGCGGCTCAGGAGAGGTGATGCAGCACGCCGGGTTCGATGGCCGCAGCGGCGAGCACACCACCCGCCATCGCTCCGGTGATCCCCGCGCTCGCGACATCCTGACCCGTCAGGTACAGACCCTCCACCGGCGTTTTCGCTCGCAGACTCGGAGACAAAAAGCGACGCGGACTTGGCTCGAGCCCGTAGACTGCCCCATGTTCGGCCCCGGTGAAAGCGACCGTAGAAAGTGGAGTCGAGACCTCCCGATACACGATCAAGGGCGCAAGCGCGGGAAAATGACGGGAGAATTGCTCGAGGAGCCGCTGCGCGATCTGCTGCTTGAGCTCCTGGTAGGCGGCGGGGCGACGACCGATCGTGGAGTCCTCCCACGGGCGGAACAGCTCCCAGTCGGTAAAGGCAATCAGGTGCGCCGTGTGGTTACTGTCGCGCTCCGAGCCGCCCTGCCCTTCCTTCAAGGAAGGAAACGACACGAAGACCGCCGGCGGCACCGGCTGTGCCTGCGGGCCTTGCCAGGTATTTCCTGTGAGATCCCAGTTCTCGTAGAACCAGTGATTGGAGCTGGTCGCGCCGCGGGCATGAATGTCACCGCGCAGACCGAGATAGAGTGCAACGTGACATGCTGCGGGGCGGAAGGAGGCAATCTCCTGGGCCCAGGGCGAGCTGCGTGCATGCGGCGGCAGCAGCTCGAGCGCGGTGGCCCGTGCACCGGCATCCGAGCAAACGACGGGGCAGCGCAGCTCGCGCCCCTTGTTGGTCCGGACGCCGGCTACCGCGTCGTTCTCCAAGATGATTTCGGTCACGCGCGTGCGGGTGCGCACCGCGCCGCCCGCATTTTCGATGACGGGTATCAGGGTGTCCGCAAACGCCTTGCCGCCACCGAGTGGATAGTACGCGCCGTCGAAATAGTGTCGTGCGACTGTCGCGTGCACGCCGAAGCTCGATTCGCGTGGTTCGGGCCCATAGTCGCCGCGCTGCGCCGCGAGTACGGCGCGCAGGCGCGAGTCGCCGATCAACTCGTTGAGGACCGCCTCGGTGGTGCGACCCCACCACTGATCGATCTCGTCCCCGTGCCAGAACCCGAAGATCCCGGCGAGCAACGAGGGCATCGCCCGCCGGGCAAAGAGTGCCCGGCCGGCCTTGGCCGCCTTCTCCACCGCGGCGAAGTAGGAGGCGATCGCCGTGCGTGATCGTGGGAAGCGCTCCTCGAGCTCGAGCCTCAAGGCGGCCTCGGGCCGCGCGAACTGCATCTCGAAGCCGCCCGGAAAGTGCACCGTGTCGTAGACCGCTCCGACGGGTACGAAGCGCATCGCGCCTCCCGACAACCAGTCGAGCATGCGGCGCCCCGCCCCGCCGTCGGCCATTTCGCCGAGATAGTGCAGCCCGACGTCCCAGGTGAAGCCCTCGCGACCGAACGTCTGGGTGAGACCGCCAGGCGCGAAATGCTGCTCGAGTACCAACACCTTGTAGCCACTGCGCGTCAGCGCGCAGGCGCACGCGAGGCCGCCGATGCCCGATCCGACGACGATCGCATCGTAGCGAGGCGTGTCATGCGGGGAGGTCATGTTCGAGAATGCGGGCCAGTGCCCGGCAGGCGTCCGTAACGGTGAAGATGCCGACCAGCTTGTCGTCCTTGGTGACGATGGCGGAGCCGATGTGGTTCTCCGCCATCGTTCGCGCCACGACGGCGACGGGTGTCGAGGCGGGTACCACGCAGGGTCGCTCGACGTAGGCATCCCGCACCTTGAGCTCGCGCTCGCTCGCCCCGCCGAAGTCGGGGCCGAGAATGAGCTTGATATCCCGATCGGAGAGGATGCCGACGACCGCTCCCTGGGAGGTCACCGGCAGATGGCGGAAGTTGTGATCGCGCATCAGCCGATGCGCTGCCTCGAGCGGCGCGTCGACGTCGATCGAATAGGGAAAGGGAGTCATGAACGCAATGACCTGGGGGTTGCGCTTCATCGTTCATGTTCCCATTGCCGGACCCGCGTGCACTCAGTTGGGCCAATGCTAAGAGCCCGGCCCCTCGCACGGCGTCGGTAGTTACGGCTGGCGGCTAGGTAGATCCCGCAGCCCGTGGACACGGCGCAGCGGCTGTGCGTCGCGGCAGCCGGCGGGATCGACGGCGGCTGTCGACCGCGGAAGCGTGCCGCGGCCGACAGCCGACGATCACTTTTTGCTGGGCCGCGGCGAGCTCAGCATCTGGTCGACGTCGGCGCCTACAAGCGGCGACCCCGCGGAAGCGGTCATCGCCGGCGCGCTTGCGGGCGGCGCGGGCGGTGCTCCCGAGCGTGCGGCGGGACCGCTTCCGCGCTGTGGCGACGCCACTTGTCGGGATCCCTGCCGCGAGTCACCACTCTTGGCCGAAGCCGCAGAGGGGTCCATCTCCACGCGACCGTTGAATGTCGCGCCCTCCATAATGCCAACGCGGGGGGCGAAGATGTTGCCGCGCACCTGGGCCGTCGCGCGTACGATCACCGCCTCGCTGCAGTGAAGATCGCCTTCGACCAGGCCTTCGACCGTCAGGTGATTTGCGTACACATCACCCTGCACCGACCCTTCGGTGCCGATGATGAGGTTGCGCGCGTGACGGATCGAGCCCTCGACGCGCCCCTGAAGAATGACGTCCTCTTCCGCGGTCAGCTCGCCACGGAACAGGAGTGTCTTTCCCAGGACGGGAATGTGCGCAGCCTCAGCGTCAGCGGCAGCGCTCTCACGCGCTGCGGCGGGCCCGCTCGCACCCGGCGACGGACGGCGATCGGCAAACGGCTCGGGCTGGAAATTCGAATTTGAGTGCAGCATTGCTCCTCCTCCCCTACGGCTTGCCCGCGCCAGCGGTCTTCTGCGCCCGCGGGGCGCCGGTGGAGTTATCGGGGGCCGCCGCCGCCGCCACGCGCTTCTCCATGTCAATGCCGCCGGTGAAGTGCGCGCCCTCGACGATGCTCACGCTCGGTGCGGTGATGTTGCCGCGCAATTTGGCGGATTCCCTCACCATCACCGACTTCTCCGCCTGCAGGTCGCCGTCGAGTGATCCCTCGACGATGATCACCTGGGCGTGGACGTTCGCCTTGACCATACCCTCAGCGCATACCGTGATCCGCTGAGAATGGGTAATAGAACCTTCGATTCGGCCCTTGATCAGCAGCTCCTCGTCAGCGTGCAGCTGCCCCTTGAAATGCAGCGTGGGCCCGAGAACGGAGACGCGCTCCGTAGCGGTGTCGTACGGATTGGACATAGTCAGCACTCCTCCCGATTAGCGAGATGCGTTCCGCGGACCACCCGTCACTCGTGTGACCGCGGCGACAGACAAGCGCTAGTGAGCCTACTGACCGGCGAGGAACATGATGCGACGCATGTCACGCATCGCGGCACGCGAAGCTGAATGAGGTGCGTCGCCGCGGAACCACGCTCCGGCGCTGGCGGCTCACGCGCGGCTATCTGACATATCGACGCGTGCAGGGGCTCGGGGCGACGCCCGCTACGGCGGCACGCCCGTCTGCGGGGATGGCTGCCCCGCGAGCTGCCGCGCCTCGACGATGAGCGGGTGTGTCGGCGCGAGGTTTGGGGCGAGTTGTGCCACGGCCTCCTGCGCGGTAGCCGCGAAACCCTTGCTCCCCTCAGCCGCTTCGGCCTGCGCGCGCAACAGCAGCGCCTCACCGATCGAGGATGAGGACGCCGGGTCGATGGCGGCGAGCCGTGCGAGCTCCACGGCCGCCTGAGCGTGCTGCGCGGCGTCCGCGTAGCGGCGCATCGCCAGCAGTGCCGTGCTGCGCAACGCCTCGAGCTCGCTCGCATCGGGGTTCGTCGGTTGCTGGCGGGCGCGGATCGTCTGCGCGGCGTTCTCGAGGGTGCCTAATGCCTGCTCGGGCCGGTGACGTGCAATGTCGAGTCGTGCATTCACGAGCATCAGCCGCACCACCTGCGCCCCCTTTTCCTTCGCCGCAACCCCGCGCCCCTCCTCTGCGGCGAGCGGCGCCCAGCGGGTCTCGGCCGTGGTCAGGTCGCCCCGCGCCAGAGCCGCGTTGACTGCCCAGGCACGCAGGAGCGCGGCCTGATACGAGATCCCACCCCGCTCGGCGCTCTCGGCAGCGGCGATCACGTCGGCCTCGGCCGCCGCCGAGCCCAGCTGCAATTGCGACAGCGCCCAGCAGGAGTGCACGCCGCTCGGCAGGTCGCTGTAGTCGCTCGTGTGGCGCACCTTGGCGGTATGTGCATCGAGGTAGGCAACGGCGCGCATCGGTTGACCGCCGCTGCGCAACGCGGAGCACGCATTCGAGATCATCGCCAGGTAGCCGTTGGTGTCCGCGCGCCCCATGGCGCTCACGAGCTCGATGTTGCGATCGGCCACCTCGTAGGCCTCGCGGTAGCGTCCGGCGATGGCGAGCGCACGCGAGAGATCGTTCGAGGAAGCGGTATAACGAGCCGCTCCATGCATCCCCGCGCGGTCGAGGTCGGCCACCGTGGTGCGCAATCGCACCACGGCGCGCGCAAAGTCACCGTCGGCCTGTGCCACAAAGGCCTCGGCCGTCGCGCACTCCGCCTCGATGTCTACCGGCACCGGGTCCAGCCGCTGCATTTGCCGTAGGCCCGCGGCCAGTTGCTGCCGAGCCGCCACAAAGTCGTGGGCGATGGCCAGGTCCTCGGTGCGCTCGCAGGCGAGCTGGCCGAGAATGTCCGGGTCGTCGAAGCGCCGCCCGATCGCTTCCGCTTCGACGACCACGGCGGCCGCCGTACGGTATTCGCCGATATCGATGTAGCGCCCCGACACATCCATCAGCAGGCGTGCCGCGAGGAGCGGATCGTCGCGAAAGCGCGCCGCCACGAACTGGCGGGCCCGATCGAGTCGCTGCCGCTCGGCGTCGTCCGAGAGCTTACTGAGCTTGTCGTCGATGATGTATTGGGTGAGATCCGCCTGGGCGTTGGCGCGCTTCGCCTCCTCGAAAGCGCGATCGCGCTGCGCCCGCGCGGCATGCATCTGCGTGAGCGCGAAGGCGCTGGTGCCGATGAGCCCGAGAGCGATGAGCACGCCGCTGATCACGCTGCCGCGGTTGCGGCGGACGAATTTCGCAATGCGATACGGCACGGTATCGGCGCGGGCGAGAATCGGCTCGTGCGCCAGATAACGCCGCAGGTCCTCGGCGAATGCGCTGACCGAGGCATAGCGGTCGGCGGGCTCCTTCCGCAGTGCCTTGCCGAGGATGTTATCGATATCCCCCTCGAGATCGCGCCGTCGTGCGCTCGACACGGTGGCAGCCGCGGAGGCGCGCAGCGGCTGCTGGGTGAGAACCGCACGCATCAGCTCTGCGCTGGAGCGTCCCGCGGCAGGCAGCGGGTGACTGCCGGTGAGCAGCACGTAAAGCACCAGCCCGAGCCCGTACACGTCGGTAGCCGTGGTAACCGGCAGACCGAGCAGCTGCTCGGGAGCGGCGTACTGTGGTGTGAGCGCCTGTGCGCTGGTTCGGGTGATGGCGGCATCGGTCTCCTCGCTGAGTAGCTTGGCGACGCCGAAATCGAGCAGCTTCACCGTGCCGTCGCGCGTCACAAAGATGTTGGACGGCTTGAGGTCGCGATGGATGATGAGATGGCTGTGGGCGTGGCTGACCGCCGCGAGCACTCCCTGGAAGAGCGCGATGCGCGCCCGCACTCCGAGCTGCAGCCGATCGCAGTACTCGTCTATGGGTTCGCCCTCGACATACTCGAGTACCAGATACGGCTGCGAGTCCTCGAGGACGCCGGCGTCGATGAGGCGCGCGATGTTGGGATGATCGAGGCGCGCCAGCAGCCGGCCCTCGCTGCGGAATCGCTCCTCGCCGGTATGGCCGAGCCAGTAGGCGTGCACGAACTTGATGGCTACGGTGCCCTCGAACCGCCCATCGGTGCGGCGTGCCCGCCAGACGCTCGCCATGCCGCCACGCCCGATCTCGGATTCGATCAGGTAAGCGCCGACGCGCCGCCCGACCAGGGTGGCGCCGGGAAGCGCGCCCGCCAGCAGCGAATCGACGAGCGACCGGGCAAACCCGGTAGGCCCGCGCGCCTCGAGCGCACGCTCGAGCTCGGCGGCCACCTCGGGCTGCTCGGCCCTGAGCGCCGCGAGCCACGTGGCGCGCTCCGCTTCTCCCAGCTCGAGCGCGCGCCTGAGATGGTCGCTAAAGGAGCGCCACTGCTCCGGCGACAGCTTTGGCATCTTGCTTTCCGTTGGCGCGGCGCACGCGCACGAAGCTTTCCCAGGAAGGCGATTCAGGATGCCGAATCGCGCTTCGCCCTGCAACCGCACCGCAACGAGCGAGGCGCAGGCGTCGCACCAGGACGATGCGATATGTCGAATCCGTGAGCGTCGCTACGGACAAGCGACCGTGGCAGTGTCACCGGGATTCACGCGCTGCGCGTGTGCGCAGAAGCCTGCGGCCTTGGACTTCAGCTCGTTCCACGCCGCGAGTTGTGCCGCGAGGCTGGCGTGCAGGCCCGCGTAGGTCTCGACCTCCTGTGCATTCGGGGCGGTGTCGGCGTCCTCGAGCAACCCACTGAAGGAGTAGATCTGCTCGTTGAGCTTCCCGGGGAAGTTGAGGTTTGCTTCCGAGCCCTGGATGTTGACCTGCATCAGCTCGCCTTCGATCCCCGAAGCCTGCGCGACGAGCGCGTTGCCTTCGGTCGTGAGGCCGGCGCTGTCCGGTTTTCCGCTCGCCGCCTTGAGCACCGCGGCGACCTTGCTCTTCAGGGCGCGAATGTCGTTCACGGCCCGATGCAGCGCATCCTGGTCGTGATAGACCTCCATGGACAGGGCGAATTTCTGCTCGAGGCCCGCGGCAGACCCCGTGACACGAGGATCGCGCGCGATGGTGAGCGGCGCCGTGTGCGTCTGGCCCTCGTAGCTGAGCCTTACGGTGTAAGTGCCGGGCAGGACGATCGGCCCGCGCGGCGGCAGGCCGGCATAGAACGCGCCGGGAATCTGTACGGGCTCGTCGTAACGTATGTCCCACACAAAGCGGTTCATGCCGGCCGACGCCGGCAGCGTATCCATCGCGTGCACCTGGTCGGGCCATTCCGGCGGTTGCTCCGCGCCCTTCGCCTTCGCGCTGCTCACATGGCGCACCACGGCGCCCTTGCCATCGACGATGTCGATGGTGATGGGGCCGGTGGGAGGCGCCGGCAGGTAATAGTCGATGAGCGTGCCGGCCGGCGGGTTCTGTCCAACGGGCGGACGCGTGTCGACCTGGTCGGGATAGTAGAGCCGGTAGCCGGTCGCGGGCGTGTAGAGATAGGCCGTGTGGGCCACCGAGGCCGCCGCCACCTGGCGCAGCGGTGTCACGTCATCGAGAATCCAGAAGGAGCGGCCGTGGGTGGCGATCACCAGATCGTTGCCCTTGACCACGAGATCGTGAACCGGGGAGCGCGGCAGGTTGAGCTGCAGGCTCTGCCAGTGTCGTCCGCTATCGAACGACACGAACACTCCGGTTTCGGTGGCGGCGTACAGCAGCTCGCGCTCGAGGGAGTCCTCGCGAACGGCGTGCACGAACGACCCCGCGGGAAGGCCGCCGTCGATGCGTGTCCACGTTTTGCCGCCATCGGCGGTCATGAAGACATAGGGCTTGATGTCATCGAGCTTATGGCGGTCCACCGCGACGTATGCGGTGTTCGCGTCGAAGCGCGATGGCTCGATCATGCTGATCGTGCTCCAGGCGGGCATCGCGGGCAGCGTAACGTTCGCCCAGCGCGCGCCGCCGTTCTCGGTGAGTTGGATCAGTCCGTCGTCGGTTCCCACCCAGATCATCCCCCGCCGCAGCGGCGACTCAGCGATGGCGAAGATGGTGTCGTAGTACTCGACGCTGGTGATGTCCTTGGTGATCGGGCCGCCGGAGGCCTGCTGCTTGGACTTGTCGTCGCGGGTGAGATCGGGGCTGATCGCGCTCCAGCTCCCGCCGTGGTTGCTCGTCTTGAAGAGGCGCTCCATGCCGAAGTAGAGCGTGTCGGGATCGAACGGCGACATGGCGAGCGGTGAGGTCCAGTTGAAGCGATGCTCGAGATCCTTGGCGGCGTGACCCGAGGCGTCAACCGGCCACACCGGGATCGCCTGCTGCTGCATGGTGCGATGGTCGAAGCGGCCGATCTGGTTTTCACTCGTCCCGTAGACGATCTGCGCATCGCGCGGATCGGCGAGCACGAAGCCCGATTCACCGCTGAACACGTCATACCAGTCACGCTCGGCGATCGCGCCCTGATCGTCCATGCTGGCGATGGCAACGCTGCTGTTGTCCTGCTGTGCACCGTAGGCGTAATAGGGGAAGCGCTCATCGACCGACACGTGGTAGAACTGCGCCGTCGGCTGGTTGCGCTGCGTGCTCCAGGTCTTGCCACCGTCGAACGAGATCGAGGCGCCACCGTCGCTCGCCTCGATGATGCGGTCCGGATTGGTCGGATCGATCCAGATACCGTGATGATCGGCGGCCCGTGCGGGCAGCAGCTCGAACGTGGCGCCACCGTCGGTCGAGCGGAACAGGCCGGTGTTCTCCGCGTAGAGCGTGTCGGCCTTCTTCGGATCCGCGAGGATGGTGGAGAAGTACCAGGCGCGCTGGCTGAGCCGACCGTCGCTGTTGACGCGCCGCCAGTGCACACCGCCATCGTCGGAGCGGTACAAGCCCCCGTCTGCCGATTCGATCATCGCGTAGATGCGCTTGGAGTCGGCACCCGAGACCGTGACGTGGATGCGCCCGAGCAGACCTGCCGGCAATCCGTTGGCGGAGAGTCGGGTCCAGCTTATGCCGCCGTCGGCGGATCGGTACAGTCCGCTGCCGGGACCGCCACTCGAGAAATTCCACGGCTGCCGCAGCGCCTGCCACAGCGCGGCGTACACGATCCTCGCATCATGCGGATCGAAGCACACGTCGATGGCGCCGGTCCGCGCGTCCCTGTAGAGAACCTTGGTCCAGGATCGGCCCCCGTCGGCGGTGCGGAAGACGCCGCGTTCGGCATTGGGGCCGAATGCGTGGCCAAATGCGGCGACCAGCACGATGTCGGCGTTGTTGGGGTCGACGATCACCGCCCCGATCTGCCGGGTGTCCTCGAGACCGATGTAACTCCAGGTCCTGCCACCATCGACTGACTTGTAGACGCCATCGCCGTACGTGATGTCGCCGCGCGGGGCCGCCTCACCGGTGCCGACATAGATGACGTTGGGATTGGACGGCGCGATCGCGAGCGCGCCGACTGACGAGATCGGCGTGCCATCGGTCAGTGGCAGCCAGGTCGCACCGCCGTCGGTGGTCTTCCACACCCCGCCGGCCACGGCGCCAAAATAGAACGTGTTGGCGTCGCCGGGGATGCCCGCGGCCGCGAGTGCGCGGCCGCCGCGATAAGGTCCGATGTTGCGCCACTCGAGCGCCCTGAAGAAGCTCGGGTCGACCGCGGAAGTGCGCTCGGCGGCGGGAGGCGCTGGCACCGCAGCAGCGGCGAAACCGAGCGCAAGCGTGCCCGCCGCAACGATCACGGTGAGCGCCATGAGACTCCGCATAGACCTCGACCACGGCGAACAGACATCCCCGGAATGCATCGTTCCCCCCTCTGGCGTTCTTGCAAGGTACCGGCCGGCCACACACGCCGATGACGGTATACGGACAAGCTTACGCTACCGCAGGAGGTGTTGGCACTTGACCAAGGCCTGCTCGAGGTCGAAGAACATCCGCTCGTTACCCAGGACCTCACCGAGCGGCGAGCGCCGTACCAACGACAGTACTTCGGGGTTGAGGCCGGCAAGGCACAGTACCTTGTCGCGCGCCCGCAGTTGCTTCTCGGCGGCAGCGAGCATCATCAGTGCGGTGTACTCGATGTCGAATACGGCGCTGAGGTCGAGAACCACGATGCGCCGATCGCTCTGCGCGAGCAGCGCCTGCGCTTTACGGCTGAGTTGCTGGGCGTTGGCGAAGAAGATCCGCCCTTCGCTCCGTAACAGCAGCAGCCCGGGGAAGCTCTCATCCTCGGGATGCTCCGGACACACCTGCCGGAAGACGTTGGTCCCCGGCTTGCGCCTGACCTCGTAGAGCGGCGGGTCGGACTCCTGGTAGGCAAGCGCCACCAGCGAGACGCAGATGGCGACCAGGATTCCCCGCAGCGTACCGAGCAGCACGACGCCGGCGAGCGCCGTGAGCGCCCAGAGGAACTCCGTGCGCCGGATCTGCCGGATGGCACGGAACTCCGTGCGCCGTATCAGCCCCGCCGCCGAGACGACCACCACGGCAGCGAGCGTCGCTTGCGGCATTTTGCCGATGAGCGGCGCGAGCAGCACCATGGTGCCGAGCGCCGCCGCTGCGGTCACCAGCTCGGCCGCCTGGGTGCGCGCACCCGCGAGTCGATTCACCGTGGTCTGCGTCGTGCCGCCACCGGCCGGCATGGCGCCGAGCAGCGCGCCGCCGACATTGGCGAGCCCCGTGGCGATGAGCTCGCGATTCGCCATCGGCGCGGGCTCGTCACTACGGGCAAACGCCCGTCCCGCGGCCGTCGTCTCGGTGAAGCTCATGAGCGCTATGGCCACGGCCGCGGCCCACAGTTCCGGCAGCGCCGAAAGGTCCGGGAGCGTGAAGGTCGGAAGACCCGTCGGGATGTGCCCTACCGTTGCGACACCATGCTGCGGTAACGCAAAGAGAGCGACAGCGGCGATCCCGGCGGCTACGGCAATGAGCGACGCCGGCAGCGACGGGTAGAAGCGCTGCATCACGATGAGTGCGCCAATGGTGAGCGCACCGACGAGCACGGTGATGCTCGAGGCATGCGCGAGCCCTGCCGAGAGTGCCACCAGGTCGTGGACGAACGAGCCCTTGGCGATATGAATACCGAGCAACGCAGGGATCTGCTTGAAGACGATCACGATCGCGATCCCGGCCTTGAACCCCGTGAGCACCGGTTGGGAGATGAAGTCAGCCACGAAGCCGAGCCGCAACAGGCCACCGAGCAGCAGCGTTGCACCGACGAGCAGCGTCAGTGTTGCCAGGGTGGCAATGAGCGCGGCACCATCGGCTTCTCCTGCGACACGCTCGAGCGCCTCGGCCGTTAGGATGGCGAGGGTGCTCGTCGTGCTGACGCTGAGCGGCCGGGAGCTCCCGAGCCAGGCGTAGATCAGCATCGGCAAGAAAGCGCTGTAGAGGCCCACCTGCACCGGCAGGCCCGCGACCGTGGCGTAGGCCATGGCCTGCGGGATGACGACCGCACCGGCAGTCAGGCCGGCCGTGATATCGGGCCTCAGCCAGGCGCGCTGGTAGTGGCGCAGCCAGGATGGCACGAGCGCCAGCCCATGTGCGGCGGGGGCTGCAGCTGTCTCCTGCATGTGAGCGTTCGGACCGGCGCGCTCAGGCGAGCGAAAGCACAACCTGCAGAACGCCGTCCGCCTGCTTCCTCGTGAGAGGAAGGCCGCTCTTCTCCAGCACCTTCAGCATGGGCTGGTTCTCGGGGAGAACTTCGGCGATCAGCTGCTTGAGCCCAGCCCGGCGCGCCAGGACCACGAGATGGCGCATCAGGACACCGCCGATGCCGAGCCCCTGGCAGCCGTCCTCGACCATGAAGGCGAGCTCTGCCATGCCCGGGCGCACGACGATATAGCGCCCGCCGCCCACGATGACGTCGTGCCCCTCGCGCTGCATCACAGCCACCAGGGCGACATGACTGTTGAAGTCGGCGCTGAGAAAGAACTCGACTTCCTGGTCGCTGAATTCGCGCCTGACGGCAAAGAAGCGGCGGTAGAGCGATGCGGCGCTGCTGCGGCCGACCGCCGCCATCACCTCGTCCTGATCGCTCCTCGCGAGGGCGCGGATCTCGATTGGTCGCCCGTCACGGAGCGTCTCGGTTGCCGAATACACGGCCGCGCTCACGCCGCCTGTGCCTGCCACCGCGTGCGCGACACGCGCTCAGTGCGCAGCCATCCAGGGCAGGCGATCCAGGTCGACGTTGCCGCCCGAGAGGATGATGCCAACCGATTTCGCTGCAACGGGCACGCGCTTCTCCAGCACCGCCGCGAGCGGCACGGCGCTGCTTGGCTCGATGACGATCTTGAGGGTCTCCCACACGAGGCGCATCGCGCTCACGATGGACTCCTCCGAGACCGTGACGATCTCATCCGCGTAGCGCGTGATCAGCGAAAAGGTGAGATCCCCCAACGAGGTGCGCAGGCCGTCCGCGATCGTACGTTGCGGCTGCAGCTGCGGGACGATCCTGCCGAGCCGCAACGACTGCTGAGCGTCGTCCACGGTCTCGGGCTCGCACCCGATCACACGCAGCGTGGGCTGCAGTGACTTCGCCGCAAGTGCCGTCCCGGAGAGCAACCCGCCGCCGCCGACCGGGGCAAAGAGCAGATCGAGATCCGGCTGTTGCTCGAGAAACTCCAGCGTGCAGGTCCCCTGACCGGCAATCGTGCGCGGATCGTTGTAAGGATGCACTGGGGATGCCCCGGTCTCGACGCGGATGCGCTCGGCGGTGGCTTCGTATTCCTCCGACGTCGGGACTTCGCCCTTGCCTTCCACCCAGACGATGCGGCCACCGTAGCGCTGCACCGCGGCGATCTTCGATTTCGGTGCGACTTTCGGCATGGCGATGTAGGCGGGGATGCCGCGCGTATGTGCCGCGAGCGACAGCGCCGCCGCCTGGTTTCCCGAGGAGCTGGTCACGACGCCGTGCTGTGCCTGCGACTCACTGAGCGACATCACGGCATTGAAGGCCCCGCGTGACTTGAAGACCCCGGCGCGCTGAAAGTTCTCGCACTTGAAGTGCAGTCGCGCGTTTACGCGCGCATCGAGCGTTTGGCTCGTGAGCACCGGCGTGCAGCGGATGAACTCGTTGATGCGCTGGCGTGCCTCGCGGATGAGTGCCAGCGTGGGGACGGATGTTGAGGCTGAGTCGATCATGAGTGCATCCATCGGCGTTGCCGCCTGTCTGTGATCGCAAGTTTCGGTTGTCAGCCCGCCGCGGCCAACCGCGCCGGCCAGCGCAGTGCGTGACCCGTATCGCGCTCGAACCGCTCGACGTCCTCCAGTGTATCGACATCGAGCACGAAACGGCGATTGTCGGTGTCGAAGCTCGCGACCGCCGCCGGATGCGCCTCGCGCCACTGCCGGCAGCCGACATTGATCTCGCCGGCGAGGATCTCATCACGTACCGCAGCGCTGAACACGACCGGGTTGCCCGGTTGGCCCGCAACGCGCGGCACGAGCACCGCGGTGCCCTCGGGGCGCTTCTTGAATGCGCCGATCACGGAGGTGATGTCCTCTTCACCGATCAGCGGCTGGTCGGCCAGGGCTACCACCACCGCATCGACCTTGGGGTTGAGCGCGGCGAGGCCGAGCCGTTGCGAGGATACCTGCCCGTCGTCCGGTCGCGGGTTGTGCACCAGTGTCACGGGGAAGCGCTCGATCACCGGCGTGATGCTCTCGGCGTGATGCCCGAGCACGATGACGAGCTCGTCGACGCCGGCACCGGACAAGGCGATCAATTGGCGCAGCACGAGCGGGACGCCGCCGAGCTCGAGCAGCGCTTTCGGGCGCCCACCCATACGCGTGCCTGCACCGGCGGCGAGCAGCACCGCCCCGATCGACATGCGGCTGTAAAGCCCACTCTGCTTGAGGAGACAGCCCACGTCAGCCGCCGCAGCACTTGGGTGGCGGGGGCTGCGACGCTGCGCTCTCAGCGCTGAGCGGAGCAGCAGCCGCCCTCGGCTCGGCCGGCCTTGCCGCGGGCGGCGTCGCGCCGGCCGCCTCGGGAGGCGTGCCCTCACCGGGCGCGCCGCGGGCGGCACGGCGCACGGCGACCACCGAGGCCAGCACCGAAAGCGCAATCTCCTCGGGCGTGCGCGCGCCGATCGGCTGGCCGGCGGGCGCGACGATTGCATTGACGGCCTGTGGGTCGTGCTGTGCGGCTATGAGCAGCTCGCGCAGCACCTGCGCCTTGCGCGCGCTCGCGACCAGCCAGACCTTGAGTGCCTTCAGCGCGAGTGCCGCGCGCAGGCCCTGCAGGTCCCGTCGCCCCTGAGTTGCGACGACCACCAGGCACCCCGGCGCCACCTGCGCAGCGACTGCGGCCGCCTCGTCGGTGTCGACCACCTGGCTCGCATCGGCGAAACGCTCGGCGTCCGCGCCGCGGGCGATGACGGTCACCGGCAGTCCTACCCGAGGCGCAAGACCGGCGATGGCCACCGCGACCGGTGAGTCGCCGATGACCACCAGTCGCGTCGGCGGCAGGATCGGGTCAATGAAGAGCTCGAGGGTGCCGCCGGAGTGGCAGCTCATGCCGAACTCGAGCGCGTCGCTGAGCATCGCTTGCGGATCGCGTTGTGCATCGGCCGAGGCAGGCGAGATGCGGATCAGCCGCGCACAACCGTCCTCGAGGGCCTGGCGAACGGTGTGCAGGACGGCCGGCTGAGCGCAGCCGCCACCGATCCAGCCGTGCACGATCCCCTGCGAGGTGACGAGCGCCTTGTCGCCGGGACGGGCCGAAGCCGGCGCCTCGGTACGCACCACGCTGACCAGCGCATAAGGCTGCCCCTGCTGCTGCAGCCGCTGCGCAACGGCGAAGAGATCCGTAGATGCTTCGCTCATCTCAGGGCCCCGATCACCTTGGTGAGCACTCCCTCGAGGCTCGCGAGGTCGGCGCCCGGGGCGAGCAGATCGATGTGCGGGAGCGCGGCCTGCATCCCCGCGCTGCTTGGTGTGTAGTCGGCGCGGTTGCAGAGCGGGTTTATCCATACGAGCCGCCGTGCCTGCCGGCGTAGCGCCGCGAGCGCTGCCGAGAGCCTTTGCGGATCGCCCGTGTCATAGCCGTCGCTCAGAATGATCGCCGCAGTGCGCGAATGCAGGCAGTGCGGAGCGTACGCGCGGTTGAACTGCTCGAGGCTCTCGCCGATGCGGGTGCCGCCGGCCCAGCCCTGCGCGAGCACCTGCAGCCGCTCCTGCGCGCGCCAGGGGTCGGCTTCCCCGAGTGCCTCCGACACCGGTGTCAGGTGCGTGTGGAAGATGAAGCTGCGGACGTCGGTCAGCGCGGCGCTGAGCGCACGCGCCAGGCGCAGGTAGAAGAAACTGTAAGGTGCCATCGAGCGGCTGACGTCGATGAGCAGCACCAGGCGCGGACGTACGCGGCGCGGCTCGCGCCAGGCAAGGTTGAGTGGCGTGCCACCCGTGGCGACACTGCGGCGAATCGTCGCCGGCAGGTCGAGCCGGCGCCCCCTGCGCGCGCGCGCCTCGCGTCGCAGTCGCAGGTGCTTCAGGCGGCGCGCGAAGCGGCGCATCAGCGCCTCGATCTCGAGAAGGTGTTCGCGCTGCATCAGGGTGCGAAAGTCGCCGGAGGTATCGACCGCCTGCTCGCTCGCGACGTGTCGCGCTCCGGGCCTAGGGTCGTCCGCGCCGCGCGGTGCGCGGCTGTCCGCGCCGGCGGCACGCACGCCGTGCCCGTGAGCGAAAGCGGCGCGCCGTGCCGGACTCTGCCAGCGGTTGGGGGGGAGAAACCAGGCGTCGAACAATTGATCGAAGCGCCGCCATTCGTCACTGCGGCCGCAGAGCAGCGCCTGCAGCGACCAGCGCAGCAGCTGCGCGTCGAGCACACCGACGCGCTCGGCGATGCGCAGCACCTCGACCGCATCGCCGCCGCCGACGGCAAAGCCGTTGGCGCGCAGAAACGCGGCGAAGCCCGCGAGGCGCTCCGCGGCACGGCACTCGAGCGTCGTGGCGGGCGTAGTCAGCATGCCGCTGCCAGCCGCGCGACCACCTCGCGCGGGAACGCCGCGCGATCGTCGCGCGTCTTGATGAGGGCACTCAGGGTCTCCATGACGCGCTCGGCACCCCCCGCCTCGAGCGAGGATATCCCGAGCCGCAGCAGGGCTGCGGTCCAGTCGAGTGTCTCGGCGATGCCCGGCTTTTTCTGCAGATCCATGCGGCGCACCGCCTGCACGAAGGCGACGATCTGCCGTGCGAGTGCGGTCGCGACTTCCGGCGCCCGGGTGCGCACGATCGCGAACTCCTTCTCGTAGTCGGGATAGTCGATGTACTGATAGAGGCAGCGACGCCGCAGCGCATCGGAGAGCTCGCGCGTGCCGTTGGACGTGATCACCACCAGCGGCCGGCTCCGCGCCCGCACCGTACCGAGCTCGGGGATCGAGAGCTGAAAGTCCGACAGCAGCTCGAGCAGGAATGCCTCGAAGGCCTCGTCGGCACGATCGATCTCATCGATGAGCAGCACCGGGGCGGTGTCGGCGCTGATCGCCTCGAGCAGCGGGCGCCTGAGCAGGTAACGCTCGGAGAAAATATCCTGTTCCTTCTGCGCGATGCCGCGCTCGTCGTGCTCGAGCAGCTTGATGGCGAGCAGCTGGCGCTGGTAGTTCCATTCGTACATCGCGGCGTGCGCATCGAGGCCTTCGTAACACTGCAGCCGGATCAGGCGCGTCTGGCGGATCGCCGCGAGCACCTTCGCAACCTCGGTCTTGCCGACACCGGCATCGCCTTCGAGCAACAGCGGCCGGCCGAGCTCCTGCATCAAGAGGAGCGCCGCGGCAAGCGGTGCTTCCGCGATGTAGCCGGCGCGCGCGAGATCTTCCTGCAATGCGGCGAGCTCGCGTGCCCGCGCACCCTCGCTCATGCCCGCCTCCAGCCGAGCAGCGTGCGCAGCCAGCTGATGAAAGCGCTCCAGATGAGGGCCAGGCCATTCAGCTCCGCGGCACGCGGCGCAGCCGCCGGTGCCACGGGCGCCACGGGTGTCACCGGCGTACTTCCGCCATCGCGCGGCGCGGTCGCGACCGCCCCCTGGCGGCTCTTGAGCTCAGTGGCGAAATTCGCGCCGAACTGCGTGAGCACCTGCTCGGCGACCGCCTCGGCCATGCGCGCACCGAATGCGGCGGCCTTGCCGCTCATCGATACTTCGCTGCTGCCGACGAGATTGCTCGACACCTCATCGACCGCATCGACCCGCGCGGTGAGATCGAGCGATGCGCCCGAGCCGCCGCTCGTGTCCGTGCCCTTGCCGATGAGGCGTAGCGTGCGACTCGCCGGCTCGAGCGAGACGACCTCCAGCTCGCCGCGAAACGACATGTTAGCGGGACCGAAGCGCACGGCCACACTCCCCTTGTAGTGCCGCGCGTCGATCTGCTCGCTGATCTTCGCACCCGGCATGCAGCCGGCCACGCGCTCGACGTCCTGCAGCAGCTCCCACGCCTGCGGCGCAGGCCCCGGCAGCGGAAAGGTTCGCGCCAGGTTGACCTTCAAGCACGCACCGGGCGCTGGTTCACGCCGAGCTCCTGGCATTTCTGCCAGACGCGCCACGCCGTGTGCGGCATGTCGAGGTGCGTCACGCCGAGATGCGCGAACGCATCGATCACCGCGTTGCTGAAGCACGGAATACCGCCCACGTGAGGCGATTCGGCCACGCCCTTGGCACCGATCGGGTGATGTGGGCAGGGCGTGACGGTATGGTCGGTCTCCCAGTGCGGCGTCTCGACGGCGGTCGGCAGGAAGTAGTCGAGCAGCGTGTTCCCGAGGTGATTGCCGTTCTCGTCGAAGGGCAGCTGCTGGCCCATCGCCACGGCGTAGGCCTCCGTGAGGCCACCGTGGATCTGGCCTTCGATGACCATGGGATTGATACGAGTCCCGCAGTCATCGAGCGCGTAGAAGCGTCGGACCTTGGTCTCACCGGTGAACTTGTCGATATCGACCACGCACAGGTAGGCGCCAAACGGGAAGGTGAGGTTCGGCGGATCGTAGTAGGTCACCGCGTTCAACCCCTGCTCCATGCCGCTCGGGAGGTTGCCCGTGTGCGCGACCATGCAGATCTCCTTCATGGTCTTCGCCTGGCTCGGGTTGCCCTTCACCTTGAAGCGATCGATCTCCCACTCGAGATCCCCCTCCCCGACTTCGAGCAGATGCGCGGCGATCTTGCGGGCCTTGTCCCTGACCTTGCGCGCGGACTGCGCGGCGGCGGCGCCCGCGACGGGGGTCGAGCGCGACCCCCAGGTGCCGGCGCCGTAGGGTGCCTTGTCGGTATCGCCTTCCTCAATCACGATATCGCTCGCTGGGAGCCCCAGCTCGGTGGCGATGATCTGCGCGTAGGTGGTCGCGTGACTTTGCCCCTGGCTCATCGTACCGAGGCGCGCGATCACTGCACCGGTGGGATGGACACGGATCTCGCAGCTATCGAACAGGCCGACGCCGAGGATGTCGCACACCTTGGTGGGGCCTGCACCGACGATCTCGGTGAAGGTCGAGATACCGATGCCCATGAGCGTCGGGCAGTTCGGGTCGGCGCGCTTGGCGGCCTGTTCGCGGCGCAGCCCTTCGTAGTCGACGGCCTTGAGCACCTTCTCGAGCGCCGCCTGGTAGGCGCCGCTGTCGAGCGTCCAGCCGAACGCCGTGGTGTACGGGAATTGCTCGGGCTTGACGAAGTTGCGGCGGCGGATCTCGGCCTTGTCGACACCGAGCTTCTGCGCGAGCACGTCCAGCATGCGCTCGATCAGGTAGACCGCCTCGGTGACCCGCAGCGAGCAGCGGTACGCCACCCCGCCGGGTGCCTTGTTGGTGTAGACCGCATCGACCCGGCAATAGGCGTTAGGGATCGCATACGAGCCGGTGCAGATCGAGAACAGGCCCGCCGGGAGCTTGCTCGCCGAGACGTGCGAGTTGAACGCGCCGTGATCGGCGAGCGCCGAGAACCGCAGGCCCTTGATGCGCCCGTCCTTGTCCGCCGCGAGCTCGCCGATGCCGTGGTAGTCGCGCGCAAAGCCAGTGGTGGAAATGTTGTCGATGCGCGACTCGATCCACTTGATCGGCACGCCGGTCACGATGGATGCGACCGTGGCCACCACATAGCCCGGATAGATCGGCACCTTGTTGCCGAAGCCACCGCCGATGTCACCACCGACGACGCGGATCTTGCTCTCGGCGAGGCCCGAGAGCATGGCGAGCACGGTGCGGAACAGGTGCGGGATCTGCGAGGTGACGTACACCGTCAGGTACCCCGTCGCCTTGTTGAACGACGCCACGCAACCGCAGGTCTCGAGCGGGCACGGATGCACGCGCGGGTTGAGAATCTCCTCGCGCACCGTGACGGCGGCGGCGGCGAACGCCGCATCCGCCGCGCCTTTATCGCCGGCTTCCCAGGTGAAGATATGATTCGGGTGCGTGCGCGGCCCGTGTCCGACGTCCTTCTTGTCAGCGATGTCCTCGCGAATCACGGGCGCATCGGACGCCATCGCCTTTTTTGGATCGGTAATGGCCGGCAGCTCCTCGTAGCCGACATCAACCAGCGCCGCACCGTCATAGGCGGCATAACGGTCGGTAGCGAGAACCATCGCCACTTCCTGGTATTGGAAGCACACCTTCTGGTCGGCGAGCACCGCCTGCACGTCACCGCCGGCGGTCGGCATCCAGTGCAGCTTCACCGGCTTGAGATCCTCTGCCGTGAGCACCGCCACCACGCCGGGCGTGGCGAGCGCCGCCGCCTTGGCGACCGAGGTGATGCGCGCGTGCGCGTAGGGACTGCGCACGATGGCACCAAACAGCATGCCCGGCAGCTGGATGTCGTCGATATAGGTGCCCTGGCCGCGAATGAAGCGCGCATCCTCCTTGCGCAGCAACGAGCTCCCCAGACCCTGAAGCTTCTGCTCGCGATCCTTGAGTTCCGCCGTGTCGCCCATGGTGGTATCTCCGCTCGTTGCGCGCGTCACGCGGCCGCCGGCGCTGTGGCAAGTTTCCGCGCCGCGGACTCGACCGCCTTCACGATGTTCTGATAGCCCGTGCAGCGGCACAGGTTCCCGGCCAGGCCGTAGCGGATCTCCTGCTCGCTGGGATTCGGATTCTCCTTGAGCAGCCGGTAGGCGCGCATCAGCATGCCCGGGGTGCAGTAGCCGCACTGCAGGCCGTGCTGCTCGTGAAAAGCCTGCTGCAGGGCGTGCAGGGTGCCACCGCGCTCGAGTCCTTCGACGGTGAGCACCTCGGCGCCGTCGCACTGCACCGTGAGCACCGTGCAGGACTTCACTGACATGCCGTTACAGTCGACGGTACAGGCGCCGCAGTGCGAGGTCTCGCAGCCGATGTGCGCGCCCGTATGCGCGAGCCGTTCGCGCAGTGTGTGGATGAGGAGCTCGCGCGCCTCGACGTCCACTGCAACATCCTTGCCGTTCAGCTTGAAGGACACCTTGTGTTTGGTTGCCACGACGTTGGTCCTCGTCTTTCTTGTCCAGCCCGCTTCAGCCTCTGGTAGCCCGTTTCAGCCTTTGGTAGCCCACTTCAGCCTTTGGCGCGCGCCGCGGCCACAAGCAGCGCGCGGCGCGTCATCTCCCCACACATCGCGATCTTGTACTCCGCATCCCCGCGCTGATCGGCCGCGGGTTTGCAGATGCTCATCGCCTGCCGTGCCGCCTCGCTCAAACTCGCTTCGTTGAGCGGCTTGCCGATGAGCGCGGCCTCTGCAGCGCGCGCCTTGAGCGCCGTCGGCGCGACGTTCGTGAGTGCGATCGCAACCCTGGCAACATTCGCGCCTTTCATCTCGAGCAGCACCGCGGTCGCGGCCGTCGCGAAGTCGCCGGTCTTGCGCTTGAGCTTCTGGTACGACCAGCCGCTGCCGGCGGCGGGAAGGGGAATGCGGATCTGCGTCAGGATCTCGTCGGGCGCGAGCTGCGTGGAATAGAGCCCGAGGAAATAGCCGTCGGCCTTGACCGTGCGCTGGCCCTTCGCGCCCGTGAGCACGAACGAGGCATCGAGCGCGATCATGAGTGCGGGATGATCGTTGCCCGGATCGCCGTGGGAGATATCACCGCCGATGGTTCCCTTGTAGCGTACCTGGGGATCGGCGATCGAGGCTGCGCCCTCGGCAAGCAGCGGCACCCTATTTCTGACGAGTGATGAAGCGAGGAGCTCCGCCTCGGTCGTCATGGCGCCGATGAGGAGGCTGCCGCCCTCCTCGCGAATGCCGCGCAGATCGGCGATGCGCCCGAGGTCGATGAGATGCTCGGGCTGTGCAAAGCGCAGCTTCATCATCGGCAGCAGGCTATGGCCACCGGCCAGGAGCCTCGCGTCGCCGAGTCTCGCCAGGAGTGACACCGCCTCGCCGATCGAGCGCGGCGCGTAATATTCAAATGACGGAGGGATCACGGCGTCTCCTTGAGATTGTGCTTTGGGTTTCGATCACCGCCGGCTGCCTGCCTGAAGGCTGCCGCTGCCTCACGCGAACCTTATCTTGCTCGCGGCTTCGCCCGGAAATCAAAGCGCGACGGGCGCTCGTCTCGTTCCGCTCACGCGCGGCGGGCAGTGCGAGTCGGCGCGGCAGGGAATTCGTGCTCGGTGCGCGTGCGGAGAACGCCCACTCGGCGATGCGTAAGCTTCTGATACAAAAGGCTAAATCGTCTTTCGAACGCCTCCGGCTCTCTGGCGTGTAATCCCATTCGCATATTGCAAGAATGGCGCCGCGAACTGCCCAAAGGAGCACGATCCATGTTCACCCGTCGCGAGTTTCTGACTCAGACTGCCGCCGCGACCCTCATCGCGACGGGCGCTTCCCACGCAAGCTCAGCCACGCAGGCAAATGAGCCCGCTGACCGGTCGGCGACCGCTCCCAAGCCGGCGGGCAGGATGAAGACATACGCGATTCCACACACCGATCTCGAGGTCTCGCGTCTCGCCTACGGCTGCGCGATGTTGGGACTCGACTGGAATGGCTCGGATGCGGTTGCCAACACGGTGGCAACCATCAAGACGGCCTACGAGCAGGGGATTACCCTGTTCGACACCGCCGACATCTATGGCCACGGCAAGTCCGAGCTGGCGCTCGGCGAGTTCCTGAAAAGCTCGCCGGGCCTGCGGCACCGGGTCGTCATTCAGTCAAAATGCGGCATCGCTGAGGGCGGCAGCATCGACAACAGTCGCGAGCACATCACAGCCTCAGTCGAAGGGAGTCTCCAGCGACTCGCGACGGACCGTCTCGATATTCTCCTGCTGCATTGGCCTGACAGTCTCGTAGAGCCGCAGGAGGTCGCCAAAGCTTTCGATGAGCTTCACCGCGCGGGCAAGGTGCGCTACTTCGGCGTCAGCAATCACAGCGCCTGTCAGATCGAGCTCTTGCAAAAGCACCTGCGGCAGCCCCTGGTAACCAATCAGATTCAACTGGGTTTGGCGCATTGGTACACGACAGCCGGGCCGTCCAAAGGCGCCGTCACCCACGGTGACGAGGGCGTCGCAGGGCTCGACTACGCTCGCGCGCACCAAATCCAGATCCAGGCCTACTCGCCCCTAAAAGCCGGCAACATCGTCAAGCCGCCGAACCTGCTGAACCCGACAGCCGCTGACGCGCCTGACGTCAGGAAGGCGGCACAAGCTCTGCAGGACGTCGCAAGTGCCCACGGCACGACCCCCGCCGCGGTAATGCTCGCCTGGCTTCTGCATCACCCGGCGAACATCGTGCCGATCATCGGCGCAACCAAGCCCGAGCACGTGATCGACAACTGTGCGGCTGACCGTATCGAGTTGAGTCGCGTGGAGTGGTACACGCTGCTGCGCGCGGCGGCGCAGATCGAGCCGCAAAAGTCGACTTGACACGGCGAGGACTCGGCGTCCAACGTCGGCCTATCCGCGCTGCGCGGGCAGGTGGATCTGAGCCTGATACTCGACGACGCGCTGCTGTGCGTCGTATTCAAAGACCAGGAACTCCGCGGCCGTCAGCGCCAGCGCGGTGAGCAGTGCAACGATATTGGTGGCGTGCAGGGTCTTCATGGGCAACTCCTCGGCTGTTTACTGGGACAACGACGTCCATCCGTTGGCGCACAGTGTTCATCCGGGGTGCCGGGGCAGCAAACGCGATGTCTGAAGGATGCCTAAGAAAAACTGAACCGCGGAGTTGGTTATCGACAAAAGCGCATGGTATAGGTCGGATACTTGCGCAGCGGCTCATGAACGTGCTCACGATCCACGTGGCGAGCTGATCGACGCGATTGTCGGGCGGATTGAATCGCTGAGATCGCGGCCATCAACTCCTTAAGGAGGTCATTCCCGTGAGGGGCGTGTTCCTCCCGATGCAAGCAGCCGCCCGGTGTGCCGGGCGATCATGAGTTCCTCGTTCGTCGGGATCACCCAGACCGACACCGCACTCGCCTTGCGGGAGATGCACGCCGCCTTGGCGGTGTTGGCCTCCAGATCGAATTCGATGCCGAGCCAGGCGCAGGCTGCGCAAACGCGGCACCGGATTTCGGGCGAGTTCTCGCCGATGCCGGCCGTAAACACGAGCGCGTCGATCCCGCCGAGCACCGCGGCAAGCGCCCCCACCTCCTTTGTCACGCGGTACACGAAGTAGTCCACCGCGAGGCGCGCGGTGAGTTCGCTGCTCTCGAGCAGATCCCGCATGTCGTTACTCACGCCGGAGATGCCGAGCAGGCCCGATTTCTTGTAGAGAATGGTCTCGACTTCCTTCACCGAAAGGCCAAGTCCCTGGAAGAGATAAAGGATGACGCCGGGGTCGACGGCTCCCGGTCGGGTGCCCATGCAGAGCCCATCGAGCGCCGTGAAGCCCATGGTGCTCTCGATGCTTCGGCCAGCGCGCAGCGCGCAGAGGCTCGCGCCGCTGCCGAGGTGGGCTACGATCACACGCCCCTCCGCAATCTGTGGCGCCACCTGCGGCAGGACGGATGCGATGTACTCGTAGGAGAGGCCATGGAAGCCGTAGCGCTCGATGCCGCCCTGGCGCACATCGGCTGGCAGCGCGATCAGCTTTGCAACCTGTGGGAGGGTGCGATGAAAGCTCGTGTCGAAGCAGGCGACCTGCGGCACCTCGGGCCGGTGCTTGGCCACCGCCTCGATCGCCGCGAGGTTGTAGGGCTGGTGCAGCGGAGCGTACGGTATCAGCCGGCGAAGCTCTGTCAGCACCTCCGGCGTCACGATCGCGGGGTACGCGTACCGGGGGCCGCCGTGCACCACGCGGTGGCCTACGCCGATGATGCGGCCCCCACTGAAGCTCGCGCGCAGCCAGGCGAACACGTGCTCGAGAGCGCCACCTGCGTCGCGCACCTCGGCAGGAACTGCAGCGGTCGGCAGACTCTCACCGGCGGCGTCGCGCGCGGACATCTTCGGCGCCGTGCCGATGCCCTCGAGGTTGCCGCGTGCGATGAGCGGCCAGTCTGGGTCGGTGGTTGCGCGGAAGACTGCGAACTTGAGGCTCGAGGAGCCTGCGTTCAGTACCAGCGCGAACTCTTCCACGAATTACGTCCTGTGTCCGGTACCGACGACACGATCCCTGCTCACGACATGGCCACTGCTGGCGTGTGCCGCGCGTGCGCCGCGAGCATCGCTACCGCGCAGCTTGCGATCCGGGCGCGGACGCTGTCGGCGCGGCTCGTGAGAATGATCGGCACGCGTGCCCCGACCACGAGGCCCGCGCTGTCAGCCTTGGCGAGAAAACTCAGGAGCTTCGCTAGGATATTGCCGGCCTCGAGGTCCGGCACCAGCAGAATGTCCGGGTCACCGGCTACTTCGGACTTGATGCCCTTGATGCGCGCCGCGTCCTTGCTGATTGCATTGTCGAAGGCGAGCGGTCCGTCGAGGAGCGCACCCTTGATCTGTCCGCGATCGGCCATCTTGCAGAGCGCCGCCGCATCGAGCGTCGCCGGCATCTTTGAGTTGACCGTCTCGACGGCTGCGAGGATCGCGACTTTCGGCTGCTTGAGTCCGAGGGATATGGCGAGATCGATGGCGTTCTGGCAGATGTCGACCTTGTCCTCTAGCGAGGGCGCGATGTTGATGGCCGCATCGGTGACGATCAGCACCTTGTGGTAGGTCGGCACGTCCATGATGAAGACGTGGCTGATGCGCCGACCGGTACGCAGCCCCGCATCGCGCGCGACCACGGCACCGAGCAGCTCGTCGGTGTGGAGGCTCCCTTTCATGAGAAGCTCGGCCCGACCCTCGCGCACCAAGGCCACAGCCTGCGCGGCGGCGGCATGACTGTGCGGGGCGTCGATGATCTCCGCAGAGCCGAGATTGATTCCACCCTTGGCCGCGACTTCGGCGATACGCGCCTTCGGGCCCACGTAGATCGGCTTGATGAGTCCGGCCGCCGCGGCCTCGGCCGCGCCCGCGAGCGCACTCTGCTCGCAGGGATGCGCCACCGCGGTCGGCACGGCTGAGAGGCTCTTGCAGCGCGCCACGAGCTGTTCGTACTTTCCGGTGCCGGTCTCGTGGGCCATGGATGCCCCCTGGGATGTCGCTACCACGCCGGCGCCTCAATACACCTGCGGCACGTGCTTGTAGTTGCGGTTGCGCGGCTCGACGTACCCTTTCGGCTTCTGCCGGTCGGGAAGCTTGATCTTTTCGCGCTTGACCTCCTTATACGGAATGAGGCTCAGGAGATGCGCGATGCAGTTGAGGCGCGCGCGGCGTTTGTCGTCGGCGTCAACGATGTACCAGGGCGCCGTGGGGGTATCGGTCGCGAGCAGCATGTCGTCCCGGGCGCGCGAGTAGTCGTACCAACGCCGGTGCGACTCCAGATCCATGGGGCTCAGCTTCCAGAGCTTGCGACCGTCGTTGATGCGCGACTTGAAGCGCCGCGTCTGCTCGTCCTGGCTGACCTCGAACCAATACTTGATGAGGGTGATCCCGGCTTCGACCACGAAGCGCTCGAATACCGGACACAGCTTGAGGAACGTCCGAACCTGCCGCTCGGAGCAGAAGCCCATGACGCGCTCGACTCCGGCACGGTTGTACCAACTGCGATCGAAGATCACGACCTCGCCGCCAGCGGGAAATTGCTCCACGTAGCGTTGCAGATAGAGCTGCGTCTTCTGGCGCTCGGTTGGGGCCGGCAGCGCCACCAGCCGGAAGACCCGGGGACTGACACGCTCGGTGATGCGCTTGATGACGCCGCCCTTGCCCGCCGCGTCGCGCCCCTCGAAAACAACGATGATCTTCGCGCCTTCGTGCTGCACCCAGAACTGCAGCTGTACGAGCTCGGCCTGCAGCTTCTCGAGCTCGTTCTCGAACTCCTTGCCCGAGAGCTTTTCGGACTTATCGTCGGCGCCCGCATCGCCCTTCGCCGATTTTTTGTCCACCCCCTTTTCGGCCGGGTCCCGATCCTTCTTTTTCGCTCGTGCCATTTGAGTACCTCTCTCCAGATGGCGCTCCTGCAGCTTCCCCCGTCGCAAACTCAGTGCGGCCCAGCCGCCCAGTCGGCGTCCTTCAGGTTCCAGCCGCCACCGAGCGCCTTATAGAGATTGACGACGGCGATCAGCTGGTCGCGCTGCGTCTGCGCCAGGGCATCCTGCGAGGGAAAGAGCTGCTGTTCCGCTTCCAGCACCTCGAAGTACGTGGCCCGGCCGGCATCGTAACGCTGCAACGCGAGGTCGACGGATTCCTTGAGCGATGCCACCTGTCGCTCGAGGGCGTCGCGCTGGCCGACCAGCGTCTGCTGCGCAATCAGCGCGTCGGAGGTCTCCTGGAATGCCACCGTCACGGTCTTCTTGTACTGGGCGATGCTCTCGTTCCAGAAAGCCTCCTGGGCGTTATACGCCGCCTGCAGGCGGCCACCCTGGAAGATCGGCCCCGCGAGGTTCGCGCCGAGTTGCCAGATGTTGAAGCTGCTCTTGAAGAGATCGCTGGGCTTTGTGGCTTCCCAGCCGAACAGGGCCGAAAGTCCTATCTGGGGAAAATAGTTGGCCACCGCCACGCCGATCTCTGCATTGGCCCCGATCATGACCTGCTCCGCCTGGAGGACGTCCGGTCGCCGCTCGAGCAGACTCGTCGTGAGACCGACCGGAGTCGTGGGTGGCGTGGTTTGCGCCGTGAGCGCCATCCCTCTTGAAATCGGGTGTGGATAGGTGCCGATCAGCACGCACAGCGCATTCTCCGTCTGCGTGATAGCGCGCTGCAGGGCCGCAATGGTGGCGACGCTCGACTCGTAGTTGGCCTGTGCCCGTACCACTCCGAGCTTCGAGTCACGGCCCGCCTCGAAGCGCTGGCCGAAAAGGTCTACCGTTTTCTTGTAGGTCGCTTCGCTCTCCTGAGCAATGGCGAGCTCGCGATCGAGCTCGATGAGGAGGAAATACCCGGACGCGATATCGCTCACGAGCGCCAGCATGACCGCGCGACGCACATCCTCCTGGGCATAGACGTTTGCGCGGGCGGCCTCGGTCGCGTGGCGGATCCGACCCCACACGTCGAGTTCCCAGGCCGCGCTCGCGGCGAGCCCGAAGGTGTTGTAGGTGAGGTTCTGCGGGGGCTCGATCGGAACCAATGCCTTCTGCCGTGCGGCAATCGCGGAGTAGTTGACCTGCGGATAGAGGTCCGCCCGCACGATGCCGACCTGCGCATTCGCCTCGTCGATCCGCGCCACCGCCGCCTGCAGGTCGTAGCTGTTGGTAAGGCCTTCGGTGATCAGGGCCTGCAGTGCCTTGTCGTTGAAGACCTGCCACCAGGGAAGATCCGCGAGCGAGCTGGCTTCCGAAGGTCCGACCTGCGACCTGAACTGCTGCACCGGCGCGACATCCGGCCGCTTGTAGGTGGGTCCGACCATGCAGCCGGCGAGACCCGCGGCCAGCAGCGCCACGGCCAGCAGTGCCGCAGTCCTCGAGCTCGTCGCTACACGCGTGTCCACTGACATCCCCCTTCTTATTGAACCGCGGCAAGCATCTTGCGGAACCTCGAGAGCGTGAACACCGTGTACACGCAACCGATGGCGAACATCTTGGTGAGATCGGGCCAGACCATGCTGAAGTCCGCGTTCCGGAACAGTACCGCCTGCGAGAAGCTCACAAAGTGGGTGGATGGCACGAACTGCATGATCTTCTGCAGTGCCACCGGCATGCTCTCGAGTGGTGTCTGTCCGCCGGACAGCAGACTCATGGCAACGTACACGGGAAGTGCCAGCAGGCCGAACTGCGGCATATTGCGGACCAGGGTCGCCAGCATGATTCCGAGCGCCGTGACCGAGAACAGGTAAACGGTGAGTCCGAGGACGAAGAGCGGAACGGAGCTGGTGGCGACCGGCACGCCGATGGCGCCCTTGACGACCAGAAACAGCGACGCCATCACCGCGATAATCACTACCAGTCCGTTCGCCCAGATCTTGGCGAACATCAGTTCCGAGGGCCGCAGAGGCATCACCAGCAGGTGCTCGAGCGTGCCGTGCTCGCGCTCGCGCAGCACCGCTGCGCCGCAGAGAAAAATGGCGAGCACCGAGATGTTGTTGATGATCTGGTTTACCGCAACGAACCACCCTTGCTGCATGTTGGGATTGAAACGGGCACGCGTGTTGAGCGTCACCAGATCCTTATTCTTCGGATCCTGGCTGCCCGCCCAGAAGGGTTGCACCTCGAGGTTCATGATCTTGCTGATGTAGGCCGGTCCCCGCCCGGCCTGGCTCATGGCGGTCGCGTCGGCGATGATCTCGACCGTAGGGGTCGCGCCTTTTTGCAGGTCCTGCTGGAACTTGGACGGTATGTTGATGACGAACGTGTACTTGCCGGCGTTCATCGCGCGGTTGATCTCGCTGAATGCCAGCTGCGCCGCCGGCAGGAACAGCGGCGGCAGCAGCGCGTCGCGTATCCGGCGCGACACCTCGGAGTCGTCCTCGTCGACGACTGCCACGGAGGCGTTGATGACGTCCATCACGGCGCTTTTCGCCGGCGTGTAGACGGAGAACGTGAAGCAGTAGGCGATGAGGAACAGCAGCACCGGGTCGCGCGCCAGGCTCAACAGCTCCTTGATGCCCAGTTCCCCGATATGTTTGAGAATCTTCATCGTCTAGTCCTCCTGCTTCTTCAGCAGGAGCACCGATACCAGGACATAGATAAACGCGATCACTGCTAGTGCCAGGACACTGCGCCACAGCGACGCCATGCCCAGCGCCTTGGTGAACGTGCCGACGCTGATCGCCTGGAAATAAGTGCTGGGAAAGATTTTCGCCGCCGCCCAGGCCCCACCGGTGAGTGAGGACACCGGGACGAACATCCCGGAGAACTGCACCGCGGGCAGGATAGCGATGATGGCCGCGGCAAATATCGCCGCAGTCTGGGTGCTCGCGAACACCGATAACAACAGCCCGAAGCCGGTGCTGGCGAGCACGTAGACGATGCCGCCCAGGATGAGGGTCAGCCAGCTGCCTTTGACCGGCACCTGGAACAGCAACACCGCGAGCGCGACCAGTGTCGCGAACTGAATCAGCGCAACGCCGAGATACGGCAGCTGCTTGCCGAACAGGAACTCCGTGCGACTCGCGGGAGCGGCGTAGAAGTTGGCGATCGAGCCGAGCTCCTTCTCGCGCACGACGGAGAGCGCCGTCAGCATGCTTGGAATCAGCATCAGCAGCAGCATGATGTCGCCCGGTACCATGGCGTAGACACTCTTGAAGTCCTGATTGAAGAGCGCGCGCGTCTCGAGCCTGAACGGGCTGGCAGCCGCCGGCAGTCCCTTCTCCTGGCGCAGGCGCGCCTGGTACTGGCCATGGACACCCTCGATGTAGCTGCGGGCGGTCTCGGCGCGGAACGGTACGGCGGCATCGAGGACCGCATTCACCTCGGGTACCCGCCCGCGCTCGACGTCACGCTGAAAGCCCGAAGGTATGTCGAGTGCGATGCGCAGCTCGCCGTTGCGCAGCCGTCGATTGAGCTCCTGGTAGTTGTACAAGGGGCGCTTCTCATCGAAGTAATAGGAGCCGCGGAAGCTGTCCGCATAGTCGCGGCTCGCCGATGTGCCGTCCCCGTCGAGCACCGCAAACGGCAGGTGATCGACGTCGAGCGAGATGCCCCAACCAAAAACCGCCATCAGCAGAATGGGCCCCGCGACCGCAAACCCCAGCCGTACGTGATCATGCAGGAGCTCAATCGCTTCGCGACGGGCGAATGCCCACACACGCCCCAGACTGAACCGGCTGCTGGTAGCAGCGTGACTCGTTACGGGGGGGGCGGCAGCTTCGGCGCCTGGCGGCGCGGCCGCATCACCCGCGGGCGTGACCTGCGCTGCGACGGCTACCTTGTCCCTGGCGTCCGGGGCCTTGGCAGCATCCTCCAGATAGCCGATGAAGGCGGCCTCGAGGTTCTTCGCCTTGCGCTCGGCGACCAGCTGCGCGGGCGGTCCCTGCGCGAGCACCTTGCCGGCGTGCATCATCGACATGCGATCGCAGCGCTCCGCCTCGTTCATGAAGTGGGTGGATAGAAAGATCGTGACACCCTTCTCACGCGACAGCCGGATGAGTAGCTCCCAGAAGCCGTCGCGGGCGACCGGATCCACCCCTGAGGTCGGCTCGTCGAGGATCAGCATGTCCGGCTCGTGCAGGACCGCGACGGCGAGCGACAGTCGCTGGCGGATGCCAAGCGGCAGACTCTCGGTCAGCGTGTCGGCAACTTGCTCGAGACCGAAATCGGTGAGCAATTCCGCGACGCGCGCCTTCGCTTTCTGCGGCGGAAGGTCGAACAGACGCGCGTGCAGCACGAGGTTCTGCCGCACGGTGAGCTCGGTATAGAGCGAGAACGCCTGGGTCATGAACCCGACGCGTCGGCGCGACTCCACGTCGCCCCCCTTGACCGGGTTACCGAAGAGCAGCGCGGTCCCCTCGGTCGGCGGCAAGAGCCCGGTCAGCATCTTCATGGTGGTCGTCTTGCCACAGCCGTTGGAGCCGAGAAAGCCGAAGATCTCGCCACGCTCGATGCGGAAGTTGACATGATCGACCGCGGTAAAATTGCCGAAGCGTTGCGTGAGACCCTGCGCTTCAATCGCGGGCGGGCCGCCGCTGGATTGGTACGGCGTGATGTGCGGTTCCTTGTGTCCTTTCGTGGCCTCCTCCGGCAGCAGCTTGATGAAAGCTCGCTCGAGCGTGGTCTCGTTGGTACGGCGCCTGAGCTCCTCGGGCGTTCCGGTCGCAAGGACCTTGCCGGCGTCCATCGCCACGAGCCAGTCGAAGCCTTCTGCCTCGTCCATGTACGCAGTCGCCACCAGCACGCTCATGGTGGGGCGTCGCACGCGGATGCGCGCGATCAGCTCCCAGAACTGCCGCCGCGCCAGCGGATCGACACCGGTCGTCGGCTCGTCGAGGATCAGGAGATCCGGGTCGTGAATCAGCGAGCAGCACAGGCCCAACTTCTGCTTCATGCCGCCGGAGAGCTTGCCGGCGGGCCGCTCGCGGAATGGCAACAGGTCCGTGCTCGCGAACAGGTCGGTAATGCGCCATTCGCGCTCCTCGCGCGATTGTCCGAACAGGCGGCCGAAGAAATCCGCGTTCTCGAAGATCGACAGCGTCGGATAGAGGTTCTTGCCGAGGCCCTGCGGCAGGTAGGCAACCTGCGCGGACACCGCGTTGCGGAAGTGCGGGTCGTCAATGTTGCCGCCGAGCACCTGCGCCCGGCCGCCCTGCATGCGTCGTACGCCCGCCACGATCCCGAGCAGGGTTGACTTACCGACGCCGTCGGGGCCGATTAGCCCGATCATCTTTTGCCCGGGAATCTTCAGGGTGACGTCATCGAGCGCTATGGCCTTGCCATAGCGCTGGCTGACGTTCTCCAGCTCGACCACCGACTCGTGCAAGCTGGTGTCCATGTTCCGTGCCCGGTCTCGGCTATTACTTCTGGCTGCTCGAGCCAGTCGGAGCCCAGGGTATCTCCGAGACCGGTTTCACCTGCAGCATCGCCGGCCAATCAGCATTGTTGTCGAGGAAGCGGACGTACCCCATGCCCGGGAGGCCTGCCTTCACATAGGGTTCAAACTGGCGCAGCTTCTCCTTGTTGTTGACCTGCAACTTCACCTTGAACGTAAGGTTGTGACGCTCCTCGGCGGTCTCGACCGTCTTGGGAGTGAATTGAGCGTTGGGCGAGACAAACGAAACGACGGCGCCGATCGGGTACTGAGGCGCAGCGTCGAGGACGATGCGCGCCTCCGAGCCGAGAGCAACCTTGCCGGCGGCGTCGGTTGGCAGGAACACGTACATGTAGACGTCGCTGAGGTCGAGGAGCGAGAGCACCTTACCCCCCTGCGCCACGACCTCGCCGGGCTCGGCCATGCGACTTTGCACCCGGGCTCTGCGGGGTGCCTTGAGCGTGTTGTCGTTGATCTCGGCCTGCAGTCGCTCCGACTCCGCGGTGGCCGCGTCGATCGCAGACCGTGCGCGAGTCACCTGTGCCTGGTAACCGGTGAGGTTTGCCTGTGCCACCTCCACCTTGGCCAGATCCGCGTCCCTCTCCTGCGCGCTCACTGCGCCGGTCGCGACGAGTTCATTGGCACGCTTGTACTGTTTGTTGGCGAGGTTCAGCTGCGCCTGCGTCGACTTCACCTGCGCACCCGCGGTTCGCAGGTTGTTCTGCGCTTCGACGATCTGTGCCTTCGACGCGCGCAGCTGCGCCTCGAGGGGCTCGGTGTCGATGGTCGCGACGACTTCGCCCTCCTCGACCGTATCGCCCTCGTGGGGGATGACTGTCTTCAGGCGGCCAGCATACTTAGCCGCGACATCGACCTGTTGTGCCTCGAGTCGTCCATTACCGCCGGCAAAGCCGGGCGGGAGCTTGGGCTTCGAAAGGAACCACCAGGCCACGCCGCCAATGATGGCCACCACGACTACGATGAGGATCACTGTTTTTTTCGACATTTAAACCCCCGGCGCGCTGGCCACCGCTCGCGCTTTAAGGTAGCAGCGGGTAACACCATCCGATACTGCCCAGAGGGGCACCGGCAGAGATGCGAATCAGGTGCGAACAAGACGCGTCAAGCCTCGCAACCGCCTCACGTCAACTAAGCCACTGATCCGAGGAGCGTTTTCGCTTCCTGTATGTTGGCGCTGCCACGCGACCTGCGCGGCGGGCACCTCTGAGGGAGTTACTCGACGACGGCTGTGCTCTGCAAATGACCGGCAGTGCAGCGCGGCTTGCGGTCGTCACAGGTGACCAGGTATCTCGTTTGCTTGGCGCAACTCGGACGCGCCGCGTTGCTGCGCCGCCCGGAGCGCACTGGGCTGCAACGCCTCGGCCGGCGCGGGCTCCGACGCACAGGCGCAAACGAGTGCGGAAATGGCAACCGCGCAGGGAACGAAGGAACTCTCGATCACCTTCAGCGGCCTTCGCGAGCGGCCGATGCCTACCCACAAGCTAGCAGCAGGTCAGGGAGCGCGACACTGCCCAGAGGGGCATAGGGGAGAACGGAGATACGGCCTCGGGTCGGCCGTGGTGTGAATATGCGCTGCGATGCGGCCTGACGGCGGAGGCTGACGCTGGGACTGACGATCGGACTGACGCGCGTCGGATGGGCATCGACGCGCGTCAGGCTATCGGCGCCACTCAGCTGCGCTCCGCGGCGGCGCTGGTCTCGGCCTGAAACTGAACGACGCGCTGGTGCTCATCGTACTGCACGACGACGACCTCGCCGACCGTCAGCACCAGGGCGACAAAGAGCGCAACGACATTGGCGGTAGTCAGGGCTTTCATGGGACTTCTCCTCGTGTGATCCTGTAGGGCAAACCGTGCTCATCCGATGGGGCACAGTGTTGATCCGAGGCGCTTGAGCAGCAAACGCGATGTCTGAACGACGCACAAGAAAAACTGAACCGCCGCGCAGCTTCGATCGGCTGCCGCTGAATGCGCTGCGCGTGTTCGAGGCGGTGGCAACGCGGCTGAGCTTCGCTGAAGCCGCCGAAGCGCTGCACGTCACGCCCGCGGCGGTAAGCATGCAGATCCGCACGCTCGAGGATTACCTGCGCGTGCCCTTGTTCCGGCGCAGCGCCCGCGCCATTGCGCTGAGCACCGAGGGTGCGCTGCTGCTACCCGGCGTGCGGCGTGGGCTCGCCGAGCTGCAGCAGGCGATGCAGCAACTGCGCCAGCACCGCAGCGAGGGCGCGCTCAACATCAGCACCATTGCGTCGTTCCTGCAGAAGTGGCTGATGCCGCGGCTGCCGCAGTTCTACGGCCGCCACCCGCATATCGAGCTGAGCGTTCACACCTCGCACATCCCGGTGGATTTCGCGGAGGGTAACTTTCACGCCGCGCTGCGCATGAGTGGCGCGCCGACGCCGGGGTTGTACAACGAAAAGCTGCTCGATGAATGGTTCCTGCCGGTGTGCAGCCCGGAGCTCTTCGCCCGTCACGGCGTGGTGCGCACACCGGTGGACCTCAAGCGCTATCCCTTGCTGCGCTCGTCCGATGAGTCATGGAGCTTGTGGCGCCGCCCCGGGACCGAGGTCGAGTGGCGTGAGCGCGGCGCGGCGTTCGACGATTCGCTCACGGTACTCGCGGCGGCCGAGCAGGGCCAGGGGCTCGCGCTCACCCGCTGGGCGCTCGCTGCGCAGGACATCGGCAACGGACGGCTGGTGCGTGCAAGTGAGCAGGTTCTGCCCTGCCCGCGCTCCTACTATTTCGTCTGCCCGGAGAGTTACCTTGCGCTGCCGAAGGTGCACGAGCTCCTCGAGTGGCTGCGCGAGATGGCGGCCGCATTTCCTGGGCCCGAGAGCGTCCCCGTGGGCCAGGCTGATACTCCCAGGCGTCAGCCTGCCATTCGGGCACGAGCCTCGGCGAGCCTGAAGGCCTAACCCCGCCCGATGAAGGGCATCTTGGTCGCCATGACGGTCAGGAACTGCACGTTGGTGTCGAGCGGCAAGTTCGCCATGAAGACGACGGCCTCGGCGACGTGCTCGACGTCGAAGGTCGGCTCGACCTTGCTCGAGCCATCGGCCTGCGCCACGCCTTTCTTCATTGCGCGCGTCATCGGCGTTGCGGCATTGCCGATATCGATCTGGCCGCAAGCGATGCCGTATTTCCGCCCGTCAAGGGAGGTCGCCCTGGTGAGGCCGAGAATGGCGTGCTTGGTCGCCGTGTAAGGTGCGGAGTCCGGTCGCGGGCTATAGGCAGAGATCGAGCCATTGTTGATGATCCGGCCCCCGCGCGGCCGCTGGGCCTTCATGAGGCGAAACGCCTGCTGGGTACAGAGGAAGGTTCCCGTCAGATTGACGTCGACGACTTCGCGCCACTCGCGCGGCGTCACGTCCTCCAGATGTACGGCAGGCCCAAAGACACCCGCGTTGTTGAAAAGAACGTCGAGCCGCCCGAACGCCCTGCGGGTCCGTGCAAAGAGGGCCTTCACGGAGGCTGGGTTGCTCACGTCGGTCGCCACCACGAGCACCCGCGATGACGCAGCGCCGCTCTGTGCGGCGGTCGCCGCGAGCGGTCCCCGCCGGCGCCCGGCGAGCACGACGGCGTAGCCCTCACGCAGCAGTGCCAGCGCAGCTTGCCGGCCGATGCCGCTGCCGGCACCTGTCACCATCGCCACTTTGGCCGCCATTCTCGCGTACCCCGCTAAGACGAGGAAACCATCGGTCGCTCCTGTCGCCCCCGGAGGCCGCAGTGGACGTGCCGCTGCGCCTCACGACGATGTGTGCGCCTTGGATAGCGCCGCAGCCAGAGTGCGGTCGTGACCGTAGAGATCAGGGTAGAAGTGAACCTCACCATCAGGGTGAGCGATCGCCGTTCCATACACGATGAAAACGGGGATGCGCTGCGCGAGGGTCACGGTAACGTTGTCGCGACCCGACTGCATCGCTTGCTCGACCCGTGCGAGCGTCCAACCGGGGTTGTTCCGCAGCACCCAGGTAGTGAGCTCGGCCGGCTTCTCGACGCGGATACAGCCCGAGCTGAAATCGCGGCGGCTGCGGGCGAAGAGCTCCGTCGATGGGGTGCTGTGCAGGTAGACGGAGTGCTCGTTGGGGAACATGAGCTTTACGAGGCCGAGGGCGTTCTTGGGGCCCGGCTTCTGGCGCACCATGAGCTTGCCGGCCCTGAGCTGCGCCAGCACGTCGTCGGAGATCACACCCGAGGTGACCAGGGCACCGCCTGGAGTCGTGACCTCGTAGCGATTGTTGGCAATGTAGCTTCGATCTCTCTGGATGGAAGGGAGGATCGAGCGCCGCATGATGCCCGGGGGCACGACCCAGTAGGGACGGAATACCACGTAGGTCATGTCACGCGAGAAAACGGGGGTCTCCGTGGTCATCGCCTTGCCGACGACCACGCGCATATCCATGACCACGTGATTGTCCGCATCGAGTGTGCGCAGGTGAAAGTCCGGGATGTTGACCACGATCGGTGGCGACACGAACTCGATCGGTAGCCACCGCCAGCGCTCGAGTGCGAGCTGCAGCTCGCGCACGCGCTCGTTGAGCGGGACGTTCATCGCCTTGACCGTGGCCGCACCGATGCGTCCGTCGTCGTCGAGTCCGTGCCGGCGCTGGAAGCGCTTCACGGCTTCGACGAGGTCGCCGGCATAGAGCTCGGAAGTCGCGGTCGCGGCGCCGCCTGTTGCAGGCAGATCCCCGACGAGCAGCAACAGCTGCCTCATGCGGGTGAGCCCCGCGTACGGCTGGCCGGGATCGATGGCTTTTGCGGGCAGCGGAAGCTGCTCGCCATCGTCCTGCCGCGCGAGCTCCACGTAGCGCGCGAGAGCGAGCTCCGTGCGCCGGTACCCGGGAAACGGCGGCTCGATGCTCTCGACCACCGCGGGTAGGTCAGCGGCGCTCAGGATGCGGCCGCGCAGGAATTGCGCCAGGTCATATTTCTTCTGCTCGACGGTGAGGTCGAAGCCGACGTGGCGGGGATTCACGCGACCAATCCGCAGATCCGAGACGTAGCGCATGGCACACACGGTGAGCGCGACGTCGAAGACGGCAACGTCAGCGCCGGCGCGCGTGAGCGCCTCGCGCCGTGCCTGCCAGCGGCCCGCATCGTAGTCCTCGGGATCCAGGCCTTTCTGCCACGCCTCCTGGAAAAGCTGGATCATCGAGAGCGCCTGCGCCGAGGGCGTCGTCCCCTGAACCCACGCGCTGGCATAGCCGCTCGGTGCGTAGAACTCGCCAACGCTCTCTTGATAGGCGCGAAAGTCCGGCCAGCGCATGCCCTCGAGAGTACCGGCGTTGACCAGGCTCTCGATGCGCGCGGGCGTCTGCGCACTGACGTACGGCGTCGACAGGGCGATGAGAACCAGGGTTACACCAGCGAGCGGCCGGCAAACCGATATTCGGCGGAGCGTTGCAGCCCACGCGCCGGGCGTATGTGGGCGGCCGTCCACGTTTGTCGTCGGCGAGCTCATCGGCCGGGGTAAGGTACAGGAGCTTCGCGCCGGCTACCAGCGCCAGGTTTGCGCTTGATAGCTTTGTGGCTATCATCCTTGTATGGTGACCACCCCGTCACGCCTGCTGCGGTCCGCCCGACGACTCGCGCTGCTCACGCAGCGCGACCTGGCGCGCCGCGCCCGTACCTCACAGTCCGTTATCGCGCGCATCGAGAGCGGCACCGCCACCCCCAGCTGGGAGACTCTCGAGCGGCTGCTAACCTGCGCAGGCTTCGACCTCCACGCCACACTCAGACCCAGGGCCTACCGCGGTTCTCACATGCTCGCTGATGTCGCCCGGATTCTGCGGTTGACGCCGGAGCAGCGGCTGCTCGAGCTACGTAACGCTGCGCAGTTGGTCGCGGCCGCGAGGCGTTTGGATGGCGGGCGCCTTTGATCCAGCGCGGATACTGCGAACGCTCGCGAAGCGGCGCGTGCGGTACGTTCTCGTGGGAGCCACTGCCGCCCGCCTGCAGGGGTTTCCGCGCCTCACTGCGGACGCCGATATTGCCCCGGCCGCCGATCCGGCGAATCTGAAGCGTCTGTCGGCGGCACTACGCGACCTGCGGGCGCGCGTTTACACTGAAGCGGTCCCCGAAGGTCTGCAGTTCACCTGTGATGCGCACACGCTGTCCCGCGCCGATCTTTGGAATTTCGTGACCGACGCCGGCCGGCTCGACATCGTCTTCAAGCCGAGCGGAACCGATGGGTATCGAGACCTCGCCCAATCGGCCGTCACCTTCGAGGTCTTCGGAATCAAAGTGCGTGCCGCGAGTCTTGAGGACATCCTGCGCTCCAAGCTGGCATCAAACCGTCCGCAGGATCAGCAGGATGCGATCGTGCTGGCAGAGATGCTGAAGAAGACTCGCTGAGGCTCGTTTGCTCCCGAAGCGTACAATGCCCGTGGCTTTCCCGGTGTCGCATCCATGCTGAATCTCGTCGCGGCCAGCGCGTTCTTTCTGTTCATCCATTTCGCCGTTTCCGGAACGCGGTGGCGCGACGGTCTGGTCGTGCGTCTCGGCGAAGGAGCGTATCGCGGCCTTTTCAGTCTCACTTCGGTGCTGGGACTGCTCTGGATGATCTATGCCTACCGGCGTGCCCCAGTCGTACCTCTTTGGGGTCCACTCCCCGGCCTGCGGCCGCTGGCGTTCGTCTTGACGTGCGCCGCGTTCCTGCTCGTCGTGATCGGACTTGCCACGCCGAGCCCCACTCAGGTGGGGGCGGAGGCGAAGCTCACCCAGGGCATCGAGACCGTGCGGGGTATCGTGCGCGTCACGCGCCACCCCTTCCTCTGGGGCGTAGCACTTTGGGCTCTGGTGCACGTCGCTGCGAACGGCGATCTGGCGTCACTCGTTTTCTTCGGCTCGCTGCTGTTGCTCGCAGTCGCAGGCACGGCCTCGATCGATGCCAAACGGCACCGCAAGCTCGGGGCCACGTGGCAGGCGTTTGTGCGAAGCACCTCCAGCGTCCCGTTCGCGGCGATCATGGGTGGCCGCAACAGCATGGCCGCGGCGATGAAGGAGATCGGCTTGGTACGCCCACTCGTCGCCCTGATCGCTTACGCGCTGGTCATTGTCTTTCACGGGCGCCTCTTCGGCGCACCGCTCGTCTGATCAGAGCGCAGGCGGCGGATCGCTGCCGGCCGCGACTTCGACCCGCGCATCGTTGAAGCAGGCGCCCTCTGCGATGTCTGCTTTGTGTGTCGGGGCGAGTGCCGACACCGTCTGCCCGTTGCTGCTCGTGCGCAGCCATGCCCCCTTCTCGGAGCACACGACGCCCGGGCGTACGGCCGTGGTGATGTGCAGTGGGAGGAATACCTGCCCGGCATCGTTCCACACTCTCACGCGCTCGCCATCCGTCAAGGCGCGGCTCGCCGCATCGTCCGGGTGCATGTCGAGCACCGGCGTGTCGTCGCTTGCGGTGAGGCCACCGAACGTCGAGGTAATCCGCGTGTCCGAGGCCGGCGTGATCAGGGTCAGGGGATAGCGGGAGACGACCGGACGGAAGTCGGGAAGCGCCGCGCCGTAGCGCTCACCGAGTGAGGCCGACACGAGCTCGATCTTGCCACTCGGGGTTCGCGGCCAGACGGTATCGCAGAGGATCGGCTCCTGACCATCGAACTCCATCTTGAGCGCCCGGTCGGTCGGGAGGCGGCTCGGTTGCTGACCCTGCATGCGCGGATCAGCGGGGTTCACGGCCGCATCCATGAGCTCGGCGTCACTCGCCGCGAAGGCCGCGTCGGTGAAGCCGAAGCGCGCGGCGAGGCGGCGGAAGATCTCGGTGTTGGGCAGACTCTCACCGACCGGCGCGATCACGGCCTCCGCGCGCTGCAGGTACTGCTGCCCGTACGCGGCGTAGAGATCGGCATACTCGAAGTGTGTGCACGCCGGCAACACCACGTCGGCGAAAGCCATGCTGTCGGTCATGGCGATCTCGATGCCCACGGTAAAGAGATCCTCGCGTGCGAGCGCCCGCCGCATCCGATTCTGGTCGGGGTGCACGATGAGCGGATTGTGGTTGTATATGAACAGCGCCTTGATGGGCGGGTCGAGCGAGTCGTCGAGGATCGAGGGTGCCACGTCGAGGATGTTGAGGGTCCGCGTACCGGGCGGCACAAGATCCGGGCGCGTCAGCCGGTCCGGGGTCTTGGGGAAAGCGTGTCCTGCGCCACCGACCAGCCCTCCCCCCACCACGCCGAACTTGCCGGCGAGCGCTGGCAATGCGGCGATCGCGCGCAGGCCCGCGCCGCCATTCTGGTTGCGCTCGAGCCCGTTCCCCCAGGCGATGACCGCGGGCGAGGATTCCTGGTACCACTGCGCCAGGGTGCGTATGTCGTCGACCTCCACACCGCAGATCGGCGCCGCCCGCTCAGGCGGAAAGGCCCGCGCCGCCTGCATGAACGCCTCGCAGCCGAGCACGTTGCGCTCGATGAAGGCGCGGTCGAAACCGTCGCGTCGCTCGAGCTCCACCGCGATCGCCCACGCGAGCACCACGTCCGTGCCCGGACGAACCGCGAGATGCAGCTGTGCCTGCTCGGCGACCCGGGTACGGCGCGGATCGACCACCACCAGCCGCGCGCCGTGACGCTTGGCCGCGTTGATCTGGCGCATCAGGTGCAGGTTGCACACGCTCGCGTTGTTGCCCCAGACAATGATGAGCTGCGCCAGACTCACCTGCTGCAGCGGCGTACCCGGGGTCGTGCCGAAAGTGGCCGCGTAAGCTGTGCTGCGAATCCCGCCGCAGAGCGGGTTGCGCAAGAGGAGCGATGCGCCGAGCCGGTGAAAGAAGCGCAGCGACATCGAGTCATCCGCCAGCATCCCGTGGGGTCCGGCATAGTTGAGGGGCACCACGGCTTGCGCACCGTAGCGTTCCATCACGGCGGAAACACGCGCGTGAATGAGCTCGAGCGCCTCCTCCCAGGACGTGCGCGCGAACTCTCCCGCGCCCTTCTTCCCGAGGCGCTTGAGCGGGTAGCGCACGCGGTTCGGCCCGTGAACGAAGTCGGGGTAACTGTGGGCCACCTTGGCGCAGATCGCACCGTGAGTGATGGGGTTGGCCTTGCTGCCGCGCACGGCGAGCAGACGATCGTCGGCGACAGTCACCGCGAGACTGCAGGTATCCGGGCAGTCGAGCGGGCACACGCTCGCCTTCTGCTCCGTCATCGGGGGACGCCCTGGCTCACGCACATGGCTACCATACGCGCCTTCCGCCGAGCGGGTAAACTCGAGCCGCTCGCGCGCCACGGCTCACCGGCCTGGCCGCGCGGGACGCCCGCGGCAGAACGCATGGCACGCATCCTCCTGGTAAGACACGGGCACGTCGAAGGTATCCTCCCGGAGCGCTTTCGCGGCCGGCGGGATGTCGATCTGTCGCCGCTCGGGGTGCGCCAGGCGCAGGCGACCGCGCGCTACATCGCGGCGAAGGAGCGGCCATCGATCGTTTACACCAGCCCGCTGCGACGCTGCCTCGATACCGGATCGGCAATCGCTACGGCCTGTGGAGCTGCCATCGACGTCCTCGAGGACCTCAACGATATTCACTACGGCGACTGGGAGTGGCGCACTTGCGAGGAGATGCGTGCGGAGTCGCCGGTGCTTTTCGAGCGTTGGTTCAGGGCGCCGCATCTGGTGCGGTTTCCGCACGGCGAGTCGCTCCAGGATCTCCTTGCGCGGGTTGCCAACGTCCTGCGCCTGGTGCTCGAGCGGCACCGGGAAGGGACGGTCGTAGTCGTCGGCCACAGCAGTGGCAACCGCGCGATGCTGTTGCAGAGCCTCGAGCAGCCGCTCTCGGCCTACTGGTGCCTCGAGCAGGAGCCGTGCGCGGTGAGCGAGATCGAGCTGCTCGAGCACGGCACGCGGGTGCGGCGCTTCAACGAGACGCAGCACCTGACGCAACTACCGGCAGCCGACCGGTGAAGGACAGGCGTCGCGCCCCAAGCGCCTGACGGGGCTCGCAGGTCAGTGGCTGGTGCGCGGCGCGTTGGGCCGGCGCGGGACAGAGCGCTCGCCCTGGCGAGGGCGAGCGCCTCGCGGATGCTCCATCTCGCCTTGATCGACGCCGAAAAGTCGTGCGACCTCGGCGAGTCGCGCCGTCTCCTCGCTCGAGAGCTCACCGCGCGCGCCGAGTACCTGCCGGATGACCTCGAACGCCTTGCGCCGCGCGTCGGCGTCTCCCGGAAGCATTCCCGGAATGGCATCGAGCGCCGCCCGCGAGTTGATCAGGAGCATGTTGAACTGCTCGCGCACGAGTGCCTTGAACTCTGCAAGCGTCAGATCGGTGTGTGCTTGGCGAATGAGGCGCAGCGCCTCGAACCCGCGCTCATCGACTGCAGCCCGCGACATGCCCACGTACAGCAGGCCGCGCATGACGGCAGCCGCTGACCCACCCGCCGGGATGAGCGCTTCGAGCTCGGCGATCCGCTTCTGCAGCAATTCGCGGTGCAGCGGGCTGCGCGCGGCCTTGCGCAGCGGGCGCGCTCCGAGGGGGTCGATGCCGACGGCGGCCTGCAGCGTCGGTGAGCCGTAGATCGAGAGAAAGGTTCGTTCCGCCAGCGCCTCGCTGCAAAGTCGCCAGGCATCGAGCGCCGCCTCGATCTGCCGCGACGCGCTTTTCTCGAGCGCGACACATGCATTGTCGCTCGCCACGGGCTTGCGCTGACTGCGAACCAGGTCGGCAACGGCGGCGAGTGGGGCCATCCACGGATTCGCATCGGAGAAAAGCTCGTACTGCAGCCGCAACGGGTGCAGCCGCTCGAGGTAGTCTGCGAGCGGTGCGCCGACCATGGCGCGTACGAGCGGCTGAGCGAACGTTCGGTAGAGTGCAAGATTGACGTCGGAAACGCGGGCGGCAGTCGCGAATCTGCGCTCATCGGCCGCATCGTTGCCGCCAAGCGCGCGAATGTCATCCAGCGTCCTCGCCTCGCAGCGCATCACCCACTCCCCGCTCACGAGATCGGCACGCGGCGTGTCCGCGGTCTTCTTCTCGAACACGGCCTCGTAAAGCCCGGGCGGCAGGGTCTCGATCAGGTCGATGTTGCTCGCGAACTGCTCGTGCTCCTTCTTCGCCACGCGCCCGGAAACGAAGATACCGAGGTGCCCGATCGACTCGTGAATGGTGTAGACGATCGTCTGGCCGTAGGAGCGGATCTCCTCGACGCTGTCGTAGAGGTCGAGAATCCACCCGAGCGCCTGCTGGGGCGGAGTGATGTTGTCGCCCTGCGAGCAGAACACGACGATGGGAGAGCGGATATTGCGCAGGTCGATGGCGGTGCCGTTCGATGTGACGATCCCGCCGGCAGCGAGCTTGTTGCCGATGAACAGCTCATCGACGATGAACTGGATCTCCTCCGCATTGAGATTGACGTGACCCCCCCACCAGCGCTCGAAACCGAGATAGCGCGCGGGCTCGGTATCGATGTGCGCGTACAGGTTGTACGGCTTACTCCAGAGCGTGTTCGCCGGATTCTGGTTCTCGAAATTCTGCACCAGCCAGGCGCCGTCGAACTTGCCGTGGCCGAGATCGCTCGCGAACGCCGTCAACCAGCTGCCACCGAGGAGGCCACCGCTATAGCGCATGGGATTCTTGCCGCGAACGCCCGCCCAGTACGAAAGCGGCGAGCCTGCGACGATCAGAGGACCGAACAGCTCGGGACGCACTGCCGCGAGCATCATCAGTGCCCAGCCTGCCTGGCAGTTGCCGATCACGCACGGTTTGCCGTCGGCGGCGGGGTGCAGCCCGATGACCTTCTCGACGAAGGCCGCCTCGGCGACGCCGATATCCTCGATCGTCTGCCCCGGCACGGGCTGCGGCAGGAAGCCGATGAAGTAGCAGGGATGACCGGCCTTGAAAATGACTCCGACCTCGCTGTCTGCCTTGAAGCCGCCGATGCCCGGGCCGTGCCCGGCACGGGGGTCGATGATGATGAAGGGCCGGCGCACAGGATCGATCTCGATGTTTGCGGGCGGCACGACCCGCGCGAGCAGATAGTTCACCGGGCGCGGCAACGTTCGGCCATCGAGGATGAGCTCGGCGTCGTAGTCGAGTACGTGCGGCACAGCCTCGGCCTCGTGCTCGCGGTACTGGTTGCCGCGCTCGCGCATCACATCCCAGAACAGCACGCTGCGCTGCGCCGCATCGATGAGGTACTCGATCGCGGGCGCGAACGGGCCGAGTGTTGTGGGGGTCGAAGCGTCGACGGGGGCATCGTGCACTGGTTTGGCGGACATGATCACGTTCCTTACGTTCCACGAGCGGGAGTCGGAAGCCCGTACAAATACTAGGTGGCAACCGGATAGGATCAATACGTAATAATATTTGGCGAGGCGCCGCAGTATCGCCCGCTGAAATGAATTTGTAATGATTCCGGTCGTCAAAGCCAAATTGCTCGAAGGCAAGCGGGGCCTCGTGGTCGGCATCGCCAACGAGAATTCAATCGCCTGGGGCTGCGCCAAGGCGTTTCGGGCGTTCGGCGCCGAGCTGGCGGTGACCTATCTGAATGACAAAGCGAAGACATTCGTCGAACCGCTGGCGCGCGAGCTCGCAGCGCCGATCGTGATGCCGCTCGACGCACGCACGCCAGGCCAGATGGAGGCGGTGTTCGACCGGCTGCGCAAGGACTGGGGCAAGCTGGATTTCGTCGTGCATTCCATTGCCTTCTCGCCGAAGGACGCCTTGCAGGGGCGCGTCACCGATGTGTCCCGCGAAGGCTTTCTGGTGACGATGGAAGTCTCCTGCTGGACTTTCATACGCATGGCGCATCTCGCCGAGCCGCTGATGACTGACGGCGGGACGCTCTTCACCATGACCTATTACGGAAGCCAGGCGGTCGTCGAGAATTACAACATCATGGGCGTCGCCAAGGCCGCTCTCGAAAGCGCCGTGCGTTATCTCGCGTCCGAGCTCGGCCCGAAGGGCATCCGCGTGCACGCCGTCTCGCCGGGACCGCTCGCGACCCGCGCGGCATCCGGAATTCCCGAATTCGATGCGCTCCTCGAGAAGGCGAAACGTAAGGCCCCGGCGCGCAGCCTCGTCAGCATCGAAGACGTCGGTGTGGCGACCGCCTTCCTCGCGCACGATGCCGCGCGGCTCATCACCGGCGATACGCTCTACATCGACGGCGGTTACCACATCATCGACTGAGCGGGCGTTGCGCCGCGGCAGCGGGCACGGCCAGCCGCTCGAGGTCGGACAGCAGCGCCTGCGGCGAGACCGGCCGTCCGAGGAACTGGCGCAGCAACTGCGCGGTGGGGTGCTGCTCACCGCTCGCGAGCAGCCGCTGCGACAACCAGCCGTACCAGCGCGCCTCCCCCGTGTCGACGGGTCCGAGCTGCTGCGCGATTCGCTCCCTGATGTCGGCGGTGATTACCGCTCCGAGGCCGTAGTTCACCATGTAGCCCGGCGTGTCGACGAGCTGCACGCGCACCGCCCACCAGGCGAGCTCCGGGTGCGGCCGCACGTGCAGGTAGCGATGAGTGATGTCGGTCCACACGCGGTTGGGATCGGCCGCCGGGTCGCGCAGCATGCGCAGGTCGAAAAGCGCCCAGGCGACATCGAGCACCACCTCCGAGTAGAGACCCCGCAGTGACACCGGCTGGCTCACGCTGCGGCCGAGGTATTTCTGCTGCCACCCCGGCTCGTACACACTCCACGCCGGCACATCGGCGAAGGCTTCGTAGAAGATCGCGTCGCCGAGGTCCATGAATGCAGGCCGCGTGCGCAGCGCCAGCATGTGCGCGGCGTGGCCGTTCTCGTGGACCAGCTCGTGCAGCACCCCGAGGCCGCCTCGCGCGTAATTTGCCGAGACGCGCACGATGGTCGGCTGCCATTGGTCGGCCACCGTGCGACCGCGCCGCACGTAGTCGGTGTATGCAAGCGGCGCCTTGCCGACTCGCGGCTCGAGATCGTAGATGACCTGCGACTTCGCGAGATCGAGGCCGAGATCGAGGTAGTAGCGCTGGTTGAGCGGCTGCAACGCCTCGCGGGCAATGCCCTCGCCGAGCTCGCGCTCCGCCGCGCCCCCGGCGAAGCGATAGTCCCAGGGCTCCAAGTCGGCGGCGCCGCTCACCTGCCGCCAGGTATCGAGAATGCGCTCGAGCCAGCGCTCGGTCTCGCGAGCCGACACTCCGACCGTGCGCGCCGCCTCATCGATGGGTGATCCCTTTTTCTTCGCCTGCGCGGCTGCCATCCGGATCATGCGCCGGTAGGGACTCGCCGCCCCATCGTCCCCCACGAGTGCTTGCCAGAGCGGGGTGAAGGCCATGAAGAGCGCCTTGCGTCGCTCCGGCTCCGCGAGGCGCGCCAGCAGGTCGAATGCCGCGACGCGGGTAACCGTCGCCCCGTCGAAACGCAGACCGTTGCCGAGCTCGGCGAAGCAGGCGTACAGCGCCTCCTGCAGCGGCTTGAGCGGCAGGTCCTGCCGCGCCGCATCCTGGCAGTGCCCGGTGGGGGCGAGCGACTCTGGCGTCGCTGAGGATTCGGCGACGTCGGTGCGCATGAGACGGATGGCTCGCGCGTCCTCCGGGGTCGCTCCCCGCGCGCCTTTCAGGCTCTGCGTGAGCTGCGTGCGCCGCTCGACGTAGAGCTGCTGCCAGGCGTCGCGGCTACGGCCAGCATAGCCCTGGGGGTAGCGCGCGGGGTCGGAGTCGATCAAGGACACGGCACCCAGGGCGTCGTTGAAGTCCGCGTACGCTTCCTCGATCTGCGGCAGCGCGTGTGGCGCTGCGGCCGGCGCGCCGTCCGCTGCCGCCACCGTGGTGCCGAGGAGCAGCGTCAGCAGTATCCAACACGGATACGAGTCGCTCGGAGTTGCTCTCATCGTGGGTCCCGGTGAGCGCGACGCGCGCGCCGTGGCGGATGATCGTATAGTGTTTCTTCCCCGGGAGGCGCGGTAAGGGCGTGGAGTTCGATTTCCTCGTGGTGGGGGCAGGTATCGCGGGTGTGAGCCTCGCGGATGCGCTTGCGCCCACTTCGCGCGTGGCGCTCATCGAGGCCGAGCAACAGCCGGGCTATCACACCACCGGGCGCTCGGCGGCGCTCTTCGTGCCGAGCTACGCCACGGCGACGTTTCGTGCACTGGCGCGCGCGAGCGGTCCTTTCCTGCACTCGCCGCCGGCCGGATACTTCCCGGGGCCGTTGCTGCGCGCGCGCGGCGCGCTTTACATCGCGAGGAGCGATCAGCAGGAGGACTTCACGGCCACCGTCGAGGAGCTGCGCGCGGGCGGCGGGGAGGTCGAAGTGCTGTCCGCAGACGAGGCGTGTCGCCGGGTACCGCTGCTGCGCCGGCAATACCTCGGCGCCGCCGCCTACGAGGCAGACGTCGCCGATATCGACGTCGGTGCGCTGCTCCAGGGACTGCTCAAGCGCGCCAAGGCGCACGGCGTGCGCGTCCAACTCGGTACGCCTCTCGGCACCCCGAAGCGCAGTCGGGGCACCTGGCAACTCGAGGCGGGCGGTGAGCTGCTCCGCGCGCGCATTCTGGTCAATGCGGCCGGGGCGTGGGCAGACGAGGTGGGTGTGGCGTGCGGCGCAAGGCCCCTCGGCCTGCGGCCGCTGCGCCGCACCGCCGCCCTCATCGATCCCCCGCGGGACGTTGTGGTCGGCGGCTGGCCAGCGCTGTTCGACGTCGGCGAGCAGTTCTATCTCAAGCCCGAGACCGGCCGGCTGCTCATTTCCCCGGCCGATGAGGAGCCGACGGCGCCCGGCGATGCGTACGCGGAGGATCTCGCGGTCGCGGTGGCCGTCGATCGTATCCAGCGGGCACTCGACATCGACGTTCGGCGCGTCGCACATCAATGGGCGGGACTGCGCACGTTCGCCGCGGATCGCAACCCGGTGATCGGTTTCGACCCCGAGGTGGCGGGCCTCTTCTGGTGCGCGGGCCAGGGAGGCTGCGGCATAGAGTCCTCGCCCGCCCTCGCGCGCCTGGCGGCGGCTCTCGCCAATGGCCAAGCGATCCCGACCGACATCGCGGCGCAGGGCGTGAGCGCGCAGGCGGTATCGCCCGCGCGCTTCACACCGACGGGGGGACCCAGCGCTTCTGCGCAGACGGCAGCGGGGTCTGCTTGCCCGTCATGATCTCGGGAAGAATCGAATAGACGATGGTCGATTCGATCCGGGGGAAAGAGCCCTGGACCCGTCCCCAGGAATCGGGTGGCGCGTACTTCGACATGAACGCGGCGAAGAAGCGCCGCCGCATCTCGGGGTCGGTCTCGATGCGGATACGCCCGAAGACCACCGCGGAGCGATAGGCGATCGAGGTGTCACACTCGACCGGCCCGTAGGGGAAGGTGTCGCCCGGCGCGTCCACCTCGAAGCAGACACGGTCGGAGAACTCAACGTTGGCGAGGAAATGCCCGGGTACACAAGTGGTGTGCAGGTAGATCCGCTCGTCCATCCACACGAAGAGATTCGGCACGACATACGGGTAGCCGTCGCGGCCAATGGTGGCCGTGCGTCCGCAGAAAGCGCGCGCCAAAAACCCTTTGAGCTCATCCTGCGTCATGAGTTTGTCGGCGCGGCGCACCTCGCCACGGCGGGATACATCACGGGCAATGTCCTCGGGCATGGTCACTCCCAGCGAAACTTCCGAGATCATGCCGCTTTGCGAGGCACCCGTGTAGACTCTCGCGCTCACTGACCTCGCTTGCACGGACGGCATAACCGATGCTTTCCAGCCTGCAAATCGTCTTGCTCATCCTGGGCGCGCTGCTGCTGATCGCCACCCTGCCCCCGGTGATCGCCCGACTCGTGGGGGACCGCGTTCCGGCACTGGCTGCTCGGGCGCTGCGTGTTGGGCTCGGGATCGTTGGAGCGACCCTCATCGTCTGGATTCTCGCCTCCTACACGGGCTCCCCGGCGCGGCCCGGACCGAGTGCCGCGAGCCCGCAGAACCCTCCGGCCGCGCCGACCGCAGCGCAAACGCCCGCCGCGCCGGTCGATCTCGTAGCGACGGCGAGCGATGCGCTTCAGGATTGTCCGATCGCGCCGGTACCCGCGGTACCTGATGGGACCAGGGCGTCGTTGAGCCAAATGACCGCAGCGCAAAGCGCCTTCAAGACCTACGACGCGGCGACGCTCAAGTACGTCAACTGCGTGGACGCCACCGTCGATCGTATCAGCGCGCAGTTTGCCAGCGCTGCCCCCGCCGAGGAGCTCAAGCGATTGAAGACCTTCGGCATCAGCGCTCACAACAGCGCGATCGACCGGGAGCAGGCGCTCGCCGATCAGTTCAATGCGCAGGTGCGCGCCTATAAGGCCCGGCATCCTGGATAAGCGCGCCGCGACCGCCCACAACGCCCGAAGCCGCGCCGATCGCCTCTCGCCGATCGCCCGAAGCTGCGCCGATCGCCCGAAGCCGCGCCGCGCCCGGGCGCGACGCGCCGGCGGCCCTACTACTGCGAGGGCACGAAATCCTCGAGCACCGCCTTGCGCATCAGGTCGGGCGGCAGGAGGCCCTGCCGCAGGATGAAATCGTGGAACCTCTTCTGGTCGAACTTCGCGCCGAGCGTGGCCTCGACCTCCTTGCGCAACGCCAGGAGGCGCGTATAGCCATAGAAGTAGCTGTTAGCCTGACCCGGCGAGCGGAAGGTGTAGCGCTCGACCTCCTCGGTGGCGAACGCGTGACTCAACACCACGTCCTTCTCCAGGACCTCGTAGGCGCGCGCGGGTGTCACGGTGCCGCTCTGCAGCTCCGGATCCAGAAAAGCACGGGCCGCGCGCAGCAGCCGCAGCTGCAGCGTCAGCAGCTGCCCCTCGGCGGGCTCGAAGGGCTGCATGATGTACTCGGAGTAGAGCCCCCATCCCTCCACGTTGGTGGAATTGAAGGCGTACAAGGCCCGCGCGAGGCTCACGCCCTGCTCCACCATCGAGTCGAACTGCAGCTCGTGCCCGGGCCGTGCCTCGTGCGCGGTGAGTGTCCAGGCGACGGCATCGAAGGTGAAGTCGTCATACTTGTCGGCGGCGCCGCCAGTCGCCGAGGGGATGTTCAATGGCAGGACGAACTCGCCGCGCTGACCGGTGTTGTGCAGGAAGGGCGGCGGCGACATGTGCGGTGCGGGTTGCTGTGCGGTCTCGGCAGCCGTCGCCAGGCGAATGATGGCCGGGCGATCAGGCAGCGTCACCAGGTTGTGGGCCACGATGACCTGCTCGATCTCATGCAGGCGGTTGCGGTAGAAAGGCAGGATCGCCTCCCCCGTGATCTGCGTCTTCTTCAGCTCCGCGATCACCGCGCGGTAGTCGCTCGAGGGAAAGCCCTTCGCTTTCGCGACCTGCGCCGCCTGCTCTGCCATCTCCTGCTGGTACTGCGTGAAGGCGGCGTGCGCCATCGACGCGATCTTTGCCGGCGGGATGTCGATGCCGTACTGCTCGAAGGCGAGTGCGTACTTCTGCGGCGGCAGCCGGAAGTCAGTGCGCGCCCTGGGGAGAATGTTCTCCCGTACCCAGGCGTCGTAGCCGGTGAGCTGGGTCTTGAGTTTTCCGTAGGCGGCCTCCCACCCCGTCAGCTGATACTTCTTGAAGAGCGCGCCGATGCCCTCGACGTAGTTGGAGTTACGCCCGAGCTCGGTTTCCACTTCCCCCTTTGACGGGAAAAACACGTCGGGCTTGGCAATCTGCTCGAGGGCGCGTTGCTTCAGCACCTCGGTGAACGGCGTGGATGCCGGGTCGACGCCCGCATACTTGCGCAGTCGCACGATGGCTGCCGGCCGTCGCTCCGGCGCCACCTGATCATCGAGCAGCCCGTGCAGGCCCTCGAACACCCGCTCGCTGGCATTGAGAAAAGGCACCTCGTGCGCGAGCTCGTAGTCCTCGGTGCGAAACTTGAGGTCGTACGCCTTGTGAAGGATATCGAGGTCCTGCCGCACTCGCGGGTCGGACTCCCGGGGGCGCTTTGCGTCGAGCTTGGCGAGTGCGGCCTCGAGCTCGTGACGCCTCGTCATCTCATCGGCGAGCGTCGGGTGGGAGATACGGTCGTCGAACTCCGAGAGGCCCTCGCGCGAACCCCGCTCGGGAGAGTGCTCGAACTCGACGTCGAGGAGCGTGCTGGTGAGCGCATTGCTGCGCTCGATCCACGCCTTCTGCGGCGCTGTGGGGTGCGCCGCTTCCTGGCTGACGGCGGCAAAGGAAAGGGCAGTCGCCAAAATTGCGACGCTCAACCGTTGCATTGGGTGCTCCTGACGGCCCACGGATTCGTCCGCGGGCATTATAGGCAAAGGTCCACGTGCGTTCGTGCGGGTCGGCGCCGCGAGCGGGGTGTGGCGATGGCGCGCGCCGTCACGGCGGCAGGGCACCGCCAGGGCGCCTCAGTGAAGGCTATCGAGGGCGAGGTTCAACTCGAGCACGTTGACGCGCGGTTCGCCGAGGATACCGAAGAGGCGGTCGCGGCTGTGCGCAACGATGAGCGACTGCACGGCCCGCGGCTCGAGCCCACGGACGCGTGCGATGCGCGCCACCTGATAGTAGGCCGCGGCGATGCTGATCTCGGGATCGAGACCACTTGCGGAGGCGGTCACCAGATCCACCGGCACTGGCGCGGTATTGCCAGGATCGGCCGCGTGCAGCGCGACGATGCGCGGCTTGATCGCGTCGGCGAGCGCCGGGTTCAACGGACCCAGGTTGGAAGCGTTCGAAGCGAGTGCGTTGTAGGGCTGCGGCGTGGTCGCCGAGGGCCGGCCCCAGAAGTACCGCGGGTCGCTGAAGCTCTGGCCGATGAGACTCGAACCGACTGCTTTGCCATCTCGCAGGATCAGGCTGCCTGCAGTCTGCGCTGGGAACACTACCGCGGCGATGCCGGTCACGAGAAGCGGGTAGGCGATGCCGGTGATCGCGGTCAGGAGGAGAAACAGCGTAATGGCGGGACGTAGCAGCATGCGCATGGCTGTTCCTCTCAAGCCAGATGCGTGAGCACCAACGCCACGTCGATGAGCTTGATGCCGGCGAAGGGGATCACGATACCGCCCAGTCCGTAGATCAGCAGGTTCCTGCGCAGCAGCACTGCGGCGCCGAGCGGGCGGTAACGCACGCCCTTGAGCGCGAGCGGTATCAAGACGACGATGATCAGCGCGTTGAAGATGACGGCCGACAGGATCGCGGAAAACGGGCTTGCGAGGTGCATGACGTTGAGCGCATCGAGCTGCGGGTAGGTCGTGGCGAAAGCTGCGGGAATGATGGCGAAGTACTTCGCCACGTCGTTGGCGATGCTGAAGGTGGTGAGCGAGCCGCGCGTCATAAGCATCTGCTTGCCGGTCTCCACCACCTCGATGAGCTTGGTCGGGTTGGAATCGAGGTCGACCATGTTGCCGGCCTCCTTCGCCGCCTGCGTGCCGGTGTTCATGGCGACCGCAACGTCCGCCTGTGCCAGCGCCGGAGCGTCGTTCGTGCCGTCACCCGTCATGGCGACCAGCCGCCCCTCGGCCTGGTGCGCGCGGATCAGGCGCAGCTTTGCCTCGGGGGTCGCTTCCGCGAGGAAATCGTCAACGCCGGATTCCGCGGCAATCGCCGCTGCGGTGAGCGGGTTGTCGCCGGTGATCATCACGGTCTTGATGCCCATGCGGCGCAGCTGGCCGAAACGCTCGCGGATGCCGCCCTTGACGATGTCCTTGAGCTCGATCACCCCGAGCACGCGTGCGCCATCACTCACGAGCAGCGGGGTGCTGCCGCGGCGCGCCACCTCCTGCACGCTGGTGAGTATGGCTTTGGGGAACACCTGCCCGAGCGACTCCACCTGCTTCTGGATGGCGTCAGCGGCGCCCTTGCGGACCTGACGATTGCCGATGTTCACACCGCTCATGCGGGTGTGCGCGGAGAACGGTACGAAGGTTGCGCCGAGGCTGCGCAGATCGCGCTCCCGCAGCCGAAAGCGCTGCTTGGCAAGCACCACGATGCTGCGGCCTTCGGGGGTCTCATCGGCGAGCGATGCCAGCTGGGAGGCGTCCGCGAGCTCCTCCTCGCTCACCCCCGCGGCGGGTATGAAGGCGGCCGCCTGGCGGTTGCCGAGGGTGATGGTGCCGGTCTTGTCGAGGAGCAGCACGTCCACATCCCCGGCGGCCTCCACCGCGCGGCCCGACATGGCGATGACGTTCGCCTGCATCATGCGGCTCATGCCGGCGACCCCGATTGCCGACAGCAGCCCGCCGATGGTCGTCGGGATCAGGCACACCAGCAGCGCGATCAGCGCCGTGATCGTGATGGGCGTGCCGAGCTTCGCTACCGCGACACTGTAGAGCGAATAGGGCAGGAGCGTTGCGGTCGCAAACAGGAAGACCAGCGTGAGCGCCACGAGCAAAATGGTGAGCGCGATCTCATTCGGCGTTTTCTGCCGCTTGGCGCCCTCCACCATGGCGATCATGCGATCGATGAAGGTCTCGCCGGGATTGGCCGTGATGCGCACGATGAGCCAGTCCGACAAGACGCGCGTGCCGCCGGTGACGGAGGCGAAGTCCCCGCCCGATTCGCGGATGACGGGTGCCGACTCGCCGGTGATCGCGCTTTCATCCACCGACGCCGCCCCCTCGATAACCTCGCCATCGCCGGGGATGTAATCGCCCGTCTCCACCAGCACGACATCGCCGCGCCGCAGTTCGTCGGCCCGTACCGGTGAGTGGCGCGAGCGATCGCCGGGAGCGGAGAGCTTCTTCGCCTGCACCGCCTGCTTCAGCCCGCGCAGCGTCGCCGCCTGTGCCTTGCTGCGGCCTTCGGCCAGTGCTTCCGCGAAATTGGCGAACAGCACCGTGAACCACAGCCACACCGCCACGTTCGCAATGAACCATGCCGGTGCCTCGCCATGGCCGCCGAGCGCCTGGAACCACAGCACGGTGGTAAGGATGCTGCCGACATAGACTACGAACATGACGGGATTGCGCCATTGCAGACGCGGGTCGAGCTTGCGGAAGGAATCCGCGACCGCCGGCCCGAGGAGCGTGCGGTCGAACATCGAGAGTTTGTGCTTCGCCGTGGGGCGCGGCGCCGTGACGCCCCGCGTCGTTGCCACCGCACCCGCCTCGCGCGCCAGCTCGGTCATGATCCGCTGCCCCAGAAGATGAGATGTTCGACGATCGGGCCGAGCGCGAGGGCGGGCACGAAGGTCAGCGCCCCCACCAGCAGCACCGTGCCGATCAGCAGTACGACGAAGGTCGGTCCATAGGTGATCATCGTGCCGGCGGTCACCGGGATGCGCTTCTTCGCCGCCAGCGACCCCGCGATCGCCAGCACTGCCACGATCGGCCAGAAACGCCCCAGCCACATGACGAGGCCGAGTGCGGTGTTGTAAAAAAGCGTGTTGGAGGAGATTCCCCCGAAGGCGCTGCCGTTGTTGTTGCTTGCAGAGGTGAACGCGTACAGGATCTCCGCAAAGCCGTGCGCCCCCGGGTTGCCGACCGCGGACTGCCCCGCCGTCACGCTCACCGCGACCGCGGTACCGATGAGCACGATGAAGGGCATCACCAGGATCGCGATCGCGCTCATCTTCATCTCGAACGCCTCGATCTTCTTGCCGATATATTCCGGCGTTCGCCCGATCATGAGGCCGGCAATAAAGACGCCGATGATCGCGAAGATCAGCATGGAGTAAAGCCCGGTACCAACACCACCGAACTCCACCTCGCCGAGCTGCATATTGAAGAGCGGCACGAAGCCACCGAGGGGGGTGAAGGAATCATGCATGGAGTTGACGGCGCCGCAGCTGGTCGCCGTGGTGACCGTGGCGAACAGCGCCGAGGCGCCGATGCCGAAGCGCGCCTCCTTGCCTTCCATGTTACCGCCCGGCTGCACGCCACTCGCTGCTTGGTCGAGGCCGAGTCTGGTGAACAGCGGATTGCCGAGCTGCTCGTTGTAGACGGCGATGCTGACCATCGCGAGGAACAGAATCACCATGGCCGCCAGCACCGCCCATCCCTGGCGGGTGTCGCCCACCATCCGCCCGAAGGTGTAAGTGAGCGCTGCCGGGATGAGCACGATGGCGAGCATCTCGAGGAAGTTCGAGAGTGCCGTGGGATTTTCGTAGGGATGTGCGGAGTTGGCGTTCAGGAACCCACCGCCATTGGTGCCGAGCTCCTTGATGGCCTCCTGCGAGGCCATCGGGCCCATCGGCAACGTCTGCTGCTGTGTGGCGAGATCCTCCAGTACTGGGTTGCCGGCGGCGTCTTTGAGCGGATTGCCCGCCGCATCCAGCTTCGGCTGCTGATAGGCGACCTTTTCCACCGTCGTCACATCCTTGTAGGCGCTGAAGTTCTGCACCACGCCCTGCGAAACCAGCAACAGCGCGATGATGATCGCGAGCGGCACGAGGATATAAAGCGTCGAGCGGGTGAGATCGACCCAGAAGTTGCCAATGGTGGCGGCGCTATGGCGCGCGAGGCCGCGGATCAGGGCGATCGCCACCACGATTCCCGAAGCCGCCGAGAGGAAGTTCTGCACCGCGAGTCCGGCCATCTGCGTGAGATAGCTCATGGTCGACTCGCCGGAATAGCCCTGCCAGTTGGTGTTAGTGATGAAGCTGACCGCCGTGTTGAAGGAGGAGTCCGGCGACACGTTGGCGAAGTGCTGCGGGTTCAGGGGCAGCCACAGCTGCAGGCGCTGCAGCAGATACAGCGCGAGCGCGCCGATCGCGTTGAACAGCACGAGCGCTATGGCATAGTGCTTCCAGTCCATCTCCACCGACGACTCGATGCGGCACAGGCGGTAGATCAGCGCCTCAAAGCGCGTCGCGAAGCGCAGCGCCGCGATGGGCTCACCTTCCATCACCTTCGCCATGTAGAGCCCGAGCGGCTTCACGCACGCCAGCAGCACCGCCAGGAACACGGCGATCAACGTCAGTGAAGCCGAAGTCATCAGAATTTTTCCGGTCGAAACATCGCGTAAAGCAGATAGACGAACAACCCCAAGGCGAGTACGCCGCTCACCACGTAGAGAAGTGTCATTCGCCACCCCCGAGACGCGACACCGCGCCCGCCAGCCACAGCGTCGTCACCAGCAGCGCGACGATAATCAGGATGAAGACCACGTCCACCGTTCGACTCCTTTGAGCGCGGCGCGTCAGTGCCGCGATGTGTCGCTTGATCGGTCGGGGCGGGCGTGTGTTTCCGCATCCTTCGAGCGCCAGGTCGCGGCAATGACGTACACGGTAAAGAGCGCCCCAACCACGTAAAAAACGATTCCCAGGTTACTCATAGCTCCTCGGATGACGGCGCGGTATACGGGTAAGGCGCAGCCTACTGCCGGGGTCGTTAGGCACACGTTAAGAAAGACCCGGCCTGCTTTCCCCGGGGGTGGCTGATCACTAAACTAAACGGCTCGCACCCGCCCCTTGCGCTAGGCGCAGCGCGTGCGCACCTCGCTCTCAGAGCAGCAGCCGCTGGCGGCCGAGCTCCAACTCGTAGTTCAGTAGCGGCAACTGGCGTTCCAGACAGCGCTGGATCTCGCTGCGCTCCGCAAGGCGTGCCTGCGCCGCCTCGACCCACGCACCGATCACCATGACGGGCAGCCGGCCCCCGTCGCGGTACATCTCCCGGATCCAATGATAGAGGGGGCGCAACCGCGGCGATGCCACCCACCACGGCAACTCGTCTGGCAACCAGAGCCTGGCGCAGCGCAGGTGCTGGAGCAGCCGGCGCCGCGGTGCAGCAGTCTGCCCGACGTAGCGTACCGCACGCAGATCGCGCGGATCGGAGAGTGAGTAGATCGCCACCCCCGCAGGTGGCGCTGCGGAGTCATCGTAGAGCTGCGTGCCGAGCCGCTGACGGACAAGACGCATCAGCTGCGCCTGGCTCGGCGCCTCCGGTGAGGCAAGCGTCGATTCAGGCACGTCGTGTCCTGAAGGTAATCGAATAGCGCAGCTCCTTGGTGGGTGACACCGCATGTTGCCACTGCCAGCGTGCCGCACCTCGCAGCGCGTAGGCCGAGCGCGGCGCGAGCTCGAGCGCATAAGCGGTACGCTCGCCTGCGCGCGGCGGCCAGGGCCGAAAACGCAGCCGCGCGTGCCCTAGCAATGACACGCCGAAGACGTCTTCGAACTGCGGGACATCGCGGTGCCACCCGAGCGGGCTGCCGGGCGGATACTCGGCGATCATCGCGTGCTGAATGCGCCCGACGGCGAGTCCGGCCCAGCGCGCGACGCGCTCGCGCAGGCCAAACAGGAAATCGGGTATCGGCGGCGCCGGCTTCAGCTCATTGCGGCTGAAATCGTAGCTGCCGCCAAAGCTCATGACGCGGCGGCGGGCCTGCCATTCCTTGTACTGCGCTGGGGCGAGCGACAGCTCGCTGATCGATCCGAGGAGCTGCCCCTCCTCCACCGCGCTCAGAAAATCCGCGGCGTAGGTGAAGCCCTCGGGCAGGGCGCTGGGACCTGCAAAAAGCTCCCGCTGGACCATGCATCAAGTATGCACTCGCCGCGTCGCATGACAGCGAGCAGCTGGGCCGCGAGGTGCTGGACGCTCGCCCGTACAGTGGCGCGGTTCAGGCACCACTGTGTGCGCGCGACCGTCCGGCGCTCGCCGCTGCTTACTCGAGCGCGAGCGCTTCCCCGCCCGGCGCCGCCTCCTCGCGTGCCGGACGAATCAGCATCAGCAGCGGAATTACCAACAGCGTGAGAACGAGCATCAAGAAGTAATCGTCGACGTAGGCGATCATCGCTGCCTGTCGCGTGAGCTCGTCGTTCAGCAGCTCAAAGCCCGGTGGCGCGCCAAGATGGAAGGCCGAGGCGACCGGGCTATGCAGCAGATCGGGGTTCGCTGCGGTGAGGTTCTCGAGGAGCCCGGCGTGCGCCAACTGCGTGTTGCGCACCAGCAGCGCCTGCGCCACCGCGATGCCGATCGAGCTGCCGATGTTGCGCATCAGGCTGAAGATGGCCGTGCCGTCGGTGCGCAGCTGCGGCGAGAGCGTGGCGAAGGCCGCCGTCGCGAGCGGCACGAAGATGAGCCCGAGGCCAACGCCCTGGATCACCCCCGGCCAGATGATCTGGCTCTGCGTGAGCAGCACGTCGTAGTGAGTCATCTGCCACAGTGAGAACGCCGTGATGCCAAATCCGGCGCCGAGGAGCATCCGCACATCGACACGGCCGACCAGACGGCCGACGAACAGCATGGCGATCATCGTGCCGACGCCGCTCGGCGCCATCAGCAGCCCGGTGAGCGTCGCCGGGTATCCGAGCACGTTCTGCAGCATGGTGGCGATCAGCGCCCGGGTCGCAAACAGGATCATGCCGACCAGGAACATGAGCACCACGCCGGAGATGTAGTTGGGGTTCCTGAGCAGCCGGTAGTCGAAGAACGACCTGCCCGCCGGGGTGAAGGTCGTGTGCACGATGAAATACGCGAGGCTCACGGCAAGCGTTGCCGCCTCGGCCCAGGTCTCCCACGACGAGAACCAGTCGTTCTGCTGCCCGCGATCGAGCAGCAGCTGCAGCGCGCCGATGGCGATGCTCAGCGTTGCGAATCCGAACAGGTCGAAGCGCACGCGCCGCTGCGCCGGTCGCCGCCGGATGTACCGGCCAACTCCATAGAAGGCGAGCGCGCCGACCGGCACGTTGATGAAGAACACCCAGCGCCAGCTCCAGTCCTCCGTAAGCCAGCCGCCGAGCGCCGGGCCGACGATCGGTCCGATCATGACACCGATCCCCCACACCGCCATGGCCGAGCCGTGCTGCTCACGCGGATAGATGTCGAGCAGCACCGCCTGCGACAGCGGCACCAGCGCCGCGCCGAACAGGCCCTGCAGCAGCCGCGCCAGCACGATCTGCGCCAGCGTGTCCGCCAAGCCGCAAAGGACCGAGGCGAGGGTGAAACCGGCGATCGAGGCGAGCAACACCTGCTTGAGGCCGAAGCGATCCGTCAGCCAGCCGGTGAGCGGCGTGGCGATGCCGGCGGCGACGATATAGGAGGTGAGCACCCAGGTGATCTGGTCCTGCGAGGCGGAGAGACTCCCCTGCATGTGGGGCAGCGCGACGTTGGCGATGGTGCCGTCGATCGCCTGAATGATGGTCGCCAGCATGATCGAGATCGTGATCATGCCGCGGTGCAGGCTCTCCCCCGATCCGAAAGCTGCGTCGCGTGTCCCTGCAGGGCTCATGGTCAGTGTGTCAGTCCGTTCGGCGGGGCGAGCGCCCGGGCGGTGTGATTCGACCGCCGCGAGACCGGCCGGGTTCCGATCGACCGCGGGCAGCGCGCTGCGGTCTTGCCCTCGGCAGTGTCAGGGCGAGCCGCTGCGGTCACCGCGGGAGCGAGGCGGCGGCTCGTCCCTTGCGTACGGTGAAAAAGAGCTGCCGATGCTCGCCGGCGCGGGTGATGGCGGCGCGCCCGAGCGCCACCAGCACGTAGAGCACGTTGAGCGCCAGCAGCCGCGTGGGCACATATTTCGTGCGCCGGGCCGCGGCGAGCACCTGGTTGGCCGTTACAGCGCGCGTGCCGGCAACACGCCGGTAGACGTAGTCGACCGCCTCCTTGTCGACGAGGTTGAAGTAGCCGGAGCCACGGCGCGCTCTGGCGCGGGCGAAGGACAGCACGAAGTAGTAACCCGGGCTCTCGAACACGTGGTAAGTCTGACGGACCGCGTCAACCCGGCCACAGTACTTAAGCCCACGTTGCAGAATGCGGATATTCATATGAGCCCCCGGACAGCCTGCCGTGCCCTGAGTCTAAGCTGCACGCTACGGCGCAAGTATGCGGCATCGGCGCGGTAGATGGCCTGCACGGCGGCCTCTGGCGCAGGTGCGACCCTCTCAACGGTTCGTCGGGTACAGCATGAGGCTGGTCACGCTGTCATCGCCCGTCACGGATGCCAGGCGGCCGTCGGCGCGGAAGTTGAGCTCGTACTCACCGCGCGTCGAGCGCCACATGCGCCAGACGGGCGCGTCGAGTGAGGCATTCTCGCTCGTCAGCGGGTAACCGATGGCGACGATCGCCTGCTCGCGCGTCATACCCGGCACGAGCTTCCCGGCCTGGATTGCCTCGCGCACGAGCGGCGGGTAGCTCGCGATGCGCGGCCGCGGGTCCTCGCTCAGTACGATCTTGGCGACCCATTCTTCGAGCGTTTCCTGGCTGCGCCCGTAGTCGTGACCGAGTCGCATGGGCTTGCCTTCGACCTTGACATAAGCGCGGTGCCGGCCATAGCTCAACACCTCGATCGGTGTACCCGCGGGGATCATCGGCAGTTCGGCGTAGTTGCCATCATTGATCCAGTCGCCGTCGTAGTGCAGGTTGCAGCAGGCAAAGCCCTGCCGGGGCAACTGCGCGGCCGGCGAGCCGCGCGCTGGCGGCGACGGTTTGGCGAGTCCGACCGAGGCGAGGACGTCGCGGAATACGCCTGCCTGTGAGTCGGGGAAGACGAGAACGAGCCCCATGCCAGCGACCAGCGCAGCGGTAAGTCGGGTGAGGCGCACTCGCCTGCGACTTCTCATGATATCTCCCCCGCACGGCGTCCCCGCTCAAGCCAAGGGCCGCGCATCTTCCCAAACGGCGCGGGGCAGCGATAATAAGTGGGAGTAGCAGGCTCAAGAGCCCGGCTGCCCGAGCGCGTTGGTGGACGGTAATTATACCTGAAGAGCCGCACGGCGTGCGCCGATGAAGCGCCTGACCCATTACCTGACTGTAGCGACTTTCGTCGCCATGGCGATTGCTGCGCCCACACCGGGAGCGGCCGCGCAGCAGCGAATCGCGCTGGTCATCGGCAACAGTGCCTATGCGAGCGGGCTCCTGCCTAACCCTGCCAACGATGCCCGGCTGGTGCACGACACCCTCGAGCAGCTCGGTTTTCGAGTCATCGAGCGCACCAATGCCGACCAGGCCACGATGAAGCGCGCCATCCAGGACTTCGGCGCGAGCCTCGACAAGGCGGGTTCCGATGCCGTCGGCCTCTTCTACTACGCCGGTCACGGCGTGCAGCTCAACGGTCGCAACTACCTGATTCCCACCAAGGCCAACATCGACCGCGAGGGCGACCTCGAGATCGAGGCGGTGAGCGCTGACTGGGTCATCGAGGAAATGCGCCTGGCGCGCAATGGCCTCAACATCGTGATCCTCGATGCGTGCCGCAACAATCCGTTCGTACGCGGCATGCGCTCGGCCGATCGGGGCCTGGCGATCATGGATGCCCCGACCGGCATTCTGATCGCCTACTCGACGGCACCCGGCACGGTCGCCGAGGACGGTGCCGGCCGCAACAGCCCCTACACCACGGCGCTCACGGACGCGATGCTCAATCTGCACGAGCCGCTCGAGACGCTGTTCAAGCACGTGCGTGTCAACGTAATGGGGGCGACGCAGGGAAAGCAGGTGCCGTGGGAATACTCCTCCCTCATCGGGGCAGACTTCTATTTCAAGGAGGCAAGCCGCCCCGCGGTGGCAGTGACCACCGCCCCCGTGACGACGCTGCCGGCCGCCGGCGCGCAGCCCGCAGGCAGCGGGACTGGTGCCTCCGAGAGCTGGCTGTCGGACGTGTTCGCCTCGAGTCTGCACCGGCTGGTGAGCCTCTTCAGCTCCGGCACGCCGCCTGCCCCGGCGTCCGCCAAGCTCACTCCTCCGGCATCCGGCGCCGGCACGGTCGCCGCGGGAGCAGTGCCTGCGCCTGAGGGCCCCGAAATCGCGGGCGCGCGCGTGCTGACGCTCTTCAACACACTCGGCATCGAGGCAGCCGGGATCGATGCGCAGCACAGCTATCAGATGAACGCCGTCCGTCAACTGCTCGAGAGTGCGCCCCGCCATGTGAGCCTCGGCAGTACTGCCGAGCAGATTCGCGCCGCCACCTCGCTGTGCAGGCAGTACTCGCCCTACTGCGACTACAGCGACGAGCGGCTGCGCAGTCGGGTGCTCCAGCCCTTCGAGCTCGACCCGCTGCCGGTGAGCGTGCGCGCCTTTCGCCAGTTTGCCGAGGCCGCGCATTACCGTACGCACGCCGAGCGCGTCGGCTTTGCCTATGCGACGCAGTCGGACGGCGTGACGCTCGAGGAGGTGCCGGGTGGGAGCTGGCGCAATGCCGTCAAGAGGCATCCTGCCGACGACGACACACCGGTCGTGGGTGTTGCGTTCCAGGACGCGGTTGCCTACTGCCACTCGATCAACTCGCGACTGCCCTCGGAAGATGAGTGGGAATACGTTGCACGCGGTCCGGAGCGCAATGTCTTTCCCTGGGGCGGAGATGATCCCGCCCCCGTGTCGCGCGCACTGACCGTCCCGCCACGCGTTACGGACGGGCCGCCCGAGGGTATCGGCGGAGGCTACAAGGGGCTTTCCGGGAGCGTTTGGCAGTGGGTGGACACCTCGATCTATACCCACCTGGCGGCGACCAAGTCCTGCGCGTGCAAGGTGCTGAAGGGTGGCTCGTGGCTCGAGACCAACCCCGCCAACAAGCGCGCCGCCACGCGCCGCTATGGCGTACCCGACCGAGCCGACGAAGACAGCGGCTTTCGCTGCGCACGCAGCACGACTGCCTGGCCGGACGCGGCTCTCTGGATGGGCCGGCTGCGCTAGGCGGTCCCGCGCGACGTGCCATCTGTCGCCCTGGATTACAATGGCGGCTTGCGTTTGAGGGCTGCGATCCTGCTGCAGGGCAGGTGGTGAGGAGAATCCGATGAGCACCCGGCCAACTTCCGTCCGGCGCGATCCCGGTTATGCCGGCCTGACGACGCCGGTCGAAACCCTGCCCGCGTCCTGGTATTTCGATGCTACGCACCATGAGCGCGAAATGACTCGCATCTGGTATCGCAATTGGCTCTACGTCTGCCGCGCGGGCGAGCTCGCGGCGCCGCGCAGCTTTCGTACCCTCACCGTCGGCGACCAGTCGCTCTTTGTGGTACGTGGCGAAGATGGCGCGGTGCGCGCCTTCCACAACACCTGCCGGCATCGCGGCGCAGCGCTGTGCCGCACGGCCGCCGGACAGTTCCCGGCGGCCGGCATCGTCTGCCCGTATCACAGCTGGCGTTACAGCCTGCGCGGTGAGCTGTTGCGCACCTCCTCGCAGATGCATGGCGATGGCTTCGAGCTGCGCGACTACTCCCTCTACGGCCTGCCGGTCACCGAGTGGAATGGGTTCGTGTTCGCGGCATTCACACGCGACCCGCCCCCGTTTGCCCGCAGCTTCGATCTGCCACTCGGGCGGCTCGATGACTGGCAGCTCGGCGAGCTGGTCGTCGGCCACCGCCTGCAGAAGACCATCGCGTGCAACTGGAAGGTGTTCTGGGAGAACTACAACGAGTGCCTGCACTGCCCGAACGTCCACCCGCGCCTCGCGCAGCTGGTGCCGATCTTTGGCCGGGCGCTGCTCGAGCGTCGCGACGATCCCGACTGGCAGGATCACGCCGACGATGAGGATCCGAAGTACGGTGGCGGGCTGCGCGTCGGCGCGGAATCGTGGACCATGGACGGCCGGCCGGTGGGGGTCCCCTTCCCCAGGGTCAGCGCCGAGGACCGCAAGACGGCGCACATCTATCTCACCAGCGTGCCCTCGGTCTTCATCGTGGCGCACGTCGATTACGTGCGCGTCGTGCGGCTGCTGCCGCTGGCACCCGAGCGCACCGAGATGAGCATCGAGTTCCTGTTCCTCCCGGAGACGTTGACGACCGGGCGCGACATCACGAGAGCGGTGGAGTTCACCGACATCGTGATGAGCGAGGACGCCGCGGTGTGCGAGCTGAATCAGCGCGGACTGCATGCACTCGCCCATCACACCGGCGTACTGATGCCCGAGGAATACGCCATCCGGCAGTTCCAGGACTGGGTGCGCGCGGAGCTCGCGCGCGGCTGAGCCGCAGCCGGTGGGCGGGCGCTCGGCAGCAGCGGTATGCGCGGCGTTCGCCGCCGTCGGCCTCACCGCCTGCCATGACTCCCACCCGCAGGGTGCGCCTGCCACGCCGCGCACGCCGGCCGCCTCAACCGAGGAAGCCGTGCTGCACGTCTATAACTGGGACGACTACATCGGTTTTCATACCGTCGCCGACTTCGAGCAGCAGACCGGCATCCGCGTCGTCTACGACCTGTTCGACTCGAACGAGACACTCGAGGCGAAGCTGATGATCGGCGACTCCGGCTACGACATCGTCAGCACCAGCATGGCGTACTATGCGCGCCAGATCCGCGCCGGCTTGTACGAGCCGCTCGACAAGAGCGAACTCCCCAACTGGAAGAATCTCGACCCGCAGGTGCTCGCCGTGCAGGCGCAAGCCGACCCTGGCAACCGCTACGCCGCGCCCTACCTGCATGCCATGAACGGCTTCGCCTACAACGCCGGGCTCATCCGCGCGCGCCTGGCCGACGCCCCGGTCGACAGTCTCGACATGCTGTTCAAGCCGCAGGTGATCGCGCGTTTCGCCGACTGCGGCGTGAGTTTCCTCGACAGCCCGGACGACGTCCTGCAGCTCGCCCTGCAGTACCTGCACCTCGATCCCAACTCGCGCCGCGCCGAGGATCTCGAGAGCGCCGAACGGCTGGTGATGGCGGTGCGGCCCTATATCCGCGTGTTCGACTCCAACGACTACATCAACCAGCTCGCGACCGGAGAGCTGTGCCTCGCCATGGCGTGGTCGAGCGACTACTCGACCGCGGCGCTGCGGGCGCGCGCCGCCGGCATCGACCTGCACCTCGCCTTCACGCTGCCGCGCGAGGGCTCGAACATCACCTACAACGCCTTGCTCATTCCGCGCGGCGCGCCGCACCCGCGCGCGGCGCACGCCTTCATCAACTTCATTCTCGACGCGCACGTCATCGCCGACATCACCAACGACACGCACTACGGCAACGACAATCTCGCCGCCCGGCCCTTCGTCAGGGCGGACATTCTCGACGATCCGTCCATCTACCCACCGCCGCAGGTGCGGGCGCGGCTCTTCCTGCCGACCGAGTTCGACGCCCGCTACCAGCGGCTGCGGACGCGCACCTGGACGCGAATCAAGAGCGGGCTGTGAGGCGCAGCCGCCGGGAGTCTCAGGTCGCGGCGTCAGGTGCGGCCATGTAGCGCGGGTCGTGCGGCTCGCGGGCGAAGATCCGCCGCACCATCGGCTCGAAGTACTCGAGCCGCTCGGACGGGTAGTCCGGGTCGAAGGAGCACTGGTCCCAGGCGGCACAGAAGTGCACGCACGCCTGGTAGTGGGGATGATCGCGCAGGCGGTCGCGGGCATTGCGATCGCCACCGAAGTGGTGCACGTAGTAGTAGTTCTGAAACAAGCCGTGCTGCGCCACGATCCAGGTCACTTCCGGGCGCACGTACGGTCGGATGATGGCCGCGGCGAACTCGGCATGATTGTAAGGCGCCAGCTCGTCACCGATGTCGTGCAGCAGCGCGGCGACGATCAGCTCCTCGTCGGTGCCGTCGCGCAGCGCGCGCGTTGCGGCCTGCAGCGAGTGCTGCAGGCGGCTCACCGGGTAGCCTTCGAGGGAATGATCGAGCTTGCCGAGCGCCTCGAGCACGCGTGTGCCGAGCCCGGTCGCGTAGCGCCGTTCGGACTCATCGAGCAGCAGGTAGTCTGCGCGCGTGCCGTCCGCCATGCGGCGGAAGCTCACGATGCGGCTCATGCGCTGCGCCGGATGTCGGTGGCGCGCCCGAGACGCCGGCGCAGCACCCGGTAGAGGCTGCGCGGCCCGTCGATGTCGATGTAGCAGCCCTGCAGGTGTCGCAGCCCCTCGGCGGGGTCGAAGGCGGTGCGCCCGTGCAGCAGCCGGCAGTTGTCGAACATCACCAGGTCGCCGGCGCCGAGCAGGAAGCGGATCTCAAACTGCGGCGCCCGCAGCCGATGATCGAAGGCGCGCCGCGCGCGGTAGTAGGCATCGAGCCGCTGCGGTGCGAACAGCGGCACGAAATCGAGCCGCGGGCTGAAATGGACCGCCTTGAGCGCCCCGGTGACATCGAGCTCGATAGGCGGCGCGCTCGCGGTGAGCTCGGTCGCCGTGTCGATGTACTTGAAGCGCACCGGGGTCGAAGTGAGGATGTCGAAGGCCGCTGGCTCCTCCCGGCGCAGCGCCTGCGCCACGGCGAAGCCGTCCACCAGCGTCGACAGGCCGCCGCGGGTCTCGTTCGCCAGGCAATGCAGCAGCTGGATCCCCGGCACCGGAGCGCGGTAGGGGTTGTCGGTGTGCGGGTCGAGGGACAACGCCGTATAGGCGAGATCCGTGGCGTCCGGCGTCGAGCGCACGTCGAAGAGTGCGCCGAAGTTCGTCTCGCGCGTGAAGCCGAACTTCGCACCCACCTCGAGCACCGAGGCGGGTGCCGTGGGCACGCCTTCAAAGATCACGAAGCCAAGCGTGAGGAAGGCCTCGAGCCAGCTCAGCAGCTCCGCATCAGCCGGGTCGGCGCGCCAGCGCGCCCGCGGCAGCTCCGCGAGCGTGCCCTCCCACAGCCGCGGCGCCGGGCAATCGTGACTGTTGTCGGCGAGTGCGGCCTCGGTGAGCAGCTCCTCGGCCACGAAGCTCGCCTCGTGCCCGTCGCTGAAGCGGACGCGGAAGGCCCCCGGCGAGGGTTGCGACACCGCGAGCACACGCAGCCCCAGATCGAAATCCGAGGGGTCCTGCAGACGCTGCTGCGTTTTGAGGTCGACGCTGCCGGCATCCCGGCAGCGCTCGCGCAGCCACAGCGGGTGCACCGCGTGTTCGGTGCCATCGGGGCGCACCAGAGTGAGCTCGGCCGGCGCGCCGATCTTAAGGGTCAGGGAACGCTGTTGGGGAGCCACGAGTTGAGTCTAGCGTCGCCTCCTCGAGGCTGTCCAACGCGCCCCGACACGGTCGGCGCGGACAGCCGATCGGCTTCAGGAGAAGCCCGGCCGCGCACCCGAGCCGTTGAGGCCGCTGGCCGCAAAACGCTGGGCCAGCGCCACCAGCAGCTTCGAATGCAGCGAGTCGCGCTCGGCAGGGGCCGGTCCGCGCACCCGCAGCTCGAGCACCGCGCCGCTATCGTCGATACGTGTCAGGAAGCAGCCGATGACCGCCTGCTGATCGAGGGTCTCCGCCGCGGTGCGCTCCGCGAGGCGGCGCGCCGCCTCGAGGTCGGTCTCGCGACTGAGCTTGATGACGACCGGCAACGGGGCGCTGGAGCGGGTGGCGCTGAGGTTGACGGTCACCTGGCTCGCGGCACTGCTGTTGGGCAGCACCACGCACCGTCCGTCGGCGGTACGCAGCGTCGTGTAGCCCAGCGAGATGAGCTCAACCGTGCCGACCTCGGTCCCGGTTGGCGCACTGACCTGTAGCGTATCGCCGAGGCGAAACGGCCGGTAAATGGTAATGGCGACGCCGGCCACGAGATTCCCGAGCGTGCTCTGCGCGGCGAGCCCGATCACCACCGAAGCGACACCCGCGCCGGCGAGCAGCGCGGTACCCATCGCACGCAGCACCGGAATCAGGTGCGCGTAGAGGATCATCATGACCACCCAGATAGTGGCGGTGCCCATCTGCACGAGGAAGCTGACGGTCGTGCGATCGAGGTGCCCGGTGCGGGTAACTGCGGCCCGCACGGCGCCGCGCAGGGTGCGGCTCAGCACCATGGCCATCAGCACGAAGAGCAGCAGGTAGATCAGCGCCCCGATGAGGGTGTCGGGATGGAGGTAGGTGAGCAGCTCGTGCTCGCCGATCTTGAGGTCCTTCATATGCGCTGCCTTCGGCTGCGGGGCGGCGCTTCGAACATAGCACAGCACCCGGCGACACCGGTGGCAGCGCGACACCGGTGGCAGCGGTCGCAGCACGGTGCGTGGTCGCGTCCACGGCTACGGTGTATCGTTATTTGATGCCCTTGAGCCGCCGCGACCTCCTCAGCGCCTCCGCCCTGCTGCTTGCGGGACCTGCCGCGGCAGTGCGCGCGGCCGCCGCGACCTCTGCGGGCAAACAGCCGATCGTGCTCTGTTGGAACGAGAACCCTTACGGCCCCTCGCCCGCCGCACGCCATGCCGTGAGTGCGGCCATTGCGCAGGGCTGCCGCTACCCCTCCGATGCCGAGATTGCCGACCTGGTCGCGGCGCTCGCCAGGCACGAAAGCGTCAGTGCCGAACACGTCGTCACCGGCACGGGCTCCGGTGAGCTCCTCTGTGCGCTCGGGCTGCTGTGCGGGCGTGACGGCGGGGAGATCGTCGCGGCGGCGCCCACCTACCTCGAGCTGACCAACTACGCGGTCACGCGCGGTGCAAAGGTCACATTCGTTCCGGTGGATGCGCAGCTGCGCCACGACCTGCGGGCGATGGCCGCCGCAGTGAACGCCCGTACGCGCGGTGTCTATCTGTGCAACCCCAACAATCCGACAGGCACGGCGGTGACGGCGGCGCAGATTCGCGCCTTCATCGGCGGGCTGCCGCCCGGGGTGCTCACGATCGTCGACGAAGCCTACATGGACTTCGTCCTTGCCGACGGGGTGGGATCGGTCGCCGACCTCGTGGGCGGCGAACATCGGGTCGTGGTGTTGCGCACCTTCTCCAAGATCCATGGCATGGCGGGATTGCGCTGCGGCTACGCCGTCGCGCGGCCGGACGTTGCCGCGGAGCTCGCCGCCGCGCGCATGACGACGCCCAACATCCTCGCCGTGCGCGCCGCGCGGGCGAGCCTCGACGACCGGCCCTTCCTCGCGGACTGTCGGCGCCGCGTGCTCGCGAGCCGTACGCGCATCACCACGGAGCTCACGCGTCTCAAGCTGCGCTACGCCGATCCGCAGGGAAACTTCGTCTTCTTCGACACCGGCATGCCGCTGCCGCGATTCACCGCGCTGATGCGCGAGCGCAATATCCTCGTCGGCCGCTACTTCGCCCCCTACGACAACTGGTGCCGCATCACCATCGGTACCGAGCCCGAGGTGAGTGAGTTCCTGCAGCAGCTGCGCGCCGTCAGCGCGCAGGCCTGAGCTGCATTGGGGCGGGCTCGAGCAGCAGGCTCATGCAGGTGAGCGCGCTCTCCGCCTTGTGCAGCTCGCTCACATCGAGGAGGCGCACGGCGACGCCGGCCGCCACCAGGCGCTCTGCGGTGTCGGGATACGCCGCACTCACGAGCGTGCCGGCCCCGACCGTCAGGGTGTTGGCCGCCCAGGGCTCACTCGGTGCAACCGTGATGACCCGCTGCGCGGTGAAAGCGCCGGCGTCCACCCAGGCCGGGTTGACGAGCAGAAGGTCCGGTGGAATGAAGCTGCAGGCACTCTTCAAGTGCAGGCAGCCCTGCATCGACACCGCCTGCACGCGGTAGCCGAGCACGGCGAGCGCGGCCCCGAGCTGGGCGATGCCTTGGGCGTTGGTGCGCCCCGAAGCACCGACATAGAGCGTACGGCCGATCTGGAGCACGTCGCCGCCTTCGAGACATCCGGGCTCATGTATCCGGGTGAGCGGCCGGTAGCGCTCGAGCGCGGCGGCGACGCTCGCGGTCTCGCCGCGACGCGAGGCGACACCGGGGCGCGTCACCACGGCCATCTCCGGCAGCACCACGGCGGCATCCTCGACGAACACGCCGTCGGCGTGCTGCGGCAGCGGCGGGAGCCATTCGAGGCTGCAGCCGAGCGCGCTCAGTGCCGCCGTATAGGCGTGGTGTTGCTCGCGCGAGCGCGCCACGTCGATCGCCGCGCGCTCGAGAAAGCTGAGCTCACAGCGTGCGAGGTCGGGACTTATCTCTCTGACTAAGGCCAGCATGGGCACCTCGACAGCACCGACGGTGGCCTCTATCGTAGCCGGCGTGATGTCCGTGCCGCACATGGCAGGCGCCGATCTCGCCCTCTCGATCGCACTCGGTGTGGGGCTCGCGGCGGCGGTGGGCTTTCGCGTGTTCCTGCCGTTGCTCGTGGTGAGCGCGGCGGCCGTGACCGGGCACCTGACGCTCAGCAACGGTTTTGCCTGGCTCGCCACCCCGGCCGCACTCGTCATGCTGAGCGTCGCCGCCGTGCTCGAGATCCTCGCCTACTACATCCCCGGCGTCGACAACTTGCTCGATGCCCTCGCCGGGCCCGCGGCGCTCATTGCCGGCACGGTCGTCTCCGCGGCCGTCATGACCGATCTGCCTCCGATCGTCAAATGGACCACCGCGGTGATCGCCGGCGGCGGCGCCGCAGGTCTCACCCAGGGGCTGACGTCGCTGCTGCGCGCCAAGTCGACGGTCATGACCGCGGGGCTCGGCAACCACGTGCTCGCAACCGCAGAGCTCGGCGGCGCGCTCATCGTGTCGCTGCTTGCGCTCGTCGCGCCGGTGGCGGCGGTTGCGCTGGTGGCGCTGTTCTGCTGGCTCGCGGTACGGCTGGTGCGGCGACTGTTCCGCCGCGAGCGCGCCGATCGAGGTGCGCTCTCCTAGAGTCGCGGCGTCGGTACGTCGCGCGCCGCAATGCGCAGGCACTCGAGCAGCGCGCTCGCCGCGGGCGGCAGGTTGCCCGGTGCACGCAGGATCGCACCCACCGGGCTCTCGATCGACTTCAGCTTCACCGGCAGGATCGCCAGCAGCTGCTGCTCGACGTCATCGAGCGCCACGTGATAGGGCATCACGCCGATGCAGTCGGATTTTCGCAGCAGCGCGCGGTTGGTGAGAATCGACACCGACTCGATCACGTTACGCGGCAGCGTCGCGTTGGCATCGAGAAAGGCGCGCTCGATCTGCCGCCGCAGCGTCGTCTCCGGCAGCGGCAGCAGCCACGCCTCGTTCACCATCTCGCGCAGCGTGAGCCGCCGCTTGCGCGAGAGCGGGTGGCCGCGGCGCACTACCAGGCAGATCGGCTCGCGGTAGAAATCCTCGTAGACGAGCGCGCGGCTGCGCCCCTGCTCGGGCATGCGCCCGAGCACCATGTCGAGATCGCCGACGAGGAGCGAAGGCACCAGGATGTCGTAGGTGCCCACCACCACGCTGATGGCAACTCCGGGCCGCTCCTTCTTCAGGAGCGCGATGGCGTCAGGGAGGATGCTCGAGGACGCCGCGAGCAAGGTCCCGACCGTGACCTTGCCGCTGTAGCCGGCCCGCAGGTTCTCGAGCTCCTCCGCCGCGTGCCGCAGCTGCGCCAGTACGATCTTTGCGTGCCGCGCAAAGATCTCCCCATAGGGCGTGGGCTCGAGTCCACGGTTGGTACGTGTGAAGAGCTCCACACCGAGCGTCGCCTCGACGTCGCGAAGCGCCTTGGTGAGCGTCGGCTGCGTGAGATTGAGCCTGCGCGCCGCCTTGAGGATGCTGCGCGAGTCATAGAGCGCCGCGACCAGCTCCACGTGGCGCAGGCGGAACTTGCGGGTGATCCAGCGCTCGAGGCGTACCGAGCTCATTAAGCGCCGATGATAGCCGGTCCATCACTTCGATGGCGCGCGGCGGCAGGCGGCGGCGCGTTGTCCACGCGCGGCTCGGCGCGCTGCGGTCACGCGCGGGCGGTGCACGTGCAGTGAGTGCCTGGTCACCATCACGCTCGCGCAGCTCGCGGCCGCGCGTGGGCGCGCATGCAGGCGATGTCAGGCGTTACGGCCCGTCGCCAGCTTCTGCACCTTGCCCGCCGGCGCGGGCGCGAGGCCAAAGAAGCGCGCGGCGTTTGCGTGCAGGAGCTTCTCGCGGGCGCGGGCGGTCAGGTCCTCGTTCGAGCGGATGAAGCTTCCCACCTCCTGCTCGCCGAGCGGATAGGGATAATCGGAGCCGAGCATGACGCGATCCTCGCCCATGGTCTTGACGAGATACGTCAGGGCGTCGTTGCTGAATACCGCGGCATCCACGTGAAAGCGGTCGACGTAAGAGGACGGCAGGCGCGGGCAGTCCTCGCGCACGATGTCGCGGTTGCGCCAGGCGTTGTCCACGCGCCCGATGAGATACGGAAAGCTGCCGCCGCCATGTGCGAAGCACAGCTTGAGTGAGCGCGGTAGCCGCTCGAACGCGCCCGAGAGGATCAGCCACAGGATCGACAACTGCGTCTCCGCCGGCATCGCGACCAGCCACGGCAGCATGTACCTCGACATACGCTCGGGCGCCATCATGTCCCAGGGATGTACGAACACGGCGGCGCCCTCGGCCGCACAGTGCTGCAGGAACGTGATGATGCCCTCATCGTCGAGGTCGCGCGGGCCGACGTGGTTGCCGATGTGCACTCCGAGGTGACCGTCGTCCATGGCGCGGCTGAGCTCGCGACAGGCGAGATCGGTGTCCTGGAGCGGTACCTGGCATAGCGGCTTCAGGCGCCGCGGCGCTGCGGCACACATCTCGAGCGCCGCATCGTTGAAGATCCGTGCGCACTCGAGCGCGTGCGGCGCCGGGCGCTGGTAGGCGAAGAGCACCGGCGTCGCACACATGATCTGCACGTCCACGCCGTCGCGATCCATTGCCTCAAGTCGCACGGCCGCGTCCCAGCAGGCGGACGTCACCGGACGAAACTCGCGCTCGCCGAGCATCAGCATCGCTTTGCCCGGACCGAGGTGCTTCATCCACGGCCAGTCGGGTGTGCCAAAGCGCGCGGCGAGATCCGGCCAGGCGCGCGGCAGAAAGTGTGAATGGATGTCGATCATGCTCACGGCTGTCTCCTTGGCGCGGCCCTGCTCACTCGCGGGCGCCGCGGCTTGCCGCCCGGGCGGTGGGCGATCGCCCTGATTTCGATCAGCAGCTGCGGGTGCGGCAGTGCCGCAACCGCAACCGTGGTGCGCGCCGGGCCCTGGTAGCCGAAGAATTCGCTGTAGACCTCGTTGTAGCCACCGAAGTCGGCCATGTTCACGAGGAAGGTGCTCACCTCGACCACGTCCGACAACGAGGCGCCGGCGCTTTCGAGGATGTCGCGGATATTCTCGAGCACCGCACGGGTCTGCTTGCGGATGTCGAGCACGAACTGGCCGCTTGCCTCGAGTTCGGCCCCGGCGATCGTGTCATCGGCGCGCCGCGCGCTGGTACCGGATACGAAGACGAAGTCACCGCCGCGCCGGTAGTGCGGGAAGGTGCCGCGCGGGCGCGCCTTGCCCGGAACCACGCCACTTGGCGCGCGAGCCCCGGGGCCCGTCTCAGCCCGGCTGGCGCGCGCTTCCCGTTTCGCGTTGGCCGCCATGTCAGAGCTTCACGCAGATGTTCATCGGTTCCGAGAAGAAGCCGAGCGAGTGCATCCCACCCTCGCGGCCGATGCCCGAGAGCTTCACCCCGCCAAAAGGCGTTCGCAGGTCGCGCAGGAACCAGTCGTTGACCCAGGCGATGCCCACCTCCATCTGCCGTGCCACGCGATGGGCCCGCTGCAGGTTCGAGGTCCAGATCGCGGCGGCGAGCCCGTAGCGCGTGTCGTTTGCGAGCTGCACCGCCTGCTCCTCGGAATCGAAGGGCGCCACGTGACATACCGGGCCGAAGATCTCCTCCTTGACGCAGCGCGCGTCCTCGGCCAGCCCGCGTATCACGGTCGGCTCGATGAAGGCACCGCCGTCGCGCTCGTCGCCGAAGGTGGGCACGCCGCCGCCGCAGACGATCTCACCGTGCTCGCTGCGAGCCAGCTGGTAGTAGCTGAGGACCTTGTCGCGGTGGCTGCGCGAGATCAGGGGACCCATGTCCGCGCCCTCGAAGGGGCCGCCGATCTTGAGCGCACGCGCGCCCGCGGCGAGCGCGCTCACGAAGCGCTCAAAGAGCGGGCGCTCGACGTAGACGCGCTCCGAGCACAGGCACACCTGCCCGCAGTTGGAGAACGCCGAGCGCAGCGTGCCGGCGAGCGCCGCCTCGAAGTCCGCATCCGCGAACACCAGCGCCGCGTTCTTGCCGCCGAGCTCGAAGGACAGGCCCTTCACCGAGTCCGCGGCGCTCTTCATGATGGCGGACCCCGTGGCCGACTCGCCGGTGAAGGCGATCGCATTCACGTCCGGGTGGCTGACCAACGCCTCGCCCGTCGATCCCGGGCCGAAGCCGTGCACCAGATTGAAGACACCCGGAGGGATCCCGACCTCCTGCATCACCTCGGCAAGGAGCGCTGCGCTCGAGGGCGTCTCCTCCGAGGGCTTGGCAACCACGGTGTTGCCGCAGGCGAGCGCCGGCGCCACCTTCCAGGTGAGGAGCAGAAACGGCAGGTTCCAGGGCGCGATGACCGCCACCACGCCGACCGGCTTGTGCACGGAGTAGTTGAGCGCGCCGCGGCCGTCGGGGGTGCCCATCTCGAAGCACTCCGAAGCCCGTGAAAGGGCGAGATCGGCGTAAGCGCGGAAGTTCGCGGCGCCGCGCGGGATGTCGAGCGTGCTCGCCTGCGCGAGCGTCTTGCCGGTATCGGCAATCTCGGCGCTCACAAACTCGGCAAAGCGCGCCTCGATGCGATCGGCGACTTTGCGCAGCAGCGCGCAGCGCTCGGCCGCCGACAGCCGCCCCCACGGGCCGCGCAGCGCCGCACGCGCCGCGGCGACCGCACGATCGACCGTCGCAGCATCCGCCTCCGTGACACGGCACAGGAGGCGGCCGTTTACCGGATTGATATTGTCAAAACTCTGGCCTCCGCGGGTGAACTCACCCCCGATGAGGCAGGGCAACTGCGCGCCCGCGTAAGGATAGGGGTCGCTCGGTGAAGGCGTGCGCATCTAACCCGAAGTCTAGGCATCGGTAGCTCCCTACAAATAATCGTTTTTTACGCCCCTGATATTCAGTTCTTCTATAGCGCTTCAACCAACCTACGGTAGCCAGCATCCAACCCACGATGGCCTGCATCGATCCCCGGCGCGCAGCCGTGGGAACGTTACGCAGCGAAGCAATTTCGCACTCTTCCGAAACACACGACCATTGTTTGGCAGTGAGCTCGAGCCAGCGATCACATCTTACGTTAACGCCCCTTGCCGAAAGATGGAGCGCCGAATGCGCTCGTAGGCGCCGCCGCCGTTGGTAAAGGTTTTTTTGGGCGACGGCGACTTGGAATATACTTCTTCAATAACTTCTAAATTAAAAATCCCAACCGGACCCCATCACACTTCCTATGCACGTGAGCAGACGCTGCAACTGCGCTGCCGAGGCGCAATCATCGGAAGGGCCAGCGCCAGCTGGCCATCATGAGCCGGAGATGCCCATTGGACGGGGCTGATGCCGAACCCGGGTACCTGCTTCTCGACGACGGCGCTGAGTACCACGGGACCTATATCGGTGAGTCCACCGCGGTCGGCGGCGAGGTCGTCTTTACGACCGCTATGGCGGGTTATCCCGAGACGCTGACCGATCCGTCCTACGCCGGCCAACTGCTGGTGTGCACCTACCCGCTGATCGGCAATTACGGCGTGCCCGAGTGGACGATGCTTGAGGATCGGCCGCGATCGCCCCTGCAATCCGAACGCGTCCAGGTGCAAGGATTGATCGTTCAATCGCTCGCCCGGTTTCACAGTCACCATCGCGCGCTCACCAGCCTGCGCGGATGGCTTGCGTCACACCGGGTGCCCATTCTTGCCGGCGTGGACACTCGCGCGTTGACCATGCGGTTGCGCGAGAGAGGGACGATGCTCGGGTGGCTCGCGCCGGCTCGCATGGCTATCGACGCTGTGAGACGCGACAGTCGTCGCGTCGACATGCGCAAGCAAGTCTTCATCGACGTAGCACCGTCAGCGACGCGTACGTACGCGGGAGGCGCAAACCGTGTGCTGCTCATCGACGTCGGTGCCAAGCACGGCATCGTCGAGTGCCTCTTGAGGCGCGATTCGACCGTCATTCGCGCCCCCTGGCACGTGGACTTGCTTGCGCTCGCCAAATCTGCAGATGGCATCGTGATCGGCAACGGCCCGGGCGATCCGGCTGACCTTTCCGAGCTCGTAGCGACGCTGCAGGCGATTCTGGCGACCTTCCGCGGCCCTGTTTTCGGCGTCTGTCTCGGCCATCAGCTCCTGGCCCGAGCACTCGGCTTATCGACATACAAGCTGCGCTACGGACATCGCGGAGTGAATCAACCGGTAAGAAACGTCAGCAACGGGGCGTGCTTCGTCACCAGTCAGAATCACGGCTATGCCGTTGACGATCGCCATCTTCCTGCCGATTGCACCAAGTGGTTTGAGAACCTGAACGATGGAACCAGCGAAGGCCTGCGTCTCTTGTCGCGGCCGGTGTACAGCGTTCAGTTCCACCCCGAAGGCATGCCCGGTCCACGAGACACCGAATTTCTCTTCGATGAATTCGTCAGAGACGTAGCGGCCGTTCGAGTCGCCGGGCGCGCGACATGAGCAGCAAGGTAACGAAGGCCCTGCTCATCGGCTCCGGGCCGCTGCAGATCGGCCAGGCCGGCGAGTTCGACTACTCGGGGTCCCAGGCGCTCAAAGCCCTGCGTGAAGAGGGCGTCTCCTCGGTCCTGGTCAACCCCAACGTTGCGACCGTACAAACCAACGATGGATTGGCCGACCGAGTCTACTTATATCCAATCGAGCCGGATGTCATTGCCGACATCATTCGCAAGGAGCGCGTGGACGCGGTTCTGCTCGGCTTCGGCGGCCAGTCGGCACTCAACTGCGGCCTGCAGTTGGCCGAGGACGGCGTATTCGACGAATGTGGCGTGCAAGTACTCGGCACGCCGATCCACGCGATACGCATGAGCGAAGACCGTGAACTGTTCGCCGCCAAGTTGCGCTCCATTGGAATCCAGACCCTGCGAAGCTTCCCTTGCCGATCGATCGCCGAAGCGCGCGCGGCGATCGCCGCCCAGGGTCTGCCTGCCATGCTGCGACTCGGGTTCACGCTCGGTGGGCGGGGCAGCGCGATCGTCGAGTTCCCGCAAGACGTCGAGGCGGCCCTGAAGCGCGCCTTCGCCAGCGGACCGGGTCACGTGGTCGTGGAGGAAAGCCTGCGGGGATGGAAGGAGATCGAATACGAGATCGTCCGCGACGGCGCGGACAACACCATTGCGGTGTGCAACATGGAGAACGTGGATCCGATGGGTATCCACACCGGTGAGTCGATCGTCGTCGCACCGTCCCAGACGCTCGACGATAGCGAATATCAGATGTTGCGGTCGGCGGCAATTCGGATCGCCCGCGCCTGCGAGATCGTCGGGGAGTGTAACGTCCAGTTCGCATTGGATCCTCGATCGCGGGCCTACCGAGTCATCGAAATCAATGCTCGCCTCTCGCGTTCGTCCGCGCTGGCCAGCAAAGCAACTGGCTATCCAATCGCCTACGTTGCCGCGCGCCTCGCACTCGGCAGACTGCTATGGGAGATTCCGAACAGCGTCACCCGCAAGACGACGGCATTCTGCGAGCCCTCGCTCGATTACCTCGTATGCAAGCTTCCGCGGTGGGACCTGACCAAATTCAGCGGCTCGGTCAAAACCTTGGGCAGCGAGATGAAGAGTGTCGGTGAGGTCATGGCCATCGGTCGAACGTTTCCGGAGGTGCTGCAGAAAGGTCTCCGCATGCTCGATGTCGGCGCCAAGGGCCTGGATGCCGACTTGTTCTCCTTCGAAGACATTCGTCACGAACTGCGCTACGCGACTCCCAGACGCATTTTCGCCATCGCCGTCGCTTTGCGCGACGGAATGCCCGTGGACGAATTGCACCGGCTCACCAACATCGATTCGTGGTTCTTGCAGGGCATGCAGGAGATCGTGACCTTCGCCGAGACGCTCAAGCGCCGCACGGAGCCGCCGACCGTCGAGACTCTCACGAGAGCGAAGCGGCTGGGTTTCTCGGATCAAACGTTGGATGAGTTGCTGGCCGTGCCCAAGGGCACCGCGCGCGTGAAGCGCCTGGAGTACGGGATTCGCCCGCGCCTCGCGCAGATCGATACCACGGCCGCGGAATTCCCCGCAGAGACCAACTATCTCTACTCGACGTACTTCGCGAGCACCTCGGAGGCGCGTCGCGCAACGCGCCCGCGCATTCTCATTCTGGGTTCGGGCGTGTTCCGCATCGGCGCCAGCGTCGAGTTCGACTGGTCCTGCGTTTCGGCAGCCAAGGCGGCCGCGGAGTCCGGCTACGAAACCATCATGCTGAATTACAACCCCGAGACGGTCAGTACCGACTACGACGTATGCGATCAGCTGGTGTTCGATGAAATCAGCCTCGAATCGGTTCTCGACCTGTGCGATGTGCAGCGCCCGGTCGGAGTGATCGTGAGCATGGGCGGTCAAATCGCGAACAACCTGGCGCTGCGCTTGGAGGAGGCCGGCATAGCCATCGTTGGAACCAGAGCGGCGAACATAGACCGCGCGGAAGACCGCGCCAAATTCGGACAGCTGCTCGATCGGCTCGGCATCGAACAGCCGCCGTGGCAGCAGTTAACGGACGTTGCAAGCACCGAGCGCATTCTCTCCGACCTGGGGGGATTCCCGGTGATCGTGCGCCCGAGCTACGTGTTGAGCGGCGCCGCGATGAACGTGGCGAATCACACCACGGAGTTCTTCGAAATACTGCGGCGCGCGAAAAGAGTGTCTGCGGACCATCCTGTCGTGGTTACGAAGTTTGAGACGCACGCGAAAGAATTCGAGGTGGATGCCGTAGCGCTCGGCGGCACCGTGGAGCTATGGGCGATTTCCGAACACATCGAGAATGCGGGAGTTCACAGCGGTGATGCGACGATGCTCATGCCGCCCCAGTCCATGTATCTACCGACAATTCGGCGTGCGCGCGCGATCGTCGCGCAGCTGGCCGCGGCATTGGAGATCTCCGGTCCGTTCAACGTGCAATTCATAGCGAAGAGTAACAACGTCAAGGTCATCGAGTGCAATCTGCGGGCGTCGCGCAGTTTGCCGTTCGTCTCCAAAGTGCTCGGGATCAACCTCGCGGTGTACGCCACTAAAAGGATGCTGGGCACCTGCGCGGCGCGCTCGGAGAATCCGCTGGACTTGGATTACGTCGGCGTCAAGGCGCCGATGTTCTCGTTCTCCCGGCTGGCGGGAGTGGACCCGTTGCTGGGCGTCGAGATGGCCAGTACTGGTGAGGTCGGCTGTGTGGACGATGACGTCCATGGCGCGTTGCTGGCGGCGGCACGTTCAACCGGATTCAAGGTGCCGCGTGCCGGTGTATTGCTTTCCCTTGGGCCGCAGACGGAGAAATTCCTGTTCAGCGATGAGGCGCGAATCATCGTCGAGCAACTCGGGTTGGCGATATACGCGACTGCCGGCACCGCGCAGGCGCTCACCGAACTCGGCATATCGAGCCGGGAGGTCAATAAGGATACTGGCGGACCGGGAAGTGCCGTCGACGCAATCGAGCGCGGTCTCGTTGATCTGGTCGTGAACATCCCGCGCTCATACGATAGCCTCGGGCGGCCGGATGGTTACGCGATTCGACGCGCGGCGATTGATTGCGGCGTGCCACTGGTGACGGAGATCAATCTGGCGCGCGCGATCGTGGAGATGCTGCGCAGCAGATCGAACAAGAGATTGCTGCCGCGCGCAATAGCAGAGTTTCCTCGCCCGGGAAGCCGCTCCGGCTCCTGATCGAGGAGCGACGAGGCAGTGTGGGATCGTGGCAGCGTTTCGTACCAGCCGTGCGCCGGACGCCGCTATTGCCCGCTGCCCCGGGGTCGCTGCCCGCCGGGACTACCCAACAGGTTCCGCGCACTCACGAATTCGCTCACCAGCTCGGCGGCGTACGCCTGTCCCCGCGGGCTCCAATGACCATCCGGTGCCTTGAGATAGAGGCCGGCCGCGCGTCGTTCCCGAAAGGGACCGAACAGATTCACCGCGCGCAAGCCATTCCTCTGGCAGATCTGCTCGAGGATGTCCGTCAGCGTCGAGCGCTGGTATTCGGGATACTTCTCGGGATCGACTTCGCCGAGCTCACTTTCGTCCGCAACGTCGATGACCGAAGGAATCAGCAGGAACATGAGGGCAACGTCATTTTTTGCGGCGGTCTCACCGATCCGCCGCATGATCTGCTCCATCAACGCGATCTTGTAGCGTGCAGACTCGCTCGCAGGGGTGAGGCTCACGTCCGCGTTGTACGGATCCCAGTAGAGATTATGGACGGCATTGTCGCCCTCGATGACGTATTGCCGATAGACAGCGACCCCCTGTTTCAGATCGGCTTCCATGCTTGCCCGCCGCGCCTCCCGGCCGGTTGCCAAGGCATCGCCGCGCCTTGCGAGCAGCCCGGATATTGCGGCGCTCAGGATCCTGCGCAGGATCGGCTCGCTGCGCGCGCGGCTCATGTCGCCCGCGGTCGCGGCGTCGAGAGACTCCGATGAGTTTTCTTGTAGAGAACCATCGCTCGACAGCCGATAGAGTTTGTTGCGCAGCAGGTCGTAAAAGTCGTTGCCGGCGAATATTGCGACGATCACGAGATTCGGCTTGAGGACGGGAAGCTCCTCTTCCATGCGCCGCAGCTCCTGGTCGGGGCCGTAACCCATTACACCGGCGTTGACGACTTCGATGCTCTTGCCTGTGCTCCTCGCAAGGCGCCCCTTCAGCTGCTCGGTGAACGTGTCCTCGGTGCGCGCGAAGTCCCCCTGGATGTAGGAATCTCCGTAAACGATCACGCGGAGCGACTCGCCGGGCCGTGCGAGCTCGGGGCCCCTGAACCCCTGGCTGTTGATCCTGTATCGGACGACGGCACCGCCGTTTGCCCGGTCGAGCACGTAGACGCGCTCGGCGCCCGGGATGAGCCGATAGAGCACCCGGTCATCTCGCTGAAACATCGGCAGGAACTGCGGACCGAGCACGATGCGCAGCACGAACTCCGCGAGTACCAGAGACACACCGACTGAAATCACGAAGGTCAGAGCCTTCTGGTTCCACGACAGGGGCGCGAAGCACAGGGCTCCGAGACAAACTCCCGCCGCAAGCAGCGCCGCCCTGAACCATCCCCAGACGGCACCGCCTTGCAGGATCGTCGTATCGGCCACCGCCAGCAGCACGAGGCCGAGCGCGATAGCCGCGGTGACGGTTCGAACGACGAGCAGGGTCCGCCGATTCGGGCTCGGCGCGCTCAGCGGTTGCGTCTGCACGTCAATCAGGCTCGAAGGCCGACTCGTAGTTCTGCTTGAGCGCGGGATTTTGGGCATCCTTGCGCAGGTAGCAGTTACCAACCGCAAGGACATCCAGCTCGCATCCCATGAAGCAGCGGAAGCCATCCTCCGGGCTGCACACGATGGGCTCGCCCCGCACGTTGAAGCTCGTGTTCACCAGGACGGGGCAACCGGTCTCGCGCTCGAATGCGGATAACAACGCGTAGTAGCGCGGATTGGTATCGGCGTGCACCGTCTGGATACGCGCGGAGTAGTCGACGTGCGTGACTGCGGGAATGTCCGAACGGGGCACGTTGAGCTTGTCGATCCCGAACAGCCGCTGCTCCTCGGCGGTCATCTCCCGTCGCCGGCGCCCCACGACGTCGGCCACCAGCAACATGTAGGGGCTGTCGCTATCGAGCTCGAACCAGTCGCTCACGCGCTCGCGCAGCACCGACGGCGCGAAGGGCCGGAAGGATTCGCGGTACTTGACCTTGAGATTGAGCGTCTTTTGCATGCTGGGAGAGCGCGGATCGCCCAGGATCGAGCGGTTGCCGAGAGCCCGAGGCCCGAACTCCATTCGGCCCTGGAACCAGCCGAGCGCCTTGCCCTCGGCGAGATCGTGCGCACAGGTGCTGAGCAACGTCGCATCGTCCAGCCGTTCGAATTTCGCGCCACATCCCGTGAGACGCGCTTCGATGTCCTCCTGGGTAAATGCGGGGCCGAGGTATGCGCCCCGCATGGCATCGCCATTCGCCTGCCGCGGCTGACCGAGCTGCAAGTGATAGCCGACGAGCGCGGCACCCAGCGCGCCGCCAGCATCGCCGGCCGCGGGTTGTATGTACATATGCTCGAAGCAGCCATCGCGCAGCACCTTGCCATTCGCTACGCAGTTGAGCGCGACGCCTCCGGCGAGACATAGATTCTTGACTCCGGTCTCCTTGCGCAGCGATCGCGCCAGGCGCAGCACGATCTCGTCGGTCACCGCCTGAATCGACGCGGCCAGGTCCATGTGACGCTGCACGAGGAGCTCGTCGGGCTTGCGCGGCGGCCCGCCGAAGAGGTCAGCGAACTTCCCGTTGGTCATGGTAAGGCCGGTGCAGTAATTGAAATACGCCTGGTCGAGCCTGAAGGAGCCGTCGGCCTTCACGTCCACCAAGTGCTCAAGGATCCTCTGCGCGTATTTCGGCTCGCCATAAGGGGCGAGTCCCATAACCTTGTACTCGCCGGAATTGACCTTGAAGCCGGTGTAGTAAGTGAACGCCGAATAGAGGAAACCGAGCGAATGCGGGAAGTGGATCTCCTTGTACACCTCGAGGCTATTTCCTTTCCCGACCGCCGCCGAAGTCGTCGCCCATTCGCCGACACCATCCATCGTGAGAACCACCGCCTCCTCTAACGGCGAGGGGAAGAAGGCGCTCGCCGCGTGGCTCAAGTGATGCTCGCTGAAGAGCAGCTCCTCGTTCCAATCGCCGCGCGCATCGAGCTTGCGCAGTTGCTTGAGCAACAGATCCTTGAGGAACAGCTTCTCACGCAGCCACAGCGGCATCGCCATGGACAGGGACTTGAACCCGTGCGGCGCAAAAGTCGCGTAGGTCTCGAGTAGCCGTTCGAACTTCAGGAAGGGCTTGTCGTAAAACACCACTGCCTGCACGCCGCCCAAGCCGGTATCGGCCTCGCCCAGACAGTAACGGATCGACTGCGCGGGAAAACTCGAATCGAACTTCTTGCGCGTGAAGCGCTCTTCCTGCGCCGCGGCGACGACCCGCCCGTCCTCGATCAACGCCGCCGCGCTGTCATGGTAGAACGCTGAGATTCCAAGTACGCGCACGACGCGCGCTCAGAACAGAGTGTAGATGAACGGTGCCACGGCAGAGCCCTGGGCCAACACGATCAGTACGCCCAGCACAGCCATGATGACCATGATCGGCCACAACCAATATTTCTTACGAGTGCGCAAGAAGGCCCACAGCTCTTTGATAAACGACATCGCAGGTTCCTAGAATTGATTGGTCATTGAATGAGGTGCAGGCCCGGGCGGTTTGCGCGGGATCCAGTATGAGTCCGCCGCGGGGTCGAGCTTGAGGCGTAGCGGGTCTTGCCCGGTGAGCCGCAGCACTACCGCCACCGGCGTCAGGACACCATAAAAAAGGATGCCCAGCGCAATCGGGCTCACCACCTTCCCCAGCAATGTGCCGAGCTTCGTCCATAGCCAGTTTACTCTCGAAAGCAATATCGGCTTGAGCAGGGCGGCCAGCGCAAACACGCCGCTGACGGCGAGTGCCCACCATCGCGGCGTGTGCCCGTGGCGCAGCGGGCCCAAGGCAATGAGAAGGAACACGCCAGCAATGACCAGACCGAAAGCGCGGTCGGACGACCCCTCTACGTGCTGTCCGCGAGCCAGATCTTCGTGTGCCATGGTTTTCTTGTAGCGGCACGAGCGCGTGTGGCCAAGCCCCCGACGGCTTGGTTCGAGGTCTCGTTCTGTATTCTGTCAACCCGCAGCTCTGTCGCGATGCATCAAAATAGCATCACCGCGCCGCCCGGCCAAGTCGCGGGCGTTCGGATGGCCAGGCGCTCAGGGCCCCTGCGGGCGGTGCGACGCTAGAATCGACCTTCGGGAGCCACCCGCCGACGGCAGGTCGCAGTCATGATCCGCAAGCTCAAGTCAGGCCAGTACCGCCTTTATTCCCGCAAGATTAATCCGCGCACCGGGCAGCGCCGCAACCTCGGCACTTTCGCGACCCGTGCAGAGGCTGAGCAGCACGAGCGCGCCGTGCAATATTTCAAGCGCAGAGGATGATGCGATTTTTTGGACGCAACCGCGCCAATTTAGCGTGAAGCTGCGAGCAGCGCCTGCCGGCGCGCGAGACTTTCCTTACTCCACACCTCGGCGCTCTTGTAGTACTGCTTGAACGCGCGCGCCCCGGCGGGCAGCGCGACCCACGGTTGCTTCGACTCGGTGTAGATGTGAACGGCGGGCGGCAGGCGGTCCGGCTCATCGAGCGTCCCGACGCGCACGAAGCTCATGACATCGCCGAGTCCGCCGTAGTAACTCCACAGCGCCACCCGGCAGGTCGGACAGCGCGCGATTTGCTGGCCCTTGCCACTGTTGCTCGGGGTGGGCACGAGCTCGGGCTTGCCCGCCAACAATTCAAGATTCGCCGACTCGATGAGGGCATTGAGTGCGAAGGCACTACCGGTCTCGCGCTGGCACCAGCGGCAGTGACAGCAATGCACGATCAGCGGCTCGCGGGTGAGGCGATAGCGCACCGCCCGGCAGGTGCAACCGCCATCGGCAGAGAACTTCTGTCCTTCGTTCATGCGGCGTTCGCCCTGCACGACATAATGTTTTTGGTTTGTCGGTGGCCGTACGCGCGACTAGAGTAGACACCAGTCACAGGACCAAAGGGAATGACTGAGGGGATTGCACTCAGCGAGCGGGGGTCTGCATCTCGGCGGCTTGTCAGATTCGCACGAAGAACCCTGCGGCAGAATCTGGAGCGGTTGCGCCACAGCCTGCAGAAAAAGATTGTCCTGCAGCGGCTGCAGATAGTTCGAGCTGAGGTCAAGCATTTCCTCACTCCAAGGGGTCGGCAAATCGCGCACACTGAGCGCGACCGGACAACGTACATCATCGGACTGTTCGGCACCGGGCGCCATTATATCCTTGACCTGATCACCGCGAACCTCGGGAAAAGGGCGATATACGTCATCGAGGGACTGCGTTGTCACCCGGCTCCAACCTGCCTGATTTATAGCCACCATGCGACGATCAAGTACACGCGGTTGTTTCAGTCGCCACCGGAACTAACCGGTCGATTGCTGCAATCAGTCAGATCGGGATTTGCCGACCTGATTTTTGTCTACCGCCACCCCCTTGATTCATTGCTGTCGAATTGGACCTGGTTGCGGACCTACATACAGAAGCCCAACCGCGGTTGGGGCCACGACATCTCGATGGTTTACCGCAACACCGAGGGCTTGTGTGCCGACCTGGAACGGAACTTTGCCGAATTCAAGGCGTTCGCGGAAGGCGACGGGTCCTTTACTTCGGCCACCTTTCCTGGCCCGCGCTTCCTCTCGTTTGCGGAATTTGTCGAGGAAACCACGTTGTTCGTCGAGTGCGCCACGCTCTCGTTGCGGCTGGAGGATTTCATGATCGATCCTCTCAAGGAATTCTCCAAGATCGTTCATGTCATGTCGGTTGATCTGGATATGAATGACTTACGCCTGCCGCGGCCAAAGACCGAGCCTTATAGATACAGGACGGTCGCTGCAAGCGTGCCGCGGTTCCGCGCCTTCATCGATGAGCTGGATGCGGAGACCAAACGACGGATCGAGAAACTTGGCTACCGGATTGACGGCGAGAGCTGCGCTACTTGAGGACTTGCGCGTAGTAAATCCGCGTCGCATAAGGCACCGCGACGGTCGCAGACAGACGCCCCAGATAACTCGAAATATCTGCAACTATCAGGTCGAACAGCGAATCGCTGCCCGCCTGTCGCTTCAGGGTAGCGTGCGATTTCCACGCCTCGATGATGTCCGATCGCGGCATCTCCCAGAGAAACCTGCGCTCGAGGGAGCGGACAGTGGAGAAACGGCGGCTGGCATCGATGACGCCGGTCGGATCCTCTCGTCTCGATCCGTAGGAATAGCTCGGTATGTGAGACCTGATGATGGCCTCGATATGCTTCTGGACCGGATCCCCCAGATCCCGATGGTTCCACATGCAGGCAAACCAGCCGCGGGGCATCAGAACCCTCGCGACCTCGGTGAGAGCGAGCCCCTGGTCGACGACATTGAACGAGCTGCCGAAGAAGACGGCATAGGCACTCCCGCTCGCCAATCCGGTCGCCTCCCCTGTGCCGGTCGACCAGGTAACCGAGCCACAGCGGGTGTTGCGTATCCCGATCGCACGCATCGCCTCGTTTGGCTCCACCGCGCTGACCGTCAAGCCGTGCTTCAGCAGCTCCTTGGTCAGTTTGCCGGTCCCTGCACCAATTTCCGCGACCGGCTTCGCGGGCGTGCAACCGATCGCTGTCAGCAGCTCCTCGATCGCACCCACGGAATAGTCGGCGCGCTTGTCATAGTGAGAGGCGTGTGCGGTGTAATCCCAATCGACGTTGGGGGCCGAAGTCGCTGTGGTCATGGATACCCTCACGGACTCTGCCAGCCGGCGCCGTAATCACCAATCCTGGCTTCCAGACTCAGCTCTCCGGCCGCCAGCATGCTTTGATACAGGTCGAGGTCGGCTGGGTTGTCGATCTCACCCCACTGCCCGTCCGTGCCGAGCGTGTCGATGGGCAGCGCGCCATCGGCCAGCAAGCGGCGCAGCAGTCCGGTCATATCGAGGCGATCACGGGCCGCCTCCTCCAGGCTGCCGACGAGCGCCTCGACGGCGCGCCATGCCGGCGGCGTGAACTTCAGCAGCCCCATGTATTGCCCTTGGATGTCCTCGATCCGCTCGGTCCTGCCGCCGATCTCGCGCAGCCGACCCGCGCCGTCGACGCGAAACGTCTCCGCATCTGCCAGAGGGTCGGCAAAGCGTCGTCGCCAGAGGCTGCGCCATGCGCGGTCATAGGTGATGACCAGCGAGCCCGGCGCGGCAGCCAGACCGCGTACGAGATCACTGCGATAGAAGATGTCGGCATAGCTCACGATGAGCGGCGCCGAACGCAGCCAGCTGGCCGCCGCTGCAAGGGATCCAACCATGTTGGTGTCGGCCCAGCGCTCGTTGTGGAAGTAGGCCACACCGCGAACGTCGAGCATCTCGGCGCGATAGCCGCGGACGACCCCGATTTCCTCGGCCCCTCCGCGGCGCAGTGCCGCCATCTGCAGCTCGATCAGCGGCCGCCCGTCGAGCTCTACGAGGCATTTGGGACGGTCAGCGCCGAGGCGCCCCATGCGACTGCCACGCCCGGCGGCCAGGATCAGCGCCCGCACTAGGCGACCTGGAAGACGCGGCGAAACAGTGCCACGTCCTCGGCTGCCGGCCGCTCACGGCGCTCCGGATGCCACATGATGCCGGTGATGGGGAGCGAAGCATGTCGGACGGCCTTGACGGCACCGTCGTCGGCAACCGCCCAGGTAGTCAGCGGTGCACGCGACTCGAAGGCCGCGAAGCGATGGTAGCTGTTCACCTCCTGGCGCTCGCCGTCCACCGAGATGATCTGCCGCGCGCTGACGTGGCCGTCGACCGCGCGCAACGGGATACCGCAGCGCTGTTGGATCATCTGCATGCCGCGGCACACGCCGATCACGGGCAACCGCTCCCGCTCGGCGAGATCGAGCAGCGCAGTCTCGACGGCATCGCGCTCGGGAGCGTCGCCGCCGAGGGTCGTCAGGTCATTACCGCCGGTCAGCACGAGACCGCTGAGCCCCGCCCTGCCGCACAAGGTGAGCGCCACCTCGATGACGTTGGGTAGCGGTAGCGGCAGCAGTCCGCAGGCTGCCAGGAAGCGCGGCCACGCCTGATCGAGGCAGTCGCGGCGCTCGGCGTACTCGGGCACGATCGTCACGCGCTGTGTCACCGCCACCGTCTTCATGCAATCGGCAGAACCTTCTGGTTCGTGCAGTCGAGACACAGCGCTCGTGCCGCGCGCCAGCGCTGATACAGCGCCTCGCCAGCGCCGATCACCGCCGGGATGCCGAGCTCACCGGCGCGGATTGCCATGTGTGAATTGGCTCCGCCGAATTGCGTGACGAAGCCGCTGATCCCGCGGGTAAAGATCCAATCGAAGCCGGGATCGGCACTCGGAACGCACAGAATCGCCCCGGCGAAGCGCTCCGGCGGGTCGTCGATCGAGGCAACTGGAGCGGTGACGCTCTTGCGGGTGATGAAATTCGGCTCGCTCGGGGGCAGATGAAAGGCAAAGACGTCCTGCGGCGAGGCTATCAGGGGCGGCAGCACGAGATTGCGCGTGAGTGCGTGGCGCTCCCGGCCGCGCGCGACCGCATGCCAGAGCGCCTCACGCACCGAGGCACTCTCGCTGTAGAGCATGCGGATGGCGTCATAGTCGAGATACGCACAGTCCTCGAGCGACAGTCCATAGTCCTCGCCCAGCTGCCGGATCAGCGACAGCGCGTCGCTCAGACTACGCGTGAACACGAACTTCGCGTATTCGCGCCCTTCGATCCCTGCCTTGATGAACTCCATCATGCTCAGCACGTCGATGTCGAGTTCATGCTCCTTCAGCAGCCGCTCGATGTGTCGCAACTGCTCGATCGAGAGTGTGAAGCGCGGCCGCGCCGTCGTCGCCGGGTGCGACGCGGCGGACCAGTCGAAGTAGAGGTCCGGAGCTTCGTCGTAACGCGGCGAAAGAATGTCGTAGGTACCGGGACGGAGGTGACCGTAGCGCGCGAGGAACTCCGCCCTCGGCAGGCTGGCGAAATCATGGCCGATGCGGGAGCCTACGGTATCGAGGCTCGCCAGGAACTTGGCGTGCTCTTCGGCATCGAGAACGCCGACCGCCACGAACGACCGTAGGAGTTGCACCGCCACGAAGCCAGCGCGCGCCAAACCCGCGAACGGCAACGTGCCATAGCGCTTGCAGTCCTCGATCAGCCAGTAGATGCGGCTGATCTTGTCGATCTTGGCCGCGCCCACCGTGGTGAGACGCTCGGCCAGCAGGTCGATCTTGGCGCGATCGCGGCGCCACAGCGCCGTCTCGCCGTGCATGATGCGCTTGGTCAGGCGGCGTAACGCATCGGTGAGCTCGGCGATGTCGGCGGTGGAGAATCCGCGCTCAGCCAAGGCGTTCATGCGCTCGCGCACGTCGAGCGTGTAGCACGAGAAGATGATGTCGAATTCCACCTTGTCGTGCAGCTGCGGCTGGGCGAGCAGGCAATCGATGTAATGGTTCACCAGCCGGTCCGCCAGATCCTTGGACAGATCCTGCGGGACGAACGAGTTGAAACTGACGCGCACGTCGATGTACGGCAGGCCGTGCAGACTCACCAGCAGCGGGAAGCTGCGCAGGTTCTGGTAACCGTAGTTGTCACGCTGGTAGGCCCAGATCGCATCGGTCACGAGCTCGCGATAGAGCGACAGCGACAGCGGCCGGGGGCGCAGACCGACGATCTCGGCCGGATTCCAATCCGGCATCACACCGAAGATTGCACGACTGCCATGCAGGTAGGGGTGCGGGCGGCTGAGAAGCTCGATCTTGCGCGCGACGTGCGTGAGGGCCACATCGATCTGCGGGTCCGCCTCCCGTGCCGCAGGGTCCAGGGCCAGCGGGCGCACTTGCAGCAGATAGATGAGCCCGTCACCGCCGATGGCGAACTCCGCATCGAGCGCGTCGCAAGCGAGCAGCGCCTCGAGCTCGGCAAGCAGGCCGATCACCGGGGCGAGTGATGCGGGACAGGCGTCGGCGCGCGACTTCAGACAGAAGAAGGTCTCGAGATTGTCCGCGGTCCCGGCGGTCACGCGATCCGTGCAGCCCGAGCGGTCGTAGTTGATCACGTAATACGGGCCGCCACTCGGACGGCGGGTGAAGGCCACGCCCGCCATGGCGACACGCTCCAGCATGGGCTGCACAAAGATCTGATCTTCGCCGCTTCCCTCCTCGCCGAAGGACTCGCGCACTTTGTCGATCGCCTGTGCGAGGGCGGCGCCGCTGCTGACGCCGAGCACCGAGTCGTACCGGCCGGCCTGGGAGTTGACCGTCCCGTCCTCGCCGCGGGCGCTGCTGCGAACGATGAGCGGTTGGTTGCCCCAAGATGCTGCGGCGACAGCCGCCAGCACCCGCTCGCGATTCGCTTGCCACTCAGCGACCGAGCAGCGCACCTGCGGCAGTACACGGGCGCTGCGCAGCCGCGGCGCCAGCGCCTCCAGCGTCTCGGCCTTGGTGGTGAATAGCACCGCTGCCGTGGGCGCGCGCTCGCGCAGGACGCACTCTTTCCAGATGCGCTCCACCGCGGCGGCGCAGTCGATCGGCCCATGATTGTCGAGGATCAGATCCGGCGCCTTAGGCAACTCGGCCGCGACATCGAGTCCGACCACGTTCGAGGTGTCGCCGCGGGCCGCCCCGCCATACAGGCCCTTGCTGTCGCGGCGTCGCAGTTCTTCGAGTGGCACGCGCAGGTAGATCTCGCAATAGCCCGGGATGTTTTGGCGGTTCCAGCGCTGGATCTCGTGGAACAGCGAAATCGTCGAACACACGACATCGTCGCCCTGGCTGGCGAGCAGCCGGCACAATCGGGCATTGCGCATCGCGGAGCGGCGCCGGCTCTCCAGGTCGTGGTCCAGGTCCTCGGCAATCGCCCCGCGCAGCGCGTCGCCATCGAGGAGAATGGCGCTACGTCCGGCCGCGCGCAGCCGCCGCCATAGCTGTCTACCGAGCGTGGTCTTTCCCGCGCCCGACAACCCCGTTATCCAGTAAACCCGCCCGGGTGCAGCTTCCGGGGCTAGTTTGCCGGCTGCTCGAAAGGTGGGTACGGCCATGTCCAAGTCGAAAAATCTCCGCAGCGGGCCGGATGCCGCTGACCGATCCTAGTAACAGAGCTCCAGTAACAAAACTGTAGCATCTCATGAGTTTGGGTCAAGCTGCTGAAAGGTAAGCAATTTCTCGGCCGCCACTTGCAGCCATGTTATGTCAGATCGAAGCGCAGGAACTCAGTCGCCGGAAGCCGCGTGTCGCGGCCGACCACTGAGACGGGGGCGCCGAGGAATCGACGGTGGCGGCGGAATCCGCGGATAAAGTCCGTGCCGCCACGCGCACCCGCGTGGCGGCAGCGGGCCGCAGCGGCCTACGAGCCGCTGAGACAGGTCTTCATGAACGCCTTGCGATCGTCTCCCTTGAGCCCCTTGCTGGTGGCGTCGGCGTTACAGGTCTTCATCTTCTGCTGCTGCTTGTTGATGTCGGCCTCCGACATGCCCTTCGAGGACAGGCAGCTCTTCATGAAGGTCTTGCGCTCATCGCCCTTAAGCCCCTTGCCGGTGGCTTCCGCGTTGCAGGACTTCATCATCTCTTGCTGGCTGTTCAGGTGCGTTGACGGCGCTGCCGTCGTGCTGCTCTGGGCAACGGCGGATTGACCCGCCAAGAGCGCCAGCGCTGCCCCGATTGCCATCAGCCACGTCGAACGTTTCATAGGGTCTCCTTACGGGAGTCGTGTTGACGGATTATGGTAACTCCAACACAGGCGCCTACTCCATTTCGGGGTACGGCCCGCGGCCACCGTCGGCGATGAACCGCGCCACCCGGTTCTCCAGGATCGGCAGCGGCACCGAGCCGAGCTCGAGCACCGTGTCATGGAAGGCGCGCAGGTTGAAGCGCTCGCCGAGCGCCTGCTCCGCACGGGCGCGCTCCTGCAGGATGACTCGCTCACCGAGGTAATACGACAGCGCCTGCGCAGGCCAGGCGATGTAGCGATCAACCTCGGTGCCGATCTCGTGTTCAGGGAGCGCGGTGTATTCCTTGAGATAGTCGATGGCTTGCTCGCGTGTCCAGCCCTGCGCATGAATGCCGGTGTCGACCACCAGGCGCGCCGCGCGCCAGATCTGGTAGCCGAGCATGCCGAAGCGGTCATAGGCGCTGTCGTACATGCCCATCTCGAGCCCGAGCCGTTCACAGTAGAGTGCCCAGCCCTCACCGTAAGCGGAGATGTAGCTGAGCTGGCGGAAACTCGGCTGATCCCTGTGCTCCATCGCAATCGGGATCTGGAAGGCGTGCCCCGGCGCGGATTCGTGCAGCGTGAGCGCCGTCAGGTTGTACAGCGGGCGGCTCGGGAGGTCGTAGGTGTTGAGAAGGTACACCCCCACGCCACCGCGGCCGGCAGTGTAGAACGGTGCCAGATCGTCGGGCACCGGTCTGATGGTGAAGCGTGCGCGCGGCAGGTAGCCGAAGTACTGCGCGGCCTTGCCGTCAAAGCGCTTGGCGATCCAGGCGGCGTGCATCAGGAGCTCCTCGGGCGTCTTCGCGTAGAAGCGCCCGTCGCTGCGCAGGAAGGCGAGGAACGTGGGAAAGTCGCCCTTGAAGCCGGTGTCGCGCATGGCCGCGACCATCTCCCCGTGCAAACGCTCGACTTCCGCAACGCCAAGCTGATGGATGGCGTCCGGGTCCATGTCGAGGGTGGTGAACTCGTGGATCTTGGCGCGGTAGTAGTTGCGCCCGTCGGGCAGGTCGGCGGCGGCGAGCGTGGTGCGCATGCCCGGCACGTACTCGGTGCGCATGAACTTCAGAAGCTCTTCGTACGCCGGCTGAACCACCGCACGGATGGTCTCTACCGCCTGGGCACGCAGACTGGCCTGCTCGTTCGGAGGTATGCCGGGCATGTCCTTGAAGGGGGTGTAGAAGAGGCTCCGCTCGGGCGTCGCCTGCGTGACGGCGGTGATCGAGGCATCGCGACCCTCCATGGTGATGCGCGGAGGCGTGAAGCCACGCTTCATACCCGCGCGCATCTCGTCCATCTCCTCGTGGAAGTAGCGCGGGATATCGTGCATCTGCGCAATCCAGTGCGTGTAATCGGTGCGCGTGCGAAACGGGCGGCGCGCGGTGTAGCCGATGTCCGTCCAGAAGGTGGTGTCGGAGTTGGCCGGCATCTCGTAGTCGCGGAAGCGCTGATTGGTGATGAGTACCGCGATCTGATTGCTGTAGACGTCGTAGTTCAGCTGCTCCTTGGGCGAGAGGCCCGCGCGCGAGATGGCGCTCACCCGCCGCTGCACCTCCTCCCAGTATTTGAGCCGCATCTGCTGGGTCGCCGGGTCGACTCTTGGCAGGTGATCGGCGATCGGACGTGTGCCGTCTTCGTTGTCAGGCTGCTGATCGGTGCGCCACTTCCACTCCGTCGTGTAGATCGCCCGCAGCTGCTCGTCGGCGGCCTGCTGCGACGACTGCTGTGAGCAGCCACCGACCCCCAAGGCGAGCAGGCCCAGAGTGAGAGCCGGCCCGGAGTGACTGCGCATGCGATGCCTTTCGGATGAGTGGACGGCGGTTTCAGCCGGGCGCCAAGGATACTCGAACCGTTGCATGGCGCTTGCGCGGTACGGTACAAGGGCGCGGTCATGTGGAAAGCGATTGCCGCCATCAGCATCGGGGCAAGCCTCGGGGCATTGCTGCGCTGGTGGCTCGGCACCACGCTCAACCAGCACTTCCCGGCGATCCCGCCCGGAACGCTGGCCGCGAACCTGATCGGCGGCTATGTGATCGGAGTCGCCATCGCCGTCTTCGCCACCTACTCGGCGCTCTCGCCGGAGTGGCGGCTGTTCGTGATCACCGGTTTCTGCGGCGGGCTCACGACGTTCTCCACCTTCTCCGCCGAGGTGGTGACGCTCTTGCAGCAGGGGCGAGCCCTGTGGGCACTCGCCGCGGCCGGGACGCACCTCATCGGCTCAGTGCTCATGACGCTCGCCGGCATCGGCACGGTGGTGTGGGTGCGCGGCTGAGGGGGCGGACGCGCACCACCACGGAGCTCCAACATGCAAGGCTCGTTCCTCAGGTTCTACGTACACGAAGGTCAGCGTCACAAGCGGCGCCTGGCGTGGGAGTGGCTGCTCGAGCAGGCCAACGAGCTCGGCATTCGCGGCGGCTCCGCGTTTCGCGCCATGGCGGGGTTCGGCCGCCATCACGTGTTGCACGAGAGCACCTTCTTCGAGCTCGCAGGCACGCTCACCGTGGAGGTGGAGTTCATCGTGAGCGACGAGGAGGCGCACAAGCTGTTGGAGCGGGTGCGCGCGGAGGGGATCCGCCTCTTCTACGCGTGCGTCCCGGCGCTCTTTGGGGTCATCAACCCGGACGCCGCAGACCCGGCCCAGGAGTAGCGGGCACTACCGGCGCTCGATGGTGTGCAGCGGCACGGTGGCCGA
>DASPWF010000003.1:0-111782 GCA_035621995.1 Steroidobacteraceae bacterium
ACCCCAAGGGCGGCTGGAAGGGCCGTGGTTTGTGGACCTCAAGTGCCGACCGCGTGCCGTGGCATCAGGAGGGCGGCAAGGGCAGCAGGCCCATGGTGGTGCACATCCAGCTGCGCCCAGATCCGCTTGCCGACTAACACCCGGCGTCACGGTCTGACTCGCCCAGAGGAGACAGCGATTCCCCTTCTTGAAACAAGCTCGCTGACTAATCCTATGCGTGGTGGTCGCCGAAGGATTGTGGCAGCGATGCACGTGCTGGCGCTCTCGGGTCTTGGACTGGGATTGAGCGCTGCAGTCTGGTCTCAAGGGAATTCCAGTGAGCCAGCGAGCCATCGCGTCTACAACACCATCACGCTCGGCTACATTCCAGACGGCCCGAACGTACCGACCATCGCTCTTAGCGAGAACCAGAGCGGGGCTTACGGTCAGCCGCTTCTGCGCGTACCGCCGCCCAAGCCCGTCGATCAGGAAACGATCTGGAACATGCGGGTCGTGGGTTACATGACCGACCTCGGCTGTTCACAGAGTGATCAGGAGTGGATCGAGGATCAGCACGGCCGCGAGATCGCTTATATCGGCAGCGGCGCCGGCACTGACACCAATCCGATCACCGGCAAGGTGGAGCAATGCGGGGTTGCGATCTACGATGTCACCAACCCCGCGCACCCGGTATTTCTGTCCAACATTGCGGGAGATCCAGCCGGTGGCAATGCCGCGCACACTTTCGTGTGCAGCGGCGATACACTGCCGCACGCGGTGAAGGGCAACTTCTATCTGCTCACGCACCGCGGCAATGCGTCCACTGCCGGCGGTCGCGATGAGGTCTGGAACGTTACCGACCCGGCGCACCCGGTGCTGCTCACGACCATCGCGAGCGGGCTCGACGATTACCACAAGAGCTTCTGGGAATGCGACACCGGCATTGCCTACCTGATTGGCGATCTCGCCGGCAACTCCTGGCACGGCAAAGCGCTGCATGACCTGATCTACGATATGAGCAATCCGGCACAAGCGAAGTTCATCCGCGAGTTCGGCTTGGTCGGAGCGCAGCCGGGCGCCAACACCGCCACGGCGCGGCGGTGCATGAATGCCCCGGATTCCCATAACTGCTATGAAGGTGTGATCAATCCGCCGATTCGCCTGCACGAGAGCTATTCGACCGGCACCAGGCTGAATCTAGTCTTCAACGCGTATGGCGTAGGCGAGGGAGGTGTCCTCCAGATCACGAACCGGGCCAAGCTGCTCGGCGGGTGTAACCGGGCAGTAAATCCCAACGCCTCCGCCAAATGTGCGACCGACCCGACGCAGTCAGATCTGCTGTACCCGCAGGTGAGCTACGTCACCATGAATCCGGCCCAGGGCGCGCACAGTGCCGTGCCGATCTTCGGCGTACCGATTCCGGAGGAGCAGCAGAACTATCTCAATGGCAAGCCGCAGGCTTGGAACATCGACATTGTGACGTCTGAGGCCTTCCGGGCCTGCGAGAGTGAGGCACCCCACGACGCGTACATCGTCGATATCACCGACATCGATACGCCGTGGCCGATCGCGACGTTGAATGTGCCGCAGTTCCCGGGAGATTTCTGCCACCGGTCGGCGAAATTCGGCGCGCACCACACGACCTGGGAGATCTATGCCCCGTACTACGGGCGGCTCGTCTTCGTCACCTGGTTCGCCGGCGGGCTGCGGGTCTGGGACATCCGCGATCCGGTCAATCCCCGCGAAGTGGCCTACTTCATCCAGAAGCCGACCGGCCGCGAGATCCGGGAATGCGACACCAACGTTCAGGGACAAAGAGTGTGCATCGCGGCGCCGGACATGAATATCGTCGAAGTGGATGACCGGGGTTACATCTACGGCCTCGACCGCGCGGGAGCCGGCGTCACCATCCTAGAGCTGACTGGAGCGGCTTCGGATGTGGTCACCGAAACACACCTGCACTGAGGATCGCGCGCGGCGTCAGCGGCCCTTGGCGGTAAGCTGGCGTTAGCCGGCGTGGCTCAATGCGCGTCAGCGACTCGAGGCTGCGCCCGTGGGTACGCCGGTGGGGTAGATACCGAACTCCGGAGGTCACTTGTCTTGCTGCCACAATGCCCTGCGTGCGACCTTAGATTCCGCCGCTTGCCTCCAGAACCTCTTTTTGCGCGTCTCTGGCGTCTCGACGCGTTCTCGTCGCACGCGCTCCGTTTGGAGTCAGGGCGATCTAGGTCCCCATCTGCCCGTACGCCGGCTTTCCGCTGCGCTCGAACCTGTGGTACGTCACACCCTTGTCGGTCGTGACCGATTCCACCTGTCTGAGCGCTGCGGGTACCGTGCCGCTGCCGAAGAGGCGCTTGCCGGTGCCGAGCACCACCGGGTGGATGAACAGCCGGTATTCATCGATCAGGTCGTTCTTCAGCAGTGTCTGGAGCAAGTCGGCGCTCCCCCAGGTATGCAGGGTCCGGCCGGGCTGCTGCCGAAGCTTCCGCAGTTCGGCGACCACGTCGCCCTTGATCAGGCTGGAGTTGTTCCAGGTGACACGCTCGAGGCTGCGCGACACCACGTACTTTGGCCGCGAGTTGAGCGCGGTCGCGATGGGGTTATTGGGGTCGGTGACCTTGGGCCAATAATTGGCGAAGATATCGTAGGTTTTGCGCCCGAGCAGGAAACCCTCGGCGTCCGCGAACCCCTCGGTGACTAGCCGCCCGCCAACATCATCGTCATAAGGGGCCTGCCAGCCTCCATGCAAGAAGCCACCCTCCGGGTCCTCGTCCGGGCGGCCGGGACCCTGCATGACGCCGTCCAGGGTCAAGAATGCATTCACGATGATCTTCGGCATGCTGTCCTCCTCCGTCAGGACGACGAACTACGCCGGCCGGAATCGACAGGCTGGGCACCGAGAAAACGCCGCCCGATGGCCTCCTGTCATCTCTCCTGCTCGAACATCGTTATGCCGACGCGCAACGTCCACATAGGATTGCCTTTGCTGTCCTGGAAGTCGTAATCGGCTTCCAGATACGGCGCCCACTTACGATCGGCGAGTGTAAACGCCTTGTCGTACCTGAGGCGCACTGCGTAGAGGTCGCCCTCCACAGTGAATGGCAGAACGGCGCGAAACACTCCATCGTTTAGGCAGTTTGTGGGAAACCGGCCGTCAATGGATCGCCGCTCGAGGTTCAGGGGAACAACTTGTGCCACCGTGCCTTTCCCGTGAAATGATGCACCTATGGCTGGACTACCTCAGCGGGAAGCGGCGGGAAGTAGCGCTCGCCTGATGGTCTTCGATGGTTTTTGCAATCTCTGCAGTGGCGGGGCTCGGTGGGTGCAGCGCCATCGCATCGAACCACCGTTCCAGCTGGTGCCTATGCAGAGTGACGCCGGCCGCGCGCTGCTCACGCAACACGGCTACGATCCGGATGACCCGCTGACGTTTCTGGTTCTCGACGGGGAGCGCTGCCTCACCCAGTCAGATGCGTGGATCCACCTCGTGGCCGCGGCGGGAGGCACGTGGCGACTGATCCATGCAACGCGGCTGATCCCGCGGGTGGTCCGTGATTCTGTTTACAGGCTCATCGCACGCAACCGCTACCGTTGGTTCGGCCGACGGACCTCCTGCTACATCCCAGACAAATACTGATGCCGACAGTCCTGGTGCTCGGTGGCTACGGGTTCTTTGGCCAACGCATTTCGGCGGCACTTGCTGCCACCTCCGCTCTGCGGGTTCTTCTGGGCGGGCGCGATCTCGCCCGCGCAACCGCTGCAGCGCGTGCTCTCGGCCTGCCGTCCGCGCAGGCAGTGCGGATCGACGCGCATGACGTCGCTCTGGCCTCTGCCCTTCGCCGGCTGCAGGTCGACATCCTGGTTCACACGGCGGGACCGTTCCAGGGGCAGGATTACGCGGTCGCGCGCGCCGCGATCGAAGCGGGGTGTCACTACATCGATCTGGCGGACGGTCGCCGGTTTGTTGCCGGCATCGGCTCGCTCACGGGTCCCGCCTCGATGGCCGGGGTCTCGGTCATCAGTGGCGCAAGCTCCGTGCCAGCTCTTTCGTCGGCGGTCGTCGACCGGTATTTGCCGCGGTTTCGCCGGCTGCAGTCAATCTACATTGGCATCACCTCCGGAGCGCGCGCGCCGGGGCTCGCCACGGTAAGAGGTGTATTCAGCTATGGCGGCAAGCCGTTCCAGACCTGGCAGAACGGAACCTGGGCCGAGGCGCACGGTTGGATGGACCTGCGTAGACATGAGTTTCCGGAACCGCTCGGCAAGCGATGGCTCGGAAGCTGTGATGTCCCGGACCTCGAGTTGTTTCCGCTAAGGTATCCCGCGGTGACAACCGTAGCGTTTCAGGCTGGGTTCGCGAGCGACCTCGGGCATCTCGTGGTCTGGAGTGTGGCCGGTCTCGTGAAAGGCGGGATTCTGCGCGACATGCGTGGTCTTGCCAGACCGTTGCACCGCCTCAGCCGATGGCTGGAACCCTTGGTGAGCGACAAGGGAGGAATGTTCGTGACTCTCGCTGGCGAAGGTATCGACGGAACTCCCTCGAGCCTCACATGGAATCTCATCGCACAACAGAATCACGGGCCATACATCCCCTGCGGGGCGGCGATTGCGTTGACACGCAAGCTCGCGCGCGGCGTGTCGCTCCCCACCGGGGCGATGCCCTGCATGGGTCTCGTGACGGTAGAAGAGTTCCTCGAGCCGCTGCGTGATCTCGATGTCCGTGAGGCGCTGGCATGAGCGCTTACTTCGTTCTCAAGGCGGTGCACGTCGTCAGTGCAGCCGTTCTGTTCGGCACCGGACTCGGAATCGCCTTCTTCAAGTGGATCACGGACCGCAGCGGGAACGCAGCGGCGATCCGCATAGTGTCCGAGAAGGTGGTCGTGGCGGACTGGTTGTTTACGCTGCCTGCGATACTTCTTCAGGCACTGACTGGGTTCGCACTCGCCAGGTTAATGGGGTATCCCCTGTTGCACGGCTGGCTCGCGTGGTCGATTGCGCTCTTCTGCCTGGCGGGGCTGTGCTGGATTCCGGTTGTGTGGCTGCAGATCCGTATGCGTGATCTGGCTCGGATGTCTGAGCGGGAAGGCGCCGTGGCATCAGCTCGCTATCGTTCGTACGCGCGGCTGTGGTTCTGGCTCGGCGTGCCCGCATTTACAGCCGTACTGCTGGTGTTCTGGATCATGGTTGCGAAACCAACACTGTAGAACCCCGAGCCATGTTCGCCTTCGTGCGAGCGTTCTTGACGACACCAAGGTGCTTGACAAGTCGCGAGGCGCGCGTAGACTCCGCGGCCCCTATGTACACAATGCTTGTAAATCCGTCTGCAAAGCGCACCGCCCGTGCGGTCGGTGTGCCCGCGTTCGGGCAGTACCGTACGACTCGTCCGCGTGTGTCCTCGCACGCCGCACGTGCGGCTGGTGACGAATTGAGCGATTAGCCCCTCGGTTCAATGCGGAGGGCTGATCGATACAGCCCTCCGGGAACTCCAAGAGAGACCCCGGTTGGCCGTGCTGACCGGGGTCTCGTCGTTTTGGCGACTGGATCCCGTGGAGGTTCGACGTGGCCCAACGCCCGACGAAATGTCGTACCGAGTCCTGAGGACGTGGTGCGGATCCAAGTGCCGAGTGCCTGATCTTGCATCACATTAGCTGCCCGGCGGGCGCGAGCCCGCCGGGCTTATTCTTCATTGATTCCGGCCCTCCCACTCCGCCCGCTCGACACCGTGACGCTCGAGATAGGAATCAACCGCCTCGCCGACGGTGGCGAAAAAGCTGTTCTCGAACCGCGAGAACAGTCCGAAGCGCCTCAGCTTATCCTTCACCGGATCCTTCATCTCCGCAAAGTACAGCTCGATGTGCGCGCCCCGCAGGGTATTGTCGAGGTCACTGAGCACGTCGGCTGCCGTCACATCGACGCTCGTGACCGGCTCGGCTGCCACGACCAGCCAGTGCACCGGCGCCGGAGCGCTCGCGACTGCCTGCAGGGCGCGCTCGCGGAACAACTCGGCATTGGCGAAGAAGAGGGGTGCGTCCCAGCGGAGCATTACGAGTCCCGGTATCAGGCGGGCTTGCGGATAGCGCGTGATGTCATGATAGCCGCGGATGCCGTCGACGCGGCCGAGCACGGCCGAGTGCGGCCGCCAGCCGTCCCAGAGAAACTCGATCACGGCGATGATGATTGCGAGCGCAATTCCGGGGATGGTGCCGAGTACTGCAACACCGGCAAAGCACGCCATGGAGAGCCAAAATTCCCAACGCTGGATGCGGTAAATGCGGCGCAGGTCGCTGACTTCCACCAGGCCAATGGCTGCGGCGATGACTACGGCCGCCAGTGCGGCCTGCGGGAGTGACTTGAGCAGCGCCGGTGCAAATACCAGGAGCAGTGCGATAGCGATCGCTCCGACCACGGAGGACAACTGGGTCCGTGCACCCGCCGCTTCGGCCACGGGAGTGCGCGACGAGCTGCTGCTGATCGGGAACCCCTGAAAGAAGCCGGCGGCGAGGTTAGCAGCGCCCAGGCCCACCAGCTCCTGGTTGGGGTCGACGGGTGAGCCCATGCGCGCCGCATAGGTGCGCGAGAGCACGCTGGTGTCCGCGAAAGAGACGAGCGCTACTGCGAGGCCGCCCGTGAGGACCGGCAGCAGGTCATCGAGGCTCGTGAACGGCACGCTGAACGTCGGCAATCCCTGCGGCATTGGACCGAGAACCGCGAGCCCAGCGCGCGTTGCAAGGTGCAGGACTTCGACGAGCACGGTCGCGGTCACCACCGCGATGAGCACGCCCGGCACGCGTGGCCAGCGCTTGAGCGCGAGTATCAGTATGAGCGTGCCGGCGCCGATGCCGAGGGCCACGAGGTTAGTGCGACCGGCCAACGCCTCGCGCGTGATCGCTAGGATCTGCCGCAGCGGTCCCTTCGCATCGATCGAGAAACCGCACATCTTGGGGATCTGGCTGAGGAGCACGGTCAGCGCAATCCCGTTCATGTAGCCGTAACGGATCGGTTTGGAGAGCAACTCGGTGACGAAGCCGAGACGCCCGAGACCTGCGGCGATGCACACGACACCGGATACCACAGCCATCATGCCCGCGAGCGCGACGGCGCGTTGCGGGTCGCCCGCCGAAAGCGGCAGAACCACCGAAAGAATCACGGAAGCGAGCGCTGAGTCCGGTCCGAGCACCAGGATGCGGCTCGGGCCGAAGAGGGCATAGGCGAGGAGCGGCACGATGGTGGCGTAGAGACCGCAGATGCCGGGTACGCCCGAGGCTTCCGCATAGGCGATTCCGACGGGCACGAGCATGGTCGTAAGGACCAGGCCGGCCAAGACATCGTGCCGCAGCCACCCCGACTGGTAGAGGCGCAGCGTACTTACCCCGGGAAGCCAGCGCTGCCAGCCAGGCGCATCCGCTGGCTGCCCGCGGATCGGCGTGGCCGGGGTCGGAGGATCAGCGGGACGTGAGGCGCCCATGACCGTATTCGTCTTCGCTCCGATAAAGTTGACCGCGCCCTGGGCGGACTATGGCACGCGTACCCAGAACGGCTGACTCGGATCGGCCTGTACGGTGTCGGCGGGTCCGATCCCAAAGATCTGGACGATCACCTCCTCGTCGCTGTTCGAGCCATCCCAGTGCAGCGCTCTGGCGGGATGCAGCATGTAGCTGCCCGGTTTGAGCGGTACGGCTTGTGATGGCGCAAAGGTCGCACCGGTGCCCGTGAACCAGGTGCCCTTGAGGACCGTCACGTGACGATCGTTCGGGTGCCAGTGCGGACGGTCCATGACATGGGGCGGGAACCTCACCCGCTGCAGGTAGAGGCCGTGACCGGACGGGTCGCCCGCGATGGTCGCCATCTGTACGCCGGGACTTCCAGGCACATCCTGCCAGCGCACCTGCTCGGGTGTGAGACGCACGAAGTCCGGACCGCTCGCGGCGCTGCCATCGGCAGAGCCGCCGAGAACGGCGCCACAGATCACGCTGGCCGCAAGAATCGACAGGTGTCTTGTTCTCATGGTGGGCTCCTGTAGAGCGCGGCAATGGTATTGACGGCGAGTTCCGCCTCGGCCCGGTTGGGCGTCGTGGTTTCGTCACCGAAGCCGTAGTAGTCGTCATCGCCGATTACCTGGAAGACCAGACCGTCACGACGCGGCACGAAGGCGACTCCATTGTAGATGAGTCCGTAGTCGACCCTAGGGTCGGGGATCGCGCGTGCTAGCTGACCACGCACCGGTGTGATTGACTGGTCGTTGAAGAGCGCGCGTGCACCGTATCCGGTTGCATTGATGAGGACCCGTTCGCGAACCCGAGCGAAATCAGCAGGCGTTTGAAACTCGGTGATCTGCAGCTGCCCGCCGTTCGCGAGGTAGTCGGACAACAGCGTGCGTGTGTACGCCGAGAGGTTGAACATCATCTGCGCATTCCGCCGCAGATAGCGCTCGCCGAGCGAATGGCTGCCCGGTGCGAACTCTTCGCTGCGCGTCATCAGGTCGGGCACCAACTCGCGCTGCAGATCGGCAAAGCGCGGACGCGGATCATCACCTGCAAGCGTACGGGGCGAGGAACCGGCGGTGTCGGATACCCAGTACAGGTCGATGAACTCCACCGGATTGGCCGGCAGGCCGAGGAGCGTCTGGTAGGTGCCGAAGGAGCGACGCACCATGCCTTCCCAGAGTTGCTTGAAGGCGGGTGTGGCGTATTGCTCGAAACAGATCCGTGAGTCTGGCGTCCACAGCCCGGTCGCGAGAGAGGAGCGCACATTCGGCGGCAGGTCTCTCGCGTAGATGGTGACGCGCGCGCCGGACCGCTGCAGGAGCAGGGCGGAAGTCAGTCCCATGGCACCACAGCCAATGACCGCAATCTGCCGCTCACCGCTCGCCATCGCCTTGTCCACCGCGATGGCACTCGATCCCCACGACAGCGACCAGCCGCTACCTCCGTGTCCATAGTTGTGTACGATGGTTTTGCCGGCGAGCTGCTCGACGTCGAGGCGCGGCCCCTGCGCACGAAACGGACGCGTGCAAACGGTGATCGCAGTGATGCGGTCGGGAGTTGCGCGCAGCGGCTCGAGCTGTAACCCGGGCGCTCTGGCCGATGTTTCGGCTGGAGTCTTGCGCCCGCCGAGGCTGCAGGAGGCGAGCGTTGTGCTGAGGAGCGCCGCGGCCGACTGCGCGAGAAACGATCGCCGCGCGATCGAACGCGCGCCCCGGGTCAAGGGACGCTCCCATGTTTCATTTCGTCTCCCTGGAACTCAACGGCCACGTCATGGATGACGCTGCCTATCCTACGTCAGCTGCCTGCCTGATAGGCACTGAGGCGCGAGCGAGCGGACCAACCTGGAGGTCGCCAAAACGAGCACTGCCTGACACTGGCAGTGACGGCGCAGCTGTCGAAATACCCTGACGGTCGTTGCTCAGCTAACGCCCCAACGAGCGCCGTGATCAGCACTACCGCCGGAGGCTCGCCGTAGCGAACGTTCCGCAAGTCCTGCCCACCGCCGGTTGGTAGCCCGCGCCTGCAGGGCGGCAATTCGCAGGATGCGTCACTCGCCATGAACGAGCGTAACGGCAACAGCCTGCGCGGCACGGCGAGCGCGACGCACAGCGCGACCTCCCCGCAGCTGACGGCGACGACACTCGCCAACAGTGCGGCGGAGAACAACAAGAAGCAGCTCGATCAGCAGTCCGTGCATAAGGCGTGGTACCACTACTTCTGGTGGTAACCCCGCAGATGTGACGACAGGCAATCGCCTGCACGGAGTCTTAAAGCTCCGTGCAGGCCTTCCTTTTATTGATTGAGCCGGCCTGTCATTGATGGAGCCCGCCTGAGATCAGCCTGGCCTGGGGTCAGGCGGCTGAGTTGGGATCAGCCTTCTGTAAGCGCGGCAATCTGCTGCTGCTGCTGGATCTCGTTCGCCGCGTTGGAATCCGGAGGCGGAGCAGCGGCTGCGTAGGCCGGGGTAACCGTCGGGGCACTGCGACCGGTACGGGTGTCGCCGAGGCCCTCGTGCGTCGTCTCGCGCATGTAATTCTGCATGTCTTGCAGGTCGGCGAGCGCGATGTCGACCCGAGCGGCCCGTTCGCACTTCATGCCGCTGCCGCGGCTGGAGAGCACCACGGCTTCCGCCGTGCCGGTCGTTTGTTTGGGACCCGAGATGACCTGGATGACGTCGGCCTCACCGAGTGTGCAACGCCGGCCCGTGGAGTCGACCAGATCGAGGTCGGACGTGACTATGAAAGTGTGGGGCTCCTTCTGGTTGAGCTCCTGGATGATTCCTCCCTCGCCGGGTTGCGGTTCCTTGTTCTGGGCATTCTGTCGTGCCTCGACGGACTCCTCCTTAATCTGCCGACTGACCTCGTCCGCCAGCATCTCCTTGACCTCGGGAGTGACCTCGGGGGAGGAATCGGCGGCCGGCGATCCAGCGAGCGCACGCTGAGCCTCAGTGGGCGGCGGCGCAGCCGGGCCCGGCGTCGGCTGAGCGGCAGGTGCTGCGGCCGCCTGGCCCACCGTCGGCTGAGCGGCAGGTGCTGCGGCCGTAGCCTGCGCAGGCGGCGGGGCGCCCGGCGGCACGGCGGAACCCGCATGCGCGTTGTAGGCTGCGATCAGGCTGGTGGCGAGAACAAAGTCAGTGAGCCAGAAAAGTGGGCTGGTATACGCCGGCTCCGGGGTGAAGTAGCTTCGGGACTCGACGAACCAGGGCGCCCCCTGGGTGACGTAGTTCCAGGACGGGACCTGCGGCGCGCTGTAACGGGTGGTCGCCCACTGGTACACATCTGGCGAATAGAAGCGCTGGGGCGCATACGCATCGAGGGTCGTGGCGCCGTAGGTGTACGGGCGGTAGAGCTGGTGCGAGAGCTGTCCACGGTCGGAGAACGTGCGATGGTCGAAGGCGTGCGCCTGATACAGGTACGGATGCTGGACGTAAGCGACTCCGCGCGAAGGCACGACCACCCGTGACCCGTCCGGCTTATCGACCGTGATGCGTCGGCTGCCGTCCGGCCCGTGGTGAACGGACATGCCCGTCGCGGGGTTACGCACATCCATCACCGAGCCGTCCGCCGCGGTTCGCACGATGTTGCCTTTTGGCGTCTGAGTCTCCCGACTCCCCGGCGGGCCCGGGTGACCGAGGAAAGCCTGGGACTGAACGGGGTGTCCCGATGGCACAGGGCCCGGACCCACCGAGGCAAGATGAGTCGCAGCGCCGAGGCTGTGGGCAGTGCCTGTCGAGACGCCATTCGGCAGTGAGCGTTGGGAGGTGAGGCTGCGACCGTCACCGGCGAGTGTCCGGTGCTGCGCAGCGCCGGCCGTCTGATTTGTCGGCATTCGCAAGGCGTTGGAGGCGCCGTTGGCGGGGGCCGACGTGGCTGGGCTGCTGTTGCGATGGAAGAGATTACCGAAGAACGAGCGCGTCTGATTGGTGCCGGTCGCGCCGGTCGCATTGCGGTTGGCGCCAGCTGCAGTTGGATTGGTCTGATTCGTCGCCGGCTGGTTCTTGTTGCCAAAGAACGGCAGGTGCCAGCGCGAAGCGGCGGCCTGCTGCTGAGCCGGGGCGGCAGTCGTCGTCACGGGCCGCTTCGGCGGCGGTGCCGAGCGCGTATTGTTGTTATTGTTCTGCGTCGTCTGCGCACTCACCGCGGCGGCCGCCAGCATCATTGCCAGCGCGATCGGCGCGATCGGCGCGATCGGCGCAAGCGACCGCCATCCAGGCGCCGATGGTCGAGTCACGTGTTGACGCTGCCGCTGCATGGGATACGCGCCCGCGCTCAGCCATCGACCAGCGCGGCAATCTGCTGCTGTTGCTCGATCTCGTGTCCGGCGTTTGCGTCTGGCGGCGGGGCGGTTGCGGCGAAGGTCGCGGGGACTGTCGGGGCTTTCTTGCCGGGCTCGGAGCTGGCGAGGCCCATGTCGATGGTCTCGCGCATGTGATTCTGCATCTCCTGCAGATCACTCACCGCAACCTGCACTTGTGCCGACCTCTCGCACTCGCCACCCCCCTTGCTGGCCATCACCACGGCATCGGCCGTGCTCGTGGCGGGGTTTGCTCCGGAGATGACCTGCACGACATCACCTTCGCTGACCGAGCAGCGCCGGCCGGAGGGATCGACCAGGTCGAGATCGGAGGCCACCACGAAAACATGCGGTTGCCGGTCGGCGAGCTCCTGCACTACGCCGCCCGCTCCGGCGGGCGGATCGCGGTTCTGAGCATTCGCCTGTGCCTCGAGGGATTCCTGCTTCACCTGGTGGTCGATCTCGTCCGCGAGTGCCCGCTTGACTTCAGGTGTGACCGGCGTCGATGCGCCCGCTGGCGACGGCTGGGAGGTCGGCGGCGCGGTCGTGTAGGCAACCGCGAGGCTCGCCCCGAGTACAAAGTCGGCGAGCCACGACTGCGGGCTGCTGTAGGTCGCGTCTGGGGTGAAGTAACCCTTGTAGTAGCTGTACCAGGGCGCCGACTGGTTCGCATAGCCCCACGTGTAGCTCACCGGCTTGGGGAACGGAGTCGTGGCCCCCTGGTAGAACGCGGGGTCGTAGAAGCGCGTCGGCGCGTAGACGTCCAGCGTCGTGCCGCCGTAGGTGTACGGGCGATAGAACGCATGGAACACCTTGCCCTGGACGACGAAGGTGCGGTGGTCCATGGGGTGTCCGCGGAACATGTAGGGATGCTGCACGTACGGGACGCCACGTGAGGTCGAGAAGACGCGCGAGCGGTCTGGCCGTTCGACCAGGATGCGCCGGCTGCCGTCGAGGCCATGCTGGATGTACATCCCCTTGGCGGGGCTGCGCACATCGAGAACCGAGCCGTCGGATGCGGTGCGCACGATGTTGCCATTGGCGGCACGGGTCACGGTGCTGCCCGCAGGCCCCGGGTGACCGAGAAACATCTGCGACTGAACCGCGCGCGCCGCCGGGGATGGGTTATTGAGCGATGCGACATTGAAGCGGTTTGCCGGACCGCGCGCCGTGTTGGCCAGGTTGCTCAGCGCCTGATTCAGATTCGCAGGCGCTGCATTAGTGCCATTGACGGCCCCCGGCGGCCGCTTCGCTTGCGGCGCGGTCACCGCAGGGGTCACCGGCCGCTGTGGCTGCGTCGCAGGCGTGTTGTTCTGCTGGGTCTGCGCAGTGGCACCCGCTGCGGCCAGCAGCCCTGCGAGCATGGCAAGGGACGCGCCGTGGCGGCGCGCAGGTCGGTGGTTCGTTGTCGCTGATCGGCAGAGCATGTCCGTTCTCTTCTCGTTAAGGGGCCGGCGCTAGCGGCTGCTGACTACCTCGAACGCTTCCCCGACGTTGTCCAGAGTTGGAGTCTGTTTGCGATTGAAACGCTGCTCGGCAATCCTCGGCACTTCGTCCTTGACGTAATAGCCGAGGTCGCCGGTGTCGATGTATCCGTGCTTGTGCGCGTCGGCATCGCCGCGCAAGCCCTGCAGCAGCACCCAGGTGAACAAGCCGTGTCCGTCCTGGCCCTCGAGCGCCTCCTGGTCGCTGCTGGAGGCCGAGAAGACCGCGCTGCCGGCTGCTCCGGAGAGAATCTTGTAAGAGGCCAGCTCGACCAGCATCGCATCTCCGCCCGCACCGGCGTGGCAGGTGTCGAGCAGCAGCAGCTTGTGTACCGCCGGGATGTTGCCGAACGCATGCTTGAGATCTTCCTCGCTCACCGCATCGCGACGGATCGCCTCGTCTGTGATGGTGTTGATGTTGGAGGGGATCAGGAAGTACTCCCGGCTGGCGAGGTCGGCGCTTTCGACGGTGCCGTGGCTGGCGACATAGAACACAAAAACGTCATCAGGAGCGATGGCGCGATAGCTATCGAGGGCGGCCAGCAACGACGTCTTGGTGGTGTCCTTGTGCGTGGTGAGCTGCTGGACGTTGACCTTGCCGAAGAGCGGCTTCGCCTTCTGTTGCAGGAGCTCGGCAATGGCCGTGGCGTCGGCGACCGAGTAGCGCAGGTTGAGACGGCTGTTGTCGAAGTCCTGGATGCCGACCACCAGCGCGTGCAGCTGCGGCTTGGCGGTCGAGGTGTAGTGCGCCGTCACCGTGGCAACCGCCGGGTTGGAATGCACGGAGCCGTCGGCGTTGAAGGCGATGACCCGGATGTCATTCTTCCCCGGCACCAGGCGCACATGGATGGTGCGAGTTGGAACACCGGCGGCCTCGACGACTTCGAGGCCGCGGGCCGTCTGATCGGACACGGCGCTGTTGTTGACGAAGGTGCGCACGTCACCGATGCCACCGCCGTGATCGCTGATGCTAACGCGCAGGTCTAGCGCCTCGCTCTCGACTTCGGTGGGCACGTCGACCAGTGCGACGTCGGGCGGCGGCTTCACGGAGGCGAGCGTCGGCAACGTATCGGGCAGCTTCCCGCCGTTGAGCGCGAGCTGCACGAGGTCGGGACGGTAGAACTTCTCACGGTAAGCGCCGATTCCGGTGACCTCGTTGCCGCGGCGAACGTTGACGTATTGCTCGGCCGTGTCTCCTTGGAAGTCGTAATAGCCCTGCGGGGTGATCTGCAGGATGCCGCCGTCCGTGAAGGCGATGAGGCGCAGCCGCTCGCTGCCGCTGGCGACGTCCCAGAGCCTCAGCGTCGAATCCGCGCTGGCCGAGGCGAGCAGCCGTCCGTCGGGCGAGAAGGCGACCGACTCGACGAGATCGGTGTGCCCGCGCAGGTTCCGCAGTTCCCGGCCGCTGCCGGCGTCCCAGATCCTGATGGCGGCGCTCTCATCGCTCGAGGCGAGCTGCCCCTCCTTCGGCGCGAAAGCGACCGAGGTGACGGCCGCCGTGTGCCCGCTGAGGGTGCGCAGCTCGCGAGCGCTGCTGACATCCCACAGTCTCACCGTCTTGTCGCCGCTGCCCGAGGCGAGCGTCTGACCGTCGGGGGAGAAGGCCACGGACCCCACCCAGCTCGTGTGCCCGGCGAGGGTGTGCAGCTCCCGGCCGCTTGCCACGTTCCAGAGCTTGATCGCCCCATGCTCATCGCCCGAGGCGAGCGTCTGACCGTCCGGGGAGAAAGCCACCGCTTCGACCGGTGCCGTATGCCCGGCGAAGGTGTGCACCTCGGCCGCATCCGCCACGTTCCACAGCTTCAGCGAGTTGTTGGCGCCCCCCGCCGCGAGCGTGCGCCCGTCTGCAGAGATCGCAACGGAAGCGCTGCCGCTCGCGACGCTTCCGGCCCGCACGCTGCGCAGCTCGCGGCCAGTGATGATGTCCCAGAGCTTGATCGCCTGGTCGCTGCCTCGCGAGGCAACGGCGCGATTGTCCGGCGTGAACACCGCGGCGCCGACCCAGCCCTGATCGGCGGTAATCGTGCGCAGCTCGTTGCCGTCGGCGACTCTCCACAGTCTCACCGCGCGGTCGGCACTGCCGGAGACCAGCATCTTACCGTTGCGCGAGAAGGCGACCGATTTGACGAATGCGGCATGTCCCTCGAGCGTCGCCAGCCTCTCCCCGCTCGTGACTTCCCAGATCTTCACCGCGTGATCGGCGCCCCCCGAGGCAAGCGTACGGCTGTCCGGCGAGAAGCTCACCGCCTCCACCCAGCGCGCGTCCCCCGGCAGGGCGTGTAACTCACGGCCGCTCGCGGCATCCCACAGCCTGATGCTGTGGTCGTAGCCTCCGGAGGCAAGCGTACGGCCGTTCGCCGCGCAGGCGACCGACCACACCTCACTCGAGTGCCCCCGCAAGGTACGCAGCTCGCGCCCTCCCGCAATGTCCCAGAGCTTGACCGTGTGGTCCCAGCTCGCCGAGGCGAGCGTCTGCGTGCCGTGGCAGAAAGCGAGTGCGCTCACCCGGTCGGAGTGACCGCTCAGCGTACGCATCTCCCGGCCGGCAGCCGCGTCCCAGAGCTTGATGGTTTTGTCGACGCTCCCGGATGCGAGGGTCGTGCCATCCGCAGAGAAGGCGACGGCGGTCACCGCGTCGCGGTGCGTGCTCAACGTACGCGCTTCACTCCCCGAGGCCACGTTCCACAGCTTCACGGTGTGATCGGCGCTGCCCGAGGCGAGGGTGCGGCCGTCGGCAGAGAAGGCGACCGAATTGACTGCCGCGGAATGCCCCTTGAGCGTGTGCAGCTCACGCCCGGTGGCCGTGTCCCAGAGAACCACGAGACCGTCGCGGCCTGCGGTGGCGAGCGTTGCGCCATCGGGGGAGAAGGCGACGGTATTGACGCCCTCGGTGCTGCGCTTAAGGGTGCGCAGCTCGCGCCGTGTGGCGACGTCCCAGAGCTTGGTCGCCCCGTCCTCGCCGCTGGAGGCCAGTGTGCGGCCATTCGGCGCGTACGCGACCGAATGCACCACGTTGGAGTGGCCGAGTTGCGGGAAGACTTCCGGCTTGTCGGCCGCGCGGAGCACTCCGCAGGCAAGACCCGCACACAGCGCCATCAGGCCGGTCGTTGAGGCGCCGAGCCGCAAGATACGTCGAGCCCGATAACCCCTACCCATGGGTTTACAAGGTGAGGTGAATCCTTATTTTGGCCCTCATCATAGCCGATATTGCCCGCGGTGCGTCATCGCGACGCCACCCCCGGCACCTCGCTCGGGTCCTCGAGCAATTCCCAGCGCTGGAGCGCGAGGGGCACGTTGCCGTTGCGCCATACGAAGTCATGGAAGCTCTGCAGCGAGAAATCCGTACCCCGCGCGCGGCGGGTATCGGCCAGGAGCTTGAGGATCTGGAGCTTACCGATCTGGTAGGAGATTGCCTGACCCGGACCGGTAGCGAAGAAGGCCGCCTCGGCGCGGGCGGTCTGCGGGTCCATGGGGACGGTGCTGGCCAGGTAGGCGGCCGCCTGGGCGAGTGAGAATTCCCCGAGCGCCAGCTTGATATCGACCTCCACGCGCAGCGCACGCAGCCGCATGAAGCTGTAGATCGTCTCGCGGGTGTGTGGGTTGTCGTCGAAGTAACCCGCCTGCAACATCATCTCCTCGGCGTAAAAGCCGATGCCTTCATTGGCCGCGGAGTCGTAGTAGTGGCGGCGGATGGGATCGGGATTTCGCCAGCCGAGACAGAGCTGGAAGTAGTGCCCCGGCACGCCCTCGTGGACGATGATCGGTCGCGGGTCGCGCGCCTTGGAGAGGTCGAAAAAGCCGAGACCGGCGTGCGGTGGCCGGATGTAGCTGGTGCCGTCCTGGTCCAGGCGCGACGGACCGGTGAGATCATCCATCTCGGTGAGCTCGGAAAGCGGTGCCAGATACGGCGGCAGGAGGAGATTACGGTAGTGCCGCAAGCCTTCCGGTACGCTCAGGATGTGGTGCGCGACGAGGAACGCGCGCACCTGCTCCTCGTCGCGTTTCTCGGCAGCGATCTGCGCGGCGGCGTCGGCGAACAGCGGCGCGGGCGGCAGACCCGCATTCCGCGTGTGCTGATACGCCTCGAAACTCACCGCGCGGCCCCACTCCTGCCGGCCCATGGCGAGCAGCTCCTCGGGCGTGAAGGGCAGCAGTGCCACATTCCTCAGGAAGAACACATACGCCTCGCGGCCGACGGCCGTATCGGCCCGCGCCGCGCCGCGGCGTGACTCGAGCCACGAGCGATACTCCCCGAGCGCACGTACCGCGGCGGGCATCGCCTGGTGGAGGGCTTGTCGGTTGGCGACAGCGAACAGCGGTGCGAGCGCCGCCTCGACCTGCGCGAGGCGCTCGTCCACATGCTCGAGCGCATCGATGGCGAGCTGCGCGAACGGCGCGCGTAGCTCGGTGAGGTTCTCGCGCGCGGCTTGCAGCGTGCCCGGTATCGCCTGCAGGCGCTTCACGATCTCCTGCTGCCGCGCGCTGGCGAAGGGGGGCGGTGGCAGCAGCAGTGCCGTCACCGCACCGAGCGTCTGATCGACGTAGAAGGCAGGGTTACGTCGCCAGCCTTCCTGCACCTCGAGCTCCCAGCGCACCCGGGCGAGGGCCGAGCCGATCAGGCGGTGGTCGACCTTTACGGCAAGCGGCGCGGCCGCCGACGGAGCGAGGGCACGGTAGCGGCGCTCGAACTCCCCGAGCTCCGCAAGCCGTCGCGCGACGGTCGCTCCGCGCCAGTCGCTCACGAAACCGTCCGGACGCTCGATGCGCGGGATGTCATCGCTCGAGAAGGGTTGCTCCTGCGCCCGCCACTGCCAGAAGCTTGCGCCGAGCTCATCGAGCGAATCCCCGCGCGCGCCGCAACTCAGGGCAAGCAGCGCGCACAGAGCGGTGATTCTCCTACCGGACATTCGGGGTGCTCTCCCACATTCGCTTGCGCGAGCGCGCGGCCCGCCGCAAGGGTCACGACATAAGCGGCGCCGAGATTACATTGTCCGTGCTGCGCGGAGCGCGGCGGGCGCTGCGCCGCGCGCCACGGTATGCGGCGTGCCGCTACCTTGGGAATGCGCCGCTCTTTCTGCTTAAATGTCGCATAATTCGCAAGAGCGTCAACAAGCGGCGTGCGGCGCAGCCTGCCGAACCGCTGCACCGACTACCAGTCCCCGGGATTCGAGCCTCATGCGCAAACTGACCAACGAGGAACTCAAGGCCGAGAACGCCCTGCGGCTGCTGCATCCGATGGCCCATCCGGGCACGGTGCGCGAGACGCCGCCCGACATCATCGCGCGCGGCGAAGGCAGCTGGATCTGGGACGTCGATGGGCACCGGCTGATCGACGGCGTGGGCGGGCTGTGGTGCGCGAACCTCGGCTCTGGTCGCAAAGAAATCCGCGACGCGATCGTCGCGCAGCTCGATGAGCTGCCCTTCTACAACACCTTTCGCGGCGCCACGCATCCGCGCGCCATCGAGCTCTCGCAGCGGCTCGTGCGGCTCATGAGCCCGGACGGCGTCGGCGCGGTGCACTTCGGCAGCGGTGGCTCGGATGCGGTCGAGGGAGCGCTCAAGCTCGCGCGGCAGTATTTCAAGGTGCGCGGCCAGCGCGATCGCACCAAGTTCATATCGCTGCGTCAGGGATACCACGGCACGCACTTCGGCGGCATGAGCGTCAACGGCAACACGCCGTTCCGCCGCGCCTATGAGCCGCTGCTGCCGGGGTGCTTCCACGTCGACACGCCCTGGCTCTACCGCAATCCCTATACCCAGGACCCGGAGGAGCTCGGGCGAATCTGTGCCGAGCTCCTCGAGCGGGAGATCGTCTTTCAGGGTCCCGACACCGTCGCCGCATTTATCGCCGAGCCGGTCCAGGGGGCCGGTGGAGTGATCGTGCCGCCGCCGAATTACTGGCCGCGGGTGCGCGAGGTCTGTGATCGGCACGGCGTGCTCCTCATCGCCGACGAGGTGGTCACGGGCTTCGGGCGCACCGGACACCTCTTCGGCACGCAGCTGTGGGGCGTGAAGGCAGATATGTGGTGTCTCGCCAAGGGCATCTCCTCGGGGTACATCCCGCTCGGTGCCACCGCGGTCTCGGCGAATGTGATGGCAGCCTTCCAGGGCGCGGATCCCGTGCTCGGCACCATCAACCACGGCTACACCTACGGCGCGCACCCGGTCGCGGCCGCGGCCGCGCTGGCGACGCTCGACATCATCGAGCGCGAGGATATTCCCGCCCGCGCAGGTAGCGAAGGGAAGTACTTCCTCGAGCGGCTGCACGCCATGAAGCGCTTTCGCATCGTCGGCGACGTACGCGGCGTCGGCTTGATGGCCGGCATCGAGCTGGTTGCGGACAAGCGCACGCGCGCCACCTTTCCGCGCGGTGCTCCCGAGCTCGCCCGCGTCCATCGCGAGGCCTATCGGCGCGGCGCGATGATCCGCCTGTCGGGCGCCAACATCATCCTCTCGCCGGCGCTCACCATCGAGCGCCCGCAGCTCGATCTGCTGTGCGACGCGCTCGAGGGCGCGTTCGCCGCGGCCGAAGCCTGATGGCACGGCTCGGTGCAGGCACGCCCGTGACCGAGCGAACGTGAGCGCTGCGAGCGACGACTTCGCGATCGCACCGCCCGATGCTGCGCTGTTCCCGGCTCCGGGTGAGCGCGAGCGGATCGACGACTACCTGACACGCGCCCTGGCGCTGGCCCAGGAGCGAGTCGTCGCGGGTCCGGCAACACCGGACCTGGACATGGACGCCTTCCGCCGGGAGCTGGCCCGCTTCGACTTCGCGACGACCCGCCCGCTCGAGGAACTGCTCGACTGGTCCATCGGGGTGCTCGAGCACGGTCTCACCCATCTGACGCATCCGCGTTACTTCGGCCTCTTCAATCCGGCGCCGACGTTTCCGGCGCAATGCGCCGACCGTGTCGTGGGCTCGTTCAATCCGCAGGTGGCGAGCACCGCGACCTCGCCGGCCGCCGTTGCGCTCGAGGGCCACGTGATCGCGAGCGTGGCGCGCCGCGCCGGCTTTCCCGCCGGCGCCGGCGGTCAATTCACCTCCGGTGGATCGGAGGCGAACTACACCGCGCTCCTGTGCGCGCTCACCCGCGCGCATCCGGCCTTCACGCTCGAGGGGGCGCGCGGCTTTCCGGGCCAGCCGGTGTTCTACACCTCGAAGGAATGCCACCGCAGCTGGGTGAAGATCGCGCACCAGGCCGGCATCGGCCGCAACGCGGCACGCCTGGTGCCCACCGATGGCCGCGGACGCATGTCGATTCCGGCTCTGCAGGAGGCGATTGCCCAGGACCTCGCCAGAGGCTGCGTGCCGTTCCTGGTGGTGGCTTCCGTGGGTACCACCAATGCCGGCATGATCGATCCGCTCGATGCCTGCGCCGACCTCGCGGTGCGACACCGGCTCTGGTACCACGCCGACGCTGCCTGGGGCGGGGCGATGATCGCCTCGGAGCGGCTGCGCGGTGTCCTGCAGGGCCTCGAGCGCGCCGACTCGGCGACCATCGACGCGCACAAATGGTTTGCGACCACCATGGGCTGCGGCATGTACCTCGCCCGTGATCCGGCGACCCTCACCGCAACCTTCCAGGTCGGGGCGGCGGGCTACATGATGTCGCACGAGATCTCGCACGATCCCTACATGAACTCCGCGCAGTGGTCACGGCGCTTCCTCGGATTGCGCTTGTTCCTGTCGCTCGCCTCGGCCGGCTGGGCCGGCCACGCGGCTCACATCGAGCGCGCCGTGGCACAGACTGCCAGTATCCGCAGCGCGCTCGAGCGCCGCGGCTGGTCGGTCGTCAACGATTCGCCGCTCGCGCTGCTCAACGTCGTGCCACCGCCCGCGCTCGGGGATCCGCGCACGGTGGTGGCACGGGTGCTGAGATCCGGCCGCGCCTGGGTGTCGCTCGCGCGCTTCGAGGAACAGGACGTCATCCGCATCTGCGTCACGCACGGCGAAACGTCGGCCGCGGATCTCGCGATCCTCATCGAGACGCTGCATCCCTCCAGCTAGTGCATCGCCCGCGGCGCGGCTCGGTAGGGCATGGCACCGCCACCCGAGGCAGGCGTGGCCACCATCATGACGGTGTTGGTGTTGTCGTCGTTGAAGTAGACGATCTGCTCGCCCTGGCTGTCCACGGTCGCGGCGATGCCGAACAGCGCTCCGGGAGTTCCGCTGCTGTCGAGCTGCACGGGTGGACCGACGAACCCGCCCGGTAGCACCGGGGAGATCTCGACGGCGAGATTGGGCGTCTGGCCGGAACCGATGTTGATGTCGCCATTGCCGACGATCAGATCGCCATCGGCCAGCAGTGCCGCACTGATCGGGCTGATCAGCGGACTGCCGTGTGCGATCAGGCGCGCCGAAGCGGCGGAGGGCCCGCTGAAGGTCGGGACCGGCGTCGGCGGCGTGGCGACCGAGCTGCATTGCCCAGCGACCGAAATGCCGCCGGCGCCGATGCTCGACACCCTGGCGAAGGCGACCACGCTGTTCGAGCTGGTGTCGACGACGTAGAGGGTGTCGTTCGAGGCGTCGTACGTGAGCCCGGCGGGAGCAAACACCGCGCCCGGCACGCCGCTGCCGCAAAAGCCGGTGACAATCTGCGTGAAGGAGGCCTGGGCGTCGCCGTTCAGCTCGAGACGGTCGATCGCTCCGCCGACATCCGACACGTAGATCGCCGCCGGATGGCCGTTGGCAGCTGCGACGTAGGTCGTGCCCCAGGGTTGGGCGAAGCTGTCACTCGCGAAGGGTGTGGCGAGCGTGCCGGTCGGGCTCACCAGCGGTACCTGGTTGGCCGTGTAGGCGGTGGCGGCGATGCTGTCGTCCGGGAGCATGGCGAGGGCATTGCAGCCTTCGAGCGATGCCGAGTTCGCAATCGCGTACGGCGTTGCACCGGCGGTCGGGTGCAGGCCGATGATGCTGGTGCCCGTGCCCTGCACGGTGCCGTTGTTGAAATTGCACACCACCAGATCGCCCTGGGAGATCGGCCCGGCGCTCGCGGGCGCGATGACGAGCCCGTAAGGGTTGCCGTCCGGTCCGGAGGCCGTCGAGCCGATGGTGGCGATCTTCTGCATCGCCAGGACGCTGAGAATGGAGGGGCTCACCGTCACCATCGCGCTGGTTGCGCTCGATGTGCCGCCGGCGCCGGTGCAGCTGAGCGTGTAGGTCACGCTGCCGGATGCGGTGGGTGCGACCGTCAGCTGGCCACTCGGCGACTGGCTGGCAGTGAGAGCGCCGCCCATTGCGCTCGAGGCGCTCGCGGTGCACGCCGTCGCGTTGCTCGAGGTCCAGGCGAGCGTCACCGCCTGCCCGAGGCTGATGGTTGTAGCCGTCGCCGGTGAGGTGACCGACACGGCAGGCATCGAGCTGCCGCCATAGCCACTCGTCATGCCGCTGCTGCTGCTGCCGTAGCCGCCGCCGCCGCAGCTCACCAAGGCACCCGCGGCGAGACCGGAAACCGCAATGCCTGCGGTGAGAGCACTAACACGCATGCCTGTCCTCCCGTTTGCCTGACGTATGTGCCGGTGCCGAGCGACTCGGTTTAGCGACACTGTACCGATCACTGTTCCGGCGCTGCGGGAACAGGGAACACACACGGCCAACAGCCGTACGCCGCTGGGAACGGCAGGCGGCGAAGTGATAGTTTTGCTCCAAGGAAGGGACTGTCGCAGTGCCGCGCTCGCACGCCGGCCACGCCCGGAGTCAACATGCTCGCCATCGTCAGCGCCATGCCAGAGGAGATCGCGGTCGTCGTCGAATCTCTCGAGAGCGTGGTGACGCACGAGTCCGGCCGCCGGCGCTATCACGTCGGCACCTATCACGGCCACGAAGTCGTGGTGGTCTTCTCGCGGATGGGTAAGGTGGCCGCGGCGGCGACCACGACGCAGCTCATCACATCGTATGGTGCGACGCACGTGGTGTTCAGCGGCGTTGCCGGCGCCGTGCGCCCGGGGCTTGCGATCGGCGACATCGTGATCGGCACGGAGCTGATCCAGCACGATATGGACGCCTCGCCAATCTTTCCGCGCTACGCGGTGCCGCTGCTCGGCAAGGCCGCGTTCGCCAGCGACCCGCAGCTGCGTGAACAGCTGAGTTCGGCCGCGCGCGCCTTCCTGCACGCGGATCTCGCCTCGCACGTCTCGCCCGCGGAGCTCGCCTTCTTCTGCATACGCACGCCCCAGGTGGTGAATGGGGTCATCGCGAGTGGCGACAAGTTTTTCGCCAGCAGTGAGGAGATCGCCGCGCTGCACCGCCGGCTCCCGGCGGTGGCGTGTGTCGAGATGGAGGGCGCCGCGGTGGCGCAGGTGTGCGATGAGTATGCCGTACCCTTTGGCGTCGTGCGCACCATCTCCGACGCGGCCGACGAGAACTCGGCGCACGATTTCGCGCGCTTCGCACGTGAGATTGCCCGGCACTATTCCGCCGGGATCCTGTCGCGATTCCTCAAGGCGCTGTGAGAGGAGGAGACCGTTCCAATGAGATCAACCGCCGTTGTCCTTTTCACCGTGAGCGGGATTCTCACGACCGCCACCGTCCGCGCCGCCGAGCCCGAGCCGGCAATGACGGCGGGGGACTTACAGGCGCTGTGTACGGGTGAGGACCACGTGAGCGAGAACGCCTGCCGGATCTACATCCTCGGCGTGACGCAGGGCATTGCCGTGGGGATGCACATGGCGGGTGGTCAGGTCGCGGGAGGCGCCCCCTGTGTTCCGCCCGGAACATCGGCCGAGGCGTTGGAGGAGACCGTGAAGAGCAAACTGGGTCAAGACTTGGCGAAGCGTCCGGGGGATCGAAATCTCGAGGCTTCGGGATTCATCGGCTCGGTGCTCGCGGCCGCATACCCCTGCGCGAAGCACCCGCAGAGTAACGGCTAGGCTGTCGGAACGTCTTACACCGCGGTCGCCAAGTGACTTGAGGTGTGCGTCTTAACATATTGAATCATGGAATAACTCAACTTCAGGCACGCATCTTGCTGCTCCGGTGCGGACGACCACGTCGTCCGCGCGTGCAGCCAAACACCAACAACTCCACGCGCCAGCTGCACCTGGGTGCAGGGGAGTACCGTCCATGAGCGTAAAGTCTTTGAGTCGTTTCGCGGCTCTCGGAGCCTGCCTGCTGGGCGGGTTCGCGATGGCGGCCGGCCCCGCCCAGGTGCAGCCAGGGGGTACGGTAACGGTTCCCACGTACACGAGCGGTGGGTCGACGCCGACCGCGACCGTGCTCGCGGCGTCGTGCGGGTTTTTCGCCGGCGGCACGTGCACCACCGGTACGAGCACCAGTGCGCTCGAGGCTACCGGCCTTACTCTCGGGGAGGGCACGGGGGGCTTCCTGGAGGCGGCCGGCACCACCTCGTTGAATCCTTACGGGTCCGGTGACCTCGCGTTCGCCTTCATCCTCGCCGGCAGCGATAGCTCGACGTTTACTTCGAAGGCCACCAACACGGTCAACATCGCCTCGTTCGCCGGCTACAGCACCTCGGTGCAGGCGTGCGGGCCGCTCTTCGGCTCCTCATCGTTCGAGACCTGCGCCGCAGTCAGTGCGGGCATCGCCATGCGCAGCAGCGGTAAGGGGAACGTCGTCACCTTTAGTGGCATCCCGGCGATCTCAATCGTGGGTCTGCCCGCGACCGACGGCTACGTGGTCTACACCAACGCGCCGGCCCGTGCCTTGGTCGACCCGAATAACTTCTCAGTCGTCATCAACGGGACGACCTATGCCTTCGCAGGCCTCGGCCTGACGGCCCCGTCGGGCAGTGGTAGCGGCGGCAGTGGGGGCAGCGGCGGAAAGACCGGAGTGCCTGAACCGGCGACACTCGCGCTGCTCGGCCTCGGGCTTGCGGGTCTGCGCTTCTCGAGACGGCGCCGAACGTCCTAGCCGGCACTGCTCGAGTGAAGCTCAGGACCCCGGCCTCGTGCCGGGGTCTTCGTTTTGCGCCAGGCCGACCGCCTCGACGCGCGTGGCGGAACCTGCGCCAGGTCTTGCCATGAGCGTCCCGATGAGTCCGCACAGTGCCGCAAACGCCAGCCACAGGCCCGGAACGGCGCGGTGGCCCGTCACCGCGATCAGCCAATGACTGATCGCGGGCGTGAAGCCGCCGAACACTCCGGCGGCAAGACTGTAGGCGAGGGCGAAGCCGCTCGTGCGCACGGCGCGCGGCATGATCTCGGTGAGCGCCACCACCATCGCGCCGTTGTAGCTGCCGTAGAGAAAGGACAGCCACAGCTCGCCCGCGAGCAACCTGGAGAATGAAGGCGCATCGACCAGCCAGCGCATCACCGGGTAGGCGGTAAGGAGCATCAGCAACGTGCAGCCGACGAGCAGCGGCCGGCGCCCGAGCCGGTCCGAGAGTGCGCCCATCACCGGGAGCCAGAAGAGATTCGAAAGGCCGACGCACAGCGTCACGACCAGCGCATCCGACGCCGCAAGCTGCAGCACCGTACCGCCGAAGGTCGGGGTATAAACGGTGATCATGTAGAAAGAGACCGTGGTCATCGTGACGAGCAAGGTGCCGACGAGCACGATCCGCCAGTTGGCGGCGAGCGCGCGCAGCACCGCTGCGGTCGCCAGCCGCTCGGTGCGGGCAAGGAACTGCTCGGTCTCAGGTAGCGAGCGCCGCAGCACAAAGGCCAGCGGAATGATGGCGCAGCCAAGGAGCAGCGGGACGCGCCATCCCCAGCCTGTCATCTGTGCCGGTGTCAACACCGAGCTCAGCACCACCCCGATGAGCGCGGCGGCGATCACCGCGATCTGCTGACTCGCCGACTGCCAGCTGACATAGAAGCCCTTGTGGCCCGGGGTGGCGATTTCCGCGAGGTACACCGACACGCCGCCGAGCTCCATTCCGGCGGAGAAGCCCTGCAGCAGCCGACCGATGAGCACCAGGAGCGGGGCCACGACGCCTAGCGTTGCGTAGCCGGGCACGCAGGCGACGGTCAGCGTGCCCGCGGACATGAGCCCGAGCGTGAGCAGCAGCCCGGCGCGGCGACCGTGGACGTCCGCGTACGCCCCGAGCACGATCGCACCCAGCGGGCGCATGAGAAAGCCCGCACCGAAGGTCATGAGCGGGAGCATCAGGCGCATGAATTCGCTGGTGCCGGGGAAGAAGGTGTTGCCGATCGCGGCGGCGTAGTAGCCGAACACCGTGAAGTCGTACATTTCGAGAAGGTTGCCGCTCGCCACGCGAACCACGGCTGCAATTCTCGATCGTCGGGCGGCGCGCATGGACGGGGGCAGCGGTAAGCGAGGCGCAGCCCGTCAGGGCCGCACGCAGCTCAAGGGGCGGCAGCGTTCACGCACGCAGCCGCAGGCCCTGCGGATCATAGAGCGGCTGGAGGCGGACGGTGGCGCTGCGCACCTCGCCGAGGATGTCGATCTCGAAGCGTGCGCCCTCGCGCGCCAGCGCGGTCGGCACATAACCGGCGGCGAGACTCTTGCCGACACAATGTCCGTAGGCGCCGGAAGTCACGTAGCCGACTGCGACACCGTCCTTCACGATCGACTCGTAGCCGATGACCTCCGCATCCGCATCCGTCACCTCCATTACGATGAAGCGCCGCTGCGGGCCTGCGACGCGCTCGGCAAGCACGGCGGCGCGTCCCGTGAACTCAGCTTTGTCGAAATCGACGAAGCGGTCGAGCCCGGTCTCCCCCGGCGTGTGATCGGGGCGGAAATCCTTGTTGAAGGAGCCGTAGCTCTTCTCGAGGCGCAGCGAGGAGAGCGCGCGGCCGCCGAAATGGACGAGTCCGAGATTCCGTCCCACCTCCCAGAGATCGTCGTAGAGCGTCGCGAAGTAATCGGGCGTCGTCCATAGCTCGTAGCCGAGCTCGCCGGTGAACCCGGCGCGCGTGAGGATGGCCGGGGCAAAGCCGACCGCGGTTTCGGTGACCTGGAAGAGCCGGAAGGCCTGCGCCGACAGATCGATGCGCACCAGCGGCTGCAGCAGCTCGCGCGAGCGGGGTCCGGCGATCGACACGCCGGTGAGCGTCGAGGCCAGCGAGCGCACACACACCTGCGGCGGCGGCTCGGCGCGGGAGAACCAGCGCAGATGGAACTCCTCGGCAAATCCTGAGCCGACGATCATGTAGCGATCGTCCGCGAGGCACGCCATCGAGAGGTCACCGACGATGCGGCCCGCAGGATTGAGCATCGGTGCGAGTGCGAGCCGGCCCGGTCTCGGCAGGCGGCATGCAAACACCCGGTCGAGCCACGCGCGGGCGCCGCGACCGCTCACTTCGTACTTGCCGTAGTTGGTCGTCTCGTAGAGGCCGACGCCCCGGCGTACCGCCTGGCACTCCGCGCGCACCACGGGGAAGGCCTCCGAGCGGCGGTAGGTAGGGGTCTCGCTCGGCGCCACGCCCGCAGGGGCGAACCAGAGCGCATGCTCGAGCGCGAAGTTGGCACCCATCACCGCGCCGGCCGCCTTGAGCCGCTCGTAGATGGGCGAGCGCCGTACCGGGCGCGCGGCAGGCAGCTCCTCGTTGGGGTAAGCGAGGCGGAAGCGCCGCGAGTAGTTTTCCGGCACCTTGATGGCCGTGTATTTCGGCGTGGCGAACGCGCCGAAGCGCGCCACGTCCATGGAGATGATGTCCTGTCCGGGATCGCCCTCGGCCATCCAGCGTGACAGCACGAGTCCGATGCCGCCGCCCTGACTGAAGCCGGCCATCACCGCGCACGCGACCCAGTAGTTGCGCACGCCGCGCACCGGGCCGACCAGCGGGTTACCGTCGGGCGCGAAGGTGAAGGGGCCATTGACCGCTTTGCGAATGCCGACTCGTCCGAGCGCCGGGAAGTGGCGGAAGCCTACTTCGAAGTACGGGGCGAGCCGCTCGAAGTCCTCGGGGAGCAGCTGCATGGAGAAGTCGTCCGGCGTCCTGAGCGGCGACCACACGACGCCGTGGGGCTCGTAGGTGCCGATGAGTGCGCCGCCGCGTTCCTGGCGCACGTAGATCTCGCCGGCGTAGTCGGTGGTGTTGACGATCTCCTTGGCGCGGCCCGACAGCTCGGGCAGATCCTCGGTGATCAGGTAGTGATGCTCCATCGCGAGCACCGGCAGCTCGATGCCCACCATGTGGCCGACCTCGCGCGCCCACAATCCCGCGCAATTGACCACGTGCTCGGCGTGCACCGTGCCCTTGTCGGTGACGACGTCCCAGGTGCCGTCGCGGCGTGCGGCGAGCGACAGCACGCGGGTGAAGCGCTCGACCGAGGCGCCGAGCGTACGCGCCGCCTTGACGTAGGCGTTGGTCGTTCCCGAGGGGTCGCAGTGACCGCCATCGGCGCGCCACAGGGCGCCGATGAAGTGACGCGTATCAATCAGCGGGTTGAAGTTGCGCGCCTCCTCGAGCGAGATCATCTCGGTCTCCATGCCGAGGCAGCGGGCGCGCGAGCAGATGAGCCTGAGGCTGTCGAGCTCGCCTTGGGTCGCGGCGAGCATCAGCCCCCCGTTCGGATGCAGTCCACAGGACTGCCCGGAGATCGCCTCAATCTCACGGTACAGGTCGATGGTGTATTTCTGCAGCCGCGAGATGTTGGCCTCGCCGTTGAAGGTATGCATCCCACCGGCAGCGTGCCAGGTCGAGCCGGAGGTGAGCTCGCTCTTCTCGAGGAGCAGCACGTCGGTCCAGCCGATCTTCGCCAGGTGATAGAGAACGCTCGCGCCGACCACGCCGCCCCCGATCACCACGGCTCTCGCGGAGGCTTTCATGTGGGTGCATCTGCGGACACGTCGGCAACACTAGCATCCCCGTCAGGCGCCAGCCCGAAAGGCCGGCCGGCGTGGGTCAGCCACTCGCGAAAGTGCCGCCCAGTGCTGGTCGGTGTGAGTAGCAGCAGCACGCCGGCCTCGATCGCCGCGAGTATCACCGGCACCTGCGCCATGATGGTGGCGGCGGCGCGCCCGACCGGGAAGACTTCGGGGTCCAGGTCCAGGCGGCAGCCGCGGGCGAGCAGGGCGCGCATCTCGGGTCCGGCGACCTCGAGTGACATGAGGGCGGAGGAAAGATCCACGCCGATCCCGCAGCCGGCGCATGCGGCCTGCCAGAGCGCCGCCGCCGCGCCCGTCGATTCGGGTGGTGTCATCACTAACCAGCGCTCGGGACGCACGCAAAGCGCAAGCGTGCTCCCCGTGGCCACAACGTGCCCGGGGTCCGGGAGCTGAATGCCGCGGCGGCGGGCGAGGGCCTTGAGAACCTGCGCACGGTCGCGGACCGCTGCGAGCTCGACCACGTCGGCGGGCCGCGCGCGCAGCGTGACCGCGGAAGCCCGCCCAGAAGGCGTCGCCTCAGGCGCGGACACGGCTGTTCTCCGCGTCGAGCATGTGCGGGCTGAGAACCTGGACCTCCGTCTCCTCGTTGTGCACCGGCGAGCGGCCGATCAGACGCTGACCGTGGCGCTCGCGGCCGCCGCCGAGGAGCGCAAGCCCCACCCAGCCGTCGAACTCGACCGAGGGTGTGCACGAGGTCACGTAGCCGAGGCTCGCTTCCCGGGCCTGCGGCGCGACCAGTTGCATGCCGTTACGCAGCCGACGACTGCGGTCGACGGGCCGTATCCCGACCAGTTGCAACCGCTCCGCCCCCGTGAGGCCCGCACGCTGCGCGAGCGCGCGCCCGACAAAGTCGCCCTGCTTCTTCAGGAGCCGCTGCAGCCCGAGATCGTCCGCCGTGGTGTTGCCGTTGAGCTCCGCGGTCGTCACGTGTCCCTTCTCGATGCGCAGCGTATTGAGGGCATCGAGTCCGTAGGGGCGGATGCCGAAGCGCTCACCCGCCGCCAGCAGTGCCGACCAGACACCGAGCGCTTGTTGGCCAGGGACGGCGACTTCGTAGGCGAGCTCGCCCGAGAAGGAGATGCGAAAGATCCGTCCCGGCACTCCGACGATCGTGGCGGCGCCCGCGGCCATGAAGGGAAAGGCGGCACTGCCGAGATCGGTCCCCGAGGCGACCGCAGCGACGACCTCGCGCGCGTTAGGGCCAGCGATGGCGAACTGTGCCCACTGGTCGCTGACATCGGTGAGCAGCACGTCGAGTTCCGGGAATACCGCCTGCAGATGGAACTCCATGTGCTCGAGCACGGCGACGCTGTTGGCCGTGGTGGTGGTGACGAGGAAGTGCTGCGGACCGAGGCGCGAGGTGGTGCCGTCATCGAATGCCATCCCGTCCTCGCGCAGCATCAGGCCGTAGCGCGCGCGGCCGACCGGGAGGGTGGAGAAGGTGTTGGCGTAGATGAAATCGAGGAAGCGCGCCGCATCGGCCCCCTGAACGTCGATCTTGCCGAGCGTCGAGACGTCAGTGATGCCGACCCGCTTGCGCACGGTGCGCGCTTCATCGAGCACCGCCGGCCAGCCCCCCTGGCGCGAGTACACGAGCGGCCGCAGCCACAGCCCCGTGGGCACGAAGGTCGCGCCCGCGGACTCGTGCCAATCGTGCAGCGGCAGCCGTCGTTTGGGCCGGTAGTGCTCGCGGACCTCGCCGCCGGCGAGCGCGGCGAAGGGCACGGGCTGGGCGAACGGGCGCGGCCGCAGCGTGCCGACCTCGGACAGCCGCACGCCGCGCGCCTCGGCGAGAACGGCGCTGCCGAGGAGACCGCCGATGCGGCCCTGGTCTGTCGCCATGCCGTGAGTGGTGAAGCGCTTCATGTGCTCGAGATGCTCATAGCCCTCGCGGCACGCGAGGCGCACGTCCGCGGTGGTCACGTCGTTCTGCAGATCGACGAAGGCCTTGCCCGGCGCCCGCACCTCCCAGAGCTCACGCAGCGGCGTGACCATGGAATCGGGCGGGGGCTCGGGGCCCTCGGTCACCTCGGCCCCTCGCCCGAGGTCGACGGCCAGCGCGCGCGCGGCCGCCACGCCGTCGCGCGCGGCGGCCGTGAGCCCGAAGACGCCGCGCGCTGCCCCCGCGACGCGCCCGGCGGTCGGCGTGAGATCGGGCGTGAAGGCGGCGAGCGACTCCTGCCACTCAAGGGCGGCGCCCAATTGACTTGCGAGCGCCGTGGCCGGCGTGTGGCCACCCGAGATCAGGAGTGTGTCGGTCTCGAGCACGAAACGACGGCGGCCATCGAGCTCGTCGATACTGACGGCGCACACCTCGCGCCGCCCGGCGACGCCGCCGACGACGGCGCCGATGTGCACCGGAATGCCGAGTGTGCGGGTTCGCTCGGCGGCACGCGAGCTGCTGCGTGGATCGATCACCCCGGCACACTCGATGCCGGCTGCCGTCAGCGCAAACACGCTCTCGTAGGCTTCGTCGTTGTTGAGAAAGAAGGCCGGGCGGCGCCCGGCGGCGACGCCGTAGCGGCGCAAGTAGGCGAGCGCTGCGCCGGCGAGCATCACGCCGGGTCGGTCGTTGCCCGGGAATGCGATGCAGCGCTCGAGCGCACCGGTGGCGAGCAGCGTGCGGCGGGCGCGGATGACGCGCAGGCGCTCCCGCACACCGAAGCGAGCGGCCGCGGCGGGGGAGAGCGCCTCGAGCGCGCCAAACACGCCGTGGCCGTAAGCGCCAAGCACCGTGGTGCCGGTGAGCAGGCGCACGGCAGGCCGCGCCGCGAGCGCTGCGCCCAGCCGTTCGCGCCACGACCGCCAACGCTCATCGAGCAGCGTGCCGCCACCTGCCACGACGTCCTGCTCCGCGAGAATCACCCGCAGCCCGCACGTTCCGAGGTAGTTTGCAGCGGCGAGTCCCGCCGCCCCGGCGCCCACCACCAGCACGTCGGCGTGATCGTGCACGGTCTCGGCGGGATCGGCCTGCGCAGGCACGATCGGCTCGAGCCGGCCGAGGCCGGCGGCGCGACGAATGAGCGGCTCGTAGATATGCTCCCACGCCCAGCCCGGCGCCATGAACGTCTTGTAGTAGAAGCCAGCCGGGAGGAAGCGACCGAGGAGATCGTTGAGTGCGAGCACGTCGAAGGTGAGCGACGGCCAGCGGTTCTGGCTCTCGGCCACGAGCCCCTCGTGCAGCGCCAGCGTGGTTGCCGGCCGATTCGGCTCGCGTCCGCGCGGCCCGAGCACGTCGACCAGCGCGCAAGGCTCCTCGGGTCCGGCAGTGACGATGCCGCGCGGCCGGTGGTACTTGAAGCTGCGTCCGACGAGGCGCACGCCATTCGCGAGCAGCGCCGAGGCCAGCGTATCGCCCGTGAGGCCGCGCAGCGGCCGGCCGTCGAAGCGGAAGCCGACGGACCGCGAGGCGTCGGTCAGCAAGCCCTGAGCGATGCGCGCCGGTCCCGCCATCAGCCGTCCGTGTGCCCCGTGCGGGTGCGCGCGGCGTCTGCGGCGGTGACCGAGCGGATCTCGTGCGTCAGCGTATGTCGGACGACCTTGAGGAGCTTGCGACAGCCGCCGACGTGCAACCACCACTCCGTGTGCCAGTCGCAACGATTGTCGCGCTCGTAAACATAGGCGCCGAAGGCCTGCTGCGTAGCGCCGCTCTCGGGTCGACGTCGGCTGGCATCACCGCGATAGCGGAACTCGGTCTCGTCGCGCTCACCGCACCAGGGGCAGACAATCCTCAGCATCGCTCGTTCAGTGCAGGTAAGGGAAGGGGCCGGCGCCGCGCTCATCGACGGTGCGCCCGGCTGCGAAGCGCTCGAGAGCGAGGTGCGCGGCGAGCGGATGCGGCGTGCCCTGAGCGATCAGGTGCGCGGTGGTGAAGCCGCCGGCGGGAATCGCCTTGAAGCCGCCGTAGCACCAGCCGCCGTTCAGGATCAGCCCTGCAACCGGGGTCTTCGAGATGATCGGCGAGCCGTCCATGGTCATGTCCATGACGCCGCCCCATTGGCGCAGTACCCGCAGGCGCGCAAGGCCGGGCAGCAGCGTGACCGCCGCGGCCGCCACTTCCTCCGCCATGGGCAGCGTGCCGCGTTGCGCATAGGTGTTGTAGCCGTCGATGTGTCCCCCGAACACGAGTCCCCCTTTGTCGGACTGGCTGACGTAGAAGTGCCCGGCGCCGTAGGTGAGCACCACGTCGAGCACCGGCTTCACCGGCTCGCTAACGAAGGCCTGCAGCACGTGTGTCTCGATGGGAAGGGTCAGTCCGGCCATGGCGGCGAGCACCGAAGAGTGGCCGGCCACTGCCAGACACACGGTGTCCGCGGCGATGACGCCGCGCGTCGTCTCGACGCCCGTCACGCGCGCCCCCTCGCGCCGCAGCCCCGTAACCTCGCAGTGCTCGACGATGTCGACGCCGGCTGAGGTGGCACCGCGCGCGTAGCCCCAGGCGACCGCGTCGTGGCGCACGGTGCCGCCACGGCGCTGGAGGAATCCACCGAGCACGGGGTAGCGGCCGTTGTCGAGATCCGCGAGCGGCACGAGCCGCTTGACCGCCGCGCGGCTGACCTCCTCGGCGTCCGCGCCGAGCAGGCGCATCTGGTTGGCGCGGCGCGTGAAGAGATCGCGCTGCGCTTCAGTGTGAAAGAGGTTGAGGGTGCCGCGCTGGCTCACCATGGCGTTGAAGTTGAGCGAGCGCTCGAGCCCTTCCCAGAGCTTCAGCGAGAACTCGTAGAAGCGGATGTTCTCGGGGTGGAAGTAGTTCGAGCGGATGATGGTGGTGTTGCGCGCGACGTTGCCGAGCCCGAGCGGCCCCCTCTCCAGCACCGCGACGTCGGTGATGCCGTGCGCGGTGGCAAGATAGAACGCGGTCGCGAGCCCATGACCGCCGCCACCGACGATCACCACGCGGTAGCGCTCGCGGGGGGTGGCCTTTGCCCACGCCGGCCTCCAGCCGCGCTGACCGTTTACGCCCTCGCGCAGCAGACGCCAGAGCGAGTAACGGCCGCTCGGGGTGTGCCTGACGGCGGGGGGCGGGGGGTGCGACGGCCGACTCATCGGATGGCGCATGATAAAGCGCTTCCGCACCTACGCACACCGGGGCGCCCAGCCGCGGCAGGCTTGACGCGCCGGGCAACAACCGACAACGTGCCCGGTGCGATGGCACAGAGCTTGAGACGGAATCCCTAAGTGGCGAAGATCCTCGAGTCGCTGTGTGCCACCTTGGCGCTCGCCGTCGGGCTCGCCTCACCCCTCGAGGCCGCGGTGATCGTGTCGTCGAAGCTCTCGAGCGAGTCGGCCATGCTCGGGGAGATGATCCGCCTGATGCTCGACGCCGATGGCATCCCGACCGTGGATCGCACCCGCATCGGCGCCACGTCCGTGGTCCGTAAGGCGCTACTCGCGGGCGAGATCGACCTCTACGTCGAATACACCGGCAACGCCGGTCTCTTCTTCAACGACGTCGCCGATCCCGCCTGGAAAGATCTCATGAAGGGTTACGAGCTCGGCGCACGGCTCGACTACGCCGCGAACCGCATCGTTTGGCTGACTCCGGCACGGGCGAGCAACGCCTGGGCGCTCGCCGTGCGCCGCGATGTGGCACTCGCGCAGCATCTCCAGACCATGAGCGATTTCGGCCGGTGGGTCGCGGCCGGCGGCCAGGTCGTGCTCGCCTGCTCGGCGGAGTTCGCCAACGCCGGGACGCTGCGCTCTCTCGAGAGAACTTACCGATTCACGCTGCGCTCGGATCAGCTGATCGTACTCGCGGGCGGTGAGACGTCCGCGACCATCCGCGCCGCGGCCGCGGGCACCAACGGCACCAACACCGCCATGGTGTACGGTACCGACGGCGGCATTGCGGCGGCGAATCTTCTGGTCCTCGAGGACGACCGGCACGACCAGCCCGTGTACGCGCCGGTCCCGGTGATCCGCGAGGCGGTGCTGAAGGCGCACCCGCAGATCGCGCAGATCGTCAAGCCGCTCATGGACAGCTTCGATCGCGAGACGCTGCAACAGCTCAATGCGCGCGTCCAGGTAAACGGCGAGTCCGACGAGGTCGTGGCGCTGGACTACCTCCGGTCGAGGGGCTTTCTCAAGTAAAGGAGGCGCACTTGCGCTCTGGGCGATGACAGCGCCAGCGCGGCGCAGGATCGATGGCCTCGGGGCGCTGCTGTCGGCGGTCTCTGCTGCGGCAGTCCTCCTGCTGCCATTCGTGGTGTTCAAGTCGAATCGCATCGTGCCGGGCGATCCGCACGGCCTTCTCGAGGTGCTGGCGCCGTGGGGTGCGGCCACCTGCGTGGCGACGCTCGCCTTTGCGGCCGCCGTGGCGCTCTTGGCGCGCGGGGCGCCCCTGCGGCTCGCCGCGGCGCTCCTCGGCCTTTTGGCCGTGGCGCTCGCGGTCGCGGCGGCCGCAAATGCGCTCACGCCCCCCGGTGACAGGGTGGTGCGGGTGGCGCCGGGCGGTGCCTTCTGGATCTTGCTCGTGTGCCTGCTGCTCATGGCAACCGACGCTATCACCCGTATGCGCCCGGGGCCTGCGCTGCGGGTGGTGCTGCTCGCGCTGTTCTTCGCCATCGCCGGCACCGCGCTCGCCCACGGGACCTTCGACAATCTCTCCGTGATGCGCGAGTACGCGGTCAACGCCGCGCGCTTTGTGCGCGAGGCCCGCCAGCACGTATGGCTCTCGGTCGGCTCGCTCGGCGCGGCGGTGATCGTCGCGCTGCCCGTGGGCATACTTTGCCATCGCGTCCCGCGGGTGCGCGGCGCCATCCTCGGCATGCTGAACGTCATCGAGACCATCCCGGCGATCGCGCTCTTCGGCATCCTGATGGCGCCGCTCGCGGCGCTCGCCGTGGCGCTGCCGTGGGCCGCGCGGCTCGGCCTCAGCGGCATCGGCGCAGCCCCCGCGGCGGTCGCGCTCTTTCTTTATGCGCTGCTGCCGATCGTGGCGAACACCGTGGTGGGACTCAAGCGTGTATCACGCGCCACGGTCGAGGCGGCCCGCGGCATGGGGATGACTCCCTGGCAGGTCCTGACGCGCATCGAGCTCGTTCTGGCGCTGCCGGTGATCCTCACGGGAGTCCGCGTGGTGCTGGTGCAGAACATCGGCATGGTCACCATTGCGGCGCTCATCGGTGGCGGCGGGCTCGGCACCTTTGTCTTTCAGGGTATCGGGCAGACGGCGATCGACCTGGTGTTGCTCGGGGCGATCCCGATCGTCGCCCTGGCTTTCTCGGCGGCGGTGCTGCTCGATGCGCTGGTCGAGGCCATGGACCGGGCCAAGGCATGATCCGCATCGAGGATCTCACCAAGCAGTACGACGCGACGACCGTCGTCGATCACGTTTCCTTCACCGTCGAGCGCAACTCCATCACGGCGATCGTCGGCACGTCCGGCTCGGGTAAGTCGACGCTGCTGCGCATGATCAACCGCCTCGTCGAGCCAAGCGGCGGTCGGGTGCTGCTCGAGGGAAGCGACACGCGCGGCGAGCCCGCGCACCTGCTGCGCCGGCGCATCGGCTACGTGATCCAGGGCCACGGGTTGTTCCCGCACCGCACGGTAGCCGAGAACATCGCCACCGTGCCGCGGCTGCTCAAGTGGGACGAATCGCGCATTCGTTCCCGGGTCGAGGAGCTGCTGCACGTGTTCCAGCTCGAACCCGCCACCTACGCACAGGCCTTCCCGTATCAGCTCTCCGGCGGGCAGCAGCAGCGCGTGGGCGTCGCGCGCGCGCTCGCCGCGGAGCCAACAGTGCTGCTCATGGACGAGCCGTTCGGTGCGCTCGATCCGATCATCCGTGCCAAGGCGCAGGACGACCTGCTCGACATTCAGCGCCGCTTCGGCACCACCATCGTGCTCGTCACGCACGACATGGACGAGGCCTTCCGCCTCGGCGACCGTGTCGCGGTGATGAGTCAGGGGCGGCTGCTGCAATACGACCGCCCCGCGACCCTTCTCACCCACCCTGCAGATCCCTTCGTTGCGCGCATGACCGGCATCGCCGACCGCGCGATCAAGCTCCTCTCGCTGACCACGGCCGGAGAGGCGGCGTTGCCGGGTGGCGCCACGCAGGGGCTGACCGTGCCGGCATCGGTGTCGCTGCGCGAGGTGCTGTCCGAGCTTCTCTGGCGGGGGGCGACGTGCGCCACCGTGCTCGGCGAGGACGGGACACCCTGCGGTCAGCTTACCGTGGCGACGATTCTCGCCCGGGGGCGCCCCTAGCCGTGTCGGCCGCCACGCTCCTGCGCCTTGCGGCGCTCGCGCTGCTGCTCGCTTTCCTCCTCTTCCCGCAGAGCTTCGCGCCGCTCTTCGCGCCGCTCACCCAGTACGGGGCGCCGCCGATCTATGACCAGGGGAATCTGCTCGAGCTCGCCCTCGCGCAGCTCGCCACCGTATTGATCGCGGCCGCCGCCAGCACGCTCGTCGCCGTGGGGCTCGGGATCCTGGTGACGCGCCCCGAGGGCGCCCAGTTCCTGCCACTCTCGCGCACGTTGGTGAACGTCGGTCAGACCTTTCCGCCAGTGGCGGTGCTCGCCGTGACGGTGCCACTGGTCGGCTTCGGCGAGAAGCCGACGCTGATCGCACTCTTCGCCTATGGGTTGCTGCCGATTTTCGAGAACACCGTCACCGGCATCAGGAGCTGCCCTCCGGAGGTACTGGAGGCGGCGAACGGCATGGGCATGAGCGCTCGCGAGCGGCTGCTGTCGGTGGAGTTGCCGCTCGCCTTGCCCTTGATTCTCGAAGGGATCCGTCTGTCGCTCGTGATCAATGTCGGCACGGCCACCATCGGCTCGACGGTCGCCGCCAAGGGCCTGGGCGAGGTGATCATCGCGGGCCTCTTGTCGAACAACACGGCATTCATCCTGCAGGGGGGGCTCGTGACCGGGCTCATGGCAATCCTGCTTTACGACGCGCTCGCAGCGCTCGAGCGGCGGGTATACCGCAACGTGCCGATGGAGTGAGAGCCACTCCCCGAAAAGTGTGGGCTGTACCTGCGCTGTCCGGCCACTTTGGCTAGAATTACCCTGAAATGTCCGCGGTAACCACGCCCAATCGGGGGTCTCCCGGGGCGCCCGCGACTGGCAGTAGTCCGCGTGTCCCGGTGGAAATCCCGACGCTGCTCGTGATCCTGGCCGACTATGGCGGCTGGCTCGCGATTACGGCGCTTTACACTCGCTGGCCGCTGTTTCTCGTCGCGCCTATCGCAGCGGTGCTGGTCACGCTGCACAGCTCGCTGCAGCATGAGATCGTGCACGGGCACCCGACCCGCTGGCTAAGCGTCAATCGGCTGTTCGCCCTGGTGCCGCTGTCATTGTGGCTGCCGTACGAGCGCTATCACCACACTCACCGGATGCATCACATCGACCCGCGCCTCACCGACCCGCTGGATGACCCCGAGTCCTACTACTGGCGGCCCGAGGACTGGGCGCGGCTCGGGCCCGTGAGCCGTTTCTTTCATGAGATCCAGCAGACGCTCGCCGGGCGTGTCGTGATCGGCTCGTTCTGGCGCATCGGGATGTTCCTGCGCGACGAAGTGCTGGCGCTGCTGCACCGGGAGAAGCGCATTCTGGTGCGCAACGACCAAAACCTGCCGCGCGTGTGGCTGGAGCATCTGCTGTGGTGCGTGCCGGTGATCGTCTGGTTGAAAGTGGTATGCGGCATGCCGCTCTCGGTTTACTTCGTCGCGGTCGTGGTCCCGGCGAACGGCATGCTCCTGATCCGCGCCTTTGCCGAGCATCGCGCCCGGCCGGGTGTGCGCGAGCGCATCGCGCTGGTCGAGGGGTCGTGGCTGCTCGGCCCGCTGTTCCTGTTCAACAACCTGCACTCGCTGCATCACGAAGCGCCGAAGATCCCGTGGTACCGCTACAACGCGCACTACCGCGTGCATCGCGAGCGGCTGATCGCGGAGAACGGCGGACTCGTGTATCGCACCTATTTCGACGTCGCGCGCCGCTTCCTGTTTCGCCGGTACGACGTGCTGCCGCATCCGACGGGTCGCGTGCCGCCGGCGCCCGAGCGGCAACTGTCGCGCGCCGCCTGAGCGCTTCAGGCGGGCCGAGGGAAGCCGGCCGCTCTCGCCGAGCGGTCCCACTCGAGCAGCATCGCGAAAGAGCTCGCAGCTACGGGCGCAAAGCCATCGAGCAGCAGTGCATCCGCGAGCGGCGCAAACCACGCTCTCTCGCAGGCTACGGCGAACGCCGCGCGCAGCCGCTCGAGCACCGTCGCCGGCAGCCCCGCCGCGGCCACCAGTGCCGGCATCGGCGCGCGCGCCGTGGAGGCGAGCACGCGCACGCCTGCGGTGAGCTCGGGCGCATGGCGCGCGATCAGCAGATGCCAGTACGCATCGAGCGGCCCGAGGTCGATCCGCCCCTCGCGCACGCTGTCGAGGACATTGCGTGCGGTCACCAGGTCGCCGTGCATCTCGGCATAGAGCGCCGGCCGCCGCGGGCTGCGGTAGGCGAGCAGGTGATGGCGGAAGGCGTTGAATCCCGAGTGGGAATGCTCGACCGTCCAACCGGCCCGGCCGCCGAAGGTGTCTTCGAGCGTGCGGTAGGGGGCGTCCGCCCGCACGATGAGGTCGGTGCGGTAGAACGGGCGGCCGCCCGCCCAGGGGGCTCTCGGTATCGGCGCGGCGAGCGGTTCGACCTTGGCGAGCTCGAGCGCGATCGGGTAACCGCACATGAACACCGCCCCGAGATCGCGCCGCGCCCAGAGCTTCTCGAGCGGCTGCGGCGCGGGGTAGGGCAGGTAGCTGAAGTCGACACGTGCCTCGTCCGCGACGTGTTCGAGGAGCGTGCGCCAGAACCCCTCGACCTCCGCCGTGACCGCGTACATGCGCGCGTTCATGATCCACTCGCTCACGCGCCGCCCTCGCGCTTCGCGACCGATCGCGACCGCAGGCGGCACGCCACCGAACGCTGCGGCGGCGCGCTATCCGGCACTGTCGAGCTCACGCGTGCGTCGCGCCACGTAGTCGGCGATCGCCTCTTTCACGGCCGGATCGAGCGGTGGCGGCACGAACTCGGCGAGCAGCTTCTTCCAGATGACCGTGGCGCGCTCGGTGGCGTTGTGCGCCCCCGCCTCCGTCCAGCTCTCGAAGTTCGACCAGTCCGAGAGCAGCGGCCGGTAGAACGCCGACTGATAGCGGGCGAGCGTGTGGGGGGCGCCGAAGAAGTGGCCGCCGGCGGCGATGTTCTTGATGGCGTCCACGGCCAGATCGTCATCACTGAAATCGACCGGCTTGAGGATCTCAGCCCAGTTACGCAGCAGCTCCGCGTCGACCACGATTTTCTCCAGCGACGCGGACAGTCCCCCTTCGAGCCAGCCGGCCGCGTGGTTGATGAGGTGGCTGTGACTCAAAATCGCCGCCTGGAGCGAGAAGGCGGTCTCGTAAGTCGACTGCGCATCCACCACGGGTGAGGCGTTGACCGCGCTCGTGCGCACCGGGAGCTTCAGGCGCCGCCCGAGCTGGGCACTCGCGATCACCGCGTGAACATACTCGGGCGTGCCGAAGGCCGGTGAGCCGGTGCGCATGTCGACGTTCGAGGTAAAGCCGCCCATGACGCACGGCGTCCCAGGGCGCACCAGCTGGCACAGCGCGACTACGGCCAGTGCCTCGGCCGTCTGTTGTACCAGGGCGCCCGCGAGGGTCACCGGCGCCATCGCCCCCATGAGCGTGAAGGGCGTGATGACCACGCACTGGCCGTGGCGCGCCATGGTCAGGATGTTGTCGAGGATCTCCTCGTCGACGCGTCGCGGCGAGTTGACGTTGGTGACGGTCATCAGCGTCGGGCGCGCAGCGAGGTCGTCGATGCTGCAGCCGTGCTCGATCGCGGACATGGCGATAGCATCGGCGGCCTGCACGCCGCCGATGCCGCGCGCCGCCCACACGATGTCCGAGCACTCGATGTGCGCCTGGTAGGTGAGCAGGTGGCGGGTCGCGACCGGCACGTCTACCGGCTCGACGACGATACCACCCTGCCAGTGCAGCACTCCGAGGGCGTGGGTGAGCCTGAGGATGTTGCGAAAACCCTCGAGGTCGCCGTAGCGGCGGCCGTGCTCCATGTCGCGGATATTCGGCGCACCGGTCACGGGCCCGAAATTGACCACCTGGTCGCCGACCTGCAGGTGACGGGCGGGATTACGCGCGTGCAGGAGGAAGCGCTCGGGGGCGTGCGCGAGCTGCGCTTCGACGAGGTCGCGTCCGAGGCGCACCATCTGCGTCGGCTCATCGACCAGCGCACCGGCGCGGTGGTAGACGGCGCGCGCCGCGGCGCTGCGGATCTCGAGCCCGGCCTCCTCGAGAATGCGGAACGCGGCTCCGAGTATGCGCTCGAGCTGCTCGGCGCTGAGGATCTCGAGCGGCGGCCAGCGATTCGTGAGTCGCGGCAGCGGCGCGAGCGTCGGGCCCGTGGCGCGCTGCGGCCGGCCGCGCTCGCGGCGGCGGGGGGGAGCGGATTCGCTCATGCGCCGATTCTAACGCCGCCGTGCGGTTAAGAGCCGCCGCCGGCGGCCGGCGGCTCGTGCTCGCGGTGGTAGCGGTGGATGGCCCACAGATAGCTCTCCATCAGCGAATCCTTGCCGAGCTCGGCGAGCACCTGGCTGCGCCGCCCGGGTGTCATGATCCGCGCGAGCTGTGCCTTGGCGCGTGCGAAGTGGCCGAGCTGATTGCGGTACTGCCACAGCAGCTCGCGCGTTGCCATTTTGTCCTGATGCAGCTCCCACACCCCGAGCAGCACCGCGAGCAGCCCCATGGAGAAGGTGAGCATGTTGCGCACCGGGACGCCGAGGCCCATGTCGACGTGATGCAAAGCGTCGCCGAACAGGAAGAGCACCGAGATCGCGATCAGGATGGCGATGAACAGACCCTGTCGCAGCCACTTCACCCGGCGGCTCGCCTTCTCGAGGCGCGCCACCTTGTTGGTGAAGTACGCGAACTGATTGTCGATCCACGCCTGTCCGACGCCGCCGGCATCGCCGGCATCGAGGCGGCACAGGGGACCTGCCGCCGCGTCCTTTGGCTCGATGCCCTTGAGGACAATGCCGATCCAGCCGAAGCCATGGAACTTGTCGATGCCGGAGAGCGCCAGCACCTCCGCGGCATCGACGCTCTCGTCGGCGCCGGCAAGTCGCAGGTAAAAACGGGCGCGCAGCGTTTCCGCGAGCGCCCGGTAGGCGAGATGCTTGCCGAACCAGCGCTTGCCCTGCAGCACGTAGTAGACCCCGAGGCTCGTCAGCAGGATGAGCGCGTAAGCGATCAGCACGACCCGCGACTCGGTGAGCTTCTCGTAGATCAGGTAGGCGAGGCCCATCGTGAATGCCATGAGACCGAAGAGGTGGAACAGCCGATCCGAGTGACGCTGGTAATAGACGGCGAGCGAGTCCGCCTTGCCGTATTGAGCATCGAGGTCCTCGAGCAGCTGCGCATCGTCCGCGGAGAGCCTCACCGGCAGATCGTGCAGGAGCGAGCTGGGCGCGGCGAGCCGCCCGGCCTCGCGCAGCTCGCGATACTCGTGGTTGTAGCTGTTGAGCTCGGCGAGCTGACGCTTGAGGGGGGAGGGCATGCTGGGCAGCACCTGCAGGACGCTGTCGCCGTGCCCCGCCAGGAAGCACGGCGGTCGCAGCTCCGAAGGACCGCCGCCGCTACGCGCCGTCGGTGTCCAGTAGACCAGTCGGTCGTTGGCGTCCGTGTCGTAGCTGACATCGGTGAACTCGAGCGTCCCCGGGTCGCGGTGCTCGGTGGTGCGGATTCCGAGATAACGCAGCACCGTGTCGGCGGTGCCGCCGGGCAGGCGCGAGACGCGTCCGTCCCACAGCGCAAGCAGCAGGCTGCTGCGGCGGATGAGGGTGTCGGTGAGATTCGCGTACATGGCGTCGCGCTGCGCCGGGGAGTGCGGCGCCGTCGTCGCCAGGATTCCCGCCGGCGCGAGCAGCTCGACACAGCGAACGTTCGGGTGCCGCAGCAACTCTTTCAGGCAACCGAGCGTTGCCGGATCGAAATCCGCGGCGTACTGCTCGAGCGGCATCGGCAGCACCGCTTCGACGCGCACCCCGAGCGCCAGCGCGGTTTCCGCAACCAGCAGATCCGCTCCCTCAGCCATGCCGACGATCATGCGCAGCTCAGTGTCGGGCAGGTGCTCCTTCAACTGCCGCACGAAGCCCGTCACCGCCTCGCGCAGGCGCGGCAGATCCGCCGGGTCGAGATCGCGGTGGCCCGATACCCCCACCATGTACGGTGAATTCGCGAGCGCTGCGGAGTTGAATGAGTCCACGTTGCCAGTCACCAGGGCGAGGGCGGCATTGTGCGGGTGGCGGTGCCTCGGCCACAATGCCCGTACTCGTGTGCCGCCCCCACATTTGGTGATTATAAAATCAATTAAAATCAAAATGATGAAAGAGAGTTATCAAGTCATTTCTGCAGGCACGTCGGCCCTCCCCGCACCACGATTTCGCGTGGACGAGACGCAGATCCAGGCGTTTCAGGCCGACGGCGCCGTGGTGCTGCGCGGACTACTCACGCCGAAGGAGCTCGCGCTCCTCAGGAAAGGCATCGACGAGAATCTCGCGCGGCCGAGCCCGCGCGCCAAGGTAGCGAGCACGGCCGACGATCCCGGCTTCTTTCTCGAGGACTTCTGCTGCTGGCAGGAGAACGAGGCATACCGACGCGTGATCTTCGATTCCGCGTTGGGTGAGGCCGGCGCTCGGCTCATGCGCAGCACGACGGCGCGGCTCTTTCACGATCACATGCTGACCAAGGAGCCGGGCACGCGGGCGCGCACGCCGTGGCACCAGGATCAGCCGTACTACAACGTCAGCGGGCGCCAGAACTGCAGCTTCTGGATTCCGGTCGATCCCGTGAGTCGCGCCGCGACGCTCGAGTTCGTCGCCGGCTCGCATCTTGGCCCCTGGCTCATGCCGCGCTCGTTCATGGACGCGCAGGCCAAATGGTTTCCCGAGGGCAGCCTCGCCGACCTGCCGGACATCGACGCAGCGCGCGACCGCTACCGCATCCTCGGCTGGGAGCTCGAGCCCGGCGATGCGGTGTGCTTTCACATGCTGACGCTGCACACCTCGGCGGGCGTGAGCGGCGGACGGCGGCGACGTGTCTTCTCGGTGCGGCTCCTCGGCGATGACACCCGCCACGCGCCGCGCCGCTGGACCACCTCGCCCGAATTTCCGGGACTGCGTGAGTCGCTTCCCGCCGGTGCGCCGATGGAGCACCCGCTCTTCCCGCTGCTCTGGCGCAACTGACGGCCCTACCCGGGGTGATTCTGCACGGTGTGCTGAGTGGGACTGACCACCCGCACCGCTTGTCCCGCCGCGAGTCGCTCGCCCCCGCGGATCACGAGTCGGTCGCCGGGGGCGAGCGGACCGCTCACCTCGACCGAATCGGCCATGCCGGCACCAGGCGTGACGTCGAGCTGCTCGACGGTGTTGGCACGCGTCACCCGCAGCACGTAGGAGTGGTTTTGGCGGATCACGAGCGCATCGCGCGGCACGGTGAACGCAGTGCGCGCGGCGGTGGAGGGGAGGCTCACCTCGACCGGGGTGCCCACGAGCCACTCCGGGCTTGCCAGGGTCACGCGCACTTCGAACTGGCGTGAGCGCTCATCGCCGACCGGCACCACGGTGCGCACGCGTCCGCTCTTCTCGACGCCGTGGTCGCGGACCGTCACCGTCTGCCCCGGATGCACGTTGGCGGCGAGATCGAGCGCGGCGGTGGCGCGTGCTTCGATGTCGGCGGTGTTGACCAGCCGTGCGGTCGCGGCGCCGACCTGCAGGTACTCGCCCCGCTGGATGAAGCGCTCGGTAACGATGCCGGGGAAGGGCGCGCGTATCACCGACTGTGTGATGTCGTACTGCGCCTCGCGCAGCTGCGCCTCGGCGCGTGCCAGATCGTCGCGCGACATCTCACGCTGCGCCCGTGCGTCCTCGAGCTGGCTGGCGCTCAGTACCTGTGTGGCTGCGAGCCGGTTGAAGCGCTCGAGCTGTGAGCTGCTGACATCGTGCTGTGCGCGTGCCCGTGCCACCTGGGCGCGCAGGTCTTCCAGGCGAAGTCGCGGCAGCGTGTCATCGAGCCGCGCGATGGGCTCGCCCTGCCTGACGAGCGTTCCCACGTCGGCAATCCACACCACCTGGCCGGCGATGATCGTGGCGATACGGGCATCCGCACGGCTGACGATCGAGCCCGGTATCCAGCTGTCGACGCTGACCGGCCGCACGCTCACCGTGCCGACCTCGACCACCGGGCGCTCCGCCGGGGCGGGATCGGCGGCTTTGGCGTGCGGGTGGACAAGCGCCGCGCCGGCGATTCCTGCGACGAGGAGCCCCGCTCTCGAGCCGGGCCAGCCAACGGAGCTCATGGCGCCGCCAGGGTCGCGGCCGCGTGCGCGGGCGCGGTGACTACTCGGCCGCGGCTCGCGAGCAGACGCATGAGCGCCGGGATCAGCACCAGGCTGAAGGCAAGGCTGATCACGACGCCGCCGATATTGACCGCAGCCAGGCCGCGATAGATAACGCTGCCCGGCCCGGGATTGACGGCCATGGGGAGTGCCCCGAGCGCACCGGTGAGCGTGCTGGCGAGAATCGCGCGCAGCCGCTGCTGCAGGCCCGCGCGGATGCCTTCCTCGAGCGTCGCGCCCTCATGCTCGACGCTGCGCACGGCCGCCACGAGCAGGATCGCGTGGTTGATGATGACACCGATCATCATCACGAAGCCGATCATCGACAGCAGATCGAGCGCCTGGAACTTCACCAGATCGAGCAGCCGCAGCCCCAGGACCCCGCCGACGAGCGCGAGCGGCACGGTGAGCAGCACGATGAGGCTGTCGCGCAGTGAGCGGAACAGCACGGTCATCAACAGCAGCAGCACCACCAGTGCCATGGCGAACACGCGGCTCATCGTGGTGAGCGTCTCGCTCAGGTTGTCGGCACTGCCGGCGAGCCGGATCGAGCCGTCCGCGGGCATGTGAGCTCGCACGGTCGGCAGCACCTCGGTATCGATGGTCTTCAGTACCTTCTCCAGCGAGACGGTCGGCGGCGGGTCGACGGTGAGCGTCACGGTGCGCCGATGGTTCAGGCGGCGTATCGACGGCGGCCCGAGCACGGTGGACAGATGCACCAGGTCGCCGAGCCGCACCACGAGTCCCGAGGGTGTCACCAGCGGTGCGTTCGAGACCTCCTCGGGCGTCGTGCCCTCGGTCGAGCGCAGGATGATCGGCAGGCGCGACTTGCCGTCGAAATACTCACCCAGCCACGCGCCTTCGCCGACCGTGCGCACCACGGTGCCGAGCGTCGCGCGGTCCCAGCCGACTTCCGCGATCCGGCGGTCGTCCGGATCCGCGTGCAGCTCCAGAGCCGCCTCCTCGGGGTTCGGGAAACTCAGTACGGTAGCTGCGGGGAATGCCTTCTCGAGTAGCGTACGGCCCTCGAGGGCCACACGGTTGAGCGCGGCCGTGTCCTCGCTCTGCAGGTGAATACCGACCGAGCGCACTGACCCGCCGATGCCGCCGAAGAGGTCGCCTTCAGCCGTGAAGACACGGGTATCGGGGAGGCCGACGGTGATCTTCTCGCGCACCAGTGCCTCGAGCTCGCCGATACGGCTTTCGTCGATCACGCGCGCGCCGATCGTGCCGCCGCCTGGCCAGCTCTGGACGTACCAGTTCTTGAGGCGCGGCTCCTGGCGCCCCTCCATGTACGGGCGCATGCGCTCGAGCAGCGTCGGAATCAGCTCGCGATTCACCGCCTCCGGACTCATGCCCGGGGGAAACTCGAAGAACGAGTCGATCGCCGCGCGCTTCACCGGTGGCAGGTAGTCGAGTGGCGGCAGCAGCCACCAGGCGAGCAGCAGCGGCAGCACCAGGAGCCCGCTGATCCATGCGAGTTGCTTCGCCCGCGAGTCCGTAACGCGCAGGATCCACTCGGTGAGCCTGGGCCACCCGAGCCCGTAGCCGCTCGGCCGCAGCGGCCGGTTCAGGATGAAGCCGAGCGCCACCGGCAGCAGTGTCAGTGCGGCCACCACCGAAATGGCGACGGCGATGGAAATGGTGAGGGCAAGGTCGCCGAACAGCTGCCCTTCGACGTCCTTGAGGAATAGCACCGGCACGAACACCGCGATCGTGGTCGCCGTGGAGGCGAGCAGCGCGCCGGCCACCTGCCGCGCTCCGCTCTGACAGGCCTTCTCGAGCGGCATGCCGGCCTCGCGCAGCCGTACCACGTTGCCGGATACCACGATCGCGCCTTCCACCACCATGCCGACGGCGAATGCAAGGCCCGCGAGCGAGATCACGTTGAGGCTGCGGCCGAAGAGATCGAGCGCGACGAACGTGGCACACAGGCACACGGGGATGGTGGCGGCGATCAGCAGCGTAACCCGCCACTCGCGCATGAACCACCAGACGACAATGAGCGCGAGCAGCGCGCCAACGATCAGGTTTTCGGTGAGCAGCCGCACGGCGCGGCGGATGAAGAGCGAGGCATCGAAGGACTGCTCGATGCCCAGACCATGGGCCTTGAGCGGCCCGGCGCGCAGCTCCGCCACCGCCGCCTTGACCGCATCGAGCGTGGCCAGCACGTTGGCGCCGCTCGCGCGGAATACCTGGATACCGATCGCCGGGTTGCCGTTCTGGTAGGCGAAAAAGCTGCGCGGCGGCGGTGCGACGTCGATGGTGGCGATGTCCGCGAGGTGCACCGGCCGGCCGTCCCGCCAGGTGAGCACCAGGGCCCCGAGTTGCTCGGGGGAGAAGCGTCCGGTGAAGCGCAGCGTGTATTGGCGGCGTCCGACCTCGAGCAGTCCGCCGGAGACGTTGGTGGCGCTCGCAGCGCGGTTGGCGATGTCGGGAATGCCGATACCGAGCGCGGCAGTGCGAGCCAGGTCGAGCGTGATACGCACATCGTCCGGGGGCCCGTCGTTCACGTCGACGGCCGCGACGCCCGGAATCGACTCGAGCCGCGAGCGCACGGTGTCTTCGATGAAGCGACGGTGCGCCTCGATCGGTCCGGGGGTGCCCGGCAGCAGCTGCGCGAAGAACCACGTGAGGGTCTCGTTGGCATTGTCGTTGCCGCCGAGGGAGACGCTCGGACGGTCGGCATCGCGCGGCAGGGGCGGCAGGCGGTTTATCCGCCCGATCACCTCGACCAGCGCGTTCTTCATGTCGGTGCCGATGGCGAAGCGCATGTTGAGGTTGGCCCCTTCGGCTCGCGCATTGCCCTCGATCTCCTCGACGCCGGGAATGCCCTGCATCACGTTCTCGAGCGGCTCGAGGAGCTCCGATTCGACCTCCTCGGGCGAGGCGGTGCGCCAGCCCGCCTGGATCGAGAGCTCGGGCTTCTTGACGTCGGGGAAGAGCTGCAGTGGCAGGCGGCTGAGGCTCAGCAGGCCGAGAAAGCCGAGAAACACGGCGATCACGATGACGCCGATGGGGCTGCGGCTCGACCAGTTGAGGGTTTCCACGGTTCGGCCCGTTGCAGTAGCGGGGACCCACTCCTCCAAGCTTGGATGCTACCGCCCGGGTGAGGGTTTGAATGGCAGCACGCGACGGGCCGTTGAGCGCATGCGACCAGCGTTTCGCCGCCACGCAACCCCGCGCGGTGCTGCGATCGCGGCTGAGCGGATCTCCCGGGAACGCGCGGATCGATCAGACGTTTTCGGACTTCGATATCGCCCTTCGAGGTCCGAAAACGTCCGTGCCCGCAGCGCGTGCGGCTCTAGATTCCCGCGCGGGGAACGGCCGACAACAGGCCGCGGAGACAACCATGAAACGCAAACACGGACTTGCACTTCTCGCCCTGGTAGCCGCGATCACAGCCACGGCCCTGGCGGCGCCGGCGCGCACTGCTATGCCGACAGCGCCCGCCTACGTGGTGTACGACACGGGGACGCTTGGGGGCACGTTCGCCTTCGGAGCCGGTGTCAGTAGTCTCGGCTGGGTCACCGGAGCTTCCACGAATGCGGCCGGTGCACTGCACGCGACGCTCTCGATACCGGGTAGTGTGATCGATCTCGGGAGTCTTGGCGGCGCGGACGGCAACAGCGCCGTCGAATGGCCGGTGAAGAATAACCACGGTGTCGTCGTCGGTATCTCGCAGGGACCCGCCGCCGACCCGCTCGGCGAGTCGTTCTCGTGTGCCGACTTCATACCGACCGACGGCGATACGTGCCTGCCGTTCCTCTGGCAGAACGGCGCGCTCAGCCAACTGCCTCTCCTCGGCGGGAACAACGGCTTTGCAACCGAAGTCAACGATGCGGGTGTTGCCGTCGGCTGGGCCGAGACCGACGTCCATGACAAGACCTGCGTGTCGCCGCAGGTGCTGCAGTTCCTCGCGCTGGAGTGGGGCCCCGGCCCTGACCAAAAGCGCGTCCTGCCGCCCTTTGGCAGCGACTCGACGTCCGCGGCTACGGCGATCAACGACGCCGGCGAGGTGGTCGGTATCTCCGGCGACTGCGACGTTGCAGTCGGCGCCTTCAGCGCCCGGCACGCTTTGCTCTGGGTGAATGGGCGCCCGATCAATCTTCCCACACTGGGCGGTCAGGGCTGGAACACGCCCATGGCGATCAGTAACAGCGGCATCATCGTCGGCTTCTCGGACACGCCGGGCGATGTGGTGAATGGCGTGCTGACGGCCAATTTCCAGGCGGCTCTGTGGACGCCCGCCGGCATCGTCAACCTGCATACTCTGCCGGGCGACGCGACGGCTCAGGCCACCGGTGTCAACGACTTCGGTCAGATCGTCGGCACCTCGTTTGCCGCCGATGGCAGCTCGCGGGTCTTCCTGTGGCAGGCCGGTGCGATGTACGACCTCAACACGCTGGTGCAGCCCAACGCACCGCTCTACCTGCTCGCGACCGGCGACATCAATGACCAGGGCGCGATCACCGGGCTCGGCTGCGTCGTCGAGCAGGGCAGCTGCGGGAACGAGGTCCACACGTTCGTCGCCATCCCGGCACCTGCCGGCGGCGATACCGCGGCCAGCGCCAAGGATCGCGCGCTTCTCACGCGACCGCTGCTGCCGGCGTCGCTGCGCGAGCGGCTGACGGCCCACCATCGGCTCGGCCGCCTGCCGAGCGAGCGGGTGGCTGCGCAGTAGGGCGTGGCGGGCCGCGTCGTGCACGGCGCGGGCCTGCTATGGCTGCGCGCCAATGCGCGCTACCAGCGGCTTTCGCTAGAATCGGCGCACAGTCCACGCCTGGGTGGCGAAACTGGTAGACGCAAGGGACTTGAGAGATTGAGCACCCGGCTCGGAAACGGCCGGTGTGAATGGGGTCAAAGTCGGTGGAACAGCAGCACGTTACGGTGGCTGCAATACCGAGCTAAGCCCGGGTTCGGCGCGACGCCGAGCGCAGTCGCGCGAGTACTTTGCTCGTCGCACGTGCCGCACCTGGGAAAGTGTAGAGACTTGATGGCCCCTGCCTAATCCGTGCTCGCCCGCGAGGAGCACGGGACGGCAAAGGTAAAGTCCAGACCACGAATGCGTGCCCGCCAAGGCGCGCAGCGGCGAAAGCCGAAGTGGTACGAAAATCCCTTGGGGGCAACCCCGTGCCGGTTCGAGTCCGGCCCCAGGCACCAAATGACTCCGCGTCAGCGTCTCGCCGCTAACACGAGCATCTCCTCTGCCTCTGCAGCATCCAGTGTCGGGTCCCGGCAGGGATTCGTTCGGCAGCCAGCGCGGGGACGATGAGTTACGCTCGGACCTGCGATCAGCGAAGGCGCGTCCGGTGACCGTTAACACCTCAGTTGTCGCTGCGCTTGCCGCGGCGGTCCTGTTCGGCGCGAGCACACCGTTTGCCAAGGCGCTCCTCGGTGGTGTGTCTCCGATCCTGCTTGCGGGGCTCCTGTATCTGGGAAGCGGGGTCGGCCTCTGGTTCGTGCGCACCGTGCGTGATCGCGGCTTTGGGTCTGCCGGGCTATCCCGTACGGAGTGGTCCTGGCTCGCGGCTGCGATTGCAGCCGGCGGCGTGCTCGGGCCGATCCTGCTGATGTACGGCCTCACGCGCACGAGTGCTGCAGAGGCGTCGCTGCTTTTGAATCTGGAAGCGGTGCTGACGGCGCTCCTGGCCTGGGTAGTGTTCCGGGAAAACGCTGACCGGCGCATCGTGCTCGGCATGGCGCTCATCGTCGCCGGGGGCGTGGCGTTGGCGTGGCCTGCAGGAGGCGTAGCGCCAGCGAGCCTCGTGGGGACACTGGCCGTGGCCGGAACTTGCCTCTGCTGGGCGGTGGATAACAACCTCACGCGCAAGGTGTCAGCCTCCGACCCCCTGTTCATCGCGGCAACCAAGGGCCTGGTGGCGGGACTCACCAATGCGGGCCTGGCACTCGGCTTAGGCGCAAAGCTGCCGCAGGCTCCACTGGTCGTCGCGGCGATGGGTGTCGGCCTTGCGGGCTACGGCATCAGCCTGGCGCTTTTCGTGCTCGCATTGCGCGGCCTGGGCTCCGCACGCACTGGCGCTTATTTCTCTACCGCGCCGTTCGTCGGGGCGGCGATCGCGATCGTCGCCTTTCATGAGCCGATCTTCTGGCCGTTCTGGGTAGCGGCGGCCTTGATGGCGGCCGGAGTGTGCTTACATCTGACCGAGGTGCATCAGCACGAGCATGTCCACGAATCACTCACCCACCGTCATGCACACCGGCACGACGCGCATCATCAGCATCAGCACGCCTTCGCCTGGGATGGCCGCGAGCCACACACCCACGAGCACACCCACGAACCGCTCAAGCACGCCCACCCGCACTATCCCGATGTTCACCATCGGCACGAGCACTAGGTCAGCGCGCCGCCGAAAGTGTCACAGCGGTGCATGCCGCAGTCGCAGCGCATTGCTGATTACGCAAACCGAGGACACGCTCATCGCCAGCGCGGCGATCAGCGGGCTCAGCAACAGGCCGATCACCGGATAGAGCACCCCGGCCGCAATCGGGATGCCGAGCGCGTTGTAACCAAAGGCGAATCCGAGGTTCTGCCGGATGTTGCGCACGGTGGCGCGACTGAGGCGCCGCGCCCGTACGATGCCGTTAAGGTCGCCCTTGACCAGGGTCACCTGGGCGTTCTCCATCGCAATATCGGTTCCCGTGCCCATGGCGATGCCGACCTCGGCTCGCGCGAGCGCCGGCGCGTCGTTGATGCCGTCGCCCGCCATGGCAACACGGCGCCCCTGTCGCTGCAGCGCCTCGATCGCGGCGGCCTTGTCGGCCGGCTTCACTTCCGCCTGTACGTCTTCGATGCCGAGCAGCTGCCCCAGTGCCTCGGCGGTCGCGCGCGCATCTCCCGTGAGCATCACGATCCTTAACCCGTCCGCTTTCAGCGCCCGAAGCGCCGCTGGCGTGCTCGGCTTCACCGGGTCACCGACGGCGAGGGCGCCGGCGAGCTCGTGGTCGACCGCAAGGTACATGACCGTCCGCCCGCCGCCGCGGAGCGCGTTCACCTCCGCGTCAACGACGTGGGTGTTGACTCCGATTCGCTCCATGAGCGCGGAGTTTCCGAGTGCGAGACTGTGCGGCCCGGTTCTCCCGGTCACGCCCAGACCGGTCAGCGACTGGAAACCGGTGACCTCCGACGCTGCCACGTCACGCTGCCGGGCGCCTTCGACGAGCGCGCGCGCGAGTGGGTGCTCGCTCGAGCGCTCGAGAGCTGCGGCGAGCGAGAGCACTTCCTTCTCGGTCCAGCGTTGCGTCGCGGTCACTTGCTCGAGCGCGGGTCGGCCGACGGTCAGCGTGCCGGTCTTGTCGAGCACCAGTGTGTCGATCTCACGCAGCGCCTCGATCGCCTGGGCATCGCGAAACAGAATGCCGAGCTGCGCGCCACGGGCGCTCGCCACCGTGACGGAGACCGGGGTCGCAAGTCCGAGCGCGCACGGGCAGGCGATGATCAGCACCGCGACGGCATTGATGAGCGCATAGCCGAGGCGCGGCTCCGGGCCAGCTGCCCACCACACGACGAAGGTCAGGAGGGCCAGCGCAATGACGGTGGGCACGAACCAGGCGGAGACGCGATCGGCCAGGCGCTGTAGTGGGGCACGGCTGCGCTGCGCCTGCGAGACGAGTGACACGATTTGGGCGAGGAGGCTGTCCGCCCCGACGCGCTCGGCTTCGATGAGCAACGCACCCGTCTGGTTGATCGTCGCCCCGACGACGCGGTCGCCGGGTCCCCGGTCGACCGGCAGCGGCTCGCCGGTGAGCATCGATTCGTCTATCGTCGACTCACCTTCCAGAATGCGTCCATCGACCGGTATCTTCTCCCCGGGGCGCACTCGCAAACGGTCGCCGACCACGAGCGCTGCGAGCGCCACGTCCTCGTCCGTACCGTCCCGCCGCAAGCGTCGAGCCGTCTTCGGCGCGAGACCGAGGAGCTGGCGAATTGCCGCACTGGTGCGCGCGCGTGCCGAGAGCTCCAGCGATTCGCCGAGGAGGACCAGGGTGACGATCGCCGTCGCCACTTCGAAGTAGACCCCGACCATGCCATGCGCATCGCGCATCGCCGCCGGAAACGCACCCGGAGCCAAGGTTGCGAGCAGGCTGTAGAGGTAGGCCACCGCTACGCCAAGGCCGATCAATGTGTACATGTTGGGCGAGCGATTGCGCAGTCCCTGCCAGCCGCGGCGGTAGTAACTCGCTCCGGCCCACAGCACGACGGGAGCGCTGAGGACCAGCTCCGCACCCCGGAGCAGCAAGGCCGCGCTGCGCGTCGGATGCACACCGAACAGGTGCGGCAGCATGGCGATCGCCACCACCGGGAGGGCGAACGCAGCTGCGATCCAAAACCGCAGGCGCACCGCGCGCAGCTCGCGATCGTCCTCGACCGCCGTGGGCGCGAGCGGCTCGAGTGTCATGCCGCAGATCGGGCAGCTTCCGCGGCCAGCGTGGCGAATCTGCGGATGCATCGGACAGGTGTAGTACCGCACGGTGTCGATCCTGACGCGCACTAGAACCAAACTCGAATGCCGAGCACTGCCCACACAGCGTCTGCCGACTCGCCCGCCTCGCGTGCGAAGTCGGCGGTCCTCCCGGTACGACGCATCCAGGCGAGACCGAGGTAAGGGGCGAACTCGCGACGGATCTCGTAGCGCAGGCGCAACGCGAGCTGAAAGTCAGAGATGCCGGAGCCGATCTGGCGCTGAGGGTCGTCCTGCCCGTAGGCGTTCACCTCGAAATAAGGCTGCATGATGAGGCGCTGGGAGAGGAGCAGCTCGTACTCCGCCCGCAAGCGGGCGGCGGTGCGTCCGGCGTCCCCGACGTAGGCCGTGGCCTCGACCTCGAAGAAATAGGGGGCCAGTCCCTCGACACCGAGCGCCAGCCAGTTGCGCGCAGGGCCCTCGGGAAAGTCGTGGCGCGCCCCGGTTTGGAGGCTCCACCAGCGGCTGAAGACGTGGTCCCACAGCGCCTCGACGTCGGCATCGCGCGTCGTGCCGTCGAAGTGTTGCCCTTCGGTCTTCAACCACAACTTGTTGTAGTCCCCTCCGTACCACGCCTGTCCGTTCCAATTGAGCGCGCCGGCACCATCTGCCTCACCCCACTCGAGCTGATCGATCAACAGGGCACCGCGGCGTTGTCGGTCGTCCATCTGCATCATCTGCGCCATCGATTCGTACGACATGTCAGGCATGGTCTCCCGCGGTGGCGCCGGGGCGACGTGCTCGTCCTGGCTCTGCGTAGCGGCGGTGGCTGCCCCGGGATCGGCGGGTGCGGCGGCCGCCGCTGTCGGCGCTTGCGGCAGCTCCAACGCGCGCAGTGGCGGGCCCGACAGTATGGCCGCCGCGCAGGCGGCCAGCGTGAGGAGTCTCATGGGTAATGCCCCGCGGTCGGGTCACCCGAACGTGCGACTACGACCTCCCGGAACATGCCGGCTTCCATGTGGAAGAGGAGGTGACAGTGATACGCCCAGCGCCCCAAGGCGTCGGCGGTCACGAGATAGCTCAGCCGCTGGGCCGGCTGCACGTTGACGGTGTGCTTGCGAACGAGGAACGAGCCGTCCTGCGCCTCGACCTCGCTCCACATGCCGTGCAGGTGGATCGGGTGCGTCATCATCGAATCGTTGATCAGCACGAGGCGCAGCCGCTCACCGTAGGCGAAGCGCAAGGGAGTCGCCTCGGAGAACTTCTCCCCGTTGAAGGACCAGACGTAGCGCGCCATGTGACCGGTCAGATGGAGCTCGATCTCGCGCGTGGCATCGCGCTGGTCGATCGGTCCGCCGAGCGTGCGAAGGTCCGCGTAGGTGAGGACACGCCGGCCGTTCGTGCGCAGGCCCGGGCCTGGATCATCGAGCCGCGGCGAAGCGCTCACGGCCACGGAGTCCACCATCGGACCAAACCGTCGCGGCGTCCCGTGCGCCCCGGGAGGGACCGTCGAGGCAATGTGGCCGGCGGACCCGCTTCCCATGCCGGGCATGCCCACCGTGTCGGACTTTTCATGCCGCATCGCCCCCGCCATCCCCATGTCACTCATGGTGAGGAGCGTGCGGGGCTCGAGCGGCGGCACTTCCGCGCTCAGGCCCGGCCGCGGCGCGAGCGTGCCGCGGGCATACCCGGAGCGATCCATGGACGCTGCGAAGAGGGTGTAGGGGCGTTCCTCGCGTGGCTGCACGATCGTGTCGAACACTTCCGCGGTACCGATGCGAAACTCATCCACCGTCACGGGCTCGATGTCCTGGCCATCCGCCGCAACGATCGTGAGCTGCAGGCCCGGAATGCGGACGTCGAAAAAACTCATGGACGAGCCGTTGATGAAGCGCAGCCGCACGCGTTCGCCGCGCCTGAAGAGCCCGGTCCAGTTGCCGCCGGGAGTCACGCCGTTCATCAGATATGTGTAGGCCGCTCCGCCGACATCGGCCAGGTCGGTCGGATCCATGCGCATCTGCCCCCACATGCTCCGATCCGCGACGGCGCTCTCCAGGCCGTTGTGGCGCACGTCTGCGAAGAAATCGCCGACCGTGCGCTTGCCGAAATTGAAGTAGTCGCTCTGGCGCTTGAGGATGGCGTAGACGCGCTCGGGGTCGATGTCGGTCCAGTCCGAGAGCAGCACCACGTGTTCGCGGTCGCTCGGGTGACGCTCATCGCCCGCCCGGTCAACGATGAGCGGGCCGTAAAGTCCGGTCTGTTCCTGAAAACGCGAGTGCGAGTGATACCAGTAGGTTCCGGACTGATTGACTTTGAAGCGATAGACATAAGTGCCTCCCGGCTCGATGCCGGGAAAGCTCAGGCCCGGGACTCCGTCCATGTCCGCCGGCACGATGAGGCCGTGCCAGTGGATCGAGCTCTGCACGGCGAGGTGATTCGTAACTCGGATGGTGACCGTCTCACCCTCGTGCATCCGCAGGAGCGGGCCCGGCACTTGGCCGTTGACGGCGATGGCCGTGCGCTCGCGCCCCGTGTAATTGACGGGAAGCTCGCCGATCGCGAGTTTGAACTCGGGTCCTGTTAGGACCGACCCCTCAGGCGCTGCTCCCGCCGACAGGGCGCGCAGCGGTGAGAGCATTAGCGCACCTCCCGCCAGGCCCTGGACGAATCGCCGCCGCGACAGCTCTGCTGCGGCGGCGTGTTCTCGCAGAATTCTTCCGTTCATGGCCAAGACTCAACGTGGAGGCGTCGCAAGCCCGTGGCTCCGGACCTCGTCCAGAGTCGACGGGTTGCGGTTCGAACCGAGCCGTGGCGGGTGCTACCCGGGCGAGCAGGTCACCGCGCTCTTGCGGGCGCGGCTTGCCCGAGAGATCGGCCGCGGACTGCGGGCCGTACGCTGCGACCGATCAGATGGGAGGTCGAAAGAACGTGGAGGGAGGTTGCGTTACGTCCGGCGCGTGGTACGGCACCGTCGCCGAGCCGCCGCACATGATGGCAGCCGACGAGGGCGTCCCGGCCGCCAGCGCCGGCGCCTGCGCACAGGGGCAGTGACAAAGCGTGCCACCGCAGCAAGCGAAGTGTCCGGGATTGCGCGCGTGAGCTGTATTCGCAGGGTTCGAGTGCTCGGCTGCACTTCCAGCGGCTGGCCGTGCGTGATCCGCACAATGCATGTGGCCGGCAGGAGCGTTGCCGAGGCTCATCGCGTGGACCGCTGGCACCTGAACGGACATCGCAACCTGGCACAGCAGCGCGATGATCGAGATCAGGCGATGGCGGGCGATTCGGGCCACGGTCGGAGCGTATCGAGACGCTGTCTGCCCGGCAAATCGGGCCGCGCGTCCGGGGAAGCGGATCACAGAGAGCCCCGGGAAAGCGGTGTCGGGGTACCGGCGAGCGACAGCGGGCGATACAGCGCACGTTTTTTGTACTGATGCATCTCCATCTTGCGAATGATGTCGGCAAGCAGGCGGTTCGCCGTGGCGATGTACGGCCCCTTGTTCAGCATGACGCACTCGGCACGCATGGACATCGCCGCGTCGGTGACCTCGGCACGCGTCGGCAAGCCGCTGTGTGCGACGCTCTCGAGCACCTGCGTCGCCCACACGACCGGCAGGTGGCACGCCTCGCCGAACCACAGCAACTCCTCCTGCATCTCGGCGAGGCGCTCGAATCCCACATCGACCGCGAGATCACCGCGAGCGATCATCAGACCGACCGGCTCGTACTTGAGCGCTTCGAACAGTATCGCCGGCAGGTCGCGCAGAGCACCCCGCGTCTCGAGCTTCAGGATCATGCCGAAACCCTTCTTTCCCGCCGCGCGGATCCGCTCTCCGACCCGTGCGACATCCGTCGCCGTGTTGACGAATGACACTCCGACGGCATCGGCGAGCTCGAGCGCAACGGCAAGCGCGGTCTCGTCGGCGGGCCCGAGGGCATCGAGCACGAGCTCCGAATCGGGAAAAGCAATGCCTTTGCCGCTTTGCAAGCGGACGGCCGGCTTGACGAGGGATGTCACGCGACAGCGCAGGCCGTCCGGCCCGCTGGCTTCGGCGACGGCGACGATCCGTCCGTCGTCGAGAATGACGCGCTCGCCCGACTTCACCGCGGCGATGAGGCGAGGTTCCGCAAGCGCGAGAGCGACCTGACCGGCATCGCCCGGCTGGCCGCTCTCGCTGATGAGAAAGCGATCCCCAACTCCAAGGCTGACGCGCCGCGGCCGGTCGGGGATCGTGCCCACGGCACCCTCGGCTTGCACCGCGCCGTCTCGTTCCCAGATCAGTTTCGCGCCGCTCGTAGCGTACACCGAATGACTGGACGTCCCGACGAGTCCGCTCCCGCACGCGCTCACCGCGAGACCGAGCGTTCGTCCAGTCGGCTCCGTCAGCCTGAGCGTATCGCCGACTTGGAGCGCCGACAGCCATGGCGGCGGGATGGGGAGTTGGTTCTCGGCACGAGCGCTGGCGACGAGCGGCACGACCGCCGGATCAACCGTGCGGCCAAGCGCGTCCTTGCGGCGACGCAGGTGGACGACCCCCGGTTGGCGCTGGCGGATCTCCGTCCGCAGTTTCGGTCCGGGAAGATCGACGACGACTCGCACGGGCACCCCGAGTGAGTGCGCTCGCCCGCGGAACGTTTCGATCACCTGCCGCCACTCGCGCGGCGAGTCGTGAGCTGCATTGATGCGCAGCACGTTCGCGCCGGCACGGAGCAGACTATCGGCCCACTCATCGCTCGCCGCGGCCACCTCGGGGGCCGTCACCATGATGTAGACGTGACGATCGCGCGGACGCGGACCGAAGAGCGCGCGGGCATTGGTGTGCAGGAGACGCTCCGCGTCCGCGGCGTCCGGGTAGTCACGCTTCGTCCCTGCACTCGTCGGATGAGCACCCGATAGCCACACTTCCAGCCAGTCGAGGGTGTTGCGAACGTGCCCCTCACAGCGACCGAGAGAGGAGAGGCCGTGCGCCGCGAGCTCGAGCTGGAGCTTACGGACGTCCTGACAGCGCAAGCTCAGGTAGTGCGCCATCACTGGCGTGTGTTGCAGGTCGTTATCGTTCAAGGGCTGTCGCTCAAAGGCTTTTTGGATCGGCAGAACTCGAGCTCACTAGAAGCGAAACACGATATCGACCCCCGCTGTCCAGCCGGTGAAGCTCGTCCCCCATACGTAGGACGCACTGACTCCGATCCACTGCACCTTCCAGAGCTGGTCGAGAAAATCCAGCACCACGCGGCCCTCGACCTCGTCGATGTGGTCGACATTGAGCGCCGTCCTGAGGTCGCCGAAGAAATCGGTGCGCTCGAACCCACCGCCGCTGCGCAGCTCATGTCCGAAGAGCTCGACGCCGAGTGGGATATCGATATCGACCGTCGTGGCAATCGATTGCGAGTCCCCGGTGAGGCTGACATTCGAGTTGGAGCTCTTGAAGCTCTCGGTGTGGTAGTAGGTGGGCTCGGTTGACAGCTTGATTCTCGTGCGGTCCCAGGTGATGAGGTACTGGATATTCACGCCGGTGCGCAGCGTCAAGGTGTCGACGCTCCAGTTCACCAATCCCATATCGATGGCGCGCACGAAATTTGCCTGCATGAACGGGCTGTTCGCCGTATAGCCGTTCGAGGTGTGGCCGTAGATCCCCAGCACGGTAGGCGCCAGGCTCAGGCCGTCGCTCACCCAGAAACGTGCACCACCGCCAAATTCGAGCGCGTACTCCTTGAACGTGCTGACATCGCCCTCGAGCAATGGCGAATGCAGGTGATTGGTCGCCTCGATATAACCCATGTTTCCCTGCAGTCGACCCTGCCAGCCGACGCCAATGTCGCCAACGGGCCGCGGCATACCGAAATCCCCCGCACCTCCCAGCTTGGTCACCACCATCTCCGCATCAATGGTCTCGTCACCTTGAAATTTGCCGGTGGTGCGGAAATCGCCGCCGGTGATCCCGTAATCTCCTGCCAGGACCGCGAGAGCCTCGACCCGGTTACCGATTGCGTTACGAATCTCATTCGCCTGATCGGGTGTGATCTGAGCGCGGGTCGTAAGAGGCTGCAGGCCTACGAGAAGCCACGCAATCGCGATGTTTGCGTGCGGCACGCGCCGCGGTCGGACGGTGCGCCTGTCAGGCGCGGCTCGCCCCGAGTGTAGCATTGGCGCTTCGGAGTTGAGCTGGCCCACGGACCTAGCGAGCCTGCACCTGCAGGGAGCGCAGCTCGAGTGGGCGAATCACGACGTCGTCGCCCGCTTCCATCTCGCCGAGCTTGACCCCCAGGGGGACCTTGAGGGTTTCGTCGCGACCGTCCGGATACCGCAAGATAAGCAGGCGGTAGCTCGGATCGACCCACAACACCCGGGCGTCAGATGCGATGGTCTGGTGCGTGCCACCGGCGCCAGACAGCTGGCCGCCTCGCAATACGTAGACGGTGAGCTCTTCCGCAACCGTGGCCCGCACCGTATCGCCCGCCTTGATCCGATCGAGGTTCTGCACCTGCGGACCGGCCTTGTAGGTGCGAGTTGCGCCCTGCCCCGGGGCCAGCACCAAGGTGCGTGCGCCGGGGTCCACCGATTGCACTGTTGCGCGGTCCTTGACCGACTCGACTGGGATGCCGCCCTGAATCAGGCGTGGCTCCCCCTTCGGCTGCACATCGGCCACCGGCGCCGTCCAGCACCCCGAGATCGCCATCGCGGCGGCCAGCGACAGCGAATTGATCATCGCTCGGTGCCGGATTGAGGCTTTTATAGTCACGACCGATAGATGCGCTTGTACCAGACCCGCACCGCGCGCGGGACATCGCGAAAGTCCCGCAGGTACCCCACGCCGTCGCGGCCGTTGGACATTAGTGGATCGCGCCGCTGCCACTGCCTGATCAGTGTCTCGGGCTGCGGCGTCACGATCACGTTGAAATTCCCTTTGCAGTGCTCACCCGTCAGCGGTGCCTTTGCCGAGCTGGCGGTCTGCGACAGGCGCCCGAGCACGAACTCGCCCTGCTCGCGCGGCAGCCCCGCCACCAACGGACAAATCGGTGTGTTCCAGCGCGAGAGCGAGTCGTGCAGGTAGCGCACCGCCACCGCGAACACGAATTCATTCACCTCGCGCTCGAGCTCTTTGCGCTCGCGCACCGCTTCCACGGTGACCGTATCGAACGGGGCTTTGCCCGAGGGTGAGGCGGTGGCAGCCGGAGGCGATGGAGCTTGTTCTGCGAGAGCCGCGCTACCTGAGGAAGCCGCTACGGACAGCAGGCCGCCTGCAATGCACAAGAGGGGTATTCCAAGCCTCGCCATTTGCCGCGAAGGCTACCCCAAAAGAAAGCACCGCGCCGCGCAGCGGGGCCGCATACCAGGAGCGGGCCGCATCGCGGCGACGGGCGCATCAGTGCGATTGCACGCCTCCTCAGACCGATACACAGCATCAACAGAGGGCACCGCGTTGCCATGCAAGTGCAGAAACGCAAGCCAGACCTACACAGGGTTCAATCTTCTCGTCCTCTACGCTGTCTAAAATCCAAAGGCGGCCAATTGATTCTATTGGAGAGAATCATGCTTCAAGTTTGGTGTTGGTTTTGGACACAGACCTCCCGATTTGTATACGCAACAAGTAGGTAAGTCTGTTCATCCAGGTACTGCGCCAGATTGAGCGCGCTCGCGCGGTGCTGCGGAAGCGCCGCCTCGATGCTCGAACGGCGCTTGGCTGCATCTTCGTCCAGCCGGCGAGCGAGTCTCAGGACTCTCTCGCGCAAGAGCTCGATGTCGGATGGTGGGCTGGCGTCCTGCTCCATTGCTCGAGGGGCTCGCTCGCCGGTCGGGATGGCCGCAAGCTTGAGCCTCGGGTCGCATCACTCCAATAAGTACCCTCCGAGCTTTTCGCCGACGCATATAACAGACACTTTCGGTTCTAGCGCTAAGATTATGAATTTGCGAGACTTACCCCGCGCGATTTTGGCGCGATTCAGCGAGTGGCGGAACGCGACACGCCGTCACTCCTTCAGATGGTGTTAACTGTCGCCGCTTTTCGGACCCGGACCCGCAATGCTGGATGAGAGACTCGAAGTCGAGAACCTGCACCTCTGGCGCGGCGAGCGTCACGTGCTGCGCGGCGTGCGCTTCGCACTCGGGGGCGGCGGCTGTCTCGAGGTCACAGGTCCCAACGGTTCGGGCAAGACGAGTCTGCTGCGCACACTCTGCGGCCTCATGTATCCCGAGGAGGGGCAGGTGCTGTGGAAGGGTGAGAACGTACGGCGCGACCTGCCCGCCTTCCACGCAGCGCTCGCCTATCTCGGTCACGAGCCGCCGCTCAAGGCGGACTTGAGCGCACGCGAGAATCTACGCTTCTGGATCGGCATCCGCCGGCGCGTCGCGGCAGCCGATCTCGACGCGGCGCTCGAGCGCGTGGGTGGGGGCGGTTGGTGCGACCGTCTGGTGCGCACGTTGTCGGCGGGCCAGCGGCGGCGCGTCGCGCTCGCCGGTCTCGCGCTGCTCGTGGTGCCGCTGTGGATTCTGGACGAGCCAACCACCAATCTCGATACCGAAGGCCAGCAGCTCGTCGGGAGCCTCATCGCCGAGCAACTCGCGCGCGGCGGACTCGTCATTGCGGCCGTGCACCACGGCCTCCCCGCGACCGTGCGCGACGTGCGCCGCCTGGAGCTGCCGCCGTGAGCACGTCCGGCGCGCCGGCTGCGGCGCTTACGAGCGTGGCAGCGACCGACGACGGCGCCGGCGTCACAGCGACGGCGAGCGCACTCGATGCGACGCGGCTCGCGCTGCTGCGCGATCTCAAGCACGCCTTCCGCAAGCGCGGCCAACTGGTGCAGCCGCTCGCGTTCTTCGCCCTCGTGACCATGCTCTTTCCGCTCGCGGTCTCTCCCGAGCTGTCGCGGCTGCGCGAGATGGCCCCGGGTGTCATCTGGGTGGCGGCGCTACTTGCCTCGCTGCTCGCGCTCGAGTTCCTGTTCCGCGACGACGCCTACGACGGCACACTCGAGCAGTACGCGCTCTCGGGCCAGTCGCTCACTTCCCTGATGTTCGCCAAGACCGCCGCGCACTGGCTGCTCACCGGCTTGCCGCTCGCGCTCATGGCGCCGCTGGCCGCACTGTCCCTCGGCGCACCGTCGGCCTCACTCCCCGGCATCGTCGGCTCGGTGGCGGTGGGGAGCGTCGCGCTGAGCCTGATCGGATCGATCGGCGCAGCGCTCACCCTCGGCATGAAACGCAGCGGCGCGCTGCTCTCGCTCCTCACACTGCCGCTGTCGCTCCCGGTCCTGATCTTCGGGGCGCGGGCGACGCAGCTCGCGATCAGCGGCGGCCCGCTCCTTGCGCCCCTCGAGCTGCTCGGCGCGCTCGCCGTGCTCGGGGTGACCCTGGCGCCGCTCGCGGCGGCGGCGGCGGTACGGATCAGCCTCGAGTAGTGTGCGGGAGGCCGATGTGACATGGACCTGGTTCCATCGCCTGGCATCGCCGCCCTACGTATACGGGCTCGCAGCGCGGCTCACGCCGTGGTTTGCGTGGCCGGCGGCGCTGCTGATCGTGGCGGGCCTGTGGGGTGGACTGGTGCTTGCGCCGCCGGATTACCAGCAGGGCGATGGCTTTCGCATCATCTACGTACACGCACCCAGTGCGTGGATGTCGCTCATGGTGTATACGACCATGGCTGTCGCCGCCGCGGTCGGGCTCATCTGGCGTATCAAGGTGGCTCACGCGGTTGCTGCGAGCTGTGCGCCGATCGGCGCCTCGTTCACGTTCGCTGCGCTGGTGACGGGAGCCCTGTGGGGCGAGCCAATGTGGGGAACGTACTGGGAGTGGGATCCGCGCCTGACCTCGGAACTGGTCCTCCTCTTCTTGTATCTGGGGTACATGGGATTGCGAGCTGGAATCGACGACACCCAGCGGGCGGACCGGGCCAGTGCGCTGCTCGCCGTGGTCGGCGTGGTGAACGTGCCGATCATTCACTACTCGGTCACGTGGTGGAACTCCCTTCACCAGGCGCCCTCCGTCATGCGCCTCGGTAAGCCCACCATCTCGGCCGCGATGCTGCTGCCGCTGCTCATGATGCTGCTCGGCTTCACGCTGTATTTCGTCGCCGTGCTGCTCGTGCGACTGCGCAGCGAGGTGCTCGCGCGTGAGCGCACGGCTAGCTGGATCCGCGAGGCGGTGAGCGCATGAAAGAGTTCCTCGACATGGGTGGCTACGCGGCGTTCGTCTGGCCGGCCTATCTCGTGACGCTGACGGTGGTGGTGCTCAACATCGTGTGGGCGCGCCGGGCGCTCGCGCGCTCGCGCGCCGAGGCACGCCGGCGGCTCGACGTGCGCGGAGAGCGGCCGTGACGCCGCGCCGGCGCCGGATGGTCCTGGTGCTCGGCATCGTTGCCGGGGTGGGCATCGCGGGCGCGCTCGCGCTCAGCGCCTTTCGTGAGAACGTCACCTTCTTCTTCGACCCGAGTCAGGTGGTCGCCGGACAGGTGCCCGCTGGGGCGCGCTTTCGCCTCGGCGGGATGGTGACGCAGGGAAGCCTGCATCGGGCGCCCGGAAGTCTCGAGGTGCACTTCGTGGTCACGGACTTCAATCACGACGTTGCGGTGAGCTACACCGGTGTGTTACCCGACCTGTTTCGCGAAGGCGCCGGGGTCGTGGCTCATGGGCGACTGCGCGCCGACGGTACCTTTGTCGCCGATGAGGTGCTCGCCAAGCACGACGAGAAGTACATGCCGCCGGAGGTCGCGCGTTCGCTCAAGAGGCGCCACGGTGAGCCGCGCATGGATGCGGGCGCTGCGGCGCCGGCCACCTCGGCCGATGGGTCCCATGACGCTGGATCGCATGCCGATGGGCCTGCCATCGCCCCGGCCGCGGATCATGTGCCGCCCTCGACAGGAAGCTGACGGGTGCTCCCCGAGCTCGGCCACTTCGCCCTGATCCTCGCGCTGCTGCTCGCCGCGCTGCAGGCGTTTTTCGGGATTGCCGGGGCGGCGTTCGGCCGCGAGCGCTGGATTGCGGCCGTGACGCCGGCGGTGGCCGGGCAGGCGGTGATGGTGGCAACCGCAGTGGCCTGTCTCATCGCCTCCTTCGTGAGCGATGACTTCTCGGTGGCCTACGTCGCCGAGAATTCCAACACGGCGCTGCCGCTTTTCTACCGCGTGACGGCGCTCTGGGGCGCGCACGAGGGATCGCTGCTGCTGTGGATCCTGCTGCTTGCGGGGTGGACCGTGGCGGTGGCATTCGCCTCCGGCCGCCTGCCGCGGCCGTTCGCGGCACGGGTGCTCGGGGTGCTCGGGGTGGTGAGCCTCGGCTTCCTCCTCTTTACCCTCGCGACCTCAAATCCGTTCATGCGGCTCGATCCGCCCGCCCCGGACGGGCGTGACCTCAACCCGATCCTGCAGGATCCCGGGCTTGCCGTTCACCCGCCGATTCTCTACACCGGTTACGTCGGATTCGCCGTCGCGTTCGCCTTCGCCTGCGCCGCGATGCTCGAAGGGCGGCTCGACCAAAACTGGGCGCGCTGGACACGTCCATGGACTACCATCGCCTGGGCGTTCCTCACCTGCGGCATCGCGCTCGGCAGCTTCTGGGCGTACTACGAGCTCGGCTGGGGCGGTTTCTGGTTCTGGGATCCGGTCGAGAATGCCTCGTTCATGCCGTGGCTGGTCGGGACAGCGCTGGTGCATTCGCTCGCCGTCACCGACAAACGCGGGCTCTTCAAGAGCTGGACGCTGCTGCTCGCGATCCTGGCGTTCTCACTGAGCATGCTCGGGACGTTCCTGGTGCGCTCGGGAGTGCTGGTCTCGGTGCACTCGTTCGCCGCGGATCCGGCCCGCGGCATCTTCATCCTCGCCTTCCTCATCGTTATGGTCGGCGGCGCCCTATGCCTCTACGCGTGGCGCGCGCCGCTCCTGAAGTCGACGGCCGGCTTCGAGCTCGGCGCGCGCGAGTCGTTCCTCCTCTTTAACAACGTGCTGCTGGTGATCGCCGCCGGGACGGTGTTCGCCGGCACGCTCGCACCGCTGATCTCGGATGCCCTCAAGCTCGGCACCCTCTCGGTCGGGCCGCCGTACTTCAACCCGACCTTCATGTTGTCGATGCTGCCGCTGCTCGCGCTGCTTTCCGTCGGCATCCACGCCAGCTGGAAACGTGGTCGTCTCGGCGAGCAGCAGCGCATGCTCCTCTACACCTTCGTCGCCGCCGCGGTACTCGCCTGTGGACTCACCTTCGGTCTCTATCACGGCGGCAGGATACTGACACCGGTGGGCGCCACCCTTGGGGTGTGGATCATCCTATCCTCACTCGTCGATCCGATCGATCGCTGGCGGCGCGGGCTGTCGCTGCCGCGCGCCGTGCTCGGCATGACGGTCGCCCACATCGGACTTGCGCTCGCCGTGATCGCGCTCACCACCGTCCAGTCGTTCACCCTCGAGCGTGACGTTGCGCTCGCACCGGGCGCGAGCGCCCGCGTAGGCGACTATGAATTCCGCTTCGGCGGCGTGCAGGCGGTGGAAGGCCCGAACTACAGCGCCATGCGCGGCACGCTCATCGTCAGCGAGCACGGCGCGCAGGTCGCCGAGATGCGGCCCGAGAAGCGCCAGTACTGGGTACAACACCAGGTGACCAGCGAAACCGCGATCAAGATGCATCACGGCAAGAACCTGCTGCTCGCGCTCGGTGAAGACCTGGGTGCCGGGCGCTGGAGCGTGCGTATCCAGATACGGCCGCTGGTGAGCCTCGTGTGGCTCGCCGCCCTCGTCATGGCGATCGGCGGGGCGCTCGCGGCCTCCGACCGTCGCTACCGCACGGCGGGCGCCGCTGTCGTCACCGGGGACACCCTGATCGCGAGGCGCCCGGGATGAATCGTTTCCTGCTGCCGCTTGGCCTCTTCGTGCTGCTCGCGGCGGTGCTCGCCATCGGCATCCGCCACTCCCCGGAGAAGGGCGTGATTGCCTCGCCCCTCATCGGTAAGCCGGCGCCGCAGTTCGCGCTGCCGAGCCTGACCGACCCTGCGCGCGTGGTGCGCTCCGAAGAGCTCCACGGTCACTGGTATCTCTTCAACGTCTGGGGAACCTGGTGCGTGGAGTGCCGCGCCGAGCACGACATGCTGCTGCAGGTCGGCCGCGCCGGCGTGCTGCCGCTGATCGGCCTCGACTGGAAGGACGACGATGCGCAGGCGCTCGCCTGGCTCGCGCAGCTCGGCAACCCGTACCAGGCCGTGGCGGTCGACCGCTCCGGGCGGGCTGCTATCGATTGGGGGGTGTATGGCGCCCCCGAGACCTTCCTCGTCAATCCCCAGGGTATCGTCGTCTACAAACACATCGGCGCCCTCACCCGCGAGACCTGGATACACGAGATCCTGCCGCGTGTCGCGGCGACGGCGGCGACCAAGTCGTGACCGCTCGCGCCGGGCTCGTGTCGGTACTGACCGTCTGCCTCGCACTCGGCGCGGCGGCCACCTGTTACGCGGTCGATCCAACACAGCTCCCCGACCCGGCACTGCAGGCGCGCTACGTTGCCCTGACGCACGAGTTGCGCTGCATGCAGTGCCAGAACGAGTCGCTCGCCGACTCGCCAGTCGATCTCGCTGCGGACCTGCGACGCCAGGTGCGCGATCTGCTGCTCGCGGGGAAGTCCGACGAGGAGGTGCGCAGCTGGATGGCGGCGCGCTACGGCGACTTCATCCTGTTCCGACCCCGCTACTCGCTGCGCAATGCGTGGCTGTGGGGCGCGCCGGTGGGGCTGCTGCTGATCGGCGCGCTGGTCTCGTGGCGCGTGGTGCGCTCGCGCGCGACGCTGCTCGGCGCCGATACCGATCCCGTGGAGGAGGACGGCCGCTCGTGATCGCGACCTTTGTGATACTGGCGGCGGCGCTGACCGCCGCCGCAGCGCTCGCCGTCGCGCTTCCGCTCATTCGACGGCGCCCAGCGAGCGCTCCGGCGCGCTGGACTGCGCTCGCCGCCGCGGCGCTACTCGTCATCGGATCGGCGGTGTTGTATGCCGCCTGGAGCAACTGGCACTGGCACGCCGCACCGGCGGCCGACTCGCCGCAGAACATGGTGGCGCGACTCGCACGCGAGCTCGAGCGCGATCCCCAGAACCTCGATGGCTGGCTGATGCTCGGTCGCTCCTATGTCGTGTTGCAGGAGTACCCGCTTGCGCTGCGGGCCTACGAGCGTGCCGACCGGCTAAGCGGCGGCAAGAGTGCCGAGGCGCTCACCGGCGAGGCCGAGGCGCTGGCGTTCATCGATGAGAGCGAGCTCGACGGCCGTGCAGCCCGTCTCATCGATCAGGCGCTCGCGCTCGATCCAAACTCCGGCAAGGCGTTGTTCTTTGCGGCGGCGATCGCCGAGCGGCGCGGGGACCTGCCGCTCGCGCGACAGCGTTTCATGAAGCTGCTAGCGCTCAACCCGCCCGAAAACGTGCGCTCGATCCTCGAGCAGCAGATCACCGCCATCGACCAGAAGCTCGCGGGCGCTTCCGCCAACGCTGCAACGCCGCAAAACCCGTCGGCGGGGACGGCTGCGTCCGCCTCAGCCGTGGTGCGGGTCAATGTCACCCTGGCACCCTCACTCGGGGCCGCTGCGGTGGGAGGTGCACCGCTCTTCGTGTTCGTACGCACTCCGGGTGAGGCGGGCCCGCCACTCGCGGTGAAGCGGCTGGATAGCCACTTTCCCCAGAGTGTTGCGCTCAGTCCCGCGGACTCCATGGTCCCGGGACGGGCGTTTGCCGCCGGACAGAGCGTCCAGGTCGTGGCGCGCATTGCGCGCTCGGGGAGTCCCGTGGGGGCGCGCGGCGATCCCTACGGCGAGGTGACCTACCGCGTGGGCAGCGATGGCTTGGTGAGCCTCGTGATCGATCACCTGACGCCGTAACTTTCCTGCAATGTCGGAACCCCTTCTTGATATTTCTTATGGGCCGTGAGTAGGCGTGCGCTGACGAAAAGAGTCAGACTAAAGCCTGATACTCCGCGTGGCCGGTGAGGCGTATGCTCTCCAACATACGCAGACCCGACTCTCGGGAAACTGCGAGATAAAGGAGAGTAGTAATGGCTGAAGGAACAGGTACCGTGAATGAAGGGCGTGTTTCGCATCGCGGCTTCGCTTCGATGAATGCGGAGCGGCAGCGGCAGATTGCGAGCATGGGCGGCAAGGCGGTCCCGGATGAGAAGCGCAGTTTTTCGCAGAATCGTCGGCTCGCCGCGGAAGCCGGGCGCAAGGGCGGACAGAGTGTCCCGGGCGCCAAGCGCAGTTTTTCACAGAATCGTGAGCTCGCCGCGGTCGCCGGCCGCAAGGGCGGACAGAGTGTGCCGGACGAGAAGCGGAGTTTTTCCCAGCATCCCGAGCTTGCGGCAGAAGCCGGCCGCAAGGGCGGACAAGCTAGCCATGGAGGCGGCGCCCGCCCGACCTGAAGGGCGTTTCTGAACCAAGGCAGGTGTGTGGAAGGGCACGGCGCGCGCGGGTAAAACCGCGCGCGCCGTCGCTCATCCTCTCAGCGTGACGAGCCAGGCACCGGCGGTGATCATCAGCACGCCCAGCCAGTTGAGGGGTGCCAGTCGCTCACCGAGAAAGCCTACGCCAAACAGCGCCACCAGCACGACGCTCAGCTTGTCGAGCGGTGCGACGCGCGCGGCATCGCCGACATGCAGCGCGCGAAAGTAGCACCACCACGAGGCGCCGGTGGCAAGCCCCGAGAGCACGAGAAACACATAGCTGCGCGGTGAGGCGCGCCCGAGCGCCGGCAGCTCGCGCGCGGCGCCGACGAGCGCCGTCATTACGATAAGAATCACCACGGTGCGGATGAGCGTTGCGACGTCCGGATTGATGTCCGCTACACCGACCTTGGCAAAGATGGCCGTGAGCGCTGCAAACAGCGCCGAGAGCAGTGCCCAGACCTGCCAGGATGCCATGGGTGACTCGATCCTTCGGCGCGGGGCGAGGGGCGCGAGTGTCACATACCGTCGCGCCGCCGGTCACGTGCACCACGCTGCGCTGCATCGCGCCGCGGGCGGCATTGACCTGCGCCACCACTCGTACTAGTTTCACCCCGGCTAGGGGAGCCCCGGCAGGGGGCTGAGAGGCCAGCGGGCGCTGTGGGATAGCGCGGCTTGGCGACCCTTCGAACCTGATCCAGTTAATGCTGGCGTAGGAAAGTTTCTCTCACGCATGAGCGAGCCTGCTGTCGCAGGCGCAAGGCTTTCCTACCGCGCCGCATTCGCCGGATCTTCTGAACTTCTGAGTGCAGGAGCCTTCCGATGAATGCGCAACTCATGCAGGTCGTTTCCGAGTCCTTGCCCGCCTCGCGCAAGATCCACAGGCCAGGACGGCTGCACGCGGGGCTGCGGGTGCCCATGCGCGAGATCGAGCTCCATCCGTCGGCCGCAGAGCCGGCGCTCAACGTGTATGACTCCTCTGGCCCCTACACCGATCCCACGGTCACGATCGACATCACCCAAGGGCTGCCGCGCACCCGCGCGGCCTGGATCAGTGCGCGGGACGACACCGAGGCGTATCCCGGTCGGCGCGTGCTGCCGCTCGATAACGGACTCGTGTCCGGAGCCAAAGCGGCGCCGGAGTTCCCGGTGCGTCGCGCACCACTGCGAGCGCGCACCACTGCGGCCGTCACGCAGCTCGCGTATGCGCGTGCCGGCATCATCACGCCCGAGATGGAATACGTGGCGATCCGCGAGAACGTCGGTCGCGAGATGGGCGGCGCGGGCGCGCGTGACGGCAACGCCTGGGGTGCTCGCATTCCCGAGCTCGTGACCCCCGAGTTCGTGCGCGCCGAGGTGGCCGCGGGACGCGCGATCATCCCGGCGAACGTCAATCATCCGGAATCCGAGCCGATGATCATCGGCCGCAATTTTCTGGTGAAGATCAATGCCAACATCGGCAACTCGGCGGTCACCTCCTCGACGGCGGAAGAGGTCGACAAGATGGTGTGGGCGATCCGCTGGGGGGCGGACACGGTCATGGACCTGTCCACCGGCCGCAATATCCACACCATTCGCGAGTGGATCCTGCGCAATTCCCCGGTTCCGATTGGCACGGTGCCGATCTACCAGGCGCTCGAGAAGGTCGGCGGCGTGGCCGAGGAGATGAGCTGGGAGATCTTCCGCGACACGCTCATCGAGCAGGCCGAGCAGGGCGTCGATTACTTCACCATCCACGCCGGCGTTCGGCTCGCGTACGTGCCGCTCACCGTGGGCCGCGTCACCGGCATCGTCTCGCGCGGGGGCTCGATCATGGCGAAGTGGTGCCTGGCGCATCACCGCGAGAGCTTCCTCTACGAGCATTTCGAGGAGATCTGCGCTATCTGCCGCGCGTACGATGTGAGCTTCTCGCTGGGTGATGGCCTGCGGCCTGGCTCGATCGCCGACGCCAACGACGCGGCGCAATTCGCCGAGCTCGAGACGCTCGGAGAGCTGACGCGCGTCGCGTGGCGGCACGACTGCCAGGTGATGATCGAGGGACCGGGGCACGTGCCGATGCACAAGATCAAGGACAACATGGACAAGCAGCTCGCCACCTGCGGCGAGGCACCGTTCTACACACTCGGGCCCCTGACGACGGACATCGCGCCGGGTTACGACCACATCACCTCGGCGATTGGCGCCGCCATGATCGGCTGGTTCGGCACCGCCATGCTCTGCTACGTAACGCCGAAGGAGCACCTGGGTCTGCCCGACCGCAACGACGTCAAGACCGGTGTCATCACCTACAAGATCGCCGCACACGCGGCCGATCTCGCCAAGGGACACCCCGGAGCGCGCGCGCGTGATGACGCGCTGTCGCGGGCGCGGTTCGACTTCCGCTGGCAGGACCAGTTCAATCTTTCGCTCGATCCGGACACCGCCTGCGCCTTCCATGACGCGACGTTGCCGAAGGAAGGGCACAAGGTGGCGCACTTCTGCTCGATGTGCGGGCCGAAGTTCTGCTCGATGCGCATCTCGCACGAGGTGCGCGAGGAGGCGCGCGCCGCCGGCCTTGCGGAGATGGCGGTGAAATTCCGGGCCGCGGGCGGTGAGCTCTATGTCCCGGCGCCTGATCCGCAGGCGCTGGCGCCCGGGGAGCGCTGAAGCCGTGCAGGTGAGCGTCATCGGCGCCGGAGTCGCGGGGCTCGCCTGCGCGCTCGAGTTCGCCGAGCGTGGCGTCGAGGTCGAGGTGCTCGAGCGCGCCGCGCACCCCGGCGCAGGCTGCTCCTACTTCGCCGGCGGCATGCTCGCACCGTGGTGCGAGCAGGAGAACTCCGGGCCGCTGATTGCACGGCTCGGGGAGGAGAGCCTCGCCTGGTGGCGTGCGCGCTTCCCGGGCACCATCGTCAACGGCACACTGCTCGTGGCCCATGGACGCGATGCGGCCGAGCTCACCCAGTTCGCGCGCCGCACGACGCGCTTCGAGTGGCTGAGCGCAGAGGCCGTCGCCGCGCTCGAGCCGGAACTCGCCGGGCGTTTTGCCCAGGGGCTGCATTTTCGCGACGAGGCACACCTCGATCCGCGCGCCGCGCTCGCCGCTCTCAGCACCCGCCTGCGCGAGCTCGGCGCCGAGCTGCGCTTCGGGGTCGAGGCCTCCGCTGGCATGCTGCGCGGGCGTCACATCGTTGACTGCAGCGGGCTTGCGGCGCGCGCGCAGCTTGCCGGGCTGCGCGGGGTCAAGGGCGAGATGCTGCTGCTGCGCCTTGCGGATCTCTCGCTCGCGCGCCCGATCCGCCTGCTGCACCCGCGCATACCCGTGTACGTCGTGCCGCGCGGCGATGGCCTCTTCATGGTGGGTGCCACCATGATCGAAAGCGATGACGGCGAGCGCGTCAGCGTGCGCTCCATGCTCGAGCTGCTGTCGGCGGCTTACGCACTGCACCCGGCCTTCGGTGAGGCGCAGATCGTCGAGATCGGCACCGGGGTACGCGCGGCCTTTCCCGACAACCTGCCGCGCCTGCACCGTGCGGGCCAAACGCTTTACGTGAACGGCCTCTATCGACACGGATTCCTGCTGGCGCCTGCGCTCGCACGGCGCGCCGCGCAGGTGCTGCTCGCGGGGGCGCATTTTCCGGAGGTGATGGATGAGGATCCTCGTCAACGGCGCCTCGCATGAGATCGCCGGCGTAGCGCTCGCCGCCGTGCTCGAGGAGCTCGGCTACGGCGAGCGCGTGGTTGCGACCGCGGTGAACGGCGAGTTCATCGCCGCAAGCGCGAGGGCGCATATCACTCTTGCCGAGGGCGACCGCGTCGAAGTGCTCTCACCGATGCAGGGGGGCTGAATGCTGCACCTCTATCAGGCTTCGTTGAACTCACGCCTGCTGCTCGGCACGGCTCGCTATCCGTCGCCGGCGGTGCTCTCCCAGGCGGTGCGCGCAGCCCGCGCCGAAGTTGTGACCGTGGCGCTGCGGCGCGAGTCGAGCGGCGAGCGCGCCGGGCAGGGCTTCTGGGGGCTCATCCGCGAGCTCGGCGTGCTGGTGCTGCCGAACACTGCGGGGTGCCACTCGGTCAAGGAGGCCGTGACCACGGCGCACATGGCGCGCGAGGTCTTCGGCACGCCGTGGATCAAGCTCGAAGTCATCGGTGAGGACGACACGCTGCAGCCGGACGTCTTCGGCCTCACCGAGGCGGCGCGCATCCTGTGCGCCGAGGGCTTCGAGGTGTTTCCGTACACCACCGAGGACCTGGTCGTCGCGGAGCGGTTGCTGACGGCGGGCTGCGGGGTACTGATGCCCTGGGGCGCGCCGATCGGCTCAGGGCGCGGGCTCAACAACCTCTTTGGGCTCAAGGCGCTGCGCGCGCACTTCCCGGGCGTGCCGCTCATCATCGATGCCGGTCTCGGAGTGCCCTCGCACGCCGCGCAGGCACTCGAACTGGGCTTCGATGCGGTGCTCGTCAACACCGCGGTTGCCCAGGCACGCGACCCGGTGCAGATGGCGGCGGCATTTGCGCAGGCGGTGGAGGCGGGGCTCGCCGCCCGCCTCGCCGGACCGATCGAGCCGCGCGATCTCGCCGAGCCGTCGACGCCGGTGATTGGTGCGGCGTTCCGCGGATGAGCCTGCCGCGCGTCTATCCGATCGTCGACAGCGCCGCGTGGGTGCGGCGTCTCACCGCCCTCGGCGCGCGCTTGGTGCAGCTGCGCATCAAGGAGCAGCCGGAAGCGATGATCCTCGGGCAGATACGCGAGGCCCGGGCCTGCTGCGCTGCGAGCGGGGCGCAGCTCGTCGTCAACGATCACTGGCAGCTGGCGTTGCGCGCGCGATGCGACTTCGTACACCTCGGACAGGGCGATCTCGACGAGGCCGATGTCGCGGCCTTGCGCCGCGCGGACGTGCGCCTCGGTGTGAGCACTCACGATGAGCGCGAGCTCGAGCGCGCCCTCGCGCTCGGGCCCGATTACGTGGCACTCGGGCCCATCTATCCGACGCTGCTCAAAGCGATGGCCTTTCCCCCGCAGGGGTTGCCACGCATCGGTGAGTGGAAACGTCGCGTGGGCAGCGTGCCTCTGGTGGCGATCGGCGGGCTGACGCTCGAGCGGCTGCCTGGCGTGTTTGCCGCCGGCGCGGACGTCGCGGCAGTCGTGACCGACATCGTACGCGCGGTGCACCCCGAGACTCGCCTGCAGGCGTGGCTCGCCGTGGCTGCCGCGGCCTGAACAGGAACCCGTGGTGAGCGATCGCTACGCGCGTCAGAGCATCCTCCCCGCGGTGGGGGCGCAGCGGCAGACACGCCTCGGTCACGCCACGGTGCTGGTCGTCGGCGCAGGCGGTCTCGGCTGCGCGGTGCTGCCCTACCTCGCAGCAGCGGGCGTGGGACGGCTCGTGGTCGTCGATCACGATCGGGTGGAAGAGTCGAATCTGCATCGCCAGCCGCTCTATCGCATGAGCGACCTCGGTGAGCTCAAGGCGCCCGCCGCGCGCCGGGCGCTCATCGCGACCAACCCGGAGGTGCAGGTCGAGGCGCTCACCGAGCGCCTCACGGCTGCCAACGCGCCTTCGCTCGTGGCGGCGGCGGACGTGGTAGTCGACGCCGCCGACAGTTTCGCGGTGACCTATGCGCTGAGCGACGCGTGCCGCGAGGATGCCACACCACTCGTCAGCGCTTCGGTGCTCGCGCTCGAAGGCTACCTCGGCGTCTTCTGCGGTGGCGCGCCGAGCTATCGCGCGGTGTTTCCCGAGATGCCGCGCGCGGCCGGCAGTTGCGCCGAGGCCGGCGTGCTCGGCACTGCCGTGGGCGTCATCGGCACGCTGCAGGCGCACCTGGTGCTCGCGTTGCTGCTCGACTGGCAACCCACGGTGCGCGGGCGGCTGTTCTCGATCGACTTCCGCACCATGCACATGGGCGGTTTCTCCTTCGCCGCGGCGCGCGAGCCCGAAGGCCAGCCGCTCGCTTTCATTGCACCGTCCCAGGTGCGCGCCGACGACGTCGTCATCGACCTGCGCAGTCTCGCCGAGACGCCGGTATCGCCCTTCGCCACCGCGCTGCGCGTCGGCGTTGAGGCGCTCGAGCGCAGCGCGCTCGAGCTCCCCGCGGGGCCGCGCATCGTGCTGTGCTGTCGTACCGGCGTGCGCGCCTGGCGTGCAGCGCGCGCGCTGCAGAGTCAGGGCCACGCGAACGTCGCACTGGTCGCGATGGGCGAGTGACCGCGGTCCTCGTCATCGCCGGATCGGACTCGAGCGGCGGCGCGGGACTGACGCGCGATGTGGCTACGCTCGAGCGCCTCGGCATCGGGGTGCTGTGCGCGATCACCGCGGTGACGGCGCAGAGTGAGGCGCAGGTGGTGGCGGTGCACCCGGTGCCTCCCGAGATCGTGCGCGCGCAGATTACCGCGGCGCTCGCCACAGGGCGGGTCGCTGCCGTCAAGGTCGGCATGCTGGGCACGGCGGCTGCGGTAATGGCGGTCGCCGACGCCCTGGCGCCGCGCACGGCCGCACCGCTGGTGCTCGATCCGGTGCTGGCGGCGACTGCGGGCGGAGAACTCCTCGAGCCTGCAGGGCGCGAGGCGCTGCGCCAGGTGCTGCTGGCGCAGGTGACGCTCCTGACACCCAACATCGCCGAAGCTGCGGCGCTCCTTGGTGAGCGCGTTGCCCGGGACGAGCAGGAGCTGCTGCGCCAGGGAGGCGCGCTGCTCGCGTTGGGACCGGAAGCGGTGCTGCTCAAGGGCGGACACGGTAGCGGCGCGTTGGCCACCGACCTGTTACTGAGACGCGGCGAAGCGCCGCTGCGCCTGACGGCGCCGCGCAGCAACGCGGTGCGCCGCGGCACCGGTTGCACGCTGTCGTCGGCGATCGCCGCCGGCCTCGCGCGCGGGCTCGATCTGACACGCTCGTGCGAGCAGGCCAAACAATACGTGACCAACTACATACAGCACGGCGCCTAGCGGCGAAACCAACACGTTATTCTTCGCTGTCGGCCCGCGGCGACAGCGCACGATTCCACGCCGGCCGGTCAACCAACGCCAGCGTGGCCCGCTATACGCTCGACGGCTGCGGCGGAGGCTGCGGCGAACCAACAGAGGGATTCGATATGCAACGCATTATGTTGCGACGGGCGATTTACGTCACGGTACTTGCGGGTCTCAGCGGCGCATTGACGGCTTGCGGGGGCGGCGGCGGCAGCAGCGGCTCCTCATCGACTCCTGCGGCGCAGAGCGCCGTGATGCCGCTCACCATCAGCGACGCAGCCTCGGATGACTGGGCGTGCGTCGGCGTCCAGGTCCTGAGCATCGCGCTCATTCCGGCAAACGGCGGCAGCGCGGTGACCGTGTGGAGCGCGCCGACACCGGCTCCTTATGTCAACCTGGTACAGCTCGATCAGCTCGGCGAGCTGCTCGGCAACGTGAGCGTCCCGCCCGGCACTTACAGCGGTGCGGTGCTGACGATCGCCGCGAATCCGGGGGAGGTGCTGCTCACCGTGGCGAACAATCCCGAGAGTGGCTTCCCGGTGGCCGGCGGCACCAGCATCCCGGCGGATCAGATCCAGATTCAGGGTGCACAGGGCGCGAGCGGCAGTCGTACGGTCGCCGTCGACGTCGATTTTGCCAACAACCTGACCGTGGCCGCTGGCCAGACCAACGTCGCGCTCGATGTCGAGTTCGACCTCGGCCACCCGGCGTTCATCGTCGCACACACGCCGCCGGCGGCGGATGGTGCCACGGTGTTTGCGGTGAACTTCAACGGCCCGGTGCGCCATCGACCGGTGTACGACATTGCCGGGCTGCTGCTGCGTCACACCTATGGCACCGTGACCGGCGTGACCTCGGCTGCGATCACCATCGACAAGGACTTTCCGGTCTACCCGGCGACCAAACCGGAGACCGAGATCACCAGCAGCATCGCGCTCACCATCGACGCCGACAGCGTGAACGGCACGATCGTCTATGACCTCGATGCCGGCAGCCGCACGGTCGTCAACAACTTCGGCAACGAGGGCGGACTTGACAACCGCTTCGTGCGCGTTGCCGCCCGTTACCAGACGGACGGCACCCTGACCGCGGTGCGCGTGTGGGTGAGCAGCGAGTTCAACAAAGTGTGGCTGAGCCCCGAAGGACACGTGCTGAACGTCAACACCACCGCCGATACGCTCACCGTGACCAACGAGGATGGCATCCCCGTGCCGGTCGCGATCGACGCCAGCACGCAGTTCTTCTTCCGCACGCCGGCGAACGCGCTCGCCGACGCGACTGCCATAGGCGAGGGTACCGGGTTCCTCGGCAACCTGGTGCGCGGTTTCAAGGTGCACGTGAGCTCCATGAACCCGCTGCAGGTGCCGATGGTGGCCAGCAGCGTCGACATCGAGACCGCGGCTTTCGGCGGTGAGATCTCGAACGCCAACACCATGGGGTTCAAGTACACCTCGCAGTATCTGGCAGTAAACGACAACTACGCGCTGACCCTGCCGTATATCTCGGGCAATGCCGACAATGGCGTGTATCAGTCGAACGGGCAGACCACCCAGATCACGGGCTTCAAGTGGTGGGACTTCACCTTCCCGACGCTGGTCGACTTCGGCACGAGCGCGGTGAACGACTTCATGGGCGCCACCAACGGCTCGGTCGATCTCGGCGGGAGCGTCGGCGACGTGGTCGCCTGGGGCGTGAGCGGCGCGCGCTGGGGTGACGGCATCAGCGGTGACGGTACCTCGGGCTGGTACCTCAACGATGCAGTGCTGGTGCCGACGCCGCTGCCGCTCGGCACGGTGACCACCGCCCTCAGCGGCACCAGCTTCGCCATGACGGTGCTCGGCGGCACGCTGCCGGTGACGGTGAACCTCGATACCGACACCGGCTCGGCGACGCTCGTCTACCAGGTCAATCGCTCGGACGGCATGGTGACCATCACGCCGCTCAACATCTCGGGGGACGGCGACGGGCTGGCGACGCTGCAGGCGACACTCACCGCCGGGGCGATCGTGAAAGTGTGGAGCGTCCCGCAGGCGGCGGTGCCGCCGGCAACCAGCGGGACGCTCAAGGCATATGTGCTCGCGTACTACACCGGCACGATGCCGAGCATGTAACCCGTAAGCAGGCGGCAATCGAACGAGGGAAGGACGCCTCGCTCGAGAAAGGAGGGCACCGCGGAGGATTCCGCGGTGCCCTTCGCATTTCCCGCGGCACGCGGCCGGTGGGCGCACGGCACGCGGACGCTTGTTATCATCCCGCGATGCCACAGGATGCGGTACCGGCGAACGATCTGCTGAGCATTGCGCGCCGCGCCATGCTCGAGCACGGTCTCGAGCCGGACCTGCCGTCGGCCGCAACAAAGCAACTAAGCGCCATCACCGGGCCGGCGGTAGAGCGCTCGCCCGCGGTGCGCGATTTGCGCACGCTCCTGTGGTGCTCGATCGACAACGATGACTCACGCGACCTCGACCAGCTGTCGGTGGCCGTGCCGCTCGCGGGCGCAGCCGTGCGCATCCTGGTGGCGATCGCCGATGTCGACGCCACCATCGCCCGCGACTCACCCATCGACGCGCACGCGCGCGTCAACACGACCTCGGTGTATACCGCCGCACAGACCTTCCCGATGCTGCCGGAGCGACTGTCGACCGATCTCACCTGTCTCGCTGAGGATCGCGAGCGCTTGAGTCTGGTCATCGAGATGACGGTCGGACTCGATGGCAGCGTGAGCGATGCCGACGTTTACCGCGCGGTGGTGGTCAACCGCGCGAAGCTCGCCTACAACGCCGTCGCGGCGTGGCTCGATGGCAAGGCTGGTGCGCCCGCGCGTCTGGCGGCGGTCGCGGGCATGGATCAGCAGCTTAAGATCCAGGACGGCGTGGCGCAGGCGCTCAAGCGGGTGCGCCACGAGCAGGGCGCTCTCGGCCTCACCACTCTCGAAGCCCAGGCCGTCTACATGGGCACGACACTCGTCGACCTCAGGCCCGACGAGGACAATCGCGCCAAGGAGTTGATCGAGTATTTCATGATTGCCGCCAACGGCGTGGTGGCGCAATTCCTCGAGAGCAAGGGGCGCTCGTCGCTGCGCCGCGTGCTGCGCAAGCCCGCGCGCTGGGACCGCATCGTCGAGCTGGCGAAGCGCTGCGGCGAAAGTCTGCCGGCCACGCCCGATGCGCGGGCGCTGAGCGCCTTTCTGGTGCGCCGCCAGCAGGCGGCGCCGGCACAATTCCCCGACCTGTCGCTCGCGGTCGTGAAGCTGCTCGGCGCCGGCGAGTACGTGGTCAAGCGTGCCGGGCAGCCCGCGGAGGGTCATTTCGGGCTGGCGGTCGACGACTACACGCACGGCACCGCGCCCAACCGCCGCTTTCCGGACGTGATAACCCAGCGCCTGCTGAAAGCGGCGCTGGCCGCTACGGCGGCGCCCTACGGCGACGACGAGCTGCGTGCGCTCGCGGCGCACTGCACCGAGCAGGAACGCAACGCCGCGCGGGTCGAGCGCCAGGTGCGCAAGTCCGCCGCCGCCATGCTGCTGCAATCGCGCGTGGGTCAGCGGTTTGAGGCCATCGTCACCGGAGTAACCGACGCCGGCACCTGGGTTCGCATCGCACAGCCCCTGGCTGAAGGGCGCCTTGCCAAGGGCGGCGCGGGGCTCGATGTCGGCGACGAGCTCAGCGTGCGGCTGGTACACACCGACATTCAGCGAGGGTTCATCGATTTCGTGCCCGTCGGTTGACGCACGGGTCCCTGAGGCGCGCGGTGCCGCTTGGAGCTCCGCGTGGCGCACCGTCCCGGTGCGACCTGTGACAGCGCTGACTTTCACGACGCAAAATACCGACATGTTGCCCCGAGGCGTGTCATGTTCTTAGATAGCCACCAGTCTCGCTAGCACGAACTTCCCGCGTCGGAAGCCGTCCGATACGGACGTCAGCGGCTTCCGCGCGGTGAAGTCTTCCATGGCTTCCCGCCCGGTCGTCTGAACACGCGTCCTCTGCTATCTTTGGCGGCGCAGTGGCCGAGGGATGGCCGTCCGACGGCCCCGCAAAACAACAAGAGCAGTCGAGAAGGGAACATTCATGTCGCTTTCCAGTCGCGCGATCCTCGAATTCATGGGCACGTTCTGGCTGGTGTTGGGTGGCTGCGGCAGCGCGGTGCTCGCCGCCGCCTTCCCACACGTTGGTATCGGTCTGCTGGGCGTGGCGCTCGCCTTCGGCCTGACCGTGCTGACCATGGCCTACGCCATCGGGCACGTGTCCGGTTGTCACCTGAATCCCGCCGTGTCTTTCGGACTCGTGCTGGCCGGCCGCTTCCGGGCCTCGGAGCTGCCGGCTTACGTGATCGCCCAGCTGCTCGGGGCAATTCTCGCGGCATTCATGCTGTACCTCATCGCCAGCGGCAAACCGGGGTTCGACCTGAGCGGTGGTCTGGCGGCAAACGGCTACGCCGAGCATTCCCCGGGCGGCTATACGCTCGGCACGGCGCTGCTCACCGAGGTGATCATGACGTTCATGTTTCTCATGGTCATACTCGGCTCGACGGAGCCCCGCGCCCCGGCGGGATTTGCGCCACTCGCGATCGGGCTGTGCCTGACGCTCATTCACCTGATCAGCATTCCGGTCACCAATACCTCGGTGAATCCGGCCCGCAGCACCGGTCCGGCGCTCGTCGTGGGTGGTTGGGCACTCGGTCAGCTGTGGCTCTTCTGGATCGCACCGCTCCTCGGCGCGGGACTCGCCGGGGTGGTCTATCGCCTGCTGCGCGGCACCGAGTTAGACCAGAGGCGCGAGGATGTGAAGCAGTTTTGAGGAGCCCGGCAGCGTCAGTACTCGAGGTGCAGGCGTAACTGCGCCGGGTCGAGTGCGGCGGCGGCCTCCGCCGCGACGGCCGGGGCGGGGGGGCCTGCCAGAGGAGGGACCCTCAGAGCGGGAGGCGCAGCCAAGGACGCGCCGCGCGCACAGGCGCTGCCATCTCAGCAGCGCTTTACCTGCACGTGCAGCGGTCAGTATATACTATACCCCCTACCCTATAAGACGGGTCGGAGGCCAGACCCCGTGGGACACACGATCCAGGACAGGACCCGACTGCTGCAGCGCGTGCGGCGACTGCGCGGGCAGGTGGATGCTATCGAGCGCGCCCTGCAGCGCAACGCCGACTGCGCCCGCGTGATGCAGCTTACCGTGTCGGCACGCGGTGCGGCCAACGGCCTGATGGCAGAGCTGCTCGAGGACCATATCCGCATGCACGTGTCAGATCCGGCGCGCGACCGCGACCGCGGTCGGGCGCGCGGCGCCAAGCACCTCATCGACGTGGTCCACGCCTACCTGCGCTGAGCGGCGACGGTCGCGGGGCGAGGCGGGTTCCAGTCACCGCCCAGCGCTTTCACCAGCAGCACGGTCGCCGCCGCACGGCGGATCTCGATGTCCTCTGCCGAAAGGCGCGCGGCAAGGGCGGCGTTCTCGGTGGACACGACTTCCAGATAGGTGACGATGCCGCCCTTGTAGCGCAGGTTCGCCTGGTCGAGCGCGCCTTGTGTGGCGGTGATCGCCGCCGCCTGACTGACGCTCTCGTGCTGCAGCTGGCGGATCGCCACGAGATTGTCCTCGACGTCCTGAAAGGCGCCGAGCACGGTACTGCGGTAGTCGGCAACCTGCTCATCGTAGGCCGCATGGGCCTGCGCCGATTGTGCGCGGTGCAATCCGCCGTCGAACATCGTGAGCAGCGCCTGCGGCCCGATGGACCAGTACTGGGCCGGGGCGGTGATGAGGCTCGAAGTGGCGCTACTCTGCCAGCCAGCAGACCCCAGCAGATCGATCACCGGAAAATAGGCAGCGCGCGCCACCCCGATCGCGGCGTTCGCGGCGGCGACCCGGCGCTCGGCCGCCGCGACGTCGGGGCGCCGCTCGAGGAGCTGTGAGGGCAGCCCGACATCCACGCTCGGCAGTGATGCGGGTGTCGCGTCGGGGTGCGCAGCGAGGGAAAAGTCGCTCGGACGCTGGCCGACCAGCACGGCGATCGCGTGCTCGGTCTGTGCACGGCGCAGCCGCGTGTCCTCCGCCTGTGTACGCGCCGTCTCGAGCTGCGCCTGTGCCTGCTGGACGTCGGAGATCGCCGCCGCGCCGCCGCGGAACAGGTTCTGCGTGAGCTGCAGCGCGCGGGCATAGTCGGCGACCGTGTGATCGAGCAGCTGCTGCTCGATGTCGAGGCCGCGCAGCGTGAAATAGTCGCTCGCGAGCTCGGCGTGCAGCGACAGGTCGAGCGCGGCGACGTCGCCGGCCGTCGCCTGTTCGGTGGCGCGCGCGCCGGCGACGGTGTTGCGGATGCGGCCGAAGATGTCGAGCTCGTACGAGAGGTCGCCGCCGAGGATGAAAGTGTTGCCGGTGCGGGACCTGCCGGGAGCAAAGTTCGGTGAATAGACGGAGGTCTCGCCACGCGTGGCCTGCGCCTGGGCGTTCACCAGCGGAAACCATGCCGAGCGCGCGATGCGCGTCTGGTCGCGCGCCTCCTCGAGCCGGGCGAGTGCCGACTTCAAGCTCTGGTTGGCATCGGTCACCTGGGCTTCGAGGGCATCGAGCTGCGGGTCCTCGAACATCGCCCACCAGCGGCCGCGCGCCGTTGTATCCGCCGGCGCCGCCACCTTCCAGTCGCCGAGCTCCTTGTAGACGGCGGGTGGGGGAGTCGGGAGCGAGGGTCGCTCGTAGCGCGGGCTGAGCGAGCAGCCAGCCAGCGCGCTCGCGAGGCACGCCGCCGCCGGGACGAGCGCACGTGCGTCTCTCACGAGGAGTTCCCGGTCGGCGCGCCGCCGGCGGCGGGCTGTGCGCCACCGGGCTGCCCCGGGGCGGGCGTCCCGCCCTTGCGGGACGGTTGTTGGATGCGCACCTGTGTGCCATCACCGATCGAGTCGGGCGGATTGACGATGAGCGTGTCGGCGGCGGTGATCCCCGAGAGCACCTCGATCTCGGTACCGAAGTCGCGGCCTTCGCCGATATCCTTCAGGCGCACGCGATGCTGGTCGTCGACGGTCGCCACCTGCACGCTCTGACCGCGGAACAGCAGGGCGTTCACCGGCACACGCAAGGTGTTGCCGGCCGAGGGCAGCGTGAAGGTGACCTGCACGTAGGATCCGGGCAGCAGCTCGCCGCGGGCGTTGTCGATCTGCAGCTCGACCTGCAGGGTGCGGGAGGCGACATCGAGCGCATGCGCGGTGGAGCTGACGGTGGCGGAGTACTTCTGCCCCGGGTGATCGGTGAATTCGAGCGTGGCGATGCCGCCGTCGCGAACCTGCGCCGCGTACGGCTGCGGCACCTGCACGTAGATGCGCAGGCGGTGTGTGTCGGCGACACGAAACAGCGCGCTCCCCGGGGCCTCACCGGCGTTGATCAGCGCCCCGACGTCGGTGTTGCGCTGAGTCACGACGCCATCGAAGGGCGCCACGACGCGCTTGAAGGATTCGAGCTCGCGCAGCCGCGCCACGTTGGCGGCGGCGGATTGCTGGGTGGCGAGCTTGGCGGCCGCATCGCCGGCACGCTGGTCGGCATCCTGCTGGGACACGGACTGGGTGGCGAGCAGCCCCTGCCAGCGCTCGTTGGTGGTGCGCGCCAGCAGGAAGTTTGCCTCGGCGGTGGCTAGATCCGCCTGCGCCTGGCGCAGCTGCTGATCGACCTCCGGGGTCTCGATCTCCGCGAGCAGCTGTCCTTTCTTGACGCTCGCGCCGATGTCTGTGTACCAGACCTTGAGGTAGCCGTTGGTGCGCGCGTAGATCGGCGCCTCGTAATACGCCTGCACGTTGCCGGGCAGCACCAGCTTGTCGGTGGCAGGACCGGACTTGGCCTGCGTGGTGGCCACGGTCGGGATAGCGGCCTCCGCCGCCTGGCGCTCCAGGGCGTTGCGTGCGCTCAGGCGGCTGAGGATGCCCCAGATCGCCAGCAAGAGCACCAGGCCGAGGGCGACCCAGACGTAACGACGCGTAAGCAGCTCGCTGCGCACGATGGGTGCGTCGGATTCCGACATCAGCTGCTCCGGCGCCCGTGGATTAGGGAGAAGACCGTCGGCACGAAAAGCAGCGTGGCCACGGTCGCAAACACCAGCCCGCCGATCACCGCGCGCCCGAGCGGTGCATTCTGCTCGCCGCCCTCACCGAGGCCGAGCGCCATCGGCACCATGCCGATGATCATCGCCAGTGCGGTCATCAGCACCGGGCGGAAGCGGGTGAAGCCAGCCTGCAACGCGGCGTGTGCCGCGTTGTCGCCGGCATTCATGCGCTCGCGGGCGAAGCTCACGACCAGGACGCTGTTGGCGGTCGCAACTCCCATGCACATGATGGCGCCGGTGAGCGCCGGCACGCTCACCGGGGTATGCGTGAGGAAGAGCATCCACACGATACCGGCGAGCGCGGCGGGGAGCGCGGTAATGATGATGAATGGGTCGCGCCACGACTGAAAGTTCACCACGATCAGGAGGTAAACCAGCACTACGGCACCGGCGAGCCCGATTAAGAGGCCGGTGAATGAGTCGGTCATGGTCCTGACCTGTCCGCGCATCGTGACCTGGGTGCCGCGCGGCAGAAAATGCGCCGTGTCGGCCAGGATGCGCCTGATCTGCGCCGCGACGAAGCCGAGGTCGCTGCCGTCGAAGCTCGCAAACACGTCGATGACGGGAATCGAGTTGTAGTGGTTCACGACGGCCGGCGACTCGCTGCGGCTGAAGCTGGCGAGATTGGCGAGCAGCTGCCGGCTGCCAGCGCCGTCCACGCCGGGCGCGGCAGGCGCGCCGCTACCGCTGCTGCTGCCGCCTGCCGCGGCGCCGGCGGCGGCGCTCGTCACCGGCGTCGTTACCAGGTCGGTGAGCGAGGCCAGGCGGAACTGCGGCGTTTGCGCGACGACCGGATACTGCGTGCCGGTCTTGGGGTCGATCCAGAAGGACAGCAGCGTCTGCGAGCTGCCGGACAGCGACGTCAGGAGGTCCGAAGCCACGTCGGTCTCGGTGAGTCCGAGCAGCGCCGCCTTGGTACGGTCGACGTCCACGTTGAGCGTCGGGTAGTCGAAAGCCTGCTGGATGCGCACGTCCACGAGTCCGGGAATCTGCTGCATTCGCCCGAGCAGCTCGCGGGCGTACTTGCGCCCGGCGTCCATGTCGAAGCCCGACACCTGAATGTCGATGGGCGAGGGCAGGCCGAAGTTCAGGATCTGGCTGACGATGTCGGCCGGCAGAAAGGCGAAGCTCGTCGAGGGGTAGAGCGGAACCAGCTTCGCGCGCAGCGCCCGCACGTAGCGCTCGGTCGGGTGATGATCCGCCTTCAGGTTGACGAAGATGTCGGCGTCACCGGGGCCGACGGGTGCGGAGGTCGAGTACGCCGTGTTGATACCGCTGTAGGGCACACCGATGTTGTCGACGATCGTGTCGATCTCCCGTGGCGGTATCACGCTGCGGATGCTCGCCTCGATGTGATCACAGAGCGCGGCCGTGTCCTCGATGCGCAGGCCGGTCGGCGCGCGGATGTGGAGCTTGATCTGGCCGGCGTCGACGCGCGGGAAGAAATCCTGGCCCAACCCGGGCAGGAAGCGGCCGAGCGGGAAGGCGAGCAGGGCGGTCGCCGCCATGGCGGCGAGGAACGGCAGGGTGAAGCGCGGACCGGCATGCAGCACGCGCTCGAGCAGCCGGCGATAGCCCTGGCGGACGCGGCCGAACCACTGCTCGAAGTGCCACTGCAGGCGCGGCAGCGGGCTCGCCGGGGCGGCGTGACGCTCCTCGTGCCGCTGCAGCCAGTACTTGGCGAGCGTCGGCACGAGCGTGCGCGACAGCAGGTAGGAGGCCAGCATCGCGAACACCACAGCCTCGGCGAGCGGCACGAACAGGTAGCGTGCGATTCCCGCCAGCATGAACATCGGAACGAAGACGATGCAGATGGCGAGCGTCGACACCAGGGCGGGCAGGGCGATCTCATGCGCACCGTTGAGGATCGCCTCCTCGGTATCCTGGCCCTGCTCGAGGTGCATGTTGATGTTCTCGATGGTCACCGTCGCATCGTCGACCAGAATGCCGACCGCCAGCGCGAGCCCCCCGAGTGTCATGATGTTGATGGTCTCGCCGAGGGCGGACAGGCAGATGAGCGAGGCGAGGATCGACAGCGGGATGGAGATGGCGATGATCAGCGTGCTGCGCCAGCTGCCGAGGAACAGCAGGATCATGAGCGCAGTGAGACAGGCGGCGATGACCGCCTCGCGTACCACGCCGCTGATCGCGGCACGCACGAAGATCGACTGATCGCCCACCAGGTCGATGTTGAAGCCGACCGGCAGCTGGTTGCGGATCGCCGGCAGGCGCTGCTTGATGCTGCTGATGATGTCGAGGGTCGAGGCGTTGCCGGTCTTCAGCACGCTCATGAGCACGCCGCGATGACCGTCGCGGCGCACCATGTTGGTCTGCGGCGGATAGCCGTCACGGATGTGCGCCACGTCGCGCACGTAGATGACGCTGCCGTTGCGCACCGCGACCGGCAGATCGTTGAGTCCGGCGATGGTCGCGGGATTGGAGTTGACGGTGACGAAGTACTCGCGATCGCCGATCTTCTGCGTGCCGGCCGGCAGGATCGAATTCTGCGCGGCGAGTGCATTGGTGACGTCGTTGCCGGAAAGCCCGGTGGCGCGCAGCGCGTCGGGATCGAGGTCCGCCTGCACCTGCCGTTGCAGCCCGCCGAAGGGGTAGGGCATCGAGGCGCCCTGCACGGTCGCGAGACCCGTGCGGATGACGTTGTTACCCTGATCGAACAGCTGTGCTTCGGAGAGTGTCTCGCTCGAGAGCGCGAGCTGCAGGATCGGCACCGTGGAAGCGTTGTAGGCCAGGATGAAGGGCGGCGTGGTGCCCGGTGGCGCGGAGCGCAGTTGCGACTGCGAGACGCCCGTGATCTGCGCGAACGACAGCGACTCATCGGCGTTCGGCTGAAAGAAGTACTTGATGATGGCGGTGCCGGTGAGCGACAGCGACTCGGTGTGCTCGACGTCGTTGACCGTGGTCTGCGCGGTGCGCTCGGACTGCAGCACCAGGCGGTTCGCCATCTGATCGGGCGAGAGTCCCGCGTAGCGCCATACGGTCGCGACCACCGGGATCTTGATGTTGGGAAAGATATCGGTCGGCGTGCGCAAGATCGCGAACACCCCGAAGAGCGTGATCACGATGGCGAGGACCACGAAGGTATACGGGCGCCGCAGCGCGAGCCGGACGATCCACATGGCCCCGGGAGGTTAACGCACTGACCGTCCGGGGACGGTTACAGGCCCATGCCCCTTTGTTACAGGTGAAATCTGCGCTGCAAGCAGCGCGCGACCGGCGGCGGGCACAGTGCAGAGTGCGGCTACCCGAGCCGCCATCGTGTGCGCTGCGCGCGCGGGGTTACCTTTGGCATGGCGGGGGAACGCTCAGTACACGGCTTCGACCGGCACCGCGACGCGGTAGCCCACTCCGCGCTCGGTCACGATGATGCGCGGTTCGGCCGGGTCGCGCTCGATCTTGCGGCGCAGCCGCAGGATCTGTACGTCGATCGCCCGATCGTACACCTCGTTGTCGTAGCGACGGCTCATCTCGATCAGCTGGTCGCGGGTCACGACGCGATTGGCGGTGGCGAAGAGCGCCGCGAGCAGGTTGAATTCGCCGTTACTGAGCGCGACGTCGGCGCCGTCCGCGCCGGTGAGCCTGCGGGTGCGCAGGTTGAGCTCCCAGCCCGGAATGCGATACGCGCGGCACACCGGTGCGCCATGCTCCTCCTGTCCGGCATGGGTGCGGCGCAGGACGGTGCGGATGCGCGCGAGGAGCTCGCGGGGACTGAAGGGCTTGGTGAGATAGTCGTCCGCCCCGAGCTCGAGTCCCATGACGCGATCGGCTTCCTCGGCGCGGCCGGTGAGGATGATGACCGGGATCTGCGACTCGGCACGCAAGCGGCGCAGCAACTGCATGCCGTCCTCGCCGCGCAGCCGCAGGTCGAGGAGCACCAGGTCGATCACCTCGGAGCGAAACAGGCTCATGAGCTCCGCGCCACCGCTGACCCCCGACACGCGAAAATCATTCTGCCCGAGGTACTCATCGACCAGCTGGCGGACGGCGGCATCGTCATCCACCACCAGTACGTGCGGCAGCGGCAGGTTGCTCACGGCGGATGCCTGCGGTGAAGCGCGTACTGGTCGTCGAGCGTGATAGGCTGCACTGCGATCTCATCCGCGAGTGGCTCGAAGCGGGTGGGGCGCAGGCCGTGTGGCCGCAGCCCTCCGCAGCCGCCGCGGCGGACATCGATGCGATACTTGTCGACGTGGCGTGTCAGCAGCAGGCTCATGACGTCCTTGCGCCCTGGCGGCGTGCTTACCCGCGCGCGGCCATCGTGCTCGCCTCCGGCCGGTTCTCCCCGGGCGACATGGCGAATGATGCCATGGCGATGAGACTCGGAGCGACGCGCACCCTCGCCAAGCCCTTTACCCGCGACGACCTATGGGCAGCACTCGACCTGCAGACGACTCCGGCGACACCGAAGCGCCTGCCTCGCCGCTAGCGCGGGCGGCACGGCGCGAAGGTGCACGCGGGCGCGCACTGCGGCTGCGCCTGGTGCTCATCGTGGCGGCCGTGTGCGCGGCCGTGTGGCTGTCGACGCTGTTCGATACGGTGCGCGATCGGGCGGCGACGCTCGCGATGGCCGAGCGCCAGCACGACAACGTCGCCGGGGCGCTCGCCGAGCAGGCGGCGCGCGCCCTGCAGGCCACCGACCTCATTCTCGAGCAGGCCGCGCTGCTCGATCCGGATACGCTCGCTACACCCGGTGCCCGCGAGGCCGTGCCGGACCTCCTCCGCCGTCACATGAGCGGCGTGCCGCAGGTACGGAACCTCTTCCTCTTCGACGCCGCGCGCGGGCTGCACTTGAGCACAGCGCCCACGGGCAGCGCCAGCGACCTGAGCGACCGCTCCTACTACATCGCGCAGCGCGACCGCTCCGATCTCGGTCTGTTCGTCAGCGAGCCCTTCATCAGCCGCGCGACCGGTGATCCGACCTTCGTCTTGAGTCGCCGCCTCCCGGGTAGCGGGTTCCGCGGCATCGTGGGTGCCGCAGTGGATATCGCCTACATGCGCCGCCTCTATGGCGCGCTCGACCTTGGCTCGGGCAGCACTATCGAGCTGCTGCGGGGCGACGGTACGACGCTGGTGAGCCGGGAGCATGCCGAGATTTCACCCGGCCCGTCCCCGTTTCTGCTCGCGTTGCGCGCGCTCGGCACGCAGGAGGCGCTTCACACGCGCACAACGCACCCACAACTCGGTGCCACACTCGTGAGCCTGCGCCGCGTGCCGGGCTACCCGGCGGTCGTGGCGGTGGCCCGCAGCGAGCACGACATCCTTGAGGCCTGGCGCGCCAAGGCCTGGAGCAACGCCGCGCGCACCTTCGTCATCACCGCCCTTGCGGCGATGCTGCTGATCGCCTTTCTGCGCCAGCTCGAGCGCCACGAGCGTATCACCGCGCAGCTGCATCAATCGCAGAAGCTCGAAGCACTCGGGACCCTCGCGGGGGGCATCGCCCACGATTTCAACAATGTGCTCGGCGCGGTGCTCGGCTACGGGGAGCTTGCGGCGCAGAACAGCACACCGGGCAGCGCGCAGCGGCGCTACATTGACAGCATCGTGGTGGCCGCCAACCGCGCACGGGATCTCGTGGCGCGCATCCTGGCGTTCAGCCGTCCCGGCGTCGGTAGCCCCCGTCCGGTGTCGCTGCCGAAAATCATTGCCGAGGTGCAGAACCTCACCTGTGCCGCGCTGCCGCCAGAGGTGACGGTCGAGGTGAACGTAGCGCCCGTGCCGCTCGTCATTGCCGGTGATGCCGCACAGCTGCATCAAATGCTGGGCAACCTCGTCAACAACGCCGTGCAGGCCGTTGCCGGCGGTGGCCGGGTGGTGGTACGCGCCGCGCCGCTCGAAGTGAGCGAGGCGCGCGACTGCACCGTCGGGCGACTGCGGGCCGGGCGCTATGCGCGTGTCGACATCCTGGACACGGGGCCCGGCATGAGCGCTGCGCAGGTCGAACGCATCTTCGATCCGTTCTTTACGACCAAGCCGGTCGGCGCCGGTACCGGACTCGGCCTGTCATTGGTGCACGGCATCGTGCTCGATCACGGCGCGGCGCTCGAGGTCGACAGTCGCCCGGGCAGCGGTACGACCTTCAGCGTGTATCTGCCGCTCACTGAGGGGGAGCCGGCACAGGAGCCGGAGCCGGCGTCGCTTCCCGCGCCGCGGGGCAATGGCGAGACGATTCTCCTCGTCGACGACGAAGAGAGCCTGGTGCGGCTTGCGGAGGAGGTGCTGGCATCGCTCGGCTACGAGCCGGTCGGCTGCGTCGGCGCGCCGCAGGCGCTGCGGCTGTTCCGCCAGGCCCCCGAGCGCTTCGATGCGGTGCTGACGGATGCGATCATGCCGGAGATGTCGGGTACCGAGCTTCTTGCGGAGCTGAGGAAGCAGCGCCCCGAGCTGCCCGCGATCCTGATCAGTGGCTACGCCGGACCCGACCTAGCAGCCGCCGCGCAGGCGGCGGGCGCCCAGGCGGTGCTCGCCAAGCCGCTGACCGCGGCCGATCTCGCCCAATGCCTCGCCGACGTGCTGACACGCGCACGTGCGGGGCACGGTGAGCACGCGGGCGTTGCGGCCTGAAATATCGCGCCTGCCGCCTGCGGCAGGACGGTGCAACATCTCTTTTACAATCCTTTGCAGCCGGGGCCGTCGGCCTGCTGCCATGCTTGGCGGTAGTGTAACTCGTTGATCGGACGTGGATCAGACAACCGACTTTCGCCAGGTAAGCCAAGGGCGCCCCATCTCCCGCCGCACCCTCATTGTGTCGGCGGGGCTGTGTCTGGTCCTGGCTGCGCTCGGCTTCGTGCTCTGGTGGTGGTTCCTTCGCGTGCCGCCGCTGCATTACGTGACCGCGCGGGTGACGCGCGGGGACATCCAGCGGAGCGTGACCATGACCGGGGCACTCAATCCCGTAGTCACTGCGCAGGTGGGCTCGTACGTGTCCGGCAACATCAAGTCCTGGTCATGTGACTACAACACGCCCGTAAAGATCGGGCAGCGCTGCGCACTGATTGATCCCTTGCCCTTCCAGGTGGTGGTCGACCAGGACGAAGCGGACGTGCGCACCGCGATCGCGCAACTCGCCAAGGACCGGGCGGCAGTCAAGAACGCCGCCGTGATCTACGAGCACGACACGAAGCTCATCGGCCAGGGCATCGTGTCGCAGGAGACGCTCGACACCGACAAGGCGACGCTCGATCAGGACAAGGCCCAGGTCGACCTCGATATCGCCACGCTCGCCGACAAGAAGGCCGTGCTGCATGCGGCGCAGGTAAACCTCGCCTATACCAACATTGTCTCGCCGGTCGATGGCACGGTGATCACGCGCTACATCGACGTCGGCCAGACCGTGGTATCGAGCCTGCAGAGCTCGACGCTGTTCCTCATCGGCAAGGACATGCGCAGGATGCAGGTCGATACCAACGTGAGCGAGGCCGACGTCGGCGATGTGGAGCCCGGACAGAAGGCCACCTTCACGGTGCAGGCGTTCCCCAATCGCACCTTCGTCGGCAAGGTCAGGCAGATCCGCGAAGGCCCGATCACGGTGCAAAACGTGGTGACCTACGACGTGGTGGTCGACGTACCCAACGACGATCTCAAGCTTCTGCCGGGCATGACGGCCGACGCGCATATCATCACCGCCGAGCGGCTCAACGTGCTGCGCGTTCCGCTGCCGGCGATCCGCTTCAATCCCGAGGGTTATGCGGCTAAGGCGCGGGGGCAGGGCGGCGGGGCAGACGCTCATCACGGCAGCGGTGGCACCGCGGACGCGGGCGTTCAGGCTGGCGGCAGGGCGGGCCCGGCCGCGGCGCCGGTCGGGCCGAGCGCTGCGCCTTTCGCGCCTGTGCGTTCGTCTGTTGGCGCTGCAGCCGCCGCAGTCGGTGCCCCGGGCGGACCCGGTGCGGCAGGCGATGCCGACACACAGCGCGGCCATGTCCGCGCCGGCCGTGGCGCGGCACACGCACGGATCTGGCTCATGCGCGACGGCAAGGTGATTCCCATGCAGGTGCGCACAGGCCTCGACGACGGCAACCTCATCGAGGTCTCCGGCGACGATCTCAAAGAGGGCGATGTCGTGGTAGTGAACGCGGTACGCCCGAATCAGCCCAAGCCTGAACCCGGCGAGCATCCGCCCGGCACCAACCCGAACCAGCGTGCAGGTGCGGGAGGCGGGTTCCGACCGTGAGCGAGTCGGCACCGCAGACGGTCCGTGCTAGCGGCACGGCCGGCGATCCCGGAAGCGGCGACGGCGCCTGCGCGAGCGAGCCGATCATCGTCGTGCGCGCTGCGACCAGGGTGTATCAGCTCGGTGACACGCAGGTGCAGGCGCTGCGCGGCGTGAGCCTCACCATTCGCCGCGGCGAGTTCGTCGCCATCATGGGTGCCTCGGGCTCGGGCAAATCGACGCTGATGAACATCCTCGGCTGCCTCGACCGGCCGACCTCGGGTGAGTACCGGCTCGAGGGAATCGATGTCGCGCAGCTCGACGAGCCGGCGCTCGCCCGCATTCGCGGGCGCCGCATCGGCTTTGTATTCCAGACCTTCAACCTGCTGCCACGTACGAGTGCCACGGAGAACGTGGAGTTGCCGCTGTTCTACGCGGCGCAGATCAGTGGCAACACCGAGCGCGTGCGGGACATGCTCGCCATGCTCGGGCTCGCCGATCGTCAGAAGAACCAGCCCAACCAGCTCTCCGGCGGCCAGCAGCAGCGCGTCGCGATCGCCCGTGCACTGGTGAACGACCCGGCGATCGTGCTGGCGGACGAGCCTACCGGCAATCTCGACTCGCAGACCGCGCTCGACATCATGGCGACCATACACGCACTCAACCGCCAGCGCGGGGTCACCGTAGTGCTGGTGACGCACGAACGCGACCTTGCCGAGCTCGCCGACCGCATCATCACCATCCGCGACGGCCAGATTCTCTCCGACCAGTCGACGCACCAGGGGGCCGACACGTTGCCAGCGCGCGCCCTGCCGGCCGTACAACCGTTGCGCGAGCGCCGCTATGCAAGCCGCCTCGAGTCGGCCATGTACGAAGGAGGGGCGCTCGGGTGGATGGCGATACTGGCGGCGCTGCGGGCGATCGGGCGCAACAAGCTGCGCGCCTGTCTCACCATGCTCGGGGTATTCATCGGCGTCGCCGCGCTCATCGCCATGGTGGCGGTCGGCGAGGGGGCCCGCGCGGCGGTCGAGGCGCAGGTGCAGAGCCTCGGCACCGATTTGCTGGTGGTGCTCCCGGGCACCACGCGCATCAACGGCGTGCGCGCGGGCAACGGTAGCGCCGCCTCGCTGCGCGTGCGTGACGTCGGTGCCATCCTGGAGGAAGACCCTGCCGTGGCCGACGTCAGCTACGTCAGCCGCCAGAGCACCCAGCTGGTCAACGGTAACAAGAACTGGACCACCAGCGTCCAGGGCATCTCGCCGAGCTACTTGTCGATCCGCCGCTGGCCGATCCGTACCGGCCACAACTTCACCGACGACGATAACGCCAACGGCGCTGCGGTGTGTCTCCTCGGTGAGACCGTGGTGCTGAACCTGTTCGGGGAATTCTCCGACCCCATAGGGGCCATCGTGCTGGTGAAGAACGTACCGATGACCGTGATCGGCGTTCTCGCCCCGAAGGGTCACTCCGCCTCCGGGCAGGACCAGGACGATGTAGTACTCATTCCATTCTCGACCTCGCAGGAGCGCGTGCTGGGCGTCGCCACGCCCACCTCGACGCAGACGCTCGCCAACAATATCTTCGCCACCATCGGGCCCCCGCCCAATCCGTTCGGCGTCGTGCCGAAGCTCGAAGGCTTCGTCAATACGATCTACGTCCAGGCGCGCAGCCCCGCACTGGTGAAGGTGGCGCTCGATCAGGTGACGCGGACGCTCGAGAAGCAGCATCGCATCCGACCACCGCGGCCCGATGACTTCGTCGTACGTGATCTGACCGAAATCGCAGAGGTGGCCGAACAGAGCAGCAAAGCGATGGAGGTGCTGCTTGCCGCAATTGCGTCCATCTCACTCGTGGTCGGCGGCATCGGCATCATGAACATCCTGCTGGTTTCGGTCACCGAGCGCACCCGCGAGATCGGCATCCGCATGGCGACCGGCGCGCGGCGACTGCACGTGCTGCTGCAGTTCCTCATCGAGGCGATGCTGCTCGCGGTCATAGGCGGCAGCGCCGGGATCGTCGCCGGTGTGATCGCCTCGGAGCTCATCTCGCACTTTGCACACTGGCCGATCCTGCTGCGTGTGGATGTGATCATACTGGCGTTCGTATTTTCGGCTGCCGTGGGTGTGTTCTTCGGCTTCTACCCCGCACGCCAGGCGGCGCGCCTGAACCCAATCGATGCCCTGCGCTACGAGTAGCGCACCGCCGCGTCGCCGTCGGCACAGCGCCCGACGTCGTTGGCTCGTCACGGTCACCGTGCTGGCGCTCGGCGGCTGCGCCGTGGGGCCAGACTTTCATCGGCCGCGCGCACCCGACACCGACCGCTACCTGCCAACGACGCCACCCCCGGAGGCGTCCGAGGGGACGGCGTCGGCGACACCGCCGGTGGCGCCCCAGCGGCTGTTGCCCGGGGACGAGCTTGCCGGGGAGTGGTGGCAACTGTTTCACGCGCCCGTGCTGCAGGACGCGGTGCGCGCTGCGCTCACGGGCAGCCCGACGCTGGCGGCTGCGAACGCAACGCTCGCCGAGGCGCAGCAGCAGGTCATCGTAGCTCGCGGGGCTTTGTTTCCGAAGGTCGATGCCAGCGCTGGCGTAACGCACACGGCGAGCAGCACGCCGACGCCGCTCCTCGCGACCAACCAGTACACCCTCGGGGTGTCGGCGACCTATGCACTCGATATCTTCGGCGGCGCCCGGCGTGGCGTCGAGCAGCAGGTGGCGCTCGCGGACATGCAGCGCTATCAGCTGGCCGCGGCGTATCTGACGCTCACTGGCGGCGTCGTTACCGAGGCGCTCACCATCGCGTCCACGCGGCTGCAGATCGCTACCACGCTCGAGCTCATCGAAAGCGACAAGAAGAACCTCGAGCTCACGCAGCGCGAGTACGAGATCGGCCGGGCGGCGCGTGCCGACGTGTTGACCGCGGACAGCCAGCTGGCCGCGGATCTGACGACACTGCCGTCGTTGCGCACGCAGCTCGAGCAGGCGCGCGATGCGCTCGCCGTGCTCACCGGCCATGCGCCGGCCGCATGGACCGCCCACGACTTCGACGTCGGCGAATTCACCTTGCCGAAGGAGCTGCCGCTCGCGCTGCCCTCGCAGCTGGCGCGCCAGCGGCCGGACATCCTCGCCGCCGAGGCGCAGCTGCACGCGGCGAGCGCGGCGATTGGCGTGGCGTTTGCCCAGGAGTTTCCGAATCTCACGCTCTCGGGCTCACTCGCGCGCACGGCGCTGACGGCCGGAGCGCTGTTCCACCACTTCGAGACTCAAAGCGGCGGGGGCGCGCTGCTTACGGCGCCGATCTTTGCCGGTGGTGCGCTGCGCGCGCAGACCGAGGCGGCGCGTGATGCCTTAAAAGCCCAGGCGGCCACTTACCAGGGGGTAGTCGTCGCGGCGCTCGGCCAGGTGACGGATGACCTCTGGGCGCTCAAGAACGATGCCGAGCGGATGGCAGTCGATCAACACTCGGTCGACATCGCTCTCGAGGCGCTGAAGCTCCAGCAGGCGAGCTACACCGTCGGCAAGTCGAGTGTGCTGCAGCTGATCGACGCCGAGCGCACCTACGCGCAGGCGCGCCTTAGCCTGGCTACCGCGCAGATTCAGCAATATCAGGACACCGCCGGGCTGCTGGTGGCACTCGGGGGCGGGTGGTGGAAAGATCCGGCGGCCGCGCCGCGCTGAGAAGGGAGCAGCCGCGGCGCGCTCACGGGCGGGGCTTGCGCCCCTTGAAAAAGCGCGCCACGCGCTGCGCAGCATCCGGGGCAAGTCCCTCGTTCTTGAACATCCGCAGCGCATGTGCGGCTGATAACGTCAGCCCGTCACTTTCGAGCAGGGCGCGCTTGTTGACCTGGTTGGAGTACCAGGAATTGGCGAGGATATCCTTGGCGAGCTCGGCGAGACCGCTCTCGAACTGTTCATCGGGGAAGCAGAAGTTCGCGAGGTGCATCTCGTGCGCCTCGGCGCCGGAGTAGGTGCGGCACGTGTACATCATCTCGCTCGCCTTGGAGGTGCCGATGCGGTGCGGCAGCCGCAGGCTGAGGCCCCAGATTGGCGTGAGTCCCCAGCGTGCGTAGGCATCGGTAAAGCACGCTGACGCAGAGGCGACGATGAGATCGGCGGCGAGCGCGAGCTCGAGCGCCCCGGTCGAGCAATAGCCCTGAACAGCGGAGATGACGGGTTGCGGCAGATCCGCCACCTTGTCGATGACCTCGACATAGTGGTGCGGCTTGGCGTGCGCCTTGACCTCGGCGAGGACCTCCGTCATGTCGTGTCCCGTGGAGAAGTTGCCGCCGGCGCCGCGCAGAATCACGAGTCCGATCGTCTTGATCTCGCGCGCAATGGCGTCGACATGCGTCTCGAGCGCCTCGATCATGTCCTTGGAGAGGGCATTGAGCTTCGCGGGGCGATTCAACGTCAGAATCGCGGCACCGTTTCTGTTCTCGCGTAACACGAGTTCGTCGTTCATTGGAAAGTCGCCTCTGGGAGATTCCACCAGCCGCCGCCGAGCGCCTGGAAGAGGCCGGCAGTATCGGCGTAGCGGTTGGCCTGAGCCTGGACCAGGGCGATTTCGGCCTGCTGGTAGGTCTGCTCGGAATTCAGCAGCGCGACCAGGCTCAGGGTGCCGATCCGGTACTGCTGGCGAGCGAGGTCGAAGGATGCCTTGGCGGCCCGATCGGCCTCGGCGCTCGCCTTGAGCGCGTCGGCATCAGCCTGTAGGGCGCGCAGCGTGTCCGCCACGTTCTGGCAGGCGAGGATCACCGCGGCACGGTACTGGGCGCCCGCCTGGTCGAGCGCGTCCTCTGCGGCACGGTGCTTGTAGATCAGCGCACCCGCGTCAAACAGCGTCTGCGTGAGCGAGGCACCGAGGTCCCAGAAGCCCGTGTAAGGACCGAACAACTGGCCGATCTGAAGTGCAGTCGATCCAGTGTCGCCCGTGATGGTGAACTGGGGCAGCATGTTCGCGAGTGCAACGCCAACCTGCGCGGACGCGGCGTGCATGTTCGCTTCCGCCTGGCGCACATCCGGCCGCTGCTCCACCAGCTTCGACGGCAGGCTTACCGGCAGCTGGGTCGGCAGCGTCAGGTCCTCGAGCCTGAAGGTCTCGGCAGGCTCGCCGGGCGGCAGCCGGCCGAGCAGTGCCGTGAGTGCGTCACGGGTCTGTCCGAGCTGCTTGCGCAGTGGGGGCAGAGTCGCTGCGGTCTGCGCCTCGGCGGCCTGCTGCGCGAGCAGATCGACGTTGCTTGCCGTGCCGATACCCTGCTGGCGCTGCACGGTTTCGGTGAGCTGGTGCTGCAGCTCGAGCAGCCGTTCGGTGGCGGTGATCTGTCCGCGGAGCGAGGCTTCCTGCACGGCCACCGCTACGACGTTGCTGCTCAAGGTCACATAGGTGGCGATCAGCTCGAAGCGCGTGAAGTCGACCTGCGCCCCGGCGGCTTCGAGCGTGCGGCGCAGCCCGCCGAAGACGTCCGGCATGTAGCTGAGGCTGAGCTCCGCGGTAAAGAGATTGTAGATACTCGAGGTGGCGACCGTCGGAGCGGTCAGAGTATTGATGGCGTATTTGGAGCGTGTCGCGTCGAACTCGCCCTGCACGGTCGGGAAGAAGGTGGTGCGCTGCGCCTTGTACAGATCATGCGCCTGCCGTAATGCCGCGCGTGCCGCGTCGATGTTCGGATTACCTTTGAGTGATTGCTCGACGAGCGCGGTGAGCTGCGCCGAGTGGAACAGTGTCCACCATTGCCCCGAGATATCCATGCCGCCAACGAACTGCTGCGCACCACCGCCGGTGCCGGCGGCCGCAGCGGTGGTGCCCTGGCTCGGCGCGTTGCCATAGTCCGTTGCCGCGGGGGCGGCCGGTCGGTGGAAATTCGGACCGACGGCGCACGCTCCGAGAGCGGCCAGCGAGGTGAGCGCGAGCAGGCGCGCCGCTAGGCTCAGTCCCATCGGGCCTCCCCATAGCGCCGTTCGGCCCAGTGCTCGATGACATGGTACATGGAGGGCAGCACGAACAAGGTGAGCACGGTCGCGATGGCGAGGCCGCCGACGACGACCGTGGCGATACCGCGCTGCACATCGCTGCCGACCCCCGTGTGCAGCGCTGCCGGGAGCATCCCCAGCGTCGCCACAGTAGCCGTCATCAGCACCGGCCGCAGCCGTTCGGTCGCGCCCTTCATGATCGCCTCGTGCAACTCAAACCCCGCGCGGCGCATGCGATTGAGGTTCGCCACCATGATGATACCGTTCTGCACCGCAACCCCGAAGAGCGCTATGAAGCCGACGCCGCTGGCAACGTTGAGCGTCTCCCCGGTCAGATGCAGCGACACGAGGCCGCCGAGCGTCGCCAATGGCACCACGCCCAGGATCAGCAGCGCCTGACGCAGCGAGCGCAACCCCACGGTGAGGAATAGCAGCATGATCCCGAGCACCAGGCCGAGAATCACCGTCAGCCGCGCTTCCGCACGCCGCTGGTTCTCGAACTGACCACCCCATTCGAGGCGCACCTGGCTCGGATCGAAGTGCACCTGCGCGGCAATTTTCGCCTGCGCCTCCTCCAGGTAGCTGGTCAGATCACGGTCCCGATTATCGATGCGGATGGTGAGGTTACGCTCGCCATTCTCACGCGTGATGGTACTTTCGCCGGTTTGCACGCGGATGTCGGCGACCTGTGCGAGCGGCACCTGCATGCCGCTTGCGGTATGCACGGGGAGATTCCCGAGGATATCGGGCCGGTCGCGGCTCGCGGCGGTGAAGCGCACCGTAAGGTTGTAGACGCGCTCGCCCACATAAACGGTCGAAACGGGTGACTGGCCGATACCGGTCTGAATGACGTTCTGCACGTCGGCGATGTTGATGCCGTAACGCGCTGCCTTCTCGCGATCCACCGTGATGTTGACCTGCGGAATTGGCCCTTCCTGGAAAACGGAAGCGCTGGACGTGCCGCGCACGGTGTAGAGCACACCAACCATCTGCTCGCCCACCTTGCGCAGCATGTGCAGGTCAGTGCCGTACACCTTGATCACGAGCGGGCTATGTGCACCACCGATCATGTCGTTGACGTTGTCGATGATTGGCTGGCTGATACCGATCGAGTAACCCGGCAGATCGCGCGCCAGCGTCGCGGCCATCTTGTCGAGAAACTGCTTCTTGTTTTCACCCCCTGGCCAGTTGTCGTAAGGCGTCAGCCCCACGGGCGCTTCGATGTGCGACATGGTCCAGGGATCGGTGCCGTCATCGTTGCGGCCGGTCTGAGTCACTGCGTAGGAGACCTCGGGGAACTTCAGGATCTCGCGCCGCAACGCGCTCGCCATGTCGCTCGCCTTGTTGAGCGCAAGCCCGGTCGGCATCTGCACCTGAAGCCACAGCGCGCCTTCGTCGAGATCGGGGAGGAAGTCCCGTCCCACGGTGGCCGCCAGGCCGACGGCTGCCAGCAGTGCGAACACTACGATGCCGTAAACGATGCGTGGCTGCTCGATGCACGCTCCGAGTAGCCGCTCGTAATGCCGCGTCAGCCATTCCAGCCAGCGGTTGTGATACACCGGCGCGGGCTTGCGGTAGGCGAAATAGGCGAGGCCAGGGACGAGCGCCAGCGTGGTCAGCAATGCGCCGAAGAGCGCATAGCCCATGGTATAGGCCATCGGAGTAAAAAGTTTCGCCTCGGCGCGCTCGAAGGAAAACAGCGGCAGGTACGCGCTGATGATGATGAGGCTCGCAAAGAATATCGGGCGCGTCACCTGTACCGCGGCGGCCTTCACTTCGCTTTCGCTCAGCTCCTCGGTCGGCATCGCCTCGCGCCGACGCAGGATGGCTTCGGTAACTACGATCGACCCGTCGACCAGAATCCCGAAGTCGATCGCCCCGAGCGACAGCAGGTTGGCGGACACGTGCGTCAGGTTCAGCAGCGAGAACACCGCCACCAGGGCCATTGGGATGGTCACGCCCGCGACCAGCGCGCTGCGCGGGCTGCCGAGGAAGAGAATGAGAACCAGGAAAACGAGGCTGATGCCTTCGAGGATCGTGCGGCCGACCTTGTGAACGGTGGCCCGGACCAGGTCGTCACGATCAATGTAGGGAACGATGCGCACATCCTGCCGGGCGAGCTGGCGGTTGAGCTGGGCGACTTTGGCGTGAATTCCCTTCAGCGTCTCCGAGGGGTTTTGATACTTCAGCATCAGTACGATGCCTTCGATCGTGTCCGGGTTGCGGTCCTTGCCGAGGATACCCTCGCGCTCCTGGTGGCTGAGCGTGAGGCGCCCCAGGTCGCGCACCAGCACTGGGGCCCCGTTCACCTGCGTGACCACGGTTGAGCCGATTTCGGCGAGGCTGCGGATCAACCCGACGCCGCGGATGACGTAGCTCTGGTCGCCGCGCGACAGGCGGCCCCCCGCCGCATTCGCATTGTTGTTATTGATGGCGTTGATGACGTCAGTGATGCCGATGCCGTAGTGATGCAGCTGATCGGGATCGAGATCGAGCTGATACTCAGTGGTAAAGCCGCCGAAGTTGGTATCGTCGATGACGCCCTGGACCGATTTGAGCGCGGGAATCACGATCCAGCGCTGTATCTCGGACAGTTCCTGCAGGTTGCGTGTACTGGACTCGAGGGTATAGCGGTAGATTTCCCCACCGGGGCCGGCAACCGGATCGAGAGACGGTGCCGCGCCCGTCGGTAGCGTCACCTGGTTGATGCGCTCGAGCAGTCGCTGGCGCACGAAGTAGTCTTCATACCCATCGCGGAACAGCACCGTGATCAGCGACAGGCCAAAGGTGCTCTCAGAGCGCATCAGCAGTAGCCCCTGCGTACCGTTGATCGCGCGCTCGAGCGGCACCGTGATCAGCTGCTCGACTTCCTCGGCAGCGAGGCCAGGTAGCTGCGTCGTGACCTGAGCAGAAACGTCGCCGAGCTCAGGGTAGGCCTCGACGCTCAGCGTCTCCCAGGCGTAGACGCCGAAGATGCTGAGCAGCACCGCGAGCACGATGACCGCGATGCGGCGTCGCAGGCAGAAGTCGACGAACGCGTCAATCATTGATCAGGATTCCGCCCTTGACCACGACCCGCTCGCCGCCCTTGAGACCGGAGAGGATCACCACGTTCGAGCTCGCCTCGAGCAGCGGCTCGACACTGCGCCGCTCGAAGGTCCAGGGCGTGGACTCGACGAATACGGTCGTCCGATCGTTGTTCATGAGCAGCGCCGACGACGGCACGACCACGCGGCTTTGCGTGGGACCGCGCAGCGTCACGTCGGCGAACATGTTGGGCTTGAGGTCGTAGTCGGGATTCTCGAAGGCGATGCGGGTCTTGTTGCGCCGCGAGTCCGGCTCGATCACCTGCGAGACGAACAGCACCTTGCCGTGCAGCGTCTTGCCCGGGTAGGCATCGAGACTGACCTCGGCGTCGTCATTGCGGGCGACGTGGGCGACGTCCTTCTCGGCGACGAACGCCGTAACCCACACGACCGAGAGGTCGGCGACGGTCATGATCGGCTGGGTGTCGTCGTTGATCATCGCGCCCGTGGCAATTGACAGCGCGGTGACCGCGCCATCCACCGGCGCGCGCACGCTGAGCAGCCGTGCAGCGCCGCGGGCATTTTCCGCTGCCCCCATGGCTCGCAGATGCGCCCGGGTGCGCTCGTACTCCGCCACCGCCTGCTGGTTATCGCTGCGCGCCTGGTCAAGGTCGCGCTGTGCCGCGGCGCCGATCTTGAACTGCGCCTCCTGGTACTTGAGGTTCTTGGCGGCGAGCACCGCGACGCTCGCGGCCTTGTCGTTGTCGTCATAGGCCTGGGCGAGATCCGGGGAGTCGATCACGGCGAGCACCTGGCCGCGCCGCACGCGGTCGCCGAGCGCCACCTTGACGGCACTCACGCGCCCGCCGCCCGGGGGGAGCACCGTCACCGTCCGCACCGGGTCGGACTCCACCAGCCCGGGGGCGGTAAAGAGCGGGCTCTGCGGCTGCGATGCTGCCGCCGCGACGGTGAGCTGCTTGCGCAGCGGCGAGCTTTCCGGGATGAATATCTCATCGCCCTTGTGGACGAGTGCCGGGGTCTCCTCGCCGTTGCCGCCACGGCCGGAGAACAGGCCGAAGCCGTGCGTGAAGAGCAGCACGACGACCAGCACGCCGAGACCGAGGCCGCCCCAGAGGAAGGCCCGGCCACGTGGCGTCGCGGTGTGGTCGTATGGGGCGGAATGGGCTTCGCCCGGTTGAGCCGCGCCGGATAGAGGTTCGCCGGAATGATCGTGTTCGTTTGTTTCCATGGCGATCACTCGCAAAGGACCCTAAGTGTAGTTTCACATCTGTGACAAGTCTTCGAGACCTCGAGCGGCGGCGCGCGCCGGCCCGGCTACCGTCCGGCCGCGGCCGAGACTACGCAGCCAGGCAGCCGGTAGAGGGCGCCTCAGCCGCGCGTGACCTTGCATCGGCGGATCCGGTCGCTGGATGGGCTAGCCCGTATGGTATGCATGGCGAACGTCTTTTTTTCGGGCGCGATTCTAGCTGCCGCCACTACAAAGTCAACAAATACCATACCCCCTACCCTATATGATGGCGCCCCCCAGCGTCGCATGGCCGACGACGCGCAGGGCCAGCACGGCGGCGGGTGGGCAGACCTCAGGCGTGATAGTCGGCGGGGACGGTGTGATCGACCACGCGTTGCGAGGTCAGGGCGTTGCAGAGCGGCGTGAGGACGATGGCGAGCACCAGGTTGAGAACCACGGTGTAGAAGGCCGAATATCCGGGCAAGGTGTAGCCGGCGAACTCCAGGGGGAAGGTGGGCTTGAGCCCCACATGGATCGCCATGGCCGTGCCGGCGAGCGTGCCGCAGGCCCAGCCGATGAGCAGTGCCCAGGGGTTGAACCAGCGGGTGTAGGCGCCCAGCATCACGGCGGGAAGCGTCTGGATGATCCAGATGCCACCGAGCAACTGCAGCTGGATGGCGAACTGCGTCGGCACGAACAGGATGAACGCGAGCGCACCGACTTTCACGATCAGCGACACCCATTTCGCCATCTGGGCTTCCTGCTTGTCGGTGGGGTTGGGGTTGATGAACTCGCGGTGGATGTTGCGCGTGTAGAGGTTGGCGGCCGCGATCGACATGATCGCGGCGGGTACCAGTGCCCCGATGCCGATTGCGGCGAAGGCGACCCCGACGAACCAGGCGGGGAAGCTGTGCAGCAGCAGTGCCGGGACCGCGAAGTTGTTACTGAACTGCTTGAAGCCCGCGGCGAACTCCGGAAGGCCCTTGACCCCCGCAGCGATGGCGAAGAAGCCGATGAGGGCGAGGAGACCCAGCATGAACGTGTAACCAGGCAGCATGGCGGCGTTGCGCCGGATGGCCTTGCCGGTGCTCGCGCTCAGGATGCCGGTCAGGGTGTGAGGGTAGAGGAAGAGGGCGAGCGCCGAGCCGAGCGCGAGGGTGGCGTAGTTGCTGTAGGCCCCCGTGGAGTGTGCTCCCGGCACCTCGAGCAGCAGCTTCGAGGCGGGCACGGCGGCGAAGATCTTACCGAAGCCTCCGAGCTGGATCGGAATCACGATGACAGCGGCAAAGGCGGTGACGTAGATGAGGATGTCCTTGACGATCGCGATCGATGCCGGGGCGCGCAGCCCGCTCGAGTAGGTGAACGCGGCCAGCACTCCGAAAGCGATAAGCAGCGGCAGGTCGGCGGCAAATCCCGTCCCGGAGATGCCCATGGCGGCGACCACGACCTGGATGCCGACCAGCTGCAGAGCGATGTAGGGCATCGTGGCGACGATCCCGGTGAGGGTGACCGCGAGGGCGAGCCAGCGGTTGTCGAAGCGGCCACGCACGAAATCGCCGGCCGTGATGTAGCCACGCTTGTGGCACACGTGCCAGAGACGCGGAAACACCAGAAACAGGATGGGGTAGATGATGATGGTGTACGGCACCGCGAAAAAGGCCACCGCGCCGGCGCCGAAGGCGAGCGCCGGGACCGCGATGAAGGTGTAGGCCGTGTACACATCGCCGCCGACCAGGAACCAGGTGATGAGGGTGCCGAAGCGCCGTCCGCCGAGCCCCCACTCGTGCAGCTGATCGAGGTCGCCCTTGCGCCAGTGTGCGGCGGCGAAGCCGAGCCAGGTGATGAAGCCGAAGAGCACCACGAAAACGCCGAGCGCAACCCAGTTCACGTCCTGCATCGCATCTCCCCGGGGGTTCGTGTGCGTATGAGGTGCTGCCGCCGTCACCCGCCGTGGGGGTCATTCCCGGGTGGCGAAATAGACGATCGCCGTGAAGATGGCGGCGATGATGACCCACAGCATCTGGTACCAGTAAAAGAACGGTACGCCCATCCAGTAGGGCTCGGCGCTGTTGTAGAACGGCGGCCACAGCACGGCGACGAACTGCACGACGAAGAGCAGGTACCACCAGCTCCAGCCGCTGCGTTGTTTGCCCACGTCGTTCATGTCGGCTCCCCTCGAACCTCGATCGCCCCGCGTGCGGGACAGTTACACCCGGGCAGGCCGGCGCTGCGGCACTCGATGCCCCGGTTTGCCGAGGCCGCAGCGCGGGTGGCGCGAACTAATGAGGATACTGAACGTGGCGGTCCTTGGTCTCCGGCAGGAATATCGAGCCGATCACGACCGTCATGAGCGCGACGATGATCGGGTACCAGAGTCCGTAGTAGATGTCGCCGGTCAGCGCGACGAGCGCGAAGGATACGGTCGGCAGGAATCCGCCGAACCAGCCGTTGCCGATGTGATACGGCAGCGACATCGAGGTGTAGCGGATGCGCGCCGGGAAGAGCTCGACGAGCCACGCGGCGATCGGGCCGTAGACCATGGTGACGTAGATGACCAGAATCACGAGCAGCAACAGCACCATCGGGTAGTTGATCCGCGCCGGATCGGCCTTGGGCGGGTAGCCGGCTGCTTTCAGCGTGCCGGTGAGCGTCTTGGCGAACTTCGCGGTGGCGTCCTTGAACTCCGCTGCGGACATCCGGCCCCCTTCGACCGAGGGGACCTCGGTGGTGCCGACGCGCACGAGCGCAACGCTGCCGACCGCGGCCGCCTCGTTGTTGTAGGGGACGCCCGCCTTGGCGAGCGCTGCCTTCGCGACGTCACAGGACTGCACGAATTTCTTCTTGCCGACTGGATCGAACTGGAATGCGCAGGCGCTCGGATCGGCAACCACGGTCACCGGCGAGGTTGCCGCGGCACTCTCGATCGCCGGGTTGGCGAAGTGGGTGATCCCCTTGAAGATCGGCACATAGGTGAGCGCCGCGATCAGGCAGCCCGCGAGCACGATCTTCTTCCTGCCGATGCGGTCTGAGAGGCGGCCGAACACTATAAAGAAGGGGGTGCCGATCACCAGGGCCGCGGCAATCAGCAGATTGGCCGGCTGCGCATCGACCTTGAGAACCTGCGTGAGGAAGAAGAGGGCGTAGAACTGGCCGCAGTACCACACCACCGCCTGCCCCGCAGTCGCTCCGAGGAGTGCCAGAATCACGAGCCGCAGGTTTCCCCAGCGCGCGAACGACTCGGTGAGCGGCGCCTTGGAGCGCGTGCCGGATTCCTTCATCTCGAGGAACACCGGCGATTCGGCAAGCTGCAGGCGAATGTAGACGGACACCACGAGCAGCGCGATGGATACCAGGAACGGGATCCGCCAGCCCCAGGTGTCGAATTCCTCGCCGAGCATCGAGCGGCACACCAGGATGACCAGGAGACTCAGGAACAGCCCGAGCGTCGCCGTCGTCTGGATCCAGCTGGTGTAGAGCCCGCGTCTGCCGGGGGGTGCGTGCTCGCCGACGTAGGTGGCAGCGCCGCCGTACTCGCCGCCGAGCGCGAGACCCTGTAGCAGCCGCAGCGCGATCAGCGTCACGGGCGCGGCGACGCCGATCTGGGCGTAGCTCGGCAGGATGCCCACGAGCGCGGTGGCGAGACCCATGATGACGATGGTGATGAGGAAGGTGTATTTACGACCCACCATATCGCCGAGCCGCCCGAACAGCAGCGCACCGAACGGGCGCACTGCGAAACCAGCGGCAAAGGCGAGCAGGGCGAAGATGAATCCCGTGGTCTCGTTTACGCCGGAGAAGAACTGCTTGGAAATGATGGCCGCGAGCGATCCGTAGAGATAGAAGTCGTACCACTCGAACACCGTCCCGAGACTCGAGGCGAAGATGACACGCCGGTGTGCGCGGTCGATACCTGACTCGTACATCGGCAGATTGGTGGTAGCCACGGGATCGCTCCTGTGCTGAATTTGTGGTTATGGTTCTTGGTTCTACTGGCCGAACTTAAAGAGTATTTCACATGCCCCCCGGATGAACCAAGCCCTGCCCGGTTGCCCGGGGGATAACAACAGCCGCTGCCGTGGTGGGGTGCGCTCCAAGCTCGAACTGCACCGCGCAGATTGAGCAGCGCGCGGGCAGGGCGTCTAGCGCACTCGGCGTTGCGGTGCGTGGTGGCGCGTGGAGGCTCTACGGCGCCTTATGACAGGGGAGGAGGGGGTTACCCGGCACGGGAGCTGTCCGCTCTTACTCGAGCGGTCGCCCATGCCGGGGTGTGATGAATTGCGGCGCGCGGGGGTGCGTCAGGCGGTCAGGCCCGCGAGCTTACTGTGCGTTTGCGCCGCCTCGTCGTCGCTCAGCTTGGACTCCTCGCTGTTCGAGCGCCTCACGAGAGCGACGAACTGCGCCGGGATAAGCGCAGGACTGAAATAAAACCCCTGGTACTGATCACATCCGAGCTCCGTGAGCAGGGCCAGCTGCTCGGGCGTCTCGACCCCCTCGGCGATCACCTTGAGGTGCAGGCTGTGGGCGAGCGAGATGATGGCGCGGACGATGGAGGCGTCCTCGGGCCGGCGCGTCATCTCCTCGACGAAGCAGCGGTCGATCTTCAGCTTGTCGATCGGGAAACGCCGCAGGTAGCTCATGCTCGAGTAGCCGGTGCCGAAGTCGTCCACCGAGACCAGCACACCCATGCGGCTGATCGACTCGAGGATGACGATCGACTCCTCGGCATCGCTCATCACCGCGCTCTCGGTCAGCTCGACCTCGAGGTACTGGGGATCGAGATTCGCGGCCTGGAGCGCCTTGCGGATCGTATCCACGAGGTTGGTCAGCCTGAACTGCGAGGGCGCCAGGTTGATGGCCACGCGCATCGGGCGCAGCCCCTCCTGCTGCCACGACTTCGCCTGCCGGCACGCTTCGAAGAGCACCCACTCACCGATGGTGTCGAGCAGGCCGCTCTCTGCGGCGACGGAGATGAAGTCCTTGGGTAGCAGCAGCCCACGCTGCGGATGCTGCCAGCGGAGCAGGGCCTCGGCGCTGTTGACGCGTCCGCTCGAGGTGTCGACCTTCGGCTGGTAGTGCAACTCGAACTGCCCGCTACGCAGTGCCTCGTGCAGCTCGCTCTCGAGTTTGACGCGCTCCTGCGTCGCGGTGCTCATACCTTCGGCGAAGCACTGCACGTTGTTGCGGCCGCGCTCCTTGGCGCTGTACATGGCGGCATCGGCACGCGCCAGCAGGGCGTCCACGGTGATGGCGTCGCGGGGGTAGAACGCGATGCCGATGCTCGGGGAGACATGCACGTCGATCCCGAGCAGCCGCATGGCGGGCTGCATCGCCTCGATGGCGCGCTTGCCGACCTCGACCGCCTCGGCACACGTGACGGGGCCATCGACCAGAATGACGAACTCATCGCCCCCGAGGCGCGCAGTGGTGTCTACGGCGCGCACCACGGTCCTCAGGCGCTGCGCCACTTCGCGCAACAGGTCGTCGCCCGCGCGGTGACCGAGTGAATCGTTGATCAGCTTGAACCGGTCGAGATCGATGACCAGCAATGCAAATTCATGCGACTGCCGGTGGGCCTGCGCGATGGCCTGGCTGACGCGGTCATCGAGCAGCAGTCGATTGGGCAGCCCCGTCAGCGCATCGTGCGAGGCGAGATGCCGCAGCTGCCGGTTGGCCGCCTCCAGCCCCTTGGTGCGGTCGGTCACCACGCGCTCGAGACCCTCGACGTGGTGCCGCAGCGCGCGCGCATTCTGCCACTTGCGACTGAGCGCGCTTGCCGACTGCAGGATCTCGATGGGCTCGAAGGGCTTCTTGATGACGATGAGCTTGTCGGAATGCCCGAGTCGCCCCAGCAGCTCGAGCCAATCGTAATCGGTGTACGCCGAGCACACTACGATCTGCACCTCCGGGTCGACCTTCCACAGGTGCTCGATGGTCTCCAGGCCATCCCATCCCGGCGGCATGCGCATGTCGACGAAGGCCACCGAGTACGGGCGGCCCTCGGCGAGTGCCTGGCGAACACGCTCGACCCCGTCGCGGCCCTGCATCGCCGAATCCACGTCGAAGGTCGGACCCTCGACTGCCGGCTGCTCGCCAAACAGTGCCGCTTCCACGGCCGTGACGCGGCCGTGGTCGCGGCCGGCGAGGATCTTGCGGTAGTCCTCGTGAATCGCCGGATTGTCGTCGATCATGAGGACGCGATGCGTCAGCAGCTCAGCATCACTTGCCATCGGTGGGCTCCGCAGACTTGATCGGCAGTGTCAGGGTGAAGGTCGCGCCCTTGCCGGTGCCCTCGCTCTGAGCCTCCAGTGAACCGCCGAGCTCCTTCGCCGCAAGGGCGCTGCTGTGCAGCCCGAAGCCGTGCCCGTCCGGACGGGTGGTGAAGCCGTGATTGAAGATGCGCCGCAGATTCTCGTTGGGGATGCCGATTCCGCTATCAATCACCGCCACGATGATCGACTGCGGCGTTGCCCGTATGCGCACGGTAACGCGTCGCTCGCCCCGCTTGAGCTCCGAGCAAGCGTACTTGGCGTTGCGAATCACGTTCACCAGGATCTGCAGCACCTTATGCTTGTCGAGCTGGACCAGCGGAACTTCGCCGAAGTCACGGACGATGGTCACGCCGTGCCGGCTGAAGGCGCCTTCGTTCATCCGCAGGCTGTCTTCCGCAAGCACGCGGATGTCGAGCGTGTCGGTAATGCCGCCGCGCTTGGCATAGCCCTGCTGCATGGCGACGATTTCCTTGATGTGCTCGACGTTGCTGCGCAGCGCTCCGAGCTCCGCCACCGCGGTGTCGCGTTCGGCGGCGAGCACCTCGGCCAGCTCCTTGAGATAGGCCGGCAGCTGGCGACCCTGGGGGCCCGCGAGAAAGGCGGGGAGGTCCCGGGCATGCTCGTCGAGCAGCGCCGAAACGCGTGTCACGCTCGTGCATTTGGACTTCTTGATGCGCTCGGCCACGAGGCTCGCTGAGACGTTGACGCTGTTCAGCACGTTGCCGACGTTGTGCAGCACGTTGGTAGCCACTTCCGCCATGCCTGCCTGCCGCGACGCCACCAGCAGCTGCTTGTGTACCTCCTCGAGCTCTTCCTCGGCGACCCGCCGCTCGGTGATGTCCTGAACCACCACCACGGCGCCGAGTGCCTGGCTGGCCGGGCCTACCAGCCGTCGCGCGCTCGCCAGCACCATACGCACGGCGCCGTCCGGCCTGACGATGACGAATTCGAGCTCACTCGCTGCCTCGCCGCGCAACGCCCGCGCCAGCGGCCGCTGTTCGCGTGACACCGGCGTGCCGTCCGGCAGAAAAACCTGAGACTTGATGGGGTAGGGCGACTTGGTTTCCTCGTTGGGAATCCCGAACAAATCAACCGCGGCGCGGTTGTGATGTGTGATGCGCCCGTCGACGTCGCAGGCGAGCAACGCCAGCGGGAGCTCGGCGATCACCGTCGCGAGAAGAGTCTGGTTCTGCACCAGCGCTGCGGCGATCTCCTTGCGGGCGGAGATGTCGCGCAGGAATTCGACGGTGCACTCGGGCGCAGCACGGCTGCCGCTGACCAGCGAGGTGGTCACGCGCACCCAGAGCGCAGTGCCGTCCTTGCGGAGATAACGCTTCTCGACGTCGAGGTGCGTCATCTCACCGCGCCACAGGCGCTCGAGACCGTCGGTGGTCGCTGCAAGGTCTTCTGGCTCGGTGATGCTGGCGACGGAGCGGGCCGCGAGCTCCGCGTTGCTGTAGCCGAGCATCGCGCAAAACGCGCGATTGCAGTGACGGTAGCTGCCGTTACGGTTGGCGAAGGCGATGCCGACCGGCGCGTGCTCGAGGGTGTTACGAAATAACGCGTCCGCGGGAGGCGAGTCGCCGGCGCTTGCGAGCAAGGCGGCGACCTCGGATTCTGCGGAGATGTCTGTGGCGGATTTCACCGCCGCGCCCCGCAGCTCAATTGCGCGAACCTCGACTGCGACACCGTACTCATGGATAGGGTGTTGATCGGCGCCCGGCCGCTCCCGTTACCGCCACCGCCACTTGACAAAAAACGGGGGGAATTCCAACACGGTGCGGCATTATGGACAGCGAACTGGGTCGCACCTCCGGGGGCCCACGGGCCCGCAGTCCGTGAACGCGTTCGCGCTTCAGTGCGCCGGCGTTTGCTCGGAGGTGGCCAGTGTCGGCGAGTCCCGACGTCGTAGGAGTCATCCGACGAGCGAAGGCGGATATCGGCTCTTCAAAGCCGCGCGGCGCCCTCGCTAAGGTGATGACACGGGGGGTCAAGCAACAGATGAATGGAGAGACGAAACCATGGACTGGAATCGAGTTGAGGGAAACTGGAAACAGCTTAAGGGCAAGGCCAAGCAGCAGTGGGGGCGGCTCACTGACGATGATCTGACACGGGCGGCTGGGCGGCGCGAAGAGCTCGCAGGACGGGTTCAGGAGCGCTATGGGCTCGCCAAGGATGCCGCGCAGAAGCAGGTCGACGAGTGGGCCAGCAAGGCGAACGACAGCTGGTTTACAAAGCAGTAGCCACACTGCGCCGATGCTTCCAGGGTTGAGTGCCGACGTTTCGCGTCGGCAACTCAACTATCAGTCCGATCGGCACCAATTCGCCGCGCCCCTGCAGCTGCGCGCCAGGCGCGCGCGGCACGCGCTGTGGGCGGTGAAAGCTGGTTGTCACGCCTCGAGGGGTCGGCGTCGCTTGGGGAGCTCGAGTAGGGCGGCAGCGTGGGGCGCTCGGGGACAGCACGGCGCGAAAACTGGCTGGGTTCGCAGGGTTCGCAGGCAGGCCTATATTAAATTTAACATAATATACATTATGCGAAATAGACAGCGGACGCGCAGCACAGGGTGAACACCAATCACCCAAGCCTTCGGCTGAGGCAACCGGCGAGCCACGTTGACTCGTGCGAGTCGGCAAGTCGGTCATAATCCTCAGGGGCCCACGCGGCGGCCCCTCGTGCGGAGCTGCGAATGCAGAAGTCTTCTCCAGACGGGATTCATCCGGGGTGGCGCCAGTTAATCGGGCGAACCCGCCGCTGCACGACGCGACGAAAATTCATCTCGAGTGCGGCGGCCAGCGCAGGCGGGCTCGCACTGTGGTCGATGCTGCCGAGCGGTTGCGGAGGCGGATCGGGCTCGGCGAGCTCAGGTTCGGCTACTTCG
>DASPWF010000004.1:0-35989 GCA_035621995.1 Steroidobacteraceae bacterium
GCCCTCATCCGGCTTCTGCGGCGGCGCTGCGTGGGTGAGCGCCACCACCATCAGCAGCGCCCACGGCAGTGCCCGGGCGGCGCGCATCACGAGTGGGGCGGCGAGGAGTCGGGCCATGGGCTTTCGGCGCCGTGCAGCGGCCGTCGGTAGGCGTCCTCGAGTGCGCCGAATGCGACCTCGGCCGCATAGGCCGCCTCGAGCACCGAGAGCCTCGCTTCGGTAGCCGCAATCTGTGCGGCAACGACGCTCGCGCGCTCGCTCGCGCCGGCGCTGAGCGCGCGCTGCTCGGCCTGACTCTGCCGATCCGCGATGTCGGCGGCCCTGCGTGTGTCGGACCACGCCTGCCGCGCGGCCGGCCAGGCAAGCTCGGCGCGGTCGATCTGCTCGAAGATCTGTGCCTGCACCGCCTTCAAGTGCTCACCCGCCGCGGTACGCCGTGCAACGGCTTCGCCGATCGGTCCCTGGTGCTGGTTGAGGATCGGCAGCTCGAATGACACGGCCACGCCACCCTCGGTAGCAATGTCGTACAGCGTGTTCTGCCGCACGCCGTCCCCGCCCCAGGCATATGCCGGTGTGATATGCAGCGCCGGCCAGCGCTTGGCGAGCTCACCCTGCAGGCTGACCTCCGCGAGATCGTACTCGCGCAGCGCGTGCACGATCTGTGGCCGCCCGATCAGCGCCTCGCTGCGCCAGTGCTCGGGCGTCGCAACATCGAGGGTGCCGATCTCTGCCCAGTCCGCCCAGCGCAGCGGCACCTCCTCGAGCGCCGCGACCGGCACACCGACCGCGGCCGCGAGGCGCGCACGGGCATCCGCGGCCCGCGTGCGTGCCTGCTGCGCGCGCTGCTCGGTCCGCGAAAGCTCCAGCTCGTCGGCGAGCAGCTGCCCGCGCGCGATGTCGCCGAGCGAGAGCCGCACACGATCGCTCGCGAGCAGCGCGCGCCGCTCGGCGATCAGCGACTCGAGCAGCGCGCTCTCGTCACGGGCCGCGACGGCATCGAGCAGCGCCAGGCGCAGTGCCGCACGCACCTGCCAGATCGAGTCCGTGAGGTCGGACTGCGCGAGTGCCGTCTGCAGTGCGGCGTGCTGGCGCGCGCGATCGCGCTCCCCGGGCTGGCGCAGCAGGAACTCCAGCGATAGTCCGTAGAGCCAGGAGGCGGTCTGCGCCGCGCTGGTGAGGTACTCGGCGAACAGCTGCATCGACGGATTGGGGTGCTCCGCAGCGGTGCGCTCGGCGGCGGCGGCGGCGGCCACCTCGGCGCGCTCCTCGGAGAGTTGTGGATTGAGCTGCAGCGCCGCGGCGAGCCACTGCGCGTTGTCCCAGCCGGCGGTCGGCGGCGGCAGCGCGGGCGAGAGAGTCTCGAGACGCCGCGCGCTGTACTGCGCGGCCGTCTGCGTCGGCGCGAGCGGTGCGGGCGGCACCGTCGCCGCGCAGCCGGCAAGGAGCGCACCGAGCGCTGCCGCGCGCGGCACCACGCGTACCGCCGCTCGTATGATCGCCGTCATCTTTTGCCACGCCCGCATCTGCTGCGCCGTCGGCTCCCCCCGCGGTTGAGTATAGAGCCGCAGCTTGAGGATCGCTCCCCTCAGCCAGCCGCGACAGCCGCGAGTGCTTCGGCGTGAAAGCGCAGATGATCCTCGATGAATGTCGCAATGAAGTAGTAATCGTGCCCGTAGCCGTCCTGACGGCGCAGCGTGAGCGGCTGGCCGGCAGCCTTGCAGGCGGATTCGAGCCGCTCCGGCAGCAGCTGACCCTGCGGCAGGAACTTGTCCGCGAGACCCTGATCGACCAGGATCTGCGGAAACACTTGCCGGGCACGCGAGGTGAGCAGCTCGGAGGCGTCGTAGGCTTTCCAGGTCGCACGGTCTTCACCGAGATAACGCGTGAAGGCCTTCTGCCCCCACGGGCATTGCATCGGCGCACAGATGGGGGCGAATGCCGAGACGGATCGGTAGACGGCGGGGTTCCTGAGCGCGAGCACCAGCGCGCCGTGTCCTCCCATCGAGTGCCCGAAGATGCCGACCCGGGTGGCGCTCGCCGGGAAGTTCGCGAGCACGGTGGCTCGTAACTCTTCGAGCACGTAGTCGTACATGCGAAAGTACCGCGACCATGGCGGCTGCGTGGCGTTCAGGTAAAACCCGGCACCGGTGCCGAATTCCCAGTCATCGGCCTCGCCCGGGATCTTAGTGTCACGCGGGCTCGTATCGCAGGCCACCAGCATCAGACCGAGCTGCGCCGCGACGCGCTGCGCGCCGGCCTTGATCATGAAGGTCTCTTCGGTGCAGGTGAGGCCGGCGAGATAGAAGAGCACCGGCACGGCACGCTGCGCGGCCTGCGGCGGCCGATACACCGAGAAACGCATCGGCAGACCGATCATCGCCGATTGATGGCGGTAGAAGCCCTGCACGCCGCCGAAGCTGCGATGCTCGCTGATCGTTTCGGGCTTCATGGGGGCACACTCCTGCGCTGCGCGCTCTTGAGTGTCGCATTATGAATCGCCTTCGCCGGTACCCGTGAGCGCCATGCCACCCCTGGCTCATTCGTGCCAGATTGGACACGCACGCCGGGCGCTGTGACAGTGGTAGCTGGCGGCGCTATATTCCGTGCGCCGCCCGCACGTCCGGTGGTCTCGCGCACGTGCCGCGTGCGGTGGCAATCGCAAGTCGCTGAGTGTCGATCGCGGGACCGCCCCGGTGGGGCGGTCCCCTCCGTCCCGCGCACGGCGGTTAGGTCGACTCCCGCGCGCGCCCCGGATCCTTCCCGGGATTTCTCCCGCGTACTTCCCTCGGGAAGTACGCGTATGTCCGTATTCTCCGGCGCGGCGCGCCCAGCTTAGTTTCAGCCGGCGAGTTGTTTCTTAACAGCGTTTGGTCTGGTCACGCCCGGCCCGCTCAGTACGATGGTCGGCTCGGACGTGATCATTGCTGCCCAAAGGAACCGCCGATGAGAACCTCGCAACGCCCGTCGGGGATGCTGTTATCCCTGCTCGTGACTGTGTTGTTCGTGCCCGCAGCGCGCGCGGCGGACGTCGGCGCGATCGTCGGCGTCGTGAAGAGCACCGCGGGCGCGCCGCTGGCGCAGGCGACCGTGACCGCCGTGCGCATCGACGGCAGCGGTACGCGCGCTACGATATCGGGGAGCGATGGCGTCTACTCGTTCGCCGACGTGCCGCCGGGCACTTGGGCGATCACCGCGCAGGTCGATGGTCTGCCCGCGGTGACCACACCGACGCTCACCGTGGTCGCCGGCAAGGCGGCGCGCTATGACGTCGTCATGAACATTGCCGCGCCGCCGGGCGCTCCGCCAGCGCCCGCAGCGGCAGCCGCCGTCGCGCCGGCCCCTGCCGCCGCTCCCGCAGCGACCGCGGCAGCCGTCGCCGCCGTGGTGCCCGAGGCGCTGCAGACGCCGCCGCCGGGTCCGGCGGTCGACACCGAGACGCCGTTCGCCGTCGGTTATCTCGGCTGGATGAACGGCACTCCGCGCTCGAACGCGCCGATATTCGACACCAAGTTCTTCACCCCCGAGATCCGCTTCGACGTGAACTACCTGCAGGACTTCAACCATCCGGTCGATCACACGATCGTGGGCTCGACGGAGGAGTTCCGTTCGGGCGAATTCCAGCTTGAGCAGGTGAGCTTCGGCGGGGACTTCCACTGGAACGGTGTGAAGGCGCGTTTCCTCTCGATGATGGGATTGTACGCGGTGACCACCCCGCGCAACGACGCCAGCCCGGGTGTCGGTCAGTGGGACCTGGTAGGGGCTTATAAGTACCTCTCCGAAGCGAACGCCGGCTATCACTGGGACGTCAACCACGGCCTTAACGTCGATGCCGGCATCTTCCTCTCCTACATCGGCCTCTTCAGTTACTACAACTACGACAACTGGACCTACCAGCCCTCGTTCGTCTCCTCCAACACGCCGTGGTTCTTCAACGGGCTGCGTGTGCAGTGGTTCCCGACGCAGACGCTGAAGATCGAGCCCTGGCTAATCAACGGCTGGCAGTCCTATGCCAAGTACAACAGTCACCCGGGCGTCGGCGGGCAGATCCTCTGGATCCCGAACGACTCGCTCAAGCTGGTCTTCAACACCTACACGATCGGCCAGGACAACCTGGCGAGCGGCAGCGGCTACCCCGCCAATGGCGGGAATCCCAATGCGTCGATCGGGCTGCCCAACCCCGGTGGCACCTACATCAACTACGCCAACGTCACGCGCGTCCACGAGGACGACAGCGTGCTGTGGAAGTACTACGAGTCACCCGACGGGGTGATCTCGAGAAAGGCATTGTCGTTTACCGTCGACCTCGGCTGCGAATACGGCGGCGGCGTGCACTGCTCGCACAACCCCAACAAAGCCAACTTCTTCGGCATGATGCTCTACGATCGAACCTGGTTCGACCACAACATCTACGCGGCGACGCTCGGCGGCGGCTTCATGAACAATCCCGGCCGCTACCTCGCGCTGGTCCCGCCAATCAATGCTGCGACCGCCGTGACGGGCACGCCGTACTTCACACAGAACCCCGGCCAAAAGCTCTACCAGTGGGACATGCAGCTCAACTTCCAATACATGCCCAAGGACTGGATCACCTGGTGGACGGAAGTGACGTTTCGTCATTCCGACGTCCCCTACTGGAGCGGGTCGGGCGGCGTAACACCTCCTGCGGGTAATAACGGCTCGCCGAGCAGCTTCGTCTGCAACAACGGCAGCGTGATCGGCGCCGACAGTTGTGCCAGCGAGGGCGGCATCTGGTACCCGGATCTGGTCACGCGCGAGGTCATCTGGGGTGCCGGCATCCTGGTCAAGTTCTGAACCGCCCTTTTGCGCGCCAGGCCGCGAAACCGGTCCCGTGGGCCGGGGCGGCCTGTTCAAAGACGACGCAAGTCCCACTTCACGAGCCGCGGCGTGATAAGTTACGCCGCCCTCTTTTGACAAGGGACCCCTGCCGCCCACCCATGAGTGCACCCCCCCGCAGCGAGCCGCGTCCGCCCCTGATCTGGACGAACGCGCTGATGTTCGCGCTCACGTTTGCCGTGGCCGCGATTTCGGTGCCCTGGTACGGCCTGACGCACGGCTACAGCACGGCCGACTGGGGGGTGTTCGCGTTCTTCCTGGCCGCCAACGGTATGGCGATCACGGCCGGCTACCATCGCCTCTGGGCCCATCGCGCCTATGAGGCGCACTGGCTGCTGCGGCTCGCCTACCTGATCTTCGGCACCATGGCGCTGCAGAACAGCGTCTTCGTCTGGTGCAGCGGGCATCGCAAGCATCACCTGTACGTCGACGACGTGGAGCGCGATCCGTATTCGGCGCGGCGCGGGTTCTGGTTCTCGCACATCGGCTGGATGCTGCGCGACTATCCGAGCGGCCGCCCCGTTCTCAGCAACATCCCGGACTTGAAGAAAGATCCGATGCTGGCCTTCCAGCACCGCTACTACGTGCCGCTCGCGGTCACCGCCAACTTCGGCCTCACGATCGCCGCCGGTGTCCTGCTTCACGACGTCTGGGGCGCGCTGTTTCTCGGCGTGCTGCGCCTCGTGTGGAGCCATCACGTCACCTTCTTCATCAACTCGCTGGCCCACATGTGGGGCAAGCGCCCGTACACCGAGGAGAATTCGGCGCGCGACAACCCCGTGATCGCGGTCCTGACTTACGGTGAGGGCTACCACAATTTCCATCACAGCTTCGCGCACGACTATCGCAACGGCGTGCGCTGGTGGCAGTGGGACCCGACCAAGTGGCTAATCGTGGCGCTGCAGCTGCCCGGGCTCACGCGGCGCCTGAAGCGCACCCCGATATTCCAGATCCAGCGCACGTTGCTCGCCATGCAGTTCCGCCGCGTGCAGGCGCGACTCGAGAAGTTGCCCTCCGGCGGTGGCTCGCAGCTCGAGGCGCTGCGTGCGCGGCTGGCACACGAATACGAGAGCTTCCTCGCAGCACTCGCCGAGTGGGCACGCGTCAAGGAGCAGTGGCTCGGCGAAAAGAAGCGCGCGATGCGCGAGCAGTGGGAGCAGGTGGACCTGCAGCGGAGCCTGCGCGACATCGAGCGCCGCCTCGGCCAGCAACTGCGGCGCATGCGGCTGTTGCAGGCACAGCTCGCGTAGTCAGATTGGCCGAAAGCGCCTGCGGCCCTTTTTTCGGCTAAATAGATCGCTTTTGCATCTACCGCTCTGCGCCCGACGGCAGCGCCGGCAAGCGCTGGCAGCCCTCATGCCGTTCGTGCACCATGCGCCCGTGGGACGCATCTTCGAAGTCAGAAAGCACACGATGTTCGCGCGCTGGAACCGCATGGCGAAGCAATTCGCCCGCGTCGCGAAGGACATCACCATGGCCGTCAAGTCCGGCGGCGCGGATCCCGCCTCCAACCCGGTGCTGCGGCGGACCATCCAGAACGCGCGCGCGGTCAACATGCCCAAGGACAAGATCGAGGCCGCCATCAAGCGCGCCTCCGGACGCGACGCCACCAACTACCAGGAAGTGCTCTACGAAGGCTACGCGCCGCACGGCGTCGCGCTGCTGGTGGAGACCGCCACCGATAATCCGACGCGCACCGTCGCGGCGGTGCGCAACATCATCAGCAAGGGGGGCGGCAATCTCGCCACCAGCGGTAGCGTCAGCTTCCTGTTCCGCAAGATGGGGGTGTTCCGCCTCGATCCCCAGGGCCTCGACCAGGACGATCTCGAGCTCTACCTGATCGATCACGGGCTCGACGAGATGGGCGAGAGCACCGGCGAGAAGGGTGAGCCGCAGCTCGTGATTCGCGGCGCGTTCGCCGACTTCGGCAGGCTGCAGGAGGCACTCGAGGCGCGCGGCATTACGCCGCTCTCGGCCGAGCACGAGTACATCTGCACGGTACCGACCGAGCTGCCTGAGCAGGAGGCCACCGAGGTGCTGACGCTGATCGACCGGCTCGAGCAGGATGACGACGTGCAGAAGGTGTTCCACACGCTCGCCTGACGATCCCACTTGTGGCGCTGCCCGCTGCGAGGCGGTCGAGCAGCAGCGGCGGCCCGGACGCGCCCCTGAGGTGCGCGCTCGCCGGTGCGCCGCGGGCGGCGGCCGCGGTATGCTTCCGCCGCATGTACCACTACCGTCTCGAACTGGCCCGGGTGACCGACGCCGCGCAGCTTGCGGCGATGTCGCACGAGTTCATCGAGGCGGGCCTGAGGCCGTCCTGGGGTGCGGCGCGCATCGGCTGGCACGTGCGTCACCCGGAGAGCGTTGTGCTCACGGCCCGCACCGGTATTGCGCTGGCCGGCTTCGCGATCATGCGTTACGCGGATGACACCGCCCACCTCGACCTGCTCGCAGTTGCCCCCGCTCATCGGCGCCGCGGCATCGCCCGGCGGCTGGTCGGCTGGTTGGAGGAGAGCGCGCTCACCGCCGGTACCTTTATCGTAGGGCTGGAGTTGCGCGCCGGTAACGAAGAGGCGCGTGCGTTCTATCGCGCGCTCGGCTACCGCGAGCTCGGCGAGATTCCGGGTTACTACCAGGGCGTGGAGACAGCCGTCCGCATGGTGCGCGATGTTCGAGTAGTGCGCGAGGCAACACCCGGCAGCGCGGCTCCGCCACCTTGACGACCGCGCTCTAGCTCGCGATCACGTAATCGAACTCGTAGGTGTGGCCGCCGTCGCTCGCGATGGTAATGGTCATCGTGCCGGTGATCCCCTTGAGCTCGCCCGTGCCCGAGTCGGGCACCACGGTGATCGACGACTTCGCCTTTCCGCGGGTCATGGTGGCGCTGTGCTGCAGGACGAAACTACCCTGGCGTCCCTTGAGTGATCCGGTGACGCGCTCCATCGCCACGTAGCCGGCTGACCCCGGGACTTCGGTCTGCGTCGCCAGCATCTCGCCCTTGCCGATGCCCTCGAGATCACCGTGGTAACGCTTGTCGACGGACAGCCGGGCGAGGTTGGCGGCGCGGGCGATCTGGGTGTCGGGCTTCTGCGGCACGACCTTCACGTCGAAGGAACCGGCCGCGTGCTGGCTCATGGTTGTTCGTGCTCCCTTGGGCGTTGTCAGTCCGGCATCGGCGTCATCTGTGCGGCGAGCGCATCCTCGAAGCCGAAATTGCGCAGGTCCCGCACCCGCTGTGGAAAGAGGATCCCGTCGAGGTGATCGACTTCGTGCTGCACCACGCGGGCGTGAAAGCCCTCCACCGAACGGTCGATCGGCGTGCCGCGCGGATCGAATCCCTGATAGCGCACGCGGCGAAAGCGCGGTACCAGGCCGCGCATCCCGGGCACCGACAGGCACCCCTCCCAACCCTCATCCTGCTCGGTGGTGAGCGGCGTGACAAGCGGGTTCACGAGCACGGTATAGGGCACCGGGGTGAGGTGCGGGTAGCGCGGATTGTCCTTGAGCTCGAAGATCACCACGCGTGCGCTCACGCCGATCTGCGGCGCCGCGATGCCGGCGCCGCTCAGGTGCCGCATGGTGTCGTCCATGTCGCTGACGAGCTCGGCGAGGGCATCGTCGAAGCGTGCCACCGGCGAGGCCACCGCGGCGAGCAGTGGCTCGCCCATCTTCAATACGCGCCGGACCGCCATGCGGTGAGGATACCCGTGAGCTAGCCGCGCGCAGCGCTCTCGGTCGCCACGACCACGGGGATCGAGACGCGGTGGTCGCGAAAGACCAGTGGCGCAGCGGTCGTCCCGTCCGCCGCCGCCGCGGCCCGCTCGGCGCGTGCTACGGCCTCGGTGACCAGGTGATGGTGCGGCGACAGGTCGCACACGGGATCGGCGTTGTCCGGGTCACCGGTGAGCAGGTACGCTTGGCAGCGGCAGCCGCCGAAGTCCTTGCTGCGCTCCGGGCAACTGCGGCACGGCTCCTTCATCCACGCCTCGCCGCGGAAGCGGTTGAAGGCCGGCGAGTCGTACCAGATCTCGCGCACGCTCTGCTCGCGCACGTTGGGGAGCGTGAGTCCCGGCAGCATGCGCGCCGCGTGGCAGGGCATGGCGGTACCGTCGGGCGCAAGCGCAAGGAACACGCTGCCGAGGCCGTTCATGCATGGCTTGGGGCGCGTCTCGAAGTAGTCCGGAACCACGAAGTAGATCTTCATGCGGTTGCCGACCCGCTCGCGGAAGCGCTGCGTGACCTCCTCGGCCCGCTCGAGCTGCGCGCGGCTCGGCATGAGCTGCGCGCGGTTGAGCCACGCCCAGCCGTAGTACTGGGTGTTGGCGAGCTCGACGTACTCGGCGCCCATGCGCTCGGCCATGTCGAGGATCTCGCCGACGTGGTCGATGTTCAGCCGGTGCAGCACCACATTGAGCACCATCGGGTAACCGTGGCTCCTGATGAGCGCTGCGACCTTCTCCTTGAGCTCGAAGGTGCGGGTGCTCGAGAGGAAGTCGTTCATCACGCGCGTACTGTCCTGAAAAGACAGCTGGATATGGTCGAGGCCAGCGACCTTGAGCGCAGCGATGCGCGCTTCGGTCATGCCGACGCCCGAGGTGATGAGATTGATGTAGTAGCCGAGCGAGTGCGCTTCGGCGACCAGAATCTCGAGATCCTCGCGCACCAGCGGCTCCCCGCCCGAGAGCCCGAGCTGCACCGACCCGAGGGCGCGCGCCTCGCGCAGCACGCGGATCCAGTCTGCGGTCGCGAGCTCCGCTCCCGTCCTGGCGAACTCGGTCGGGTTGTAGCAGAACACACAGTGCAACGGGCAGCGGTAGGTGAGCTCGAGCAGCAGCCACAGCGGCAACCCGGGTTTAGGTGCGGGAGGCGCGGGCGTGGCGCTCACGCGCGCTCCTCCAGCCAGCGTTGCTCGAGCGCCATGCGCACGAACGCCGTGACGTCGGGGCTGATGCCGCTGAGGGAGTACGTACCCTCGATGTCTGCGACGATCTCGGCGACCGTGCGCACCCCGTCGCAGCGCTTCAGGATCTCGGCGGCGCTCTGGTTCAGCACCAGCTGGCCCTCGGGGTAGAGCAGCACGTAGGCGTTCTGCGCCTCCTCCCACTGCAGCTTGAGTCCGCGCCGGACGGCCGGGCGCGTCGCGTCGGAAAGCTCGCTCATGCCGTTACCCCGAGCGCGAGTGCCATGGCATCGTTCATCTGCCACAGGATGTCGAGCTTGAACTGCAGGATCTCCAAGGCGCGCTCCTGGGCTGCACGCGTGTCGAAACGCTCGAGTGTCAGGGCGAGCCCGAACTCGACGTCGCGGCGGGCGAGACTCACGCGGCTCTGGAAATAGCGGAGCCCCGCGCTGTCGATCCACGGATAGTGCTGTGGCCAGCCGGCGAGGCGTTGCTTGTGGATCTCCGGGGCAAAGAGCTCGGTGAGCGAGGCGCACACCCCTTCCGGCCACGGCGCTCGGCGCGCGAAATTCACGTAGGCGTCGACGGCGAAGCGCACACCCGGCAGCACCGGCTTCAGGCTCTCGACCTGCGCGCGCTCGAGCCCCACCGCCTCCGCCAGGCGCAGCCACGACTCGATCCCGCCCGGATCGTCGCCGTAGCCGTCGTGATCGAGGATGCGCTGCACCCAGTTGCGCCGCACCGCGCGCTCGTCGCAGTTGGCGAGAATGGCCGCATCCTTCACCGGGATGTTGATCTGATAGTAGTAGCGGTTGGCCACCCAGCCGCGGATCTGCTCACGGGACGCCTTGCCCGAGTTCAGCATGATGTTGAAGGGATGGTGGATGTGGTAGGCGCGGCCGCGCTCGCGCAGCCGCTGCTCGAACTCCGCGCGCGACCACGCGGGCGCGCTCACAGCTCGATCTCCATCCCGTCCCACGCGACCTCGATGCCGCGACGGGTGAGCTCGGCGCGCTCGCGCGAATCCTCGTCGAGTATGGGATTGGTGTTGTTCACATGAATCAGTATCCGGCGCGTGCCGGCTGAGAGCTTCTCCAGCCACTCGAGCATACCGCCGCCGCCGCTCTGCGGCAGGTGGCCGATCTCGCGCGCACGCTTGCGCGACAGGCCGAGCGTCAGCATCTCCTCGTCGGTCCAGAACGTTCCGTCAACGAGCACGCAGGCCGCCTCTTGCATCGCGCCCCACACGGCCTCCTCCATTGCCCCGAGCCCGGGCGCGTACACCGCCGTGCGCCGCGTCGCGCGGTCACGGATCTCGAGCGCCACGTTATCCCCTGCCACCGGCGCCTCGCGGTGCGGCGAGTAGGGCGCCGGCTTGCTCGGCACGGCCAGAGCACGGAAGCTCACTCCCCCGACGCCCTCGACGCCGAACTCACGCCCATCAGCCGACATGCTGCGCCGGTCGATGCCGCAGTAGTGGCCGAGAACGGCGAACACGGGATTGCCGCGCGTGAGGTCCGCGCAGGCCTCGTCCGTACACCACACCGGCAGCGGCCGGGTCGACTCCCGCAGCATGAAGAGTCCGGTCGTGTGATCGATCTGCCCATCGACCAGCACGATCCCGACGATCGCCGTGTCGCGCGGGGCGCGCGCGGGCTGCAGATCGGGATTGGCCTTGAGCTGCGCCAGAATGTCGGGCGAGGCGTTGATGAGGGCCCAGGCCGTGCGGTCCCCGCCACGCACGGCGATCGACGATTGCGTACGGGGCAAGGCTCGCAGTGTGCCTGCGCGCACGCCCGAGCAGTTACGACAGTTGCAGTTCCACTGGGGAAACCCGCCGCCGGCGGCCGACCCCAGCACTCGGATCTTCACGGCTTCGTTGGGTCGGCGGGCTTTGCATCCCCGCTGCCAACGGACTGAGAGCCTGAAGAACTCAGGCTCCCAGTCCTTACTCGTACTCTAGCGATTCGCGCTCTAGCGATTCGCTATGTACATCGTGATTTCCATGCCAAAACGGAAATCAATCGCCTTCGGCGTTTCCCAGCGCATAGTCTATGTTCCTGATTTCAGACGGTTGGACGGTATCAGCCGGTACCCGTGTATCCTTCTCCCGCAAGCCCCTGAGGCGAAAGCGGATGATCATGAAAGTGGCCTCATGATTTTCTTGAGGACACCGGATCGCACGTCCCGGTGAAGCTGCGCACCCGCCTGAACCTCGTGCTGACGGGCGTCACCGCAGTCTTCGTGGCCGTGCTGGCCGCCAACGAGATCCGCCACGCGCGCTCCTCGGTGCGCGAGGAGATGGAGGCCGCCAACCGCGTGGCCGGACAGGTACTCGGCAACCTGGTCTTCACTTATGCCGCCGCCAGCGGAGCCGAGGCAGTACAGGTCATGCTCGAGCGGCTCGGTCACGTGCGCGCCAACGAGCTGACGCTCCTCGACCCCTCGGGCAAGCTCATCTATCACTCGCCGCCGCCGGTCTACAAGGCGGGGCGCGAGGCACCCCCCTGGTTCACGAGGCTGCTTGCGCCACAGCCGCAGCGGCAGGTGTTCACGCTCGGTGATGGCGCGCAGGTGTTGATCGAGGCTCAGCCTTCGCGTGCCATCCTCGACGCCTGGGACGACCTCACGCGACTGCTGGTCGTCGCCGCCGGCACGCTGCTCGTGCTCGGTGGACTGGCGTTCTACCTGGTGGACCGCGCGCTCGCACCCTTTCCCACCATCGTTGCGGGTCTCGAGCGTCTCGAGCGCGGCGAGCTCGCCTTCCGCCTGCCACCGCTGCCAGGATCCGAGGCACAGGCCATCGGCGCGGCGTTCAATCGCATGGCACAGGCGATGGAGGACAAGGTGCAGGCGGAGCGTGAGGCGCGCGAGGCGCGTACGCGCTTGGAGGAGCGTCGCGAGCTCGGCTTGCTCGTCGAGCAGAGTGTCGAAGAGGAGCGACGGCTGATCGCACACGAGCTGCACGATGAGTTCGGCCAGTCGGTCACTGCCATACGCAGTCTCGCGATGGCGATCGCGACGCAGTCCCACGAGAGCGCCATGAGCGAGGCCGCGCGGCTGATCAGCACAGAGGCCGCGCGGCTCTACGATGCCATGCACGGTCTCATCCCACGCCTCGCGCCGCCCGCCCTCGATACGCTCGGCCTCGCCGCCTCGCTCGAGAACCTGGTGCGCGACTGGCAGCAGCGCCACCCCTCTCCAACGCTGTCGCTGCGCCAGCAGCTGCCTGCGGATCTCGGCGCCAGCGTGTCGCTCGCGGCGTACCGTGTGGTCCAGGAAGGACTGGTGAATGCCCTGCGCCACGCGCGGGCAACTGAGGTTACGGTCGACGTCAGCTTCACGCCCGAGCGCATGACCGTCTCGGTGATCGACGACGGTGTCGGCCTGCCAGAGAACTGGTCGCGCCCCGGTCATTTCGGCCTGCGGGGCCTGGCCGAACGCGTGGGGCACCTCGGGGGAAGGCTGCAGGTACTCAACCGCGAGCCGCACGGAGTGCGCCTCACCGCGGAGATTCCACTCGGAGCGGCCGCATGATCCGCGTGATGCTGGTGGACGATCACGCCGTGGTGCGTACCGGCTTTCGCCTCCTGCTGCAGGCGCACCCGGAGATCACCGTGGTCGGCGAGGCGGATTCGGGCGAGGCGGCCTGCCAGCGTTATCTCGAGCTCACGCCCGACGTCGTGGTCATGGATCTCGCCATGCCCGGGATGGGGGGACTCGAGGCGTTGCGGCGCATCCGGGCGCACCATCCGCAGGCACGCGTGCTGGCGCTCTCGGCGCACGATGATCCGCTGCACGCGCGGCGCGCGCTGCGCGAAGGCGCGCGCGGCTTTCTCTCCAAGCGCAGCGCGCCGGAGACGCTGCTCGAGGCCATCACCACCGTGGCGGCGGGCCAGCGCTATCTCGACGTGGCGCTCGCGCAGAAGCTCGCGCTCGATGAGGTCGAGAGCGGTGGCAAGTCCGCGGTCGAGCGGCTCTCGGAGCGTGAATTCGAGGTGTTCGTGCGGCTTGCCGGCGGCGCCACCGTGCAGCGCATCGCCGAGGACCTCAAGCTGTCAGCCTCGACGGTGGGCACGCATCTCTACAACATCAAGCAGAAGCTCGGCGTCTCGAACCAGGCAGAGCTCACCCTGATCGCGATCCGACACGGGCTGATCGAGGCGTAGCTGCGCTGCGCAACGGAGCGGCTGCGGCCCGGGGCGCAACGGAGCGCGACGTCGCGGCAGCCCTAGCGATCGAGCGAGCGCACGACCGCGACGCGTCGCGTCAGCCGCTCGAGCGAGCGGCGTGCCGCGGCCTTGGCAATGTGCTTGCACCACAGCGGCTCGCGCTGGCCGTTCTGGCGGCGGAACTTGTCGCAATCACACGTCCACAGGATGCGGTCATCCTCCGTCTTCAGCACCTGCACCGTGCGACTCGGGAAGCTGTAGGTCCCAATGACTTCGTTCTGCGCCTCGCGCCGCCGCCGAAAACGGATGGCCATGCAAAAAGCCTAGCGCATCTCGGCTGTGGATTACCTGTGGATTACTTGTGATTACCGGTGTACAGGGATGTATAACCGCTCACAGCCAACGACGCACTGCGGACTTGTACCTCAGGTACTCGCCGCCAAAGATTTCCTCGAGCAACCGCTCCTCGGTGCGGATGAAGCTGCTCTGCAAAATCCAGATAAGAAGAGGCAGCGGCACGCATGCGCCGATGCTGCCGCGCATCCAGGCGCTACCGGCGAGAATCAGCGTGAGGCCGAGGTACATGGGATTGCGCGTCAGGCGGTACACGCCCGAGGTGACCAGCGTGGTCGAGCGTCTGAAGGGAACCACCGGTGTACCGGCGCGGCGGAAGGCGCCAAATCCCTTCGAAGTCAGCACCATTCCCACACCAAGCGGTGCGAGGCCGAGCCAGGTGACCGGCGGCTCGAGCAGCTTCGCGATCGGCAGTACGTGGTGCAGCACCCCCGAGGCGATGAGCGCGAGCAGCAGCCAGAATGGCGGAACCACACGCTGTGTCCATCGCATGCCGATCCCCCCGCTGCCCGACACGATCGACTGCCCGCCAACTAGGACGACACGATCTTGGCCTTGATGGCCTCGTACTCGGCGTCGGTGATCAGCTTCGCCTCGAGCAGCTGCCGCGCCTCCTGCAACCGCCGCACCGCGTCACTCTCCGCGCCAGCCGCACCCATGACCGGACCCGAGGTCACCTGGATCCCGCCCGAGCGGGCGCGTAGCTCCTCGAGCTCGCGCACCCGGCGCTTCTCGCGCCACGCCTGGTCCTGAGTCTGGCAGATACGGTAGACGGCCTGCGCCTGTTCCTTGCGCAGGCCGCGGAACTCGACCCGCTGCAAGCCCTGGGTGGCGAGCGAGGCGAGGTCGGTCGCCTTGCCGGCGCGCAACGCAAGGTCGGCACTCAACATCCCGACCCGCAACGTCACTTCCTCCAGATCCTGCCAGCGGATGGTTGTGACGTCGAAGCCGCCGAGGAGCTTACGGGTCAGCACCACCAGCCGCCCGCTGGTGGCGGCGACCAGGAGTCGGCGGTGCGTGAGCGCGAACAGCCGCATCTGTATGGCCCATGCGTCGAGCGTCTCGCCGGGGATCAGCACCGAGCGCAGCTGCGCGAGCGGCCTCTGCAGACTCTCCTCGTCAGTGTCGGTCGCATCGCTCATCTTGGAACCCGCGTCATCTTTTCTGCACGATCTCGGCGCGAAAGTCGCGCAGTTTCTGCTTGATGAGCCGCGCGTTCGCCGGTCCCATCCGCATCAGCAGCTTCTGCCCGGCCGAGCGGCTCTCGAGGTTGGGATCGGCATATTCCCAGAAGACCTTGGGCTGCGTCAGCTGGATCGGCGGCGGAACCTCCGGTGTCTGCAGCAGATGATCGATGACCTCGACGAGACGGTCGTTGAAGTACTTGCCGGGGTAGCCGAGATCCTCATAGGCCTGTTGGAACAGCGGATAGAGCCGCTCGTACACCACGGCGAGCGCCTTGACGTCGGTGCCCTGCAGCACGTGCATGAGCGGCGCGTAGCGCTCGAAGTTGGCATCGCTCAGCGTGGTGATCTCGCCCTGAGTAGTCGTGACCGTTTGTCCGGGCGTCGGCTTCACCGGACGCAGCTCCGCGGCCAGCTTGCGGCGCGGCAGATTGTCCACCGTGACGACGATGTGTCGCACGATGTTCTGCGGCACGAGAAACTCCTCGACCGGATTACGTCCCAGGACCCCGGCGAGCGAGTCGTGCACCACCTGGTCGCTGTCGTTGAGGGCGGGCAGCGCGGCCGAGCTACCCTCAGCGCGAACCGGGTGCGAGATCTGTGGCTCGGTGTTGGCCGCCGGCTGCGGCGCCGCCGGACGCACGGGGGCGGGCGGTGCCACCGGCGCGGGACGCGAGGTGTACCAGTACCAGCCGCCCACGGCGACGCCGATGGCGACGATGATGCCGATCAGCCACGCGACGGTGCGCCTGGCCACGTCCTCCCGATCCTCTTCCCACATCTCGGCTCCCTTCCGGCACGAGCTGGAGCTCTGACTTTACTCTCCTTTCGCGCCTGCAGCCGCCTCCACTCCGGCTCCGATCACGGCGCGGCCGGCCGCACCGTACAGCCTGGCCACGCGGGCGGCACTGTACGTTGTGTGAATTCGCCGCGCGGCAACTCCTCGCCTCCCTCGAGGTATGTTTCAATCGCGCCATGCGCGCTTCCTTCCATCCCGCGGTCGCCAACTGGTTCGAACGTACCTTCGACGCGCCTACCGAGGCGCAGCGCGAGGCGTGGCCGGCCATCGCGGCGCGCCGCCACGTGCTCATCGCAGCTCCCACGGGGTCGGGTAAGACGCTGGCGGCCTTTCTGGCGGTGATCGACGAGCTGGTACGCAGCGGCGTCGCGGCCAACGGCCTCGTCGAGGAGACGCAGGTCGTGTACGTGTCGCCGCTCAAGGCGCTCTCCAACGACATTCAGCGCAATCTCGAAGCACCGCTCGCGGGCATCCGCGAGGAGCTGCTCGCGCTCGACCTGCCGCAGATCGATATCCGCACCTCGGTGCGCACCGGCGATACGCCGCAGCGCGAGCGTGCCGCGATGCGCAGGCGACCGCCGCACATCGTGGTGACCACACCCGAGTCGCTCTACATCCTGCTCGGCTCGGAGTCCGGACGGCAGCTGCTGACGACGACCCGCACGGTCATCGTCGATGAGATCCACGCCCTCGCCGGCAGCAAGCGCGGCGCCCACCTCGCGCTCACCCTCGAGCGGCTCGAGGCGCTCACCGGCCGCGCGCTCACGCGCGTCGGCCTGTCCGCCACGCAGAAGCCCATCGAGGAGGTGGCGCGCTTTTTGGTCGGGACCGGCAAGGTGCGCGCCGATGGCAGCGCCGACTGCACCGTCATCGATTCTGGACACGTGCGCGCGCGCGACCTGCAGCTCGAGATACCACCGGCGCCGCTCGAGGCGGTGATGTCCGGGGATGTGTGGACGCAGCTGTACGACCGCCTGGCGGAGCTGGTGAACGAGCACCGCACCACACTGGTGTTCGTCAACACCCGCCGCCAGGCTGAGCGTCTCGCGCGCCATCTCACCGAGCGCTTAGGTCACGGGCACGTCACCGCGCATCACGGCAGCATGGCCAGGGAGTCGCGACTCGAAGCCGAGGCGCGCCTCAAGCGTGGCGAACTGCGCGCACTCGTCGCCACCGCCTCTCTCGAGCTCGGGATCGACATCGGCGAGGTCGACCTCGTGTGTCAGCTTGCCTCACCGCGCTCGATCGCCGCCTTCCTGCAGCGTGTCGGGCGCTCCGGCCACTCGATCGGCGGCACCCCGAAGGGACGGCTGTTCCCGCTGTCGCGCGACGACCTGGTCGAATGTGCAGCGCTGCTCGCCGCGGTGCGCCGCGGTGAGCTCGACCGGCTGCGCCTGCCGGCCAAGCCCCTCGACGTTCTGGCGCAGCAGATCGTCGCCGAGGTCGCGGCGCGCGAGTGGGACGAGGAGGGTCTGTTCGCGCTGTTGCGCGCGGCCTACCCCTACCGCGAGCTGACGCGCGCTGAGTTCGACGAAGTGGTGCGCATGCTGGCGGAGGGCTACAGCACGCGTCGCGGCCGCCACGGCGCACTCATCCATCACGACGGCGTCAACCACCGGCTGAAGGGCCGGCGGGGCGCGCGTCTCACGGCCATCACCTCCGGCGGCACGATTCCCGACACCGCCGATTACCAGGTGATTCTCGAGCCGCAGTCGCAGTTCGTCGGCACGGTCAACGAGGACTTCGCGGTCGAGAGCCTGCAGGGTGACATCTTCCAGCTCGGCAACGTGTCCTACCGCATCCTGCGCGTCGAGCAGGGACGCATCCGCGTCGAGGATGCGCACGGTGAGCCCCCGACCATCCCGTTCTGGCTCGGCGAGGCGCCGGGGCGCACGGACGAGCTCTCGGCGAGCGTATCGCGGCTGCGTGAGGAGCTCGGGGCGCAGCTCGATGCCGGCATCGAGCCGGCGAGCGCGTGGCTCGTGGCACATGCCGGCATCGCACCGCCGGCGGCGCTGCAGCTCGTCAACTACCTCGCCGCGGCGCGCGCCGCGCTCGGCGCGCTGCCTACGCAGCGCACCCTGATCTTCGAGCGCTTCTTCGACGAGGCTGGCGGCATGCAGCTCGTCATTCACTCGCCTTTCGGCAGCCGCATCAACCGGGCCTGGGGGCTCGCGCTGCGCAAGCGCTTCTGCCGATCTTTCAACTTCGAGCTGCAGGCGGCGGCGACCGAGGACAGCATCGTTCTCTCGCTCACCACGGCGCACAGCTTCGAGCTGCCGGAGGTCGCCCGCTACCTGCATTCCAACACCGTGAGGCCGCTGTTGGTGCAGGCGTTGTGTGCCGCGCCGATGTTTCCGGTGCGCTGGCGCTGGAGCGCGGCAATCGCGCTCGCTCTGCCGCGCTTTCGTGGCGGCAAGAAAGTGCCCGCGCCGCTGGCACGCATGGCGGCGGAGGATCTGCTCGCTGCGATCTTCCCCGACCAGGTGGCGTGCGCCGAGAACCTGCCCGGAGAGCTCGAGATCCCCGACCACCCGCTGGTGCGCCAGGCGATCCGCGACTGCCTGGAAGATGCCATGGACATCGGCGGGCTGGAGCGGCTGTTGCGCGGTATCGAGGCCGGCCGCATCCGCGTGCTGGCGCGCGACTTGACCGAGCCCTCACCGCTCGCCCTCGAGGTGCTCTCGGCGAGACCTTACGCATTTCTCGATGACGCGCCGCTCGAGGAACGACGCACCCAGGCGGTCATGAGCCGCCGTTGGCTCGATCCGCAAAGTGCTGCCGACATCGGCAAGCTCGATGCAGATGCGATCCGGCGCGTGCGTGAGGAGGCCTGGCCCGATGCGGGCAACGCCGATGAGCTGCACGATGCGCTGCTATGGCTCACCTGTCTCACGAGCGCGGAGGCCGCACGCGCCAGCGGATGGCCGGAGCTGCTCGCGGAGCTCGCCGTGCAGCGCCGCGTCACGCAGCTCGAGGCTCGAGGGGCACGGCTTTGGGTAACCGCCGAGCGGCTGCCGCTGTTTCGCGCCCTCTACGGCGCCGTGCATTGCGAGCCGCCGGTAACCACCCCGGCTGCACACGCCCGCACGCATAGCGCCGAGAGTGCGCTCAGCGAAATCGTGCGCGGGCGGCTCGGGGCCTCAGGCCCTACCACCGCGGCGGCGCTCGCCGCGGTGCTCGCCGTGCCGGAAGGCGCCGTCGGGGCCGCGCTCGCCGCACTGCAGGCCGAGGGCTTCGCGATGCGCGGCGCCTTCACTCCCGATGCGACGCCGGCCGGCGAGTGGTGCGAGCGCCGGCTCCTCGCGCGCATCCACCGCTACACCGTCAAGCGGCTGCGCGCCGAGATCGAGCCGGTCGCGGCGCGCGATTTCCTGCGCTTCCTCTTCGAGTGGCAGCGCGTCACGCCGACCGGCCGCATGGAGGGGCCGGACGCGGTGGGGGCGATACTGGCGCAGCTCGAGGGTTTCGAGGCACCGGCCAGTGCCTGGGAAACGGAGTTGCTCCCGAACCGCATCAGCGAATACGAGCCCGTCTGGCTCGATGAGCAGTGCCTCGCCGGACGCTTCGTCTGGACGCGCCTCAGCGCGCGGCGCAGCGACCCCGAGAGCCGCGCGGCGCCGGTGCGAGCGACTCCCATCGTGCTGCTCGCGCGCCGCAACCTGCGCCTGTGGTCGTCGCTGGCGGGCGCCGCGGATCCGGCGCAGCTTTCCGCGACGGCGCAGCGCGTGCTGCGGCATCTCAACGCGCACGGTGCATCGTTCTTCGACGAAGTGACGGCCGGTGCGGGGCTGCTGCCGGCGCAGGCCGAGGAAGCGCTCGCCGAGCTGGTCGCACGCGGGTGGGTCAACTCCGACAGCTTCGCGGGGCTGCGGGCGCTGCTGGTGCCGTCCGATCGCCGCAGACCGGCCATGGGCGGTCGCCGGCGGCGACGGCTCGCGCTCTTTGGGATGGACGCCGCCGGGCGCTGGTCGCGGGTCGCGCGCGCAGCGACCGAGGAGGCTGCGGTCACAGGCGTCACCACGGCGGCCGCAGGCACATCCACGGCGGCCGCGCGCGCTCTCGAGGAGGAAACCATCGAGCACGTGGTGCGGACGCTGCTGCGCCGCTGGGGGGTGTTGTTCTGGCGCATTCTCGCGCGCGAGGCGGACTGGCTGCCCCCCTGGCGCGATCTGCTGATGTGCTGCCGCCGGCTCGAGGCGCGCGGCGAGATCCGCGGCGGCCGCTTCGTCGCCGGGTTCACCGGCGAGCAGTACGCACTTCCCGAGGCTGTCACGCTGCTGCGCGAGGCGCGCCGCGCCGCACACGAGGAGCACTTCGTCTCGCTGTCGGGTGCCGACCCGCTGAACCTCGTCGGCATACTCACACCCGGCGCGCGGCTGCCGTCGCTGAGCGGCAACCGGCTGCTCTATCGCGATGGGTTGCCCGTCGCGCTGCTCGCCGGCGGTGAAGTCACCTTTCTCCTCGAGCTGCCCCCGCAGGATCAGTGGGAAGCGAGGAATCTGCTGCTGCGGCGCCACGTGCCCGCCGTGCTCGCGGACCTGGCGTGAGCGCGCTACGGCTCGCTCAGCGGCGCCTGCGCCGCCACCGCGAGCCGCGAATCGTGGTACGCGGGCATCTCAACTCGTTGCTCAACTCTTCGTATGCTCGTCATGCCACTTCTTCACGGCGGCCATCGTGTTGTCGACGTGCCCCTCCGGGTTCATGGCCGTGTAGGAATAGATGATCTCTCCCGTCGGCGCGATCACGTAGGAGGTGCGGTTCGCATACTCGGGATGGCTCGGCAGCACCGAGTCGTAGGCCTTCATGATGCTGCCGTCGGCGTCCGAGGCCACGGCGAACTTGTTGCGGCATTCGCTCACCGAGAACTTGTCGAGCTTGTCGATCGGGTCGTGCGATACGCCGATGACCGTCGCGCCGAGCTCGTGGAACTTGGCCGTGGCTTCGGCGAACTCGTGGGCCTCGACCGTGCAGCCGGGAGTGAACGCCGCCGGGTAGAAGTACAGCACCACCGGACCCTTCTTCAGCGCATCGGCGAGGGAGAACTTGAACTCCTTGCCCGCGAGCGTCGCCTGGGTGCTGAAGTCGGGCGCCTTGGTTCCGTTCGGCAGCGCGGCGTAAACAGGGATCGCTCCCAACAGGGCGATCACGACAGTCACATGCACATGTACAGCTCGCATGGCGGGTCTCCGTCCGGCGTGAGGTCTTGGTGCCCCTGAGGGCCGGCATCATCTGACAACGGGTCCCGCGGCGCCAGTGGCCGCGCGACGTCATCGTTCCGGGGCATAACCCACCAGCTCGACATAACCGCGACCGCCGACGGCGTGCGCGGCGTGCTTTCCGCTGACATCCACCGCACCCTCCCAGTAACGCGGGGTGGTGCCAAGCTCCTGGTCGGCGAGCACCGGGCGCACGGCGAGGTCGAGCGCGAGCGAGGGCACACGGACGTGCCAGCCCGCCGGGTAGCGATCGCCGCGGGCGTTGCGCCACTCGCGCGTGACGGTGATGGCCACGTCGGCGTCCGCGAGCCCGCGCGTGTCGCCGGAGGCGGCGAGCCACGTTCCGGCGCTGTGGCTGTCACGGCTGCCGTCGCGGCGGCGCAGTGCATAGAACATGAATGCGCTGCCGTCATCCAGCTGCAGCGCGAACCAATCCCAGCCCGACTGCTGTCCGCCCAGGTCGGCGCTGCCCCACTCTCGGTCGAGCCAGGCCGTACCGCTCACCGCGAGCGTCGTGCCATCGCGCCGCACGCGACCGCGCACGTCAAGACGTGGAATGGAGTAGTAGTAGCTCGCGGCCGAGGGCTCGTCCGCCTTGCGCGAGAGCCCGTTCTCGCCGTTCAGCACCGGCAAGGACTGCGGCACGAGCTCGAGCTCGATCGCATAGCCCTGCTGCGCGGCGTGCAGTCGCCAGGGCGTCGCAGCAGTCCCGGCGGCGACCTCGCCGGCGCCGAGCGACCAGTCGTCGACCCACACGCGTAGCGGATCGGTGCTCGCCCCGGCGAGGCCGAGCGCTGCGCGCTCGAGCTTCTGCGCAAAGCGAAAGCGCCGGCGCGTCACGTCGGTCACCGCAAAGTGCGCCATGTAGATCTCGCGCGTGCGCCACGCCGAGGTGAGCGGTACGGCGGCGGCCGCCGCGCTCGTCGGCAGCGGCGACGCGGGCGGCACCAGCGCAAAACGGAAGACGGTCAGCTCGAAGCCGAAGCGCTCGCCGTCGGCGGCATCGAGATTACCGGTCACGTACCACCATTCCTGGCGGAATGCCGGATGAGGGCCGTGATCGCGCGGGAACACGAAGGGGCGTGCGCTCAGTGCCTGGGCAAAACCGGGCGCGGCCGCAGGGCCCGGCTCGCCGCGGCCGGGCAGCACCGCCGGGCCTGACGGCACCGCGGCGTTAGCAGCGCTCGCCAGCGCCACGGCGAGCGCGACCGAGCGACACACGGTGCGCGTGCGTAGCATTCATTCCTCCCGCAGCCCGGCGGCGAGCGCGAGGCGCGCGCTGCGCCACGCCGGGTAGGCGCCCGCCGCGAGCGCTGCCGCGAGCGCGAGCCACAGCGCATTGGTGAACTGCTCCGCGCGCAAGTGCAGGCCGATCTGCCAACCGAAGGCACGGCGATTGATGACATCGGTGAGCGTGAGCGCGGTGAGCAGCCCCGCGGGGATGGCGGCGAGCAGGGCCGCAACGCCCATGAACGCCGTCTGCCCCATCACCAGCAGCACCGTGCCCGCGGGAGTCAGCCCGAGCGAGCGCAGCAACGCGAGCTCGCGGGCACGCTCGAGCTCCCAGGCGAGCAGCGCGCTCACGAGGCCGACGGCGGCCACACCGGCGGCGAGCCAGTAGAGCACTCGCGTGATGACGAAGGTGCGCTCGAAGATACGCATCGACAGCTCGCGTATGTCGGCGTTGGAACGGATGAGAAGTGCCTGTCGCCCGTGCGCCGCGGCCCGTAGGGCGCCGGCGACGGCCGCCGTGCTCACACCGGGGGCGAGATAGATGCCGAGCGCGGCGATGCCCTCGTCGTTCCACCAGCGCCGGTACTCGCCGAGATCCATGAGCACCTCGCCGCGGTCGTTGCCGTATTCGCGGTACACACCCGCCACGGTGAACGTGCGCGGGCCGGAGGCGGTGTCGAGGCTGAGCATGTCGTGCGGTGCCAGTGACAGCCGCCACGCGAGTGGCTCGGAGATGAGGATGGCGCCGCGGCGGAATTCCTCCCAGGCACGCTGCGGATCCCCGCGGGTAAAACGAAAGCCGGCATAGCTCGCGGGCACGAGGCTCACGGCGTTCACATCGAGCGGCCCGCTCGCTGAATCCACCGTCACCCGACGGCCCTCGCTGTGCGCGCGGATTCCCGGCACCGCCAGCAGCGCCGCGATGACCTGCGGATCGAGCCGGCGCTCGAGGCTGTCCGAGACACCCGGGGCGCTCACGTAAAGGTCCGCGCGCATGCTCTGAAGCAGCCACTGCCGCAGCGATTCGCGAAAGCTTCCGACCATGATGGCGACGCCGATCATGGCGGCGAGCGCCATGCCGAGCGCGGCGATGGCGACGCCGGTGCGGCTGAGGGAGGTGGCGACGTCCGCGAGCGCGAGCCGCACCACGGCACTCGAGTGTGCTACAACCCGTGCTCCGCCGCCGGCCAGCGCGCGCAGCGCCGCGGGCGTCACCGCGGCCACGCTCAGCAGCAGCAGGAACAGCGCCACGAAGCCGGCGAGCAGGCTGCGCTGCGAGGCGCCCACGGCAACGCCGGCACCGAGCGCCAGCAGCAGGCTCACGAGCACCAGGCGTCGCGCCACGTGCTGCGCGCGGCGCTCGAGCACCGAGCGTGCGAGGGCGAGTTGCGGAGTGCTCGCCGCGACCTCAAGCGCCGGCACCAGCGCGCCGGCGAGCGCGGTGGCGAGCCCCGCGCCGAGCGCCTTGACCAGGGTCGCCGCCGGCACGCTCACCTCATTTACTGCGACCACGAAATAAAGATCGTTGATGGTGCGCGACACGAGCCCGACCAGCCCCCGCCCGATGGCGAGCCCGAGGAGCATTCCGCACATGGCGCCGGCAAGACCCAGCACGCTCGCCTCCCCGAGCACCATGACGAGCACCTCGCGCCGCGTCGCGCCGAGTGCCCGCAGCACCCCGATGATGGTGCGCCGCTGCAATACCGCAAAGCTCACCGCGCCGTAGATGAGGAGTGTCCCGACCAGCAGCGCGAGCAGGCTCATGGCGCGTAGGTTGGTCGTGAAGGCATCCGTCATGGCGAAGGTCTCATGGGCTGCGGCCCTGGTCGGCTGCAGCGTCAGACCCGCCGGCAGCAGGGCGCGCAGGCGCGCGAGCAGCGCCTCGCCCGCCGCACCGGCATCGGCGTGCAGATCGATCCGTGAGAGCCTGCCGGTCGCGCCGAGCCATTCCTGCGCCTGCGCGATGTCCGTCAGAATGAGCCCGTCAAAGCCCGGGCCCGCATCGGCGAGGCGACCGATGAGCGTTGCCGGATGCCCCACACCGCCGACCTCCAGCTCGAAGTGGCCGTCGACGCCGATGTGCAGCTCCTGCGCGGTCGCTGCGCTCATGACGACACTGCCCGGCGTGGTGAACCAGGCGCGCACCTCGCCGGCGCCCTGCACGGCAAACGCCGCTCCGGCCGTCCCGCCGGCCTCGAGCGCGGCGCTCGCGAACGGATCTATGCCGACCAGCTGCATCACACGCTCGCCGACCGTCGCGTAGCCACTCACGACCGGCGCGAGCCGCGACAGCGGCTGCGCGGGCGGTGGCTGGGTACGCAGCTGCGCGTACAGCCGCTCGTCGATGCCGCGCGGGCCGCCCGTGATCTGATGCGTGGCTGCGCCGTTCACCGCTTCCAGGGAAAGCTCGAATGCACGGCGCGCGCTGGCGGTGGCGACATCGACCGCCACGATCGTGCCGACTCCGAGGGTGAGGCCGACGAGCGCCAACAGCAGCTGCGCGGGGTGGCGCAGCAGGTGGCGCAGGCTCGCCGCGCGCAGGGCCGTCATGGGGATGCTGCGGCCCGCGGCGCGCGCCGCTCGTGCAGCCGCCCGTCGCGCAGCTCGAGCACACGATCGGCCGTGCCGGCGAGGACTTCGTCATGCGTGACCATCAGCAGCGTCGCGCCGCGCGAGCGCGTGAGCGCCAGCAGCACTGGCAGCACTTCGCGGGCGGTCTGCTCGTCGAGGTTGCCGGTCGGCTCATCCGCCAGCAGCAATCGCGGCTCGTGCACCAGCGCCCGTGCGATCGCCACGCGCTGCTGCTCGCCGCCCGAGAGCTGATCGACCGCGCTGTGGGCGCGCGCGCGCAGGCCGACGGACGCGAGAGCCGCAAGGCTGCGCTCACGCGCGCTCGTGCCGCGCACCCCGTTGAGCTCGAGGACCAGGCGTACGTTCTCGACGACGTCGAGCGTGGGGATGAGGTTGAAGAACTGATAGACGAAGCCGATATGCGCGCGGCGGAAGAGCGTGCGCGCCGGCTCGGCCAGTGCCGTCACCTCAGTGCCGTCGACGTGCACCGAGCCGCTGTCGGCACGGTCGATGCCGCTGATGAGATTGAGGAGCGTGGACTTGCCCGAACCGCTGCGCCCCATGACCGCGACGCGCTCACCGCCGGCGACCTGCGCCTCGAGGTTCTCGAGGACGCAGTGCACGCGGCCGCCTTCGCGGAAGCTGCGCGAGAGTTGCCGGATGTCGAGCACGCCTGGCTCCAGGTGCGAATTCGGTGGCCTTTCCCTGCGCGCATTGTAGAAAGATCGCGCGGCTGGCACTGTAGGGGCATGCCGGACACGCAATGGCGGCTGCTCGCGACGCTCCCCGACCTGCCCTCCGCTCAGTCCCTCGCCGAGGTGCTCAGGGAGGAAGGGATCTGCGTGCGCGTGAGCTCGGATGCGGGGGTGCTCGGACAGGCGGCGCCCTCGCGCCTCTATGTCGAGGCGGCACAGCTCCATCGGGCACGAGTGTCGCTGTCGCAGCGGCAGTTCACCGAGGAGGAGCTCGCGTTGCTGTCGAGCGGACAACTGCTCGCCGGTGATGACCACTGACCGTCCGGCGGCGCTGGCGCGGCCGGTCGCAATCGGCCACACTGCGCAGCCCCTGCGGCCCTGACCCTTGAAGGGAAATCCATGACATCGCTACCGCGACGCTGCGGCCGTATTCTGTTCCTCGTCTGCACCCTTGCCGCAGCGGGGATGCTGGTGCCGCCCGCCGGGGCGCAGCCCTCTGGCACGGGCGCCGCCGGCGCGGCGAGCCAGCCCACTCCAGGCAGCAGCGCCGGTTCCGCGAGCAAGCCCGCCACCGCCGCCAAACCCACCGCCGCGGGCAAGCCGAGCCCTGCGAGCGCCGCCAGCTACAGTCTCGGGGTGTCGATGGGTGAGCAGCTGCGCGCCAACGGCATCCCTGCCGATGCGGTGAGCAGCGAGCGCCTCGCGCAGGGCGTGCGCGACGCGCTCAGCGGCAAGGTGAAGTTGACCGACGCCGACCGCAACAACATTGCCGGCCTGGTGCGCGCCGCGCGCGAGGCGGCCGGTGATGCCGGTCACCGCGCCGCGGCGAAGTTCCTTGCCGAGAACGGCAAGAAGCCCGATGTGGTCACGACGGCGAGCGGGCTGCAGTACCGGGTCGTCGCACCCGGCAAGGGCGATTCACCCAAGGCGACCGACGAGGTAATCGTCAACTATCGTGGCAAGCTCCTCGACGGCACCGAGTTCGACAGCAGCTACGCGCGCGGCAAGCCGGTCACCTTCCCGGTGAACCACGTCATCCCCGGCTGGACCGAGGCGCTGCAGCTCATGAAGCCAGGCGGGAAGTACGAGTTGTTCGTGCCCCCGCAGCTCGCCTACGACCTCAATCCGCCCGCCGGCGCACCCATTCCGCCGGGCTCCATGCTGATCTTCGACGTCGAGCTGGTGGGCATCAAACCTCCACAAACCGCCGCCGAGGCGCCGAAGTAGCCGCGGTACGCCGCGGCGCCGCTCGAGCGCCTCAGCGTTGCGCGTTGGCGCCGGGGCTGAAGCGCATCGGCTTGGTCACGCCGAGGCGCGTCAGCTCGCGCAGCAGGCTGTCGGCGAGCTCCTGGCAGGCGGCGCGCTCGAATGACGGTGCCGTCGACCAGTCGTACGCCCACGGCTGCTCGGTGCGCAGCGCCTCCGGTTCGTCGAGGTAGCGCGGGATGACGTGCGCGTGCAACGCGGGGTCCTGATTGCCGAAGATGGCGTAGTTGATGCGCGCCGCTCCCGTGACCTTCAGCAGCGCATCACCGAGGCGCGACATGTCGGAGAGGAAGGCAATGCGCTCGCGGGCGCCGAGAGCGTTGAGGTTCGGCACCACCGGGTCAGGCAGCAGCAGCGCATAGCCGCGCACGAATTGCCGCTCGCCGAACACCGCCCACCCCGAGAACAGCCGCGCGATCACCCGCGGGTCGCGCCCCGCGCGCGCGTCGAGTACCTGGCTGTGGATGGCGGTGAGGTGCTCCGCTTCCGCTTCGTTCTTCATGTGCTGCCCGGCGAACGGAACACGAAATATACAGCACCCAGGATGCAGAGCGCCGCCCACAGGTAATCGAGCTTCAGCGGCTTTTGCATGTAAAAGACTGCAAAGGGCACGAACACGCCGAGGGTGATCACTTCCTGCAGTATCTTGAGCTGTGGCAGCGACAGCTGCTGGTAGCCGATGCGGTTGCCTGGCACCTGCAGCAGGTATTCGAAGAAGGCGATGCTCCAGCTCACCAGCGCCGCCACGTACCAGGGCCGGTCGGCGAGATTCTTCAGGTGCGCATACCAGGCAAAGGTCATGAAGATATTGGAGCCGATCAGCAGCACTGTCGCGGCAATGGCCGGGCTCATGGCACGCCTTTCAGGTCCACTCCGAGACTCCGCAGGTGGCCGAGCGTTTGCCGGTAGCTCTCGTGGATGATGCCGTGCCAGCCGCGCGAGCGCGCAGTGGCGATGTTGTCCCCGCGATCATCCACGAATACGGTCGCAGCGGGCTCGAGCGCGAAACGCCGCTCGGCTTCGGCGTAGATGCCGTGTTGGGGCTTCATTACCCCTGCCAGGTACGACAGCAAGGCACCTGCGCCGATTGTTTGCAGGCGGTACTCGCGCGAGAGGTGAGCCCAGTGAAGATCACCGATGTTAGACAGCAGGAAGACCCGGTGGCGCTCGCTCAGGCGATGGGCGAGATCCACCATCGCGGGCTCGAGCTCGAACATGTCCAGCCAGCATGCGAGTGTCGCATCGAGCGACGCGGCTGCGCGCCCGTCGGTCAGCCCCTGCAGCCGCTCGAGCAGTCCCCGGCCGGGCAGCCGTCCGGTCTCGTGATCCTCGAGCCGGATTCGGCGCATGATTGCATCGCGGTCGCCGACGGGCGCGCCGTGAGCGGCGAGGAAATCGAGCAGCGGTCGGTAGTTGAGCCGCACCAGCACCCAGCCGATGTCGAAGACGATGTTGCGGATGACACGCGGGGCGCGCACGGCATTTGCCTGAGGTCGCTGCTCAGGGCGGCGGCGCGGTGACCGTGCCCATGTCCCCCGGGCACTGGTTCACCGCCACGACCGTGGCGCGTGGATAGAAGTTGAACTCCGAGGCGCTCGCCCAGGTGTACGCGCCCATGGCGCGGCCCACCAGCAGATCCCCCGCCTTGAGCTGCGGCAGCATGAGATTCTCGGCAATAACGTCGATGCTGTCGCAGGTGGGACCGGCAAGGACCGACGGCAGCCGCTCCTCCCCGTCGCGCAGCGGCTCGACCGGGTAGCGCGCATGATCGAACAGCTGTCCGCTGTAGGAGCCGTACAGCCCGTCGTCGAGGTAGTACCACCAGTGTCCCTCGCGGCGGGCGCGTCCCATGACCGAGGCCACTCCGATGGCACTCGGGCCTACGATGTAGCGGCCGGGCTCAGCGATCACGCGGACGCGCCGCGGTAAGCGGCCGAGCGCGGCGCGCAGCGGCGCGCAGAAGCGGCTGATGTCCTGTACCCGCTGCGCATAGTCGATGGGGAAGCCCCCGCCGATGTCGAGCGTGTCGAAGATGCCGAGCCGCTCGCGGCGCGCCGCCGCCATCAGTTTCGTACACGCCTCGAGTGCCTCGACGTGCTTGGTGGCATCGGCGGCCTGCGAGCCGACGTGGAACGACAGGCCGCGTACGGCGATGCCGAGCTCGGCCGCAAGACGCGCGAGCGGCAGCAGGTCCTCCGGGTCGCAGCCGAACTTGCGCGACAGGTCGCAGACTGCGCCGGGGCTGCGGAAAGAGACGCGCAGCAGCAGCCGTGCGTGCTGCGTCAGGCGGGCGAACTTGCGTACCTCGTCAGGATTGTCGGCGACGAAGGTGCGCACGCCAAACTCGAGCGCGTTGGCGATGTCCTCGGGGCGCTTGATGGGATGGGTATGAATGCAGCGCTCGGGGCTGACGCCCAGGCGCCGCACGAGCTGCACCTCGCCGGTGGTTGCGAGATCGAGATACCCGCCTTCGGCGATCACCGTCTGCACGACCGCCGGATGCGGCATGGGCTTGAGCGCGTAGTGCAGGTCCACGCGAGGTAGCGCCTTGCGCAGCTTGCGGAACTGCACGCGCACACGCTCGCAGTCGAGGATCACCAGCGGCGAGCCGAACTCCTTGACGAGGCGGCGGATTTCGGCGGGCTGAAACGGATCGATGAATCGCGGGCGTCGCACCGGAGGGGTTCAGGGCAGTACCGCCATGGTGCCGGTGCCGTCGTCGCTCTCTGCCACGCTGGTCGCTGCGCGCAGCAACCGGTCGCGAATCGCATCCCACGGCTCCCCGTCGGGCACGCTCTGCACGAGAATCTGCTGGCAGCCGGCCTTGTCGAGCGTGCGCAGGTTGGTATACAGATCGCGCGCGTAGCTCTCGGGGCGCCGCCCGGCGTTGATCCAGGTCACGTACTTGTGTGAGCGCAGCGGCAGGCGCTGCGCCAACACCGCGACGCGCCGGCCGCCGGCGGAGGCGGCGTCAGCCTGCGCATCGATCTCGCCGGAGGGCACGATGGTCATGGGCGTGCTCGGAGCGTAGTGCGCCGGGGTGCTCCCAGGTACGCGCGGGGAAGCCACGTCGGCGCCGAGCAGCAGTTCCTCGCCCACGACGGCGCGGATCTGCGCCGCGGTGACGGCGCCGGGACGCAGCAGGCGCACCGCGGGACCCTCGAACGATACGATGGTCGACTCGAGGCCGATCTGGCACTCGCCGCCGTCGAGGATCACACGCACGGTGTCCCCGAACTCCTCGCGCACGTGCTCGGCGCGCGTCGGCGAGAGCCGTCCGAAGCGGTTCGCCGACGGTGCGGCGATGCCGCCGCCGAAGGCGTTGAGCAACTGCTGCGCCATCGGATGTGCCGGCACCCGGATGGCGATGGTGTCCTGACCGCCGGTGATCACATCGTGCACGGTGGGCGCGCGCGGCATCACAAGCGTCAGCGGGCCCGGCCAGAATGTCTCCGCCAGCCGCGTGGCAGTCTGCGGCACCTCGCGCACCCAGCGGTGCAGGTAGCGCGGGCTGTCCAGGTGGACGATCACGGGGTGGTCCGGGGGGCGTCCCTTCACCTCGAAAATCCTGCGCACCGCCGCCGGGTTCTGCGCGTTGGCGCCCAGCCCGTAAACCGTCTCGGTCGGAAATGCGACCAGCTCGCCGTCGCGCAGCGCCTGCACGGCGGTCTCGATCTCGACCTGGGTAGCCCGGACGACACGCACCATAGAAGGTGTGAATTCTAGCAAGCCGGGGGCGACGGCTGCCGCGTGTTGTAGGAAAGCATCACATATGTCACAAGTTGCGAAAGACCATCCAAAAAACCTCGCAGAATCATCCACGGCGCTGTGGCGGCAAGCCGACGTTGCGAGGCCGTGGGCGGCACGTGACGTCCGGGCCGAGGGCGACGGCGTTGGGCGGCACGGTGACCCCTGGGCCGAGGGTGATGAAGCGTGCGCTGCGTGCGCTACTCGAGCGCCCGGCGGGTCCAGGCGCCCTCGGGCGTGCGCGTCAGCTCGTAGGCCGGCCAATAGTGCTTGTCGAGCTTGAGAGTGATGACTTCCGGGGCATTATTCCAGGTGATCGTCTTCAGTCGCACCGAAGAGCGGTCGGGCCGGCCGGTGACGACCTTGAGGAAGGTATCGATGTCGGGCGTGCGAACACCGTCCACCTCGACGATACGTCGTCCGGGAAAGAGCCCGTAGCGCGTCGCCGGCGAGCCGTAGGCGAAGTAGCCGACATACACGCCCACGGGTGGGATACCGCGCTGCACACTCATGCCGCGATGTGGCGCCTGCAGCGTAGCGCCCGCCCATTCGACTAGGCGATCGAGATCCGTTCCGGGGAGCTCTGCGGTGGGGACGTCGATGGTCTGCTCCGACTGGCCACGCCAGACGGTCACCAGGACATGCTCCTTGTCGGCCGCCGCCTTCTCCACCTCGCGGAAGCGTGTGACGACCTGTCCGTCGATCGCGAGCAGCAGATCGCCCTGCTGCAGCCGCTCCGCGGCCGGCGAGCCACCGACCAGCCGTACGACGGTCAGTGCCTCACGTCGGGTCGGCGTGTGTTGCGCGAGGCGCTGCGTCCAGGCATCCGAGAGCCCGATCTCGCGAGCGGCGGCGAGCGGCAGCACACCGAGCTCCGTCTCGAGCGAATGCAGCGGGCGGTGAGTGCGCACCCGGTCGATCATGTCGGCCACGAGATCGATGGGCACGCCGCGGGTGTCCTGAGCGATCTCACGGCCGTTCTCGTAGGCGAAGCTCGACCAGGTGCCGAGCACGTTACCGGCCTTGTCGGTGAGCACGCCGTCGAATTCGGTGGGCGGATTGACCAGCTGAACGGTCTCGAGATTGCTGTCGCGGAAGCGCATCGTGCGCGACAGCGGCAGCTCTAGCGGCTCGATGCTCGCAACCTCCGTGCCGCGGGCGTGCATCTGGCTGTCAGGCCCGAGACCCACGGCCCACACCGGCTCGCCGGCGGCGAGCTCGCGCAGCGTCAGGTGCGCCGACTTCACCGGTGTCGTGCCGATGAGCCTGGGGTCGTAGGCCACGACCGCATAGTTATGCAGTGGATGGATGTAGACCACACGACCCGGCACCTGCACCGTGCCGGCGAAAGTCACCGTCACGTCGCCGACCGCGACGGGCACCGTGTTGCGGTCGACGACCACGAGGCCGCGCGCGGCGTCCACCACCAGGCCGGTACCGTGATAGTTGCGCTCGGTGATGCCGGAGACCGAGTACGGCATGTCGAACGTGACCATGGCGAGCGAGGGGGCGAGCGCATTGAGCCGTGCATCGCTGAAATGCGGGAACACGGTGGAAGTGACCGGCACGGGCTTCGGCGCCGGCCCGGGCGGCAGATCCCTGCAGTCCCATAGGCCGCTCACGTCGTCGCGATCGCAGTGGTGCGCCGGGAACCACAAGCGGTCCATGCGGATCGCACGCAGCTCGCTGCTGTTGGGGGCCTCGATGGTGAGGTAGCGCACCGTGGCGTGATCGCCGTCGCCGAGCTGCGCGATGCCCGCCTCGAACTCCTGCAGCGTGTCGGTCTTCTTGCCGTTGAGCTGCAGCACGACGGCCCCGCGGGTAACGCCGGCTGCCGAGAACACGTATCCCGGATTGGAGACGTACACTCCGCGGATGGGCACGTTGAAGTGCCGCGCCTGCTGATAGGAGAGCGTGTTCACTACGACGTCGCCGAACTCCGCGTAGGCGCTCGGCGTGATGGCGTGCAGATCTCCCACCGGCAGCTTCGCCGACACGAGCTTGCCCCCGCGCTCGAGCTCCACCTCCACCGACGTACCGACCGAGCTGTCGAGCACTTCCTCGAGCGGCTCGAACTGCGTGACGTAGCGTCCATTGAGGCGCAGCAGAATGTCGCCGGGCTGCAGCATATTCTCGCTCGGCGAGCCGGGCAGTACCTCGGTCACCACCAGCATCCCGGTGTAGCGCGGAAAGTCCTTGCGCACCGCGGCTTCGGTGCGCGCATCGAGCCCCAGTCGCTCGAGCTCGTCGTAAGGCATGTAGTTGAAGACGGTGTAGAGCGTGCCACGCGCGACGGGCTTGTCCTGCTGAATGAGCGTCAGCGCGCGCCGCACGCGCGAGAGCGGCAGATAGAAGCTCGAGGCCGCGCCGTTTGCGCCCCCGGCGTTGAGAGCCACCACGCGCCCGCGAATGTCGATCACCGGTGAGCCCGAGGAGCCACCGGAGGTACCCGAGGCCGCCTGCAGGTAGAAGGTATTGAAGTCGTTGTACTTGGCGACGCCGTACTCGGGGGCGTCGCGATCGAGCCGCGCCAGCGTGCCGGCGAGGATCGAAAGCTGCTCGCCCGCGTTGTTGCCGACCACGCGGATCTCGCGCCCGATCTGCGCGCCTTCGGGGTACAGCGTCAGCGCTTTGGGCCTGATGAAGCGCAGCTTCTTCGGATCGTAGCGGTAGAAGCCGAAATCGTGCACCGGGTCGCGGTACACCGGGTACAGCTGGACTTCCTCGCGGTTGAGGAAGGTCGCCTCCGCGGTTACCGGTCCCGGGGTCACCACGTGACGGTTGGTGAGGATCAGGCCGCGCTCGGCGTCGACGACGAAGCCGGTCGCCTGTGCGGTGGAGTTCCACTCGGTGTCGAAGGCGCGCGTCGAGTCGACATCGATGGACACGACGCTGCTGGCGATGCGCTCGAGGGTCTCCGCCCAGTCGGGGTTGCCCTCGACCGCGGCCGCCTGCTGCGCCGCCTGGGAGGCCTGGTTCTCGGCGGGGGCGCGCGGGGGCGGCGGCGGGTTTTCCGCCGGCGGCGGCGCCTGCGGCTCCGGCACCGCGGCGTTCGCCGGGGCAGAAGTGCTCGCAGGCGCGGCAGAGGTACTGGCGGGCGCGGCAGAAGTACTGGCGGGCGCGGCACCGACGGCGAGCGGGCCGGCGGCCACGTGCACGGGCAAGAGCAGCAGCAGTAACGGCCACGCGAAGCGCGCGGGTTGCATCGGGACGTCTCTACGGGCGATGTACATCAGCGGCCGAGCAGTACCAGCAACCACACCGCGCCCAGCAGCACGAACGACACGAACACCGCGGCCGAGCCTATGTCCTTGGCGAGCCCGGCAAGCGCATGCCGCTCGAATCCAATGCGGTCGACCGTCGCCTCGATGGCGCTGTTGAGCAGTTCCACGATGAGGATGAGGAGCATCGGCGCGATCAGCAGCGCGCGCTCGACGCCGCCGTGACCGAGCCACAGACCCAGGGGTATGACGACCGCCGCCAGCGCGAGTTCCTGGCGGAAAGCCGCTTCCTCGCGGAAGGCGCCCACGAGGCCGTGCAGGCTCGCGGCGAGGGCGCGCAGCACGCGCACGATCCCGCGGGGTTTGTAGCGACCTACGGCTGCGGTGTCGGCTTCCATGTGAGATCCAGTTGTCTGGCCGCCCGCACGTCATCGAGGCGGCGCACCGGCATGGTATGCGGTGCGCTCGTTACGCGCCCGGGTTCCTGTTCCGCCTCCCTCTGGATTTGTGACATCGCCGTCACAAAGGCGTCCAGAGTGTCCTTGCTCTCGGTCTCGGTGGGCTCGATCAGCAGGCATTCGGGCACCAGCAGCGGAAAGTACGTGGTCGGCGCGTGGAAGCCGTAATCGAGCAGGCGCTTGGCAAAGTCCATCGCCGTTACGTTGAGCTCGCGCGCCTGGCGCTTGAGGGTCACGATGAATTCGTGGCTCGCACGGCGCTGCGGATAGGCGGCATCGAAGCCGGCGGCAGTCAGGCGCTTGAGCAGGTAGTTGGCGTTGAGCGTGGCGTACTCGCCCACTTGCTGCAGACCATCGCGCCCCAGCAGCCGCATGTAGATGTAGGCGCGCAGCAGCACGCCGGCGTTGCCCATGAACGCCGACAGGCGGCCGATCGACTGCGGCAGGTCATTCTCGGCGAGCCAACGGTAGCGTTCCCCCTCCCTGCCAACGAGCGGTATCGGCAAAAACGGCAGCAGGCGCACCCCCACACCGACCGCGCCGGCGCCCGGGCCGCCGCCGCCGTGGGGCGTGGAGAAGGTCTTGTGCAGATTCATGTGAATCACGTCGAAGCCCATGTCCCCGGGGCGCACCTTGCCGAGAATCGCGTTGAGGTTGGCGCCGTCGTAGTACAAGAGCCCCCCCGCCTCATGGACGACGCGTGCCACCTCGCCGATGCGCCGCTCGAACACTCCGAGCGTCGAGGGGTTGGTGAGCATGATGCCGGCGGTGTTGGGGCCGACGGCCTGGGTGAGCGCCTCGATGTCGACATCGCCCTCACGTCCCACCGGGACCTCGCGCACCACGCAGCCGCACATGGTGGCGGTGGCCGGATTGGTGCCGTGCGCCGCCTCGGGCACGATGATCTCGTTGCGGGTCTCCTCGCCGCGCGAGCGGTGGTAGGCGCGGATCATGGCGACACCGGCGAACTCCCCGTGCGCGCCCGCCATCGGGGAGAGCGCCACGCCCTCCATGCCCGAGACCACCTTGAGCATCTCCTGCAGTTCGTACAGGCAGGCGAGCAGCCCCTGGCCGTGCGACTCCGGTGCGAGCGGATGGTGTGCCAGGAACTCCGGCAGCATCGCGTACTGGTTGCAGGCCCGCGGGTTGTACTTCATCGTGCAGGAGCCGAGCGGATAGAAGTGCGTGTCGATCGAGAAGTTGAGCTGCGACAGGCGCGTGAAATGGCGCACGGCCTCGAGCTCGCCGACCTCGGGGAGCTGCGCGGACTGCCGGCGCCGCAGGCCCGCCGGGAGGTCAGCCAGTGCCGCCGC
>DASPWF010000005.1:0-2591 GCA_035621995.1 Steroidobacteraceae bacterium
ACGCTCGGGCCTCGGCGAGTCGCGCAAGCCCGTCGGCAGTTTCCTCTTCGCCGGACCCACCGGCGTCGGCAAGACCGAGGTGACCCGTCAGCTCGCCATCGCCATGGGCGTCGAGTTCCTGCGCTTTGATATGTCCGAGTACATGGAGCGCCACACGGTATCGCGCCTGATCGGTGCGCCGCCCGGCTACGTCGGTTTCGACCAGGGGGGGCTGCTCACCGAGGCGATCACCAAGCACCCGCACTGCGTGCTGCTGCTCGATGAGATCGAGAAGGCGCACCCGGACGTGTTCAACCTGCTGCTGCAGGTGATGGATCACGGCACGCTCACCGACAACAACGGCCGCAAGGCCGACTTCCGCCACGTGATCATCGTCATGACCACCAACGCCGGTGCCCAGGAGATGGCGCGCCCCTCGATCGGCTTCACTCAGGCGGACAACGCGAGCGACGGCATGGAAGCGATCCGACGCATCTTCTCACCCGAGTTCCGCAACCGCCTCGACGCGGTCATCCAGTTTGCCTCGCTCGATCCGCTCACCATCGAGCGGGTCGTCGACAAGCTGATCGTCGAGGTGGAATCGCAGCTCGAGCAGAAGGGCGTCACGCTTTCGCTCGACGATGCGGCCCGCCGCTGGATCGCGGAGAAGGGCTACGATCCAAAGATGGGGGCACGGCCGATGGCGCGCACCATCCAGGAGTACATCAAGCGCCCGCTGGCGGAGGAGTTGCTCTTCGGACGCCTCGCGAGCGGCGGACACGTGCTCGTGTCGGTGTCCGAGGATGGCTCCTCGCTGGTGCTCAAGTGCGAGCCGGCGCAGGTGCCGGCGGTGCCTGCTTAGGGACTCAAGGTAATGTCCGCCAAAATCGCCGCCGGCGATTTCGGCCGATGAACCCGGGGTCCCCGGGGATTACGCGTCTTGCTGTTCGCTGTAAGCCTCGTCAGTCGCGGCGAGCTTAATTTCGTGGGGTGGACTAGCGGCCGCGATAGATGATGCGACCCTTGGTCAGATCGTACGGGGTCATCTCCACCGTGACGGCATCGCCGGTCAGGATGCGGATGTAGTTCTTGCGCATTTTGCCCGAGATGTGCGCGGTCACGACGTGGCCATTCTTCAGCTTCACCCGGAAAGTCGTGTTGGGCAGGGTCTCGACTACCTCGCCTTCCATCTGAATCGCGTCTTCTTTGGCCATACCGCTCTTAACGGCTTTGCGGGGCGCGAATTGGAGCACAAGCGCGCGGCGCTGGCAATTTGCTACACAGAGAGGCGCGGCGTGCGCGGCTCGCGCTTCAGGGTACTGCGAGCGGCACGGCGGGCGTCGACACCTGCTCGCGCAGCAGCGCCTGGAACTGTCTGCGCGGTATGGTGCGGGCGCCGAGGCTCGCGAGGTGACGCGACGGCAGTTGGCAGTCGATGACCGCGAGGGTGTTGCGCCGGCAGACCGCCACGAGGTGCGCGAGCGCCACCTTCGAGGCGTCGCGTGCGCGGCTGAACATCGACTCGCCGAAGAACACGCCGCCGAGGCGTACTCCGTAGAGCCCACCGACGAGCGCATCTGCGCGCCAGGTCTCGACGCTGTGAGCGTAGCCGAGGCGATGAAGCTTGAGGTACGCGGCGCGCATCTCGGAGGTGATCCAGGTGCCAGGGCTCGCGGCGCGCGGCGCGGCACAGCCGTCGATGACCGCAGCGAAGTCGCGGTCGATGGAGGCGGTGAAGCCGCCGTTGCGCAGCGTCTTGGCGAGACTACGCGTGCAATGAAACTCCTCGGGGAACAGCACCGCCCGCGGATCCGGAGACCACCAGAGGACCGGCTGCCCCGGCGAGTACCAGGGGAAGATGCCCCGACGATAGGCCGCGAGCAGCCGCTCGGGTGAGAGGTCTCCGCCCGCGGCAAGCAGCCCGCTCGGCTCCTCGAGTGCCTGCTCGAGCGGTGGAAACCACTCGGGTGCGTCCTGGGGCGAGAGCCAGGTGATGGTCTTCATGCCGGGGGGCCTGCGGCGCGGCGGCCGCGATACGGCACGTGGCCCTGAACCTCGAGGGCATAGGCCTCGACCACCGCTCCCTCGCGCGAGAGGTATTCGCCGATGGCGGCGCGGAAGTCCGCGTCCGCGATGTAGTGGGCCGACCAGGTGAGGGTGGGCTCGAAGCCGCGGCTCACCTTGTGTTCGCCCTGGGTTCCCGGCTCGAAGCGCGCGATGCCTCGCTCGATGCAGAACTCGATGCCCTGGTGATAGCAGGCCTCGAAGTGCAGGCTGTGGTAAGCGGCATCCGCGCCCCAGTAGCGGCCGAAGAGCGCCTCGTCGCAGTAGAAGAAGATCGCTGCAGCCACCACCGTCCTGCCGCGCAGCGCCAGCTTCACCATCAGCGCATCGGCGAGATTCTGCGCCACGTCGCTGAAGAAGGTGCGCGTCAGGTAGGGCTCATGGCCGTGCCGCAGGAACGTGTCCCGGTGCAGCGCGTAGATCCGATCGAGCAGCCGCTCGTCGAGCTCGCCGCCGAGGCGGGTCTCGAATCGCACGCCGGCCTCGGTGACACGGCGGCGCTCGCGGCGGGCTTTCTTGCGCTTCTCGGCGGTAAAGGTGCCGAGGTA
>DASPWF010000006.1:0-31155 GCA_035621995.1 Steroidobacteraceae bacterium
CGGGCAGAGTTCTTCAGCGCCTTGAAGCGTCCGGTGGCCGAGAGCTCTTCGCGGGCGGCCTGCGCGGTCCACAACGCATTGCGCCGGGCGACGAAGGAGCTGTGCGAGAGCTGCTCGAGGGAGTCGGAGCGGGCGAACAGATACCCCTGCCCGGCGACACAGCCGAGCGCCAGCAGAGCTGCCACTTGCCCATCGAGCTCGATGCCTTCGGCCACGGTGTCGAGCCCGAGCGTCTCACCGAGGGTGATCACCGCACGGGCCAGCTCCGGACCGTTGTCGGAGCTGGTGAGGCGGCTGACGAAGGAGCGATCGATCTTGAGGATGTCGATCGGGAAGCGGTGCAGGTAGGAGAGCGAGGAGTAGCCGGTACCGAAATCATCGATCGCCAGGCGCACGCCGAGGGACTTCAGCCGATGCAGCCGCTCGAGGTTGGCGTCGGTGTTGTACATGATGGTGCTCTCGGTGAGCTCGATGACCAGATTCCCCGCTTCCAGTCCCGACTCGTGCAGCGCCTCGAGCACATCGTGCACCAGCTCGCCGTGCTGCAGGTGCCGTCCGGAGATGTTGACCGCCAGGCGCAAGCCGTTGCCGCCGGCGATGGACTTGCGCCACGCACACACGTCGCGGCAGGCCTGGCGCAACACCCAGCGGCCGAGACGGGCAATGTGGCCGCACTCCTCGAGCACCTGGATGAAGCGCGCCGGCATCAGCACCCCGGCTTGCGGATGCCGCCAGCGCACCAGCGCCTCGACACCGAGGAGACTGCGGGTGCCGAGGTCGACGATCGGCTGGTATTCGAGAAAGAATTCCTCCTCGGCGAGCGCCCGGCCGATATCGGCCTCGAGACGCAGACGCTCGTGCAGCAGCGCCTGCATCTGCGGCTGGAAGGTGACGTGGCGGTTCTTACCGGCCGCCTTGGCGTGATACATCGCGATGTCGGCCTTGCTGAGCAGTGTCTCGGCACCGGCCTGCGGAGTCGACAGCGCCACACCGATGCTGGCCCCGACACGCACCTCGGTGCCGTCGAGCGGAAACGGCCGATCGAGGGTGGCGATCAGCGCATCCGCGATGCGCTCCACTTCGTGCGACGTGCCGATGCCTTCCACCAGAACCGCGAACTCATCGCCGCCGAGGCGCGCCACGGTATCCGTCGAGCGCGTCGTCTTGATGATGCGCTGGGCGACTGCCTGCAGCAGCCGATCGCCGGCGTCGTGTCCGAGGGAATCGTTGATGTTCTTGAAGTTATCGAGATCGAGGAACATGACCGCCACCGAGGCCTGTCCGCGCTGCGCGAGGGTGAGCGCGTGCTGCACGCGGTCGCGGAACAGGTTGCGATTCGCGAGCAGCGTCAGCGGATCGTGAAAAGCGAGCTGCCGCAGCTGCTCCTCGAGGGCCTTGCGCTCGCTGATGTCACGAAAGTTGAGTGCCAGGCCCTGCACCGCCGGGTCGGCGCCGAGGTTGCTGCCGACGCTCTCGATGACGCAGCGCTTCGAACCCCGCTCGAGACGCAGCTCCACCGGCCCGACCGTTCCGCTCGGGGTGGCCGCCACCTCGGCGAGGAACATGCGCAGCTTGTCGCCGTCCTCGCCCAGCCACAGTTCGGGCAGGCACCTGCCGGTGATCTCGTGCGGGCGCAGGCCGAGCGTGCGCTCGGCCGCGGGCGATGCGAAGCGCACCACGCCGTCGGCGGCGACGATCATGATGAGGTCGGAAGCGTTGGCGATGAGCGACGCGTAGCGATCCTCGACGAGGCGCGCCGCGCGGCGCTCGCGCACCAGTGCATCGCCGCGCAGCAGCATGCCCTGGCGCACCATCAGCAGCAGCGTGAGCGCGAATACGATCATCGTCATCACCGTCGCCGGTCCGCCGACGTCTCCGCGGCTGAAGTAGACGAGCACCAGGAACGCGGCCAGCATGGCGGCGTACGGCAGCGCGCGCGCCAGGGCGTCCGAGATGGTCGACATGGCGCGTGCCGGCGCCATGACGTTGCGCATCTGCTCGCGGCCAGCCGCGGCGAGCGGCGCGTAGCAGCACAGGTACAGCACGTCCTGGAACTGGCCCGGCAGGTAGTAGCCGCGGACCTTGGCGAGTGACCAGAGGATGTCGCCGAGGAACATGGTGGCAAATCCGCTGAGCAGCAGCACCGGAATGCGCCAGCCGCCGCCGCTGCCGGCGCCGGTCAGCAGCAGCACGCCGAGCATGAGCAGCAGTACGCAGTCGAGAGCGACGTACGCCTGGCTGAGGACCTCCTTCAGCAGGTCCATCTCGGCGTGCTGAGTCGCGGGGCGGATCACCAGGAACCAGAAGAAGGCGCCGAAGCCCACGGCGAAGATCGTGGCGTCGAGCGACAGTTGGATCCACGGCACGCGCACGGCCGCCGCGCGTATCAGCGCGAGCGTCGCCGCCGAGAGCGCCAGATAGAACGCGCAGTAGAAGACGTCGGCGGGACCGGGAAACGGATCGAAGCCGCGCAGCCACGACACGGTGCCGATCGCCACGCCGCCGAGGTACAGCGACAGCGCGATCGTGAGGCACACCCAGGCGGTGCGCAGCGTACCCGGCGCGGTGCGTGCCGCCGCGGCGCCGAGCACGATGACGCTGGCGAGTGCGGCCGGCGCATCCGAGAGGAGACCCACGTAGTGGGTCACCTGTGGGCCACCGAAGCCCGTCAGCATCCAGGCCGTGCAGGCGATAACGTAGATCACCAGCCCGAGGAGCAGGATGTCAACCCAGCGCGATGTGGCGGCCCGGTGCAGAGTCGATGGGTTGATAACTACTCGCGTGTCCACACCGGTCTCTGTTGCTGTTCGCGCCGGCCGGCTGGTTGATAGCCGCAGCCCGTGGTCAGGGGCCAGGCAGAATTTGAGGCTAAACCGCCCTCCGGGCCAGGAAAAAATGCCCGGGCGTGACGCAGTTCTCGGCGGCCCGAAGGAAACTGCGCGCTACGTCCGCGGCGGGCCCCGGCCGGGGTGGCCGGCCGACGGCCCGTGCCGGTGGCTCTTGAACTACCCGGCGTGCACGTTTACAAGAGCATCCGATGCTGCAGTGGAAATGTCGGATACCGCGGCAGCCAACGGTGACTTGCGAGCTCCCGTGACCATGTACTTGCTCCGAGGACTGCTCGATCGGGCGCTGCTCGTGTGTGCCGTGGTGCTGGGCGGCCTGGTGCCGGGGTTCATCGCCCAGTACCGTCAGCGCCTCGGTGGTCGGCTCGATCAGGCGCGGCTCGATCTCGAGCCGTGGCAAAAGCTCGCCGACCAGTTCTATCACGGCGACATCAACCAGCTGATCGACTATCACCTGACGAGCAGCGATCCGAAGTTCTACGCCGAGGGCGGCGTCATTCGCGCACTGGTCAATACCGTGCACCAACTGCAGGGCGCGGTCGATGCCCTGCACGGCAGTCTCTACCAGCAGGTCGCCTACCTGACGCTGCACGGCGACGCCGGGCTGGCGCGCGCGACGTTCGCCGACTGGGTGCCGACCTTCGCGCTCTCCAGCGAGGGGATAGTGTTTGCGCTGCTCTTCGCCGTGGCGGTCTGGCTGGTGTTCCACGCGTTGTGGTGGCTGCTGACGCTCGGCCGGCAGCGCATGTCACGACGCCGCTACGCCTGAGCGGCGCGTGCTGCACGGCACGTGCCCGCGCCGCGATGATCGCAAGAGTCCGTTACTCGCGGTAACATCAGCCGCCCCGGTGGTGTGGTCAAATGCGCGGCGAACCGCGACGGCCGCCGCGTGGTCTTAGCCTTGACCCTCCGGGAGAACCAGCACCGATGCGCGCATCATTCCTCAGGCTCACCACTACGCTCGGCATCGCCGCAGCGCTCGCCGTCGGCTGCAACGCGACCGACAACGGCTCGGGCAGCAACTCGACCGGCACGACCAACGCCTCGGCGGCCGGGGTGTGGAGCGGCACGGACGCGAGCACCGGACTCACCGTGACCGCGATCATCAACGCGGCGGGTGAGGCGACCTTCATACGCAGCGACGGCGTGCTGTTCGTCGGCACGGCCGATGTCTCGGCCAACACGCTGGCCGTTGCCGTGGATGGCTACAGCAGCTTTCCGACGACTTTCGCCGACGGCTCGATCCACGGTATCGGTACGCTGAACGGCACGGTGAGCACCGCGAGCATGCTGAGCGCGACCCTCACCTTCACCACCGACGGTAACACGGCGCTCACCGGCAGCTGGTCGCTGAGCTATTCGTCCATCGCGAACAACGCCTCATCCACCGGCGCGATCAGCGGCAACTACACCGACAATTCCACCGGCGCGGTGCTGTCGGGCGCGGTGCTGTCGATCACCAGCAGCGGCACGATGACGAGCCAGGCCGCCAACGGCTGCGTGCTCAACGGCTCGGTCTCGACCAACGACAGCTCGCACAACGTCTATGAGGTCGCCTACAGCTACGCGAGCTGTACGGGAAGCGATGCGGTGCTCAACGGCGTGCAGTTCAGCGGTCTGGCAACACTCAACACGGCGCAGTCGCCCTCGCAGCTGCTGATCGCAGTGGCCGGCGCCTCCTCCACCGCCAAGTACGGAATCGTCTCGCAGCTGAGCGGCAGCTGAGCGCGGCGCGCGCACGGGCAGGCATTTGTCACGGATGAGGAGTACAAACCTCTCACGGCGCGAATTTCTCGCTGCCGGCGCGGGCGCAACGGCCGGCACACTGCTCAGCGGCTGCCTGCGGGCGGCGGGCGATGGCCCCTCCGAGCGGCTGATCACCAAGGCCATACCGCAGAGCGGCCAGCGCCTCCCGGTGATCGGCCTCGGCACCGATGCGTTCCGCGTGGCGGATCGCGACGAGATCCGTGCCGAAATCCGCCGTATGAGCGAGCTGCGTGGCGCGGTGATCGATACGGCCGCAGCCTACGGCGACAGCGAGGCGCTGATCGGCGATGCGCTCGAAAGCCTCGGACTGCGCGAGCGAATGTTTCTCGCCACCAAGTTGGTTGCCTCCGGCGGCCCTTCCGGAGCGGTTGGAGCCGAAAGCTTCGAACGCTCGCTCGAGCGGCTGAAGACGCAGCACATCGATCTGCTGCAGGTCCACAATCTCAACGGCGTCGCGACGCTCATCCCGCTGATGCAGGAGTGGAAGAAGGCGAAACGCATCCGCTACATCGGCGTCACCACCTCGCGCATCAGCCAGCACGCGGAGCTCCTTACGGTGATGCGCAGCTACCCGCTCGATTTCATCCAGGTCGACTATTCGCTCGGCAACCGCGACGCGGCCGCCGCGGTGCTGCCGCTCGCGCTCGAGCGCAAGCTCGCGGTACTCGTCAACCTGCCGTTCGGGCGCTCATCGCTCTTTGCGCAGGCCGCGGGGCGCAAGCTCCCAGCGTGGGCGGCCGACATCGACGTCAAGAGCTGGGCGCAGTACTTCCTCAAGTATGTCATCTCGCATCCGGCGGTGACCTGCGCAATACCCGGCTCAACCAAGGTGAGTCACCTGGAAGATAACCAGGGAGCCGGCCGGGGCCGGCTCCCTGATGCGGCAATGCGCCGCAAGATGGAGGAAGACTGGGACCACGGTGCGTGACCGTGATCCCAAGCTCCTCTCCGACGCTCCCTAGAGCGAACGCAGGAAGTTCAGCAGGTCCTGCTGATCCTGCGGGCTCAGTCTGAGGAAGTTCCGCACCACCTGGTTCGCCTCACTCCCGGGGCTGGCGTGCTGCGCGATCGCCTGCATCAGATCGCTGGTCCTGCCGTCATGCAGGAAGAACACGCGCTCGCCCACACCCCACAGCGGCGCGGTACGAAACTCGTCGGGACCCGCCGCGCCCTGCGTGATGCCGTCGGCGAGGCCGACGCCCATGTGATGCACGAGCAGGTCCGAGAAGAGATTCGCCTGCTGGTTCGACAGTGCCGCGCTCGGCGTGATGTAAGACCCGGTCGCGATAGCACTGCCGGTGGTGAGCGTCGGCGTATGACAGAGCGCGCAGCCGATGCTGCTGAACACCGCGCTGCCGTGCTGGGTCGAGGCGGTCGGTGCCGCCGGCGCCGGCGGCGCGAGCAGGCGCATGAAATTCGCAAACGCCTCGATGTCCGAGAGGACCGTGGTCGTCACCACCGGTGTTCCCGCTGCCGGGAAGTTGTCGGTATCGTTCGGCGTCGGCTGGCCGCCCTGACAGGCCGGCGTCTCGTCGCGCTCCTGCGGGAAGAGCTGGTTCGAGATGCCCATCTCGACGTTGTAGGCCTCGCCGGCGAACATGAGGAGCGACTTGTTCTGCGCCTTCCACCCGAAGCGGGTGATTGTGCCGTCGTTGGCGCTGCGATTCACCGTACCACCCTGCACGGCGTTCGGGTGACCGCGTACACCGACCCGTTGCTTGACATCCGCGTTCGCCTGCTGGTTGGCGAGGATCGCCGAGTCGGGAATCGCCTCGATGAGTCCGGCCCCGAGCGTCGGTGTTGGAATGCGGAAGATGATGTTGGGATTACCGCCCTGTCCGGTAACCGGATTCCCAGCGGGCGTGAAGGTCGGCTGCGTGATGTTGCAGCTGCTCGAGACGTCGCTGCGTCCGGTGACGACGAACAGGTTGTGCACGCCGCCATCGGGCACGCCGTTCTGTTGCACGAAGCGCGCCTCGCGCACCGGGCCGTTCGGCGCCTCGAACCACGGCATCTGGTTGGCCGCGCCTGCGGCGTTGTAGACGCTGAACAGCGGATTGGATGCCGGACTCGAGCCGCCGACGAAGGGCTGCGCGTGGCAGCCGGAGCACTGATTGGAGTTGAAGCGCGGCCCTAGTCCATTGTTTGCGGTACCGGAAACCGCTTCGATCGCCTCGAAGCGCGTCGCGCCATCCTGGAAGTACGGCATCTCGTTCGAGTTTATCCCCGCGAGCGGTATCGGCGGGCCACCGTCGGTGGGCGCCGTGCGCACGCCCGGATCCTGTGCCTGGGCGAGCGCTGCGGCCGGCGCGAGCGCGGCGAGGCACATAGGAAGCCACCACTTCGATTCGCTGAGAACGCGCCGAATACTGGCGCCGGAAGTACACATAAGGTTTCCCTCCCCCGTTGGCGAGCCGCGATGCGCTCGCGTTGCAAGTAAGCGAGTCGGCGGTTTACCTGCAGCGCTCGCCGGTGTCGAAGTGTCGCGCCTTCGAGACGCGTGTCACAGAGCGCGGGATTAGCCGAAATTCCCGGCAAAAACGTGATTTAGCGCACAGGTGTTGGTTCACGGTGAGTCAGAAATTCTTTGAACGAATTGCGCATTGCGTGATCGAATGGCAGTTTCAACGCCTGCGTGCAGTCAGACTCGTGCGGAGAGCTGCCGATGCATCGTCGTTCGCGCCTGCCACCGATCGCCTTGAGCACCGAGGAGCAGAGCCAGCTGCGCAATTGGGCGCGCAGCCAGCACCGCATCGGGCGCTCCCTGGCGCTGCGCGCGCGCATCGTTCTGCACTGCCGCCGCGGACACTCGAACCGCGACGTGGCGCGCCGGCTCGGCATCACGGTGCAGACAGTCTGCAAATGGCGACAGCGTTTCGTCGCCGAGCGCTTGCGCGGCTTGCTCGATCAGCCGCGCTCGGGCGCGCCCCGCTCGATCAGCGATGAGCTGGTCGAGGCGGTGCTTGCCAAGACGCTGCATGAGCAGCCGCCGGATGGCGAGCGCTGGAGCAGCCGCCGGCTCGCTTCCGCGCTCGGCATATCGCAGCGCGCGGTACTGCGCATCTGGCGCGCCTTCGACGTGCGGCCGAATCAGCTATAGGGAGTTGGCGAAGTCGAACGGCGCGGCTGCTGCCGGAACGAGAGCGCGGGCGTGAGCGGCGTCCCGCGCGCGCTGTGCGCTCATGGCAGGCCCGCCAGGGCGGCGGCGATCAGCAGCTGACTCACTTTCTCGTTGGGATCGGGCAGCATGTCGGCCAGCAGCTTCAGGGTGGCCGGCGGCGTACCGATCTCCGCCACGCGCACTCCGAACTCGGCGCGGCCGAAATCGCGGCTGCGATCTGCACCGAAGGAAAGCGGCACGATCGGCACGCGCGTGCCGCTCGCAGCATCGGTCGGGTAGTACTTGAGGAACGAGCCGGATTTGAGGTCCACGCTTTCCGTGGTGACCGTGTTCTCGAAGATCTGGCCCTCATGACCGGCGAACTCATCGCGCCACACGGCGCTCGCGCGCACCGCTATCGCCACCGAGTAGTGGCCGTTGGCGCTCTTGGCGCCGCCCTGGCTGATGAAGAGGCGCAGCGGGCGCAGCCGGATGGCGTCGCGGGCCGTATCGAGACGTATGCCGGCGACGAAGTCGAGCGCGACGTCCGAGTTATCGGAATCGCCCGCGAGGCGCATGAAGCGCAGGCAGCCAATGCGGCTGGTGAGCGGCGCCTTGGCCGACGGCTCGCCGCCCTGATAGTAATCGCCGCTCGCGGTCGCATCCGAGACTTTCGCGTACTTGAGCAGCTCGTCGTGAACGCTCACCGACACGGGGTGCAGCAGTACCCGCCACGCCTGGGTGATGAAGGCGAAGAAGAAACTGCGCGAGACGTGCTGACTCTCGTCGTTGGCGCATTCGTGCAGCAGATCCGCTTCCGCCTTGCTCGAGGCGTCGATCCCCGCCGGACGCTGCTGCGCGAGAGCTTGCGATGCCTCCGATCCGGAGATCAACAACAGCACCGCGCGTGTCGGCGTCAGCGTGACGGGCGCCGGCTCGTCGGCCGCAGCGGCCCGTGCCGCGAGCAGCAGCGACAGCGACAGCAGACCGCACAGCGAGCGCGCCAGGTCCTTGCCCATTGGCGCCGCCTACTTCACGGTGAGCTCGTCACGGTGAACTCGACCGGCTGCCGCCCGACGCGCCCGAGGTTGTCGGCAATCTCGATCAGCAGTTTGTGACTGCCACTCGGCAGCTGCGCGCCGCTTGCCTTGAGTCCACCGGCCGACATCTGCACCCCGGGAGCCTTGAGGATGCGTTGCGTGATGTCGAGCTTGAGAAAGCCGTAGAGGATCTTCAGCGAGTTGACGTCGATGCTCGAGCCCTGGGTCGGTGTGAACTCGACGTCGATGTCCACCGGAGGCCGGATGGGCGCGCTGTGATCGGGCTTGACGACGGTGATGGTCGGCGCATTGAAATCGGCGCCCCGGGTAACGTAGGTCGCTCCGGGAGCGGCGCGTGCTGCGAGCTCGGTTTGATACTCCTTGCTCGAGAGCAGCTCGAAACCGCCCTGGGCGGCGCTCGCGAGCGCGGCAGCCGTGAGCGCGGCGAGCGCCACGAGCCATGAATGCGTCGAAGACATACGTCCGACTCCTCAGTTACCCTTCGGGTCGACGCGCACCGTCAGGGTGCCGGAGGCGATCTGATCCTCGCGCGCGTCCACGACGAGCGCTCGGGTGGCGCGGCCATTAACCTCGGTGAACGCCTGTTGCATCTTGCCGGCGGCATCGCGACCCTCGACTCCGAGATCGAGAAGATTGACCTTCTTGTCCGTGAGGAAGGCGACGACGAGTGAGGGGCCGGTCGGCTCGGAAGCGCGTACGACGAAATTCATCTGCGGCGTCGGGAAACGGAACGCCCCCGCCTTCACCTCGTTGGAGGTGTTGTACTTGTTCGGGTAGAGCACGGTCGCGCGGTCCTGGCTGTCCACCGTGACGACGTTGAGATAACCCTCGCGCGGCACCGCCACCTCGAGCGTGATCTGATCGCCCACGCGTATCTGCTGCCCGTTGCCGGCGGCGATCTTGAGCGAGGGTTGCCCCTTGCCGGCGAGCGCCACCAGCGACTGCCAGGTCGGTCCCTGACCGTCCTTGAGCGGAATGAGCGCAAGCTCGCCGCGAATGAGGCGTGGATTGCCGTCGACCACGGGATGACTGCGGTCGCCCTCCTTGAGGTGCGCGGCGATGTATTCGGTCGCCGCCTGGCGCAGGTCATCGACCGATGGGTGCTTGCCGTCGCGGGCGGCATCCTGGATCGCCCCGGTCACGCCGAGCGTGAACATGCCGCCGTTCTCCGTGCCGGTCGCGAGCTCATCATCACGCGCCGCCGAAAGCGCGGCGTAGTTCTCCGCGCCCGCCGGGGTGCCCACGGCGCGCGCCACCGTGAAGCCGCGCGTCGCGGTTCCCGGTGGCACCGCCTCGGGCATGCCCGGGTAGGAGAAGAAGCGCGTGACCGCTGTCGGTGTGCCGAGGCTCAGATTATCGAGCTTGATGTCGCGGGTCGCCGAGCCACTGTGACAGGCATCCACCAGCACCAGTACCTCGTGGCTCGGGACCCTGGCGATCGCCGCGCCCAACTCACGCCCGAGCAGTACGTTCTTCAGCGTATGGCCCTCGATGAGTACGTCGTGCAGCACCAGCGCGTCGTCCTGGCCGTGGGCGCTCTGGGCATCGACCACGCGCGTGCCGTGGCCGCTGAAGTAGATCAGCACCTTGTCGCCGGCACCCACTCCGTCGTGCACCCAGGTGTTGAGAGCCTCGCGGACGTTCGCGTAGGTCGCCTGCTCGTCGTAGAGCACCCTGATCTGGTCGGGCTTGAATCCGATGAGCGCCGCGACCTTCTTCATGTTGTCGATGTCGACGTCGATCGCCGGCAGCGGGGCGTTGCGCACATCTCCGACACCGATGAGCAGTACCCGCGGGCTTGCATGCGCCACACCCGCCGCGAGTGCCGCGGCGGCGGCGAGCGCGCTGATCACTCGTATCCCGGTCCTCATCTGCAGCTCCTTCAGGAAGTCGACGGCAAAGTGCTGATCTCGACCCGCCGCTGTTGCAAAGCCCCGGGCGGGAAGTTCGGCAGCGGGCGTGACGAGCCGTAGCCAGTGGCTTCGAGGCGCCCGGGGGCAAGGTGAAAGTGCTCGATCAGGTAAGAGCGCACCGAGCGCGCCCGTGCCTCGGACAAGTGCTGGTTGTGCTCCGCGGAGCCCGTGGCGCTGGTGTGACCTGCGATCAGGAAGCGCCTCTGCGCAAGGTCCGGGGAGGTGAGTGCGTTGCCGAGCTGCGCCAGCTGTGCCTGCGCCCCCGGGGTCAGCTGGTCGCTGTCGCTCGCGAAGCGGATGTCGAGGGTGATCCTCGGGCCGCCGCCCGAAGCCGCGCTGTCCGCACCCACCTTCGGCGCCACCTCGAAGCCGCGGGTGCTGACGGCGGGAGCAGCGAGGCTGCGCACGATGCTCTGGCTGTCGATGATGGTCGGCGGCGGCTCATCGCCGGCCGCGACACCGGCGGCGGCGGCGAGCAGCAGCGGCAGCAGCCACGCGGGCGCTGACGGGCGTGCGCGGCCTGTGCGATGAAGCAGTTGCATGGCGCGAACTCCAGGAGTCTGAGGTGGCCGCCCGGCGCACCGCAAACCGTTCGTATCTTTTTTCTTCCCCGGCGGAATTTATGGTTAGCGCACGCCCGCCGCCGCGGCCGAACTTCGGGCGCACTTGATTTCGCGCTCCAGCATACGACAGCATCGAGTCATGTCAATGGGAGGCGCCGGGGGTCTCGGCCGCCGTATGCGCCAGGCGCGCCCGCGCCTGCTGCGCGGCGTGCTGCACAGTCTGCTGCTCGCTGCGGTTGCGCTGTTCTTTTTGAACTTCAATCTCGTGGGAACAGCCAGCCCGAGCAAGCGCTACTCGCAGGACCTGGTGTACGCGTGGTTTGGCGATGAGGCCTGGTTGTACCCGCGGCCGCACGTCCCCGCTGCGGGTCAGCCCGCCGCGCCGCACGTCGTGGTGGTGATGATTGACGAGCAGGCGCTGGCGCTGCGCGGGGCGCGCTGGCCGGCTCCGGTGCAGTTTCACGCGCAGTTTCTCGCCGAGCTCGAAGTGCTGCAGCCGCGGGCCATCCTCCTCGACTTCCTGCTGATCGATCCTGCGCCCCGCGCGGATATCTGCGACCTGCTCGGCGTCGCCGCGCGGCTGCGCGCCGAGGGCACCGCGCTCTACCTTGCAGTGACGCAGCCCGGGGATCTCGCGACGCTCGAGGCGGCCGATTGCCGCGACACGAGCGGCACACGGGTGCAGGTCGAGCGGGTGTTCACGCCGGTGTCCGTGCTGCGCCAGGCCGACGACAGCGATTTCGTCGGCCGCCACTATCCCTTCGAGCAGCGCGACGATCGTCAGCCACCCGGCACAGGCATCACCAGTGCGGCGGTGCGCATGTACTGCGACGCGAGGCCAGCGCCGCAGCGCTGCGTCACGCGCCTCACCGACGCCATGCCCGCGAACGCCGGCTTCGAGCTCGCCTGGTCGCCCACCGGCGACCCGTTCAATCAGCGCTGGACACAGGGCCCGTGCGTCGAGACGGTGTCGCCGCTACAGGCGATTCTCAACAAGCCGGCGCTGCCCCGCGAGTCGCGCTGTCCGCCCGTAGCGACGCTCTTCGCCCGGGTGCTGCTCGATCCCGCGGAGGATCCGACACTCAGCGCCGAGCGGCTGTTGAGCCTCGGGGACGGCGCTTTTCTCATGGTCGGCGGAAACTTCCGCGGCAGTGCCGATCTTGTCACCACGCCGCTGCACACGCTGCTGCCCGGGGTCTACTACCACGCCGTGGCGCTGCAGAACCTGCTCGCGTTCGACGGTCGGCCGAAGGTGCGCAAGGAATTCCGCACACCGAAGATCGCCTTCTACTGCTATGACCTGCTGGTGCTGTGGCTGCTGGCCGTGATTTTCCTCTGGCGGCAGCACTGGTTGCACGGGGTACGGCCCCTTGGACTCAGCCCCTTCGAGATCTCCCCGGCCGCACGCGGCTGGATCGCGCCATTCTTCGCCCGCTTTCCGACGCCGGTGTGGATCGTGGCGGCGACGGTGCTGCTGCTGCTCATGGCGACCTATCGGGACCTGCAGCTCATCGCGGTGGCAGCCGTAATTGTAACTGTCATAATCATCGAGCTGCGCGTGGCCCGCGGGGGCGAGATCCGTGAGCGCCTGCGCGGTCTGCTCTTGTACCTCGCAGCCATGAGTCTGTCGCTCGCGGTGATCGTAGGGGCGGTCTGGGTGGGTTACCGCTGGTTGCGGCTGCCGCCCGGCGACTGGCTGGGCTACTTCTCCTTCGCCGCCTTCGGCTTCTTCCTCGCCCACACCGCAATTCTCGAGTTCGGCCGGCGTATCGATGAGCTCTATGTCGCGCGCACGGCCGGCGAACATCCCACGTGAAGACGTGCCACATGAAGACGTGGCGTGTGCTGCTGCTCGCGTGCGCAGGGGTCTGCACGCGGGGGGCGTCGGCCGATGAGCCCGTCGGCGCCTCGCCCGGACAAAGTGCCTGCCAGATCCCCGACAACCAGATTACCGGCCCACGCATGAAGGAGCGCCCGCTGCCACTGCTCTCGGGCGACGCCGCGCACGGCTTCCGTCCGGCCTGCTCCGTGCCCTGGACCACCCTGAGCCCGCACAACGACCCCCTCCCGGTCGTGGGGTGCTACCAGGACAACCTCCTGCAGGTGGCGAACGACGCCGCCTGCGGGCACGCCACGGGGCGGCTCTGGGTGAGCATTCGCTGGGTCCTGACGAGCGGGGAGAAGCAACGCGCGCCGGCGACCGCTGCCACCTGCCAGCGCCTCGAGACGGGCACTTACGCCGCAACCCGTGATTTTCCCACTCAACCGTGCGTGCCTGCGGGCACGGCGCCCTCCGCCGTCTCCGAGGCGGCACGGCCTGCAGCGACGCCCTCCTCCGCGGCGACCCCAGGGGTGACCGCAGCACCGCCCGCCGCGCCTCCAGGCGCGACACCGCGGCCGCAGCGCTGACCCCGGCCCGCGCGCCGCCGGCCGCCGCTCAGCCGCCGCGCCCGCGGGCAAAGGCGCGCAGGCCGCGCTCGAGGAGCCGATGTGCCGCGCGCGGGCCGCCGCGACCGGTGATACGGAACTCGCGCCCCTGGCGGCGGTTGTACGACTCGAAGAAGTGCTCGATATCCCGCAGACGCTCCGGGTCGAGCTCGCGCAGCTGCCGAAGGCGCGCACGGTTCACCGGGGTCTCCCCCACCGCGATCAGACGGTCATTGCGGATGGTGCGCCCCGCCTCGCGCTGCCGCGCGTGCAGCACACCCACGAGGCGCGCCGTGATGAGGCAGCCCGGGAAGCTCGGCGCGAGACCGAGCACCAGCACATCGAGCGGATCGCCGTCTGCTGCGCGGGTTTGCGGGATCGAGCCGAAGTCGTACGGGAACTGCAGGCCGACCGGCAGTACGCGACTGATGCGAAACACGCCGAGCTCGGCGTCGTACTTGTACTTGTTGCGGCTGCCCGCGGGCGTGTCGATGAGTACGTGGATGCGCCCCGAGCGCGGCTCGCGCGCGGGCAGCGTGTCGAGCGCCGCAAATTGCTTCATATTCTGCCAAGGATACCCGCACGCGCGGGGAGCCGTTGAGTGACAGGCGACGTTGACCGCTGTGGGCGGCACGGGCATTTTTGCACAGCAACGCAGGCCTGGCCGCGCTCGCGCCGCGTCGGCGCGTCACTTCGCATCGATTGGGGAGGACATCGTTCGCATGAATGACCTGCGCATCGGCTTCATCGGCCTCGGCAACGTCGGCGGCCAGCTCGCCGGCAATCTGCAGCGCCACGGCGTCGACCTTACGGTGCGCGACCTCGATGCCACGCGGGTTGCGGCATTCGTGGCGCGCGGGGCGCACGCGGCGGCCTCGCCACGTGAGCTCGCCGCGCGCACCGACCTCGTCATCACCTGCCTGCCTTCGCCCGCGGTATCCGCCGAGGTCATGGAGGCCGCCGACGGGGTTCTCGCCGGACTTGCGCCGGGCAAGATCTGGCTCGAGATGAGTACCACCGACTACGCCGAGGTCACGCGACTCGCGGCGCGGGTCGAGGCGCGCGGCGCCGCGGCAATGGACTGCCCGGTGTCGGGGGGCTGCCACCGCGCCGCCACTGGCAACATCTCCATATTCGCCGGCGGCAGCCGTGCTGCCTTCGAGCGCGTGCTGCCGGTCCTGGCGATTCTCGGTCAGCGCATCCTGCACACCGGCCCGCTCGGCACCGCCTCGCAGCTCAAGGTTCTCACCAACTACCTCTGCACCGTGCACTTGGCGGCGCTTGCCGAGGCACTCACGGTGGCGAAGGCGGCGGGCCTCGACCTGAATACCGCCTACGAGGCGATCCGCATCTCCTCGGGCAACTCGTTCGTGCACGAGACCGAGTCGCAGGTCATCCTCAACGGCAGCCGCAACATCAACTTCACCATGGATCTGGTCATCAAGGACGTGGGGCTCTTTGACACCCTGGCACGGCGACATCGGGTGCCGCTCGAGTTATCCCCGCTGGTGCTCGAGATCTTCCGCGACGGTGCCCGCCGTTACGGCGCCCGTGAGCTCTCCCCGAACATCATCCGGCGCCTCGAGGATGCCTGTGGCCTGCGCGTGCTCGGCGAAGGATTCCCCGCGCAGATGGTGGACGACGAGGCGAAGGTCCCCGGCTACGAGGTTCGCCCCCGGCGGGCCTCGCATTCGTAATGTTGACGTCATAATATTTGCGCGACGCCGGCGGCTCGATATGGGAAACGGCACGTTCATCGAAACGCGCTCGATCGACTACGTGCCGCTCGCCGAGCGGCACGGCAAGGTCTGGCACCTGTGGCCGGTGTGGTTCTCGGGCGACGCGCACCTCGCCACCCTGGCCGTCGGCGCCCTCGGCATCACACTCGGCGGCACGCTCCTGTGGACGGCCGTGGCGGTCGTGCTCGGCTGCCTGCTCGGCACCTTCTTCATGGCCTTCCACTCCACTCAGGGTCCGCAGCTCGGCCTGCCGCAGATGATCCAGTCGCGGCCGCAGTTCGGCTACACCGGGGCGCTGCTGGTGTGGGGTGTCGCCCTGGTCGCCTACATCGGCTACAACGCCTTCAACCAGGTGCTGGCGGCACAGGCGCTGCACCAGCTGACGCCCGCCGTCGCCGCCACCTCCGCGCCCGCGATGGTGATCTTTGCGCTGCTCGCGCTGGCGCTGGCGGCGGTCGGCTACGACAAGATCCACCTCGCGCAGCGCGGCTTTGCCTACATGATGATCGCGATGCTGACCGTGTTCTCGGTCGGCGCATTGTTCTATCTGCGGTTTCCCGCGCTGCAGTGGGATGCGCGCACCTTTCGCACCGTACCGTTCCTCGCGCAGCTGTTCGCAGCGGCCTCCTACCAGCTGAGCTGGTCGATCTACGTCTCGGATTATTCCCGCTACCTGCCGCGCGAGGTCGGCGTGCGCGAGTCCTTCTGGTGGACCTATCTCGGCGCATTCGTCGGCGGCGCCTGGATGATGCTCGTCGGCACCGTGGCCGCCGCGGCGGCGCCGAAGCTCGATCTGGCCGCCGCCATGCAGGGAGCGGCCGATGCCGTCATGCCCGGCCTCGGCAAGGTGCTGCTCTTCAGCGCCCTGCTCGGCCTCGTCACGATATCCGCGCTCAACTTCTACGGTGCATCACTCACGCTGTTGAGCGTCGCCGACACCGTCAAGCCGCTCGTCTGCACCGCGGGCAAGCGCCTGGTGAGCCTGCTGGTGGCCTTCCTCGCGAGCTGCGCGATCGCCCTGATCTCATCGACCGACTTCGTGAATCGTTTCGAGGACTATCTGGCGCTGCTGCTGTACCTGTTCACCCCGTGGACGGCGATCAACCTGGTCGACTTCTACGTGGTGCGCAAGGGTCACTACTCGATCCGCGAGATCTTCAACCCGGCCGGAATGTATGGCCACTGGAACTGGCGGGGTCTCATCGCCTACCTGGTGGGCTTCGTCGCGATGATTCCGTTCTTCAGCACCTCGATCTACACCGGACCGGTCGCGCGGGCGCTCGGCGGTGCGGACATCGCCATGATGGTGGGACTGCCGGTGGCTGCGGGCGTCTACCTGCTCGCCTGCCGCTCGATCGACCTCGAGCACGACCGACGGCGTGCGGCCGCCGCCGATGTCGGGCTCGACAACGACGGCGCCGGTGCGCCGGCGCTCTAGCGGTCCCGAGCGACTCATGCCCAAGATCGTCGACCACGCGCAACGCCGGGACGAGATCGCGCTGGTGGCCTGCCGCGTGGTGGCCGCGCACGGCTTCGACCGGGCGAGCATGGTGCGCATCGCACGCGAAGCCGGTTACACCACCGGAATGCTGGCACACTATTTCGAGAGCAAGCAGGACATCATCATCGCGGCGCTGCGGCTCATCCTGCGTCGCATCGACGAGCGGCTCACCCACCCGGGAGGCTCCGGTCGCGTGCCGGAGCTGCTGACGCTCCTGACCGAAGCGCTGCCCGTCGACGAGCATCGGCACATCGAGTGTGCGTTCTGGATCACGTTCTGGGGTCAGGTGACCGCCGACCGGCGGCTGAAGCGCATCAACGCCTGGGTGCATCGCGAGTACCTGCGGCTCTTCGAGCGTTGCGTGGCACGGTCGTGGCCGGAATGCGCCCACTGGACGCGCAGCACGCGCGAACAGGTGCTGCGCTCGGTGGTGACATTCATCAACGGCCTGACCGCGAGCGCCGTCGCCAACCCCGGCGACTGGCCGGCGGAGAAGCAGATCGCGCAACTGCGCCTGCAGCTCGAGCTGCTGCATGCATGGGCCATGGGCGCAAGCGGCGCGCCGCCCGCCAAGCGGGCCGCGGACAGCTGAGCCGAGCCGTCCGGGCGGCGGGCGTCGAGCCCGCCACCCGGAGGGGACGTTCAGAAGGAGTGTGTGAACTGCAACGTCGTGGTGAACGGCTGCAGCGTTGCCACCTGCGGGATAGGACTGCCGGCCTGATTCAGCTGCACATAGCCGATGTAACCGATGTCGCCCAGGTTCGGCTTGACGTTGGTCAGGTTGCGGAAGTTGAGCGACAGCTCGTTCGCTCCGCGGTCGACGCCAAAGCGCAGGTTCGCGAGCCCGTAGCCGGGACGCGTCGCGACCGCGCCGAAGCCGCCGACGATGAGCGATACGCTGTTACCCGTGTAGCTGTAATCCGCCGAGACGAACCCGTCGGTGTTGGCGTTGAGCGCGTGGGTGTACACGCCGCCGACGAACGCCGTGAAGTCCGGTACCCCGCTCACGCGCGTGCCGGGCTGAATGCCGGGACCGCTGACGGCGACCAGCGCCAGATTGCCGGGGTCGGTGATCTCCGACTTCTCGATGCCGATACCGACACGGAACTGCAGCTCGGGCGTCACGCGCCCGTTGGCTTCGATCTCGCCGCCGTAGATGCGCGCCTTGTCGCCGTTGACCTGCAGGTAGAAGCCGCACGGTAGTGCCACCTGCTGCTGCAGATCGCTCCACTCGATGTCGTAGGCCGCCGCCGAGATGAGCACCTTTTGCGTTTGAATCTTCGTCCCGAGCTCGTAGGTCCAGAGCGTATCGGACTTGATGTGGGTGACGTCGTAAACCGGGATGCTGGAGGAACAACCCGGGAAGTTGGCCTGCGCACCACCGGCGCGGAAGCCCTTTGAGGCCGAAGCGTAGACCATCGCCTCCTCGGTGGCCTGCATTTGCAGCGCGACCTTGGGATTGAAGCCGGACTGGCTGTTCGACTGCGGGTCGCTCAGCGTTGGCCCGAAGTTCAGCAGCCCGTCGGCCGTGTAGTCGGTAGTCTGATTCAGCCAGTACTGGCGGCCACCGAGCGTCAGCGTCCACTGCGGCAGGAACTTCCAGTACACCTCGCCAAAAATAGACTTATCCTCCTGGGTGCCGGGATTGGTCTGCGTCCAGATGAGTCCGGGCGGACAGGCCGGCGTGCACAGGCTCTCGGCCGGCGGACCGCCCGGTCCCACGGTCGCGGTGTCCAGGCCCGTCGCATTGGTGTCCGGGATGGTGAACCGGGTATGGGTGTTCGAGTAGTAGAGGCCGAAGGTGCCGCTGACGTTGTGGATCGGGTCGAAGGACAGCCGCAGTTCGCTCGACACCTGGTCGTGGAAGCGGTCGCCGGTCCACAGGAACGGCTGCGGCGGTAGGCCAGACACGCAGTAGAAGTTCGGCGGGCACGGCGAGTCGGTGAGCACCTGATGTGTGCCGTAGCTCGAGTCCTCCACGTCCTGGGTGTGGCGATAGAAGTAGCTGTTGGCCCACACCACCGTATAGCCCGAGCCGTTCCACTTGAAGTCGAGCGTCGGCAGCGTCCAGCTGTCGGTCGCATAGGGCTGCACGTCGAACGCGCGGTCGGTGACGTAACTCGACACGGTGAAATTCGGCAGCGGCGCGAAAGCGGTCGGGAAGCCGTGAATCTTCGTATCCTGGAGCATCACGCGCAGCGTGATGTCGAGCTGGTCGGTCGCCCGCACCAGGAGCGCCGCCGAGCCGCCCGCCGAGCTGTTGGCGCCTTGGTCGCCCGAGCTGGTGCGCGCCACCGATACGAACGGGCTGCTGCCCGCCGGGTTGTTGGGCGGGCTGTAGGGATCGTCGGGATAAGTGCGCGTCAGCCAGCCGGCATCGTGATTGGCGAACGCCACCACGCGCACCGCCGCCTTATCCGGCACCACCACCATGTTGGCGATGAGATTGCCGCCGCCATCGACGCTGCCGCCGCCGGAGGTAGCACCGACATCCAGTGTGAAGCCGGCTCCCGAGCTGCGGAGATCGGGCTGGTGGGTAATCAGGCGAACGTTGCCCCCGAGCGAGCTCTCGCCGAACAGCGTCCCCTGCGGACCCTTGAGCACTTCGATGCTCGCGAGATCGACGACCCGCGGGTCAACGGATCCCGGCACCGGGGTGTCGTCGATGTAGAAGCCGGTCGCGCCCCCCGTGCCGAACAGGTTCTGTCCGGTGATGCCGCGAATGGCGACGGTGCGCGCGTCGGCGAAACCTGTCGGGCCCTGGCCGTAAGTGAACGAGAGGTTCGGTGTCTTGGTGGCGTAGTCCGCAAAGGACTGCACGTTGTAGTCCTTGAGCGTCTCGGCGGTGAAGGCGGTGATGCTGGTGGGTACCTCGGCGATGGACTCCTCGCGCTTGCGCGCGCTGACGATGACGGTCTCGACCTGCGCGCCGCTCTCGGTGGCGGACTCCTGTTCCTGCGCCCGCGCGGGGGGTGAGCCGCCGCTCAGGTCGGTCACGAGCAACAGCAGCGCCGCGTACCGCAGCCCGGTAGAGAGAATTATCGACTTCATGGCTCAAGACTCCCTGTTGATCGAAGCACGGACGGATTAGGGGGGATGCGCTGCGCCCGCGGGCGCAGCCGTGAGAAACGCGTTGATCGCCCGGGCGACAGCCTGCGGATCCTCCCAGAAGGGGTTGTGACCCAGGCCGGGAAACACCTTCACCTGCGCCTGCGGCAGCGCCGCGCGCAGCGTCTGGCGGACCTCCTCCGGCATGATCGGATCCTCGCTGCCCCAGATGAGCAGCGTCGGGGCCTTGAGGTGCGGCAGCGTCTGCTGCAGGTCGCTGGCGATGAGACCCTGGTCGAGCACCGCCAGCCACACGTTGAGCGGAATCGCCGCGGCGTCGCGGCGCTGGCGCCGGATGAAATCCTCGTCCACCGGAGTCGGCGACGACCACCACTTGATCATGAAAGCCGAGTCCGGGTCGATCGGCTCCTTCAGCTTGCGGATCTCCGCCGCGTAGTCATACGCTGGCGGGCGCGACGGCGCGCCGGGCGGCGGGCCGCCGCTCGAAGAGATGAGCACCACGCGGGCCGTGCGCTGCGGCCAGTACTCGGCGAAGGTTTGCACGATGATGCTGCCGAGGGAGTGACCGATGAGGTCGGCGCGCGCGATACCGAGCGCATCGAGCAGCAGCTTGATGTCGTAGGCGAAATCGAGCCGCGTGTAGCAGCACTCGGGCTTGCTCGAGCGGCCATGCCCGCGGATGTCCACCAGGATGAGGCGCAGGCGCGGCGCGAGGTACGGCACGAGCGGCACCCAGTCGCGTGCGTTGTCGGTGTAGCCGTGGACGAGCACCACGGGCGGGCCGGCCGGGTCGCCGAGTGGGACGTAGGCCAGCGTCACTCCGTTGGGTAGTGCCGCGGTGCGTTTGCGGGCATCGAAGGTATCGAGGTCGATCTTGGCGGTGGCAGCGGCCATGCTCGGCGCGGGCGCCGGGCCCGCCGCCACGGCCCCGGCGGCTGCGGCCACATACGCTGCGCCAGCGGCGGCCAAGCCCAGCAGACCGAGAAAGCAGAGAAGGCGCGACGAATGCTGCAGCACCCTGCCGCGGAAAGCCTGGAGGAGGTTCGCTTCGCGGTACAACGACACGCGCCTGAAACACCCAAGCTAGTTATTATGCTCTCGATAATATATAGAGGCCGCAGCGGCCGCAACAGCTGGCGTATCAGTCACGGGCGGCCCGTCGTCCGAAGCACCGACTCTCACCCTAGTGCAGCGGCTGCAGCTTGGCGTTCACCAGGAAAGGATCGTCGAACGCGCTCATCTGCCCGGCGCCGCGACCGTGTACGGGCTGCAGTCGCGCCGTGAGCGGCTTGTGCCACTTATAGGCAAGCGCGGCAACATCGCCGATGATGCGCGCGAGCTGCGCCTCGGTGATGTCTCCGGGCAGCGGCACGGTGTCGAGCCCCGTGGCGCATACCGCCGAGTAGGCAAGGAGCGTATCGATCCCGATCGCTCCCTCGCTCCAGCGCTGTGCGATACGCATATCCTCGAGCACCGGCAGCATGAGGCCGGCATAGCCGACCCGCGCACCCCCGATGCGGCGCTGCGCCTCGGTGATCACATACGCGGCGGTGAGCGAGCCGGGTGAGCCGAGAAGCGCCGGCTCGAAGGTCTCGATCGCCACCCCGATCGAATCGTCCTTCATCGGCGCGGGGGTGCTGTCGAAGCCCCAGTATTTCCAGCCGGTCCGCCCCTCGACCTGCCGCGCCAGCTGTCCGACGCGCTGCGCGTAGCCGCCAAGCGCCGCGGCGAGCTCGCTGATAGCCCGCGGCGCATCACCGTGCGTCCTGGCGAACACCTCGGTGACGACGCTCGCCGACTGCAGACCCACCGAGAAGCGCCCGCCGTTGCCCTGGTGCCAGGAGCCGGGAAAGAACGGTGACCCCTGGGAGAGCATCGCGGTCGCCGCGAAGCTGTACGTGCCCTGGCTGCGGGGACTCGTGGCCGCGACCTGCCACACGTGGTGGGCGGCGGCGCGCACGGTGTGCCAGTGAATGCCATCCGCGCCGGCGATACTCATGCTGGCGTTGAGCGGGCTACCCCGACCGTGCACCGCAGCGAGAATCTCGAGCGCCTCAGGGTCTGGGTGGTCATCGAGCGCCGCCGGACCTATGTCCACCAGGACGTTGTTGGTCTTGCCAAGCTCCTCGAGGCGCCCGAGCAGGGCGAGCGCACGGGTGCGGTCGAGGGCGCCGACGAACTCCATGAACGGCTGCGTGGTGATACGCAGCGTCTGTACGCTGAAGCCCCCCTGCTCGAACACCGCCTGCGCCACGTGCAGTCGCGCAGCCGCCTGCGTGAACTGCGCCTCGTAGCGCGCCGCATCGAGCTCGACGAAGACCGTGATCGCGCGCACGGGTGGCGTGCCCGAGGCAGGACCCGCCCCCGCCCCCGCCCCCACCGCCGCCGCCCCGCCGGAGCACACGACTGCGAGGCCTGCGAGCAGCCCGCAGAGCATGACCCGCCACATCGAGATCTCTCCCCGCCACCGTGCGATGGCTACTTCCGGCGCTGTACCCCGACGGGCAGGCGCTCCACCGTGCGCATCGATTCATCCTCGAAGGCCTGTGGGTCCCTGAGGTACTCGAGCGCCATATCGACCGCGTCGTGACCCCAGAAGAATTCCTCACCGACGACGAGTGCCGGCACACCGAAGATGCCGCGCGCGCCCGCCCACTCGGTGTTCCGGCGCAGCCGCTCCTTGACCGCGGGGAGTTGCAGCGCCGCTTGCGGATCAGCCACGCCGAGCGTGTGGGCGAGATCGGCGATGACTGCCGGATCGCTGACGTCCCGCCCGTCACGAAACACCGCATCGAGCACCGTGCCGACGGCACGCCGGTCACTGCCGGCCGCGATGATCAGCCGCAGCGCTGCGAGCGGGTTGAACGGATGTGCCGGAGGAAGCCGCATCGGTATGCCAAGCCGGCGTGCGCGCCACAGGGCAAAGCGGTAGGTGAAGCGGCGCTTCGAAGCAATCTCCGCGGGACCGACCTGCCCGAAGCGCTCGAGCAGCCCCGCGAGCAGCACGGGCACGAACTCGAGCTGGACGTCTTGCGGCAGCTGTGCGAGACGGGGAAACGCCAGGTACGCGAACGGTGAGACGACGTCGAAGACCCAGGAGACGGTGACGATGTCGTTCATGGCGTCAATCGGACACGTGCACCACGAGCTTGCCGAAGTTCTCCCCCTGCAACAGGCCCATGAGTCCCTGCGGCGCGTTCTCCAGCCCCTCGATCACCTGCTCACGGTACTTGACGCGCCCCTCGCGCAGCCACGCGCGCATGTCCTCGAGGAATGCGGGCATGCGCCGGTAGTGGTCGAAGATGATGAACCCCTGCACCTTGAGTCGCTGCCGCAGGACCGTGAAAAGAAGTTGCGGGGTACGATCACCGCCCGCTGGCGGCTTCTCGAGGTTGTACCACCCGATCAGTCCGCACAGCGGTATGCGCGCCCCGACGTTCAGCAGCGGCACCACGGCGGCGAGCACTGCGCCGCCGACACTCTCGAAATACACGTCGATCCCGCGCGGGCAGGCTGCCGCCAGGTGCTGCGGCAGGTCCGCCGAGTGGTGATCCACACACTCATCAAAGCCGAGGGTATCGCGCGCGTAGTCGCACTTCTCGCGGCCCCCGGCGACGCCGACGGATCGGCAGCCCTTGATTTTGGCTATTTGCCCGACGACCGAGCCGACCGCGCCGGTGGCGGCGGCGACCACCACCGTGTCCCCGGCGCGCGGCTCGCCGATATCGAGGAGGCCCACGTACGCCGTGAGCCCGGGCATCCCGAGTACGCCGAGCGCGTAGGACGGGCGCGGGAGCGCCGAATCGATCCTCAGGAGGTCGTGCCCGTCCGAGAGCGCGTAGTCCTGCCAGCCGGCGTTGGCCAGCACGAGCTCGCCCGGCACGAAGCCGCTCAGGTTCGAACTCGCGACGACGCTCACCGTCTGACCGGTCATCGGTGCCCCGATCGCCACGGGTGCGGCGTAGGACGGACCCTCGTTCATACGGCCGCGCATGTACGGGTCGAGGGATAGATAGCGCGTACGCAGCAGCACCTGGCCGGGGCCCGGTGCGGGTAGCGGCAGCGTCTCGAGGCGAAAGTCGGCTGCGGTGGGCGCGCCCTGCGGGCGGCGCGCGAGCACGATCCGGCGATTCTCAGCGTTGCTCATCGTCCAGCTCCTCTGCCGGAGTTGTCGCGCCTTCAGCGCAGGAACTCGACCTGTACACCGGGAGGTGCGGGCGAGGTCCCATCGACGAAGATGTCGCCGAGGAGCGTGCTGCCCGGCTCGACGCTGTAGGGCGCGAAGTCGCGCACCCCGGCCTCGTAGAGCACGGTGTCGTCGATGAAGAACTGCCCGGTGCACTCGCGCGAGGGTCGGCTGAGGATCACGTGCGCGGCGTCAGCCACGATCTGCGGCGTCCGGCAGCGGCCGAGCATCTGCGGGCCGCCGAGCGCGAACTCGATGGCCGCCGTGGCAATCATGGTGCGCGGCCAGAGCGCGTTGCAGCCGATGCCGTCGGCGCGGAACTCCTCCGCCAGCCCGAGCATGCAAAGTGACATGCCGTACTTCGACAGCGAATACGCCAGGTGAGCGGCGAACCACTTCGGCCGCAGATCGAGCGGCGGCGAGAGCGTGAGGATGTGCGGGTTCGCCGCCCGTTTCAGGTACGGCAGGCAGGCACGCGAGGTGACGAAGGTGCCGCGGGTGTTGATCTGCTGGATGAGGTCATAGCGGCGCATGTCGATATCGGCGATCGACGCAAGGTTGATCGCCGAGGCATTGTTGACACAGATGTCGATGCCGCCGAAGTGCTCGGCACACTGACGCACCGCCCCCGTAACGCTCGCCTCATCGCGCACGTCCACCACGAGCGCCAGCGCCTTGCCACCGGCACCCTCGACGTCGCGCGCGGCGCTGTGAATGGTTCCAGGGAGCTTCGGGTGCGGCTCGCTGGTCTTGGCGGCGATGGCCACATTGGCGCCGTCGCGCGCCGCCCGCAGCGCGATCGCGAGCCCGATGCCGCGGCTCGCACCGGTGATGAACAACGTTTTGCCCGACAGACTCACCGTGCTCTCCCGAGGCCGCCCGCTCGCGCCAGCGCGCAGTGTACCGCGGTGCGGGCCGGGCATTCGTCAGCGCTCGGGCAGCGCACCCTTGAGCTCGATGTGGTTGCCGTCGGGATCCTCGATGTAGAAGGACCGGCCCTCACCCTGTGCACCGTAGCGCGAGGCCGGCACCCCGGCTGCGATGCCGCGCGCTGCGAGCCAGGCGATGAGCCGTGACTCGTCAAAAGGCGCGAGCGTCAGGCAGAAGTGCTCGACGTTGCGCCCGGCTCCGGGCGGTTCGCCGGCCCCGAGCGGGCCGTCGATGGTCACGAGATCGATGAGGCTCCGTCCCGCACGCAGCTGGGTCAGCCCGAGCTCGGGCTGCTCGCGCTCGAGCGTGCAACCGAGCACGTCGCGGTAGAACGCCAGGGCTGGCGGCAGCGCCCGTACCCGCAGCACGATGTGGTCGATGCCCTGCACGGCGAAGGGGTGATCCGGCACGTCACGCTCCCGTCAGGAACCGCTCGGCGTGCGGTGCCTGCGGGCCGGCTCGAATGGCGGCTGTGTTAGCATCCGCCGCGCCCGTAACGCCGAGGTGATCATGCGCGCGTCTCTCTCCTACCTCGCCATTCTACTCGGGCTCGCCTGCGCCGCGAGCGCCCAGGAGCCGGACTTCAGCAAGGTCGAGATCAAGACCACGCAGCTGGCCGATGGGCTTTACATGCTGCAGGGAGCGGGCGGTAACATGACGGCCTCGAGCGGCAGCGATGGCGTGTTGCTGGTCGATGATCAATTCGCCCCACTCGCCGACAAGATCCGCGCATCCCTCAAGGCCCTCGGCGGCGGCGATCGGCCGCTGCGCTACATCGTCAACACACACTACCACTACGACCACACCGGCGGGAACAAACCCTTCGCCGAGGTCGGCGCGACGGTCATCGCGCAGGATCAGCTGCGTGAGCGGCTGATGACCGGCGGCACCGCCGGCAACGGCGGTTCGATCTCCCGCGAGATGAAAGCGGTCGAGCCGGGTGCGCTGCCGCAGATCACCTTCGACCATGCACTGACGGTGCACATGAACGGCGAAGACATCCGCGCGGTGCACTACCCCAACGCGCACACCGACGGCGACTCGATCGTCTACTTCCCCAGGGGTCACGCCGTGGCCATGGGCGATATCTACGTGCGTTACGGCTTTCCGTTCATCGATATCAACAGCGGCGGCACGGTCCAGGGGATGATCGCGGCCTGCGTCGAGGTGCTGAGAACCGCGCCCGCCGATGCGAAGATCGTGCCCGGGCACGGTGAACTCGCCGGCGTCGATGATCTGCGCACGTACCTCAAGATGCTGCAGGATACGAGCGCTGCGGTCGGCGCCGCGCTCAAGGCGGGCAAGACACTCGCACAGATGAAGCAGGAGCACACCCTCGGCGCCTGGAGCGAGCGCTACTCCCCGCCGAAGGCCTTCGTCGATACGGACGCCTTCACCGAGACTCTCTACAACTCGCTGAATCGCCACATCCCCCGCCACGGCGGCCGCCCGCGCTGACGGTTCACGCGCGCTGCGCCTTGCGCTGACAACGCGCTGCGCGTATAGCGTGCCTCGAGCTGGAGCCACCGGAGAGCGGCCATGCGCTGGGACGATCTGCGCCAGAGCACCAACATCGAGGACGTTCGCGCCAGCACCGGAGGCGGGGCGGGCCTCAAGCTGGGCGTCGGCGGCACGCTGCTCGCGCTAGCCGCCTCTTACTTCCTCGGCATCGACCCGCGGCTGGTCCTCGGTCTGGTGAGTGCCGTGCCGACGCAACAGGCGGCCCCGGCGGCGCACTACGGCACCCCGCAGGATGAGCAGGGTCGGTTCATCGCCGCCGTGCTGGGCGAGACCGAGGATACCTGGAGCGCCCTCTTCCAGGCCCAGGGACTGCAGTATGTGCCGCCGAAGCTCGTGCTGTACCGCGACGCGATGCCGACCGCCTGCGGCACGGGCAGCGCCGCGGCGGGGCCTTTCTACTGCCCGCTCGATCGCAAGGTGTACCTCGACCTGGGCTTCTTCCAGCAGCTCGCGGACGAGTTCCAAGCGCCCGGACTGTTCGCCGAGGCGTACGTGCTTGCCCATGAGGTGGGACACCACGTGCAGAACCTGCTCGGTATCGCCGATCGGGTGCGCGCCGCGCAGCAGCGTGCCTCGGAGGCACAGGCCAATCAACTCTCGGTGCGGCTCGAGCTGCAGGCGGACTGCTTTGCCGGCGTGTGGGCTAAGAATGCCGACGAGTCCAAGCATTTTCTCGAGGCCGGCGACGTCGAATCCGCGCTGCGCGCCGCGAGCGCGGTCGGTGACGACACTCTGCAAAAGCGCGCCCAGGGGTACGTCGTGCCGGAATCCTTCACACACGGCACCGCTGCCGAGCGGGTCGGCTGGTTCAAGCGCGGACTCAACAGCGGCTCGATCGCGAGCTGCGACACATTCTCCGGCGCTATTTCTTAGTCGCAGCATCCTCCATCTGGTGGACCTGCGCCATGGCCTTGTCGGTCGCCGCCTTGGCACACTGCGTATCGGTTGGCTGCGAGCCCGGATAGCGCTTGCCGAGCTCCTTGCAAGCCTCCAACGCCGCGTCGCTCACACGTTTCTCAAGCTCCGCACGTCCGCTCGATGACGTGAGGTCGAGGCCCGCGGCACTCACGCCATACGTCAGCGAGACATCGACAATCGGTATGCCGCTCGCGGTCCTGCCGGCCGCCTTCTCGACGGCCCTTGTCGAGGTAACCGTTACCTCCGGAGTGTTTTGGGCGAATGCACCGACAGCAACGATCGAGGTCGCGAGGACACTCGCTGTGGTCATCATTTTTCTCATGACTGAATTCCTCTTGTTCCGGCCGCTGCGACGCATCACCGCTGCGGCGCATTCCAACCGTCTGCAGGAGCTTATGCCTGCGCACCCTGCTGACAATCGGGGGAAACCGAGATCCGGGCGGCTACGACTTTCCGGAGTAGTTGGCATCCAGATAGTCGAGGATCTGCTGCGCCTCGGCGTCCGTGATCGGCGCCCCGAAGCGCTCGCGCATCTTCTGGATGGTCTTCTGCCATGCGGCGCGGTTCATTGCCGGCGCATTGCTCGGGATGTACTCGGCACTGTGGCAGACGACGCAGCGGCCCACGGTGAGATCGCGCCCCGGGGCATCCTTCAGTTCGGTATTTTCCGCCGCCACTGCCACGGCGCAAGACACCGCGATGAGCAGGCCCAGTCCGACACCCGCGAGCGCACGCGTGTCGCGCCTCACGCAACCTCCACGCTCAGGGTCTGCACGATGTTGTCGTGGTAGCCCGAGGGGTTGAAGGTCAGTTTGTCCGGCTGCTGCGCGCCGTTGCGGCTGCGGGCGCGCACGGCGATCTCGACCGGCCCGGCCCGAGCGGTGTCGATGGGCACGCGGAACTCGCGCCAGGCAAAACGACCGAGATCGCGTCCGAGCGTCGCCTCGCGCCAGTTTTGCCGGCCATCGAACGACACCTCGACCACCGCGATGCCGGCGCCCCCGTCCCAGGCCTTGCCGACGACCTCGGCATGCGCACCGCGCCTGAGGTGCGCCCCCGCGACCGGGCTCACGATGAGCGAGTTGACGAGGATCTCGGTGATCGGGGTCGTCTCCGGCGTCTCCTGGCTCACGAAGCGCACTCCGGGAAACGCTCCCGTCGGCAGGCGGTAGGCGGACTTCATCCAGAAGCCGTCGAAAGCGTTTGGCTCGATGCGGACCGTGGTGAGGTGCTTTATCCAGTAGGTTCCGGTCCAGCCCGGCACGACGAGCCGCGCCGGCGCGCCGTTCCAGTGCGGCAGCGGCTGGCCGTTCATCTCGAAGGCGATGAGCGTGCTCTCATCGAGAGCGCGCTCGAGCGGCAGGCTCTTCACGAAATTCGGCGTTTGCGGCAGCACCGCGGAATCGGCGCCGGCAAATACCGCCTCGAGCGCTCCGCCGGCGACGCCGGCCTTGTGGAGCACGTCGCGCAGCCGCACGCCCGTCCACCGGGCGTTGCCCATCGCCCCATTGCTCCATTGCACGCCGGGTACGCGGGGCGAGAACAGCCCGCGCCGATTTCCCGAGCATTGATTGACCGCGGCGAGACTGACGCGCTCGAAGCGGTTCTTCAGCTCCTCGAGCGAGAGCGAGAGCGACTGCCGCGCGCTGGCGCCACTCACCTCGAGTCGCCAGCTTGCCGCATCGACCCACGGGATGACGGGCAGGTGATAGCGGACGAAAAACGCGTCGTTCGGCGTGAACGGCGCGGCGAGATCCGCGAGGGGCGTCTCGAAGTTCGGCGGTCGGAAGGCACGCTGGATGAGTGGTCGCTTGCCGGGCAGCGTCCCGAGAATCGGCTGCGCACCCCCTTCCGCCGCCGGCCGCTCGAGGGCGCCTGCACCGCGACTCAACCAGGCGCCCGTGCCCGCGAGCAGCAGCTCACGCCGCGTCAGCACAGCACGCTCATTTCCCTCCAGGCCGGCACTCTCGCCGCACTTCCCCTCTGCCGCCGCCCCCGTGCCCGTGCAAACTCAGGAGCAGGGCTTGCCGTGGTCCGGGCGGGCGCCCGAAGCCTTCGCCGCGGCCTCGGTCATGTACTGACCCTGCTTGGTCTTCCCGTACCACTGGTCGCCGGGGCAGTGATAGACGTGGCTCGACGTGTTGACCCACACCTGTCCGGGGCCCCCACCGGGTGCGGCTTGCGCGGCTGGAGCGGGCGCGGCGGACTTGGTCATCGCGGTCGGTGCGGCCGCGGCAGCGGCAGTCCCCGCTGCGGCCGGCGCGGCTGGCGGGGCGGCGGCACTGCCGCCGGCACTGGCCGACTTGTTGATACCACCGTGGCCGCTGCAGGCGCCACGACCACCGTGGGGCGAGGTCGTGCCGTCGTTACAGGTCACCGGCCCGCTGCCGCCGCCGCTCGAGGAGCTCGCAGCGGGCGCAGCGGCTGCGGGTGCGGCCGCCGGGGCGGTGCTGCCGCCGCCGGTACTGGCCGACTTGTTGATACCGCCATGGCCGCTGCACGCGCCACGGCCACCGTGCGGCGAGGTCGTCCCGTCCTTACAGGTCACCGGCCCGCTGCTGCTGCTCGAGGCAGCCGCAGCGGGCGCGGCAGGAGCGGCTGCGGCGGTGGCGGACGAGGCGGGAGCGGCTGCGCTGCCGGATGATGCACTCGCCGCGGTCGCGGTCTTATCGATGCCGCCGTGGCCGCTGCAGGCGCCGCGACCGCCGTGCGGCGAGGTCGTGCCATCCTTGCAGGTCACAGGACCGCTGCTGCTGCTGCTCGTGCTCTGCGCGGCACATAGTGTCGGCGCGCCGACTAGCATTACGGCCAGCACGGCGGAGCACATCAAGCCGTTGACTTTCATGATCTTCATCTGCAGTCCTCCCCTTCGCGAGGCCCCCTGTTGTCGCCGCGGCAGAATAGCGCAATCCCCTCTCGGTGTGGTATCGGACGGCGAGCCGCGAAGTGTGCGCTAGACGCGCGGGTGGGAGTGGCAGACGTAGTAGGCTTGGCCGGAAGAGATATCGGAGGAGCCTGATGATCGTACGCCTTGCCTCGATGCTCGGTCTGCTCGCCCTCGGTTGCAGCTTCGCGCCGCGCGCCTGCGCCGACTGGATGGAGCGCACCGAGGCCATCATGGGCACGCGCTGTTATGTGCAGGTGTGGGCCGAGGATCCCGTCAAGGGCAACGACGCCATCGATGCGGTCATGACCGAGCTGCGCCGCATCGATGACCTGATGAGCCACTACAAACCCGAGAGCCAGCTGTCGCAGATCAATGCTTACGCAAATGAGCGGCCGGTGCAGGTGGACAAGGAGCTGTTCGATCTCATCAAGCTCTCCACCTACTACTCGCAGATCACCGAAGGTGCTTTCGACATCACCTATGCCAGCGTCGGTCACTTGTACGACTACCGCCGTCGCATCCGCCCCAGCGAGGAGCAGATTCAGGAGGCGCTGCCAGCGGTCAACTGGCGCAACCTCGTGTTCGACGAGGCGCATCACAGCGTACGCTTCGGACACCCTGGGATGCGTATCGACCTCGGCGGAATTGGCAAGGGTTACGCGGTCGATCGCGGCGTAGAGATCCTCAAGGCCCGCGGCGTGCAGCACGCAGTCGTCACCGCCGGCGG
>DASPWF010000007.1:0-92241 GCA_035621995.1 Steroidobacteraceae bacterium
CCCGGTTTTTACATCTCCGATCTCGGCCCCGCGGCCGATGCTCAGGGCGAGGTCTACCAGATCGATGCTTTTAGCTCCGGCGCCACGGTCAACACGATCGCGGTCGTCGAGAGCGTCTACGAGCTCGAGCAGGGCATCGTGAACAGAGGTGGTTTGTGATGAACCGCAAGAGCCTTCTAACCTTCTTTGCCGCCCTGGCGGCGATCGCAGTAACCGTCGCCGCGCAGGCGCAGTCCTCCATCAGTGAGGACTTCACCCAAAGCACCACCAGCAACAGCTGGTGGTTCTTCAATGGTGCCTGCCTCACCGCCAGCACGCTTGGAGGGTCCGAGCCTTCGGTCAACACGAGTGGCGCGGCCTCCGGCGGCCAGATCCCCGGGTGCATCACCATCGCCACGAGCTACTACAACAAGACTGCGGGCGAGGTCCTGGTCGGCGGCCAGACCCTCAGCAACACCACGCCAGACCCGGTCGGCCAGGGCGCGTTACGCTTCACCAACGGCCACCCCTACGGTTACAGCGAAAACGGCGGCGTGATCTTCGCCACGCCCTTCCCCACCGGCCAGGGCGTCTCCATTACCTTCAAGACCGTCACCTATCGTGGCGACTCTGGCGGTGCCGGGGGTGACGGCGCGGACGGCATCAGCTTCTTCCTCATGGACTCAAGTCAGCTCAACACCGGCTCGATTACCGGCGTCAGCGGCGGCAACGGCAACGGGCTCGGCGCATGGGGCGGAAGCCTCGGTTACAGCTGCTCGAACAGCAACACGCCCCACAACGGCCTGATCGGCGGCTACCTCGGCCTCGGCATCGACGAGTATGGCAACTTCCTCAACGGCACGAACAATACGTTGGGGACCGGCGCCTCGGCCACAGGTGACAACACCGCGAGCGGCGGCGGCTATACGCCCAACCGCATTGCGCTGCGCGGCGCGGGCAGCATCGCCTGGTCGTGGTTGAACGCCCAGTACCCCAACGTCTATAAGAATTCCTTTACAGCAGCGCAGCAGAATGCGGCCGTGCAGGAAACCTGCGCGAACGGCGTGCTGTGGGACCAGGTGACTAACCAAGCGGTGGACCCCAACGACAATCCCGTGGCCGCAGCCAACCAGGTGGCGCTGCCCGACTACGGCGCGATTCCAAACGGTTACGTCGTGCTGCCTGCGACCACGCAGATCGCCAAGGAGTCGGCTCAGAGGCGCGACCACGCGATCCCCATCTACTATCAGCTCAACATATCGCAGAACGGCCTCCTGAGCCTGTCGTACAGCATCTGCCCGCCGGCAGGCTGCGGCGCCTTCATCTCGGTGATCAAATCGCAGAACATCACCACGGCTAACGGGCCGCTGCCTCAGAATTTCCTCTTTGGATTCGCCGGCTCCACCGGCGGCAGCTCGAACATCCACGAGATCCTGTGCTTCCAGGCAGAGCCGGCCACCGCGGCCTCGGCGTCCTCAGGCGCGAGCCAGAAGCAATCCGCCGTGCTACAGACGGGCGTTCAGGCCTACTTCGCCTACTACAACCCGAGCAACTGGACGGGGCGCCTCACCGCAAGCAGCCTGAGCTACGATCAGTACGGCAATGTCGTGATCGCCCCGACGCCCAACTGGGACGCGTCCTGCGTGCTGACGGGCGTCGCCGCCGGCAGCACCTGCAGCACGACTGGTATCCCGGGGCCGACGCCGGCGGAGAACCCGGCAAACCGCAGCATCCTTACCTGGAGCGGCAGCGCCGGTATCCCGTTCGAGTACAACAACCTGACTCCCGCTCAGCAGACCCTCCTCACAGCGGGCGATGTCAGCGGCGCGGCGTGCAACGCCACAACGGGCTACGCGGCGACCGACCGTGCAAATTACCTGCGCGGCGATCGCAGCTGCGAGATCAGCACCGCAGGCGTAGGCCTCTTCCGCCGCCGCACGAGCGTGCTCTCTGACATCATGGACTCGGGCCCGAGCTGGGTGGGTGCGCCGAGTGCTCCCTATGTGTCAGTGTGGAGCGACCGGCTCAATCCATCCGACCCGCTGCCCGAGAACTCCTCGACTTCGCAGAGCTACGCACAGTTCGTCACCGCCCAGCAGAACCGCCAGCAAGTCGTGTACGTGGGCGCGAACGATGGCCTGCTGCACGGCTTCCGTAGCGGCACCTACAACGCGGCCACGGGTACGTTCACCAACAACGACGGCTACGAGCTGCTCGCGTATATGCCGGGCGCGGTGGTACAGACGATCCATTCGACGACCGACCCGTCCATCGACTTCTCCAACGCTCAGTACGGACACAACTACTTCGTCGACGCGAGCCCCGGCGAAGGCGACCTGTTCATCAACGGCCAGTGGCACTCGTGGCTCGTCGGCGGACTTGGCCCGGGCGGTGCGGCGATTTACGCTCTCGACGTCACCAACCCCGCCAGCTTCAGCGAAACGAACGCCGCGAGCCTTGTCGTCGGTGAATGGACCAGTGCCACCATCACCTGCGCCAACGCCAGTGCCACCCCCTGCGGCAACAACCTCGGCAACACCTACGGCACGCCGCAGATTCGCCGCCTGCACGACGGCAACTGGGGGGTGATTTTCGGCAACGGCTACGGCAGCGCCACGGGCGATGCCGGCATCTACGTCGGGGTGTTCAACCCGAATACCGGCGCGCCCACCTTCTATTACCTCAGCACGAGTACCGGCAGCGGCACCGGCGCCAATGCCAACGGCATCGCCTTCGTGACGCCGGTCGACCTCGACGGTGATCACATCACCGATTATGTCTACGCCGGAGACCTTCTGGGTAACGTCTGGCGCTTCGACCTGACGAGTGCCACCGAGTCGAACTGGGCGGTCACGCCGGGTCCGTTGTTCAGTGCCCCGACCGGTCAGCCGATCACTACCGCCGTGGTGGTCGCGTCTGGTTCGCCCAACCCCGGCATGCAGGCGCAGATCATGGTGCTCTTCGGCACCGGGCAGCAGGTAGGGGTCACGAATGCGAGTGCCGCAACCTACGCGAGCGGTACGCAGAGCCTCTACGGCGTGTGGGACTGGAACATGAGCGGCTGGAACTCACTCTCGCCCACCGTCCCGTACGCGGGCCTGACAGGAGTCAACCGCGCGCTGCAGCAGAGCGACCTGCAGGCGCAGACCGTCACCGTCAACGCCACCACGCAGGATCGCGATATTGCGCAGAATGCCACCATCTGCTGGGCGGGCCAGAGCGGCTGTAACGGGGGGAATGCGCAGTTCGGCTGGTACCTGAACTTTCCGGGTGCGCAGGAGCAGGTCATCTTCAACCCCGAGCTCGTCGCGCAGGCGCTCACCGTCAACTCGGTCGTGCCGGCCGCGAATACGCCTACCTCCTGCACGATCCTCAGCAACACCGGTTTCACCTATATCCTCTCGGCCATGACCGGTGGCGCGTTCAATGAGGTGTTCCTGCCGCCAAGCGAGTCAACCAACCCGAACGTCAACAACAACCAGGCATACATCGACCCGCATGCGATCGGCATCCTCACCGACGCGGTCGGCACCTCCTTCATCACCCAGAACGCCTCGGGGACCAAGTTCCTCGTGTACGAGACCAACCAGGTGGAAGCAAACGGCAACGGCAGTGGCACCGCCAACCTCCAGGGCGGCTCCCTGGGGTTGAACCTGCCGCCCAACGTGATCGGCCACCGCGTGAGCTGGAGGGAGCTACGCTGAGAGCAGGCGGAGACCCGAGGAACTCTGCAACAGAGAGGCAGCACGGATTTGCGATACACGGCGCCCCCTACCCGAGGCTTCACACTGGTCGAGCTCATGATCGTGGTGGTGATCACCACAATCCTGCTCTCGATCGCGATCCCCTCGTACCAGAGCCAAATCCGCCAGTCGCGGCGTACCGAGGCCAAGACCGCGCTCCTCGACCTGGCCGGCCGCGAGGAGCGCTTCCTCAGCACCAATCCGCAGGGCTATACCAACGTGCCGGCCAACCTCGGCTATCTCGGCCCGTTTCCGGTAGCGGTCGGGAGCAATTACTACACGATCACCGTGGCGTGCATCGCCGGGGTCGGGGCTGGCCTCGCCTGCGATCCGAACGCAAACGCCCCGAACGGCCCCTCCTACTACCTCACGGCCACACCGATCGCCGGAACCAGCCAGGCGGCCGACACGCAGTGCACTTCCTTCTCCGTGGATTCGACCGGCGCGCAGTTCTCGACCGGCACCTACACGGCCCAGCAGTGCTGGTCCCAATAGCCGAGGTTCCTTTCTAGAATTATAAATACTTCAAAACCAAATATTTAGGAGATATTCTTCGTTGGAAGTATGAGGTTAGGTCTTTGATCCTCCGAAATCGCCCGGACTAGCGCGTTCGGGCGCACTCGCCGAGGTTCCTTAAGGATTCATTCACGGTTCGTTAAGGTTCCGCTCGTGACCGACTGAGCGAGCCCGCCGGGCCCTCCTCGCGAGCCGCTTCACCATATTCTTTTCCTAGATCCTGCGCTATATTCCGTGCACAGCCGCTTGAGCGCGCTAGGGATTTAGGGGACCGCCCGGATAACAAGAACTAACGACGCCGCGCCGCACAACGCTCGCTCCGGGCGAATTAGAAAACGCGACAGGCGTCCCGCCGAGGTAGTGATGAACACTACATGGGAACAGCTCGAAGGCGCCGCACTGACGCTTGCGCGCTCGGGCACTATCAAAGACCGTCTCGCCGACGCTTATCGCAATCATCTCTCGCAGGTGAACGCCGATGAGCTGCCCGAAGACGTGCGCGAGGAGTTTCGCGCGTGCGACGCCGCGCTGACGCGCGAGCGGCCGCTGCGCGGCGAAGATGCGGTGCGCGCCACCGTGCGCAAGATGTCGAACCAGGAGGCCGACGAGCTCGCCTGCTGTGTCATTCGTTTGTTTACGGCGATGGTGCGCGAGAGCCGCCATGACGAGAGTGCGTCGCTCGACGAGCACGTCTTGAATGGCGCCGCCGCGGTGCGCGCCAAGTTGAAGGCGGTGCCGCAAGTCATCGCCCGCTAGGCCGCGGCCGCATGTGCGGCTCGCTGTCAGACCTCGCAGCGGGCATTCTGCTCAGTCGAGCTTGAACTCGATCGTGTCCCAGCGCGTCGTCTCCTCGTGACGCGCCTGGCGACGGATCGCATCGACGAGCGCGCGCTCGTCCCATTCCGCCACCTCGTTCGCCAGGTCGAGGATCGCCTTCGGCACTTCCTTGCGTGTGCCAAAGGGCTTCATGAGGATGACGGGCTTGTGGCTCGCCTGTGCGAACAGCAACTGGAAGGTGAGCAGGTCCTGGTGCGTGTCGTGCAGGCTCGAGAGCGCGATGACCGCCTCCACCGGCGCGATCTGCCGGCGCAGCTCCTCGCGCTGTACTTCCTTGTCGCCGCTCGGGCGGCGGTCGGGGGTGCTGTAGTTGCGGTAGAAGAAATTACGCGCGCTCTCGAGATACTCGAACACGCGCAGGTAATCGTCGCTGGTCTCCCAGGCGTGGGTGACGAACAGACGAAGCGGATTGGTCTGCGACATCGCCGTCAGTCTCCCACAAGGGCGCACGCGGCGAAACGTGCCGCCCGGTTGCCGTCCAGGTCGCCCGGCGCGATATCCCCGGCGCGGCCGCTGCGGCCTGTGCCACCGCACGAAGCGGCGCCGCGCGATAGAATGAGCGCTTTACGGCGATATCCGCAAGGGCGCGTTTCCGGTTAAGCGTGCGACTTCTCGTCTACAACATCCGCTACGCCACCGGTACCGGCCCGGCGTTTCACCTGCCGATTCCGGGGGCGGGCTACCTGCGCAGCAACCGCAAGGTCCTCTCCGGCATCACCGAATTCATCCGTGCCGAGCACCCCGACGTCGTCGGGCTCATCGAAGTGGATACCGGATCGATCCGCACCGGCATGCTGAACCAGGCCGAGCACATCGCCGCGCAGCTCGGGCACTATTCCACCTTCCAGTGTAAGTACGGCGCCGACTCGATCAATCATTTCATGCCGATCGTCCGCAAACAGGGCAACGCCTTCCTCTCGGCGCCCAGCGTACACGGCGAGCGTTTCCACTATTTCGATACCGGCATCAAGCGGCTGATCATCGAGCTCGAGCTCTCCGACGTGTGCGTGTTCCTGGTGCATCTGTCGGTGAAGTTCCGCCACCGCCAGTACCAGCTGCGCTCACTCCACGACCTGATCCTGCAGGTGGCGAAGCCGGTGATCGTGGCCGGCGACTTCAATACCTTCTGGGGTACGCACGAGATCTACCTCTTCATGCGCGCCGCGGGGCTGCGCAGCGCCAACACCGCCGGCCTCCCCTCCTTCCCGGCGCGTGTGCCGCGGATCGAGCTCGACTTCATCCTGGTGAGCGAAGGCATCGAGGTGACCGATTTCCGTGTCCCCGACGTGCGCTACTCCGATCACCGGCCGCTCGTGTGCGACTTTCGCGTGCGCGCCGGCGCTACGGTGCGCGCCGCCTCGGCCGCCTCGGCCGCCTGAAAGCACGCACCCTTACGAGTGCCCGACCATGAACGACACCAGCGCCCCCTCCTGGAAGCTCGAGCGGGATGCCGAGGGCCTCGCCTGGCTCACCCTCGATAAGCCCGGCACGTCCGCCAACGTGCTGTCTGCCGGTGTGCTCACCGAGCTCGATGGGCTCCTCGCCCCGCTCGAGCAGCAGCTGCCGCGTGGCCTCGTGGTGCTCTCGGCGAAGAAGAGCGGCTTCATCGCCGGCGCCGACATCAAGGAGTTCACCGCGCTCACCGACGAGGCCGATGCCTACCGGCTGATTCACGCCGGCCAGCAGGTGCTCAACCGCCTGGCAGCGCTCAAGTGCCCGACGGTGGCGGCCCTCCACGGCTTCGCGCTCGGGGGTGGACTCGAGCTCGCGCTCGCCTGCCGCTATCGCGTGGCGGTCGGCGACGAGCGGCTCTCGGTCGGCCTGCCGGAGGTGCTGCTCGGCATCCACCCGGGCTTCGGTGGCACGGTGCGCAGCGTGCGCGTCGCGGGGGTACGCACGGCGATGCAAATGATGCTCACGGGCCGGCCGCTGCGCGCCGAACGCGCGCTCAGTGCCGGCTTCGTCGACCGGCTGGTGCCGAGCGCTGCGCAGCTGCGCGGCGTGGCGCGCGAGCTCATCCTTGGCTCCCCGCCGCCACGGCGCGCCCCGCTCCTCGAGCGGCTCATGAGCACCCCCCCGGTGCGCCCGTTCGTGCGCGGCTCGCTCACGCGCGAGGTCGCGCGGCGGGCCCCGCGCGAGCACTATCCGGCGCCCTACGCCATCATCGATCTGTGGGCACGCTACGGCGCGCGCAGCGCTCAGGCGTTCGAGGCCGAGGCACGCTCGATCGCGCACCTTTTCACGACCGAGACCTCGCGCAACCTGGTCCGCGTGTTCCTGCTGCAGGATGCGCTGAAGAACGCGGGCGGCAAGAGCGGCGGCGACATCCGGCACGTACACGTGGTCGGTGCCGGCGTCATGGGCGGCGACATTGCCGCCTGGGCGGCGCTGCGCGGCTTCACGGTGACGCTCGAGGATCGGGCGTCCGAGTACGTGGAGCCTGCGCTCAAGCGCGCGCAGGAGCTCTTCGACAAACGGCTGAAGGATCCGACCAAGACCGCCGAGGCGTCCGGGCGGCTGCGCGCCGACGTGCCCGGAGACGGCGTCGCCTCGGCCGACCTGATCATCGAAGCCATCTTCGAGAATCTCGAGGCCAAGCAGCAGCTGTACGCGCGGCTCGAGCCACGCATGAAGCCCGGAGCGCTGCTCGCCACCAACACCTCGAGCATCATGCTCGAGCCGCTCGCGGCGAAGCTCGCCCGTCCTGAGCGCCTCGTCGGGCTGCACTTCTTCAACCCGGTGGCACAGATGCCGCTCATCGAGGTGGTGCATTCCGGGCGCACCGAGGCGGCGGCGGTGCAGTCGGCGATCGGCTTCGCCCGGCGACTCGACAAGCTGCCGGTCGTCTGTCGCAGCGCCCCAGGTTTCCTCGTGAACCGCGTGCTGACGCCGTATCTGTACGAAGCCATGCTCGCGGCGCAGGAAGGTACGCCGCCGCCGGTGATCGACCGCTGCGCGGTGGGCTTCGGCATGCCGATGGGTCCCATCGAGCTCGTCGACGTGGTCGGTCTCGACGTCGCCGCCCACGTGGGCGAGATCATTGCGCGCGAGCTCGGCCGACCCGTCACGCAGGTTGCACGGCTCGACGAACTGCTTGCGGCCAAGAAATTCGGCCGCAAGAGCGGTGAGGGTTTCTACGTGTGGCGCGACGGCAAGGCCGTAAAGCCCGACGTCGCCGGCGCGAGTGCACCGCCCGATCTCCTCGATCGCATGATCCTGGTGCTGGTAAACGAGTGCGTCGCCTGCCTGCGCGAGCGCGTGGTCGAAAGCGAAGACCTCGTCGATGCGGCGGTACTGTTCGGCACCGGCTTCGCGCCGTTTCGCGGCGGCCCGCTGCATTACGCGCGCGAGCGCGGTGTCACGGCCGTCGTGACGCGGCTCAACGAGCTGGCCGCGCGCTACGGCGAGCGCTTCCGACCCGATGCCGGCTGGGCGCTGCTCGGCTACGCGCCAAAAGCGTGACGGCTCCCAGGGCGCCCGCAAGGCCCTGTGTTACCATCCAACAGCTTCTGCGCCGCGCGTGAATGCGACGCACTTCACATCAGGCGTTGGGTTAATGTCCGAAGAACAGGCCGCGTCAGTTAAGTTACTGCAGACGTTCGCGCCCCTCGATGGCATGAAGCGCGAGAATCTCACCGCGCTCGCCAAGAAGGTGACGGTGCGCACACTGTCCGGCGGGCGGGTACTGTTCAGCAAGGGCGACACGGACAAGCGGACGCTGTGGCTGGTGAGCGGCATCGTCGAGATCGACGACCACGCACGCAAGCCCGTAGTGCTGCGTGCCGGTGCCCCCGAGGCGCGAAATCCCCTCGATCCGAATGTGCCGCGCCGTACCACGGTACGCGCGGTCGACGAAATCAGCTTCCTCTCCATCGACAGCGACCTGCTCGACGTCATGATCACCTGGGATCAGACCGGCAGCTACGAGGTGGAGGAGCTGCAGGCGCAGCTGCAGAGCGCCGGCTCCGACGACTGGATGACGACGCTCCTGCAGACCAATGCCTTCCATCGCATCCCGCCGGCGAACATCCAGGCGATCTTCCAGCGCCTGCAGCGCACCCCGTGCAAGGCCGGCGAGGTGGTCATCAAGCAGGGCGACGAGGGCGATTACTTCTACGTCATCGTGAATGGCAAATGCGCCGTGACACGCGAGACCCCCTTGAGCCGCGATGGCATCAAGCTCGCCGAGCTCGGCGTGGGCGACACCTTCGGCGAGGAGGCGCTGATCGCCGAGGCCAAACGCAACGCCACCGTCTCCATGATCACCGACGGGGTGCTGATGCGCCTCAACAAGCAGGACTTCCGCGAGCTGATGAACGAGCCGCTCCTGCAGTGGGTGATGCCCGATGCGGCGCGCAAGATCATCGAGCGTGGTGGCCGCTGGCTCGACGTGCGTCTGCCGAGCGAGCACCAGAATCTGGCGATCGAGGGCTCACTCAACGTGCCGCTGTACCTGATCCGCCTCAAGTTGACGACGCTCGATCGCAACAAGCCGTACGTCGTCTACTGCGATACGGGGCGGCGCAGCTCCGCCGCCGCCTACATACTCGTCGAGCGGGGCTTCGATGCGTACGTGCTGAAGGGCGGTATGAGCAGCTCGGGTCTGGCGCTCACGCGCGGCGGTGCAGACAAGCCCTGAGCGATCGGCAGGCGCGCCCTTTATCCGATAGGGCAGCGAAGTCGCTGCGCTCCATCCCGGCCGATGGACTCGAGCAGTCCCGGCGGCAAAACCAGTGCCATGCACGGCTCCCGGCGGAGCCGTACGCACATCTGGCAATGGCAACCGAGCTCGAACGAGCATCCAATTGATCGGCGGACGCCTGCCTGAGTAGCCACGGTGAGGACCGTGAGCGTGATGGTGCGACGGGAGATGCTGCGACAGCGGGGAGTTTTTGCATGCTGATTCATGAAATGACTGAGGACGAATGCCGCGCTGCACTCAAGGAGATGGATTTCGGCAGATTGGCGTGCGCTCGCAGTGATCAACCCTATATCGTTCCAGTGCATTTCTCGTACGACGGATCGAACCTTTACGGAATCACGACGCTCGGACAAAAGATCGAATGGATGCGCTCTAATCCGCTTGTCTGTGTGGAAGCCGACGAACGGACGTACCATGATCGATGGGTAAGCATTGTTGTGTTTGGTCGTTATGAGGAGTTACCGGATACGCCAGAACATCAACGTGCGCGCTCTCACGCGCTCGAAGTTCTGCAGAACCGCACCATGTGGTGGGAGCCGGCTTGTGTCCCCACTGAGCGGCGGGAACGGCGTCCGCCGATTTTCTACCGAATCAACATCGAGCAGGTGACCGGACGCCAGGCGATACCCGACGCGATTGAGATTGCCGCCGAGGAATCGCCCGAGTAGGCGCCAAAACAACCATCAGGACGCACCTCTCCGAGCAGAATCGCTCGAGAGTCACATGGTGTGCGTGGCCTTGTCGCCGGAGAGCGCACCGGCCAGATAGGTCTCGATCTTCTTCTGCGTCTGGCCGCGGTCCTGTTCGGAGAACTGCACGCCGATTCCGGCCGTACGCTTGCCCTGGTTGCCCTGGGCCCCCTTCGGGGTGACCCAGATGACGCGCCCGGCGACCGGTAGTTTCTCGTCCTCGCCCATCAGATTGAGCAGCATGAAGACTTCGTCGCCGAGTCGGTAATTGCTGTTGGTCGGGATGAACAGCCCGCCATTTTTCACGAACGGCATGTACGCGAGATACAGCGCGCTCTTGTCCTTGATGGTCAGAGTCAACAGACCCGGCTTGTTTGCGCCCGCTCTCAAATTTCGGTCCCCATCCACCTGTGCCGGCCGTGCATTCATCCCTGTCCCCCGCTGCGCGCCCGCTGTGCGGGTGCGAGTCGCCTGAAAAGGGCCTCGAGCGCCACTCCCCGGTTGAGCGGCACGTCCAGCGCCGCCCGCAGGTCCTGCACCTCATTCACCAGTCCGAAGAGACCCCGTATATTCAAGAACGCACCGGGGCCTGGCAAGTAGGGGGCAGCGCGCATTTCCGCCAAAAAGGACCCCTCGAGCGCGCTGCGCCGGATGCGTTCTGTGAGCCAATTCTCAAAGCACAGGAGCCGCAGCGGCAAGTCCGCGCGCGCCCAGCGCTCGGCGGCCGCCACGGGATCGGCGCTGCCGGCCGCGAGTGCCTCGAGCGTGCTGCGCGTGTCGGCACCCACCTGGGCGAGCGCAGCCGGATCGCCATCCACGACCAGCATCGGCGCCTCGCCGATCGTATCGAGGGCTGCGCCCCAGTCGGCCGCACCGCGCGCCGCGGTCAGCCAGGCGACGCCCTCTTCGCGGGTAGGCGCACGCAGGCGCAGGCGCTGGCAGCGGCTTACCACCGTCGGCGGCAGTCGCGAGGGCTGCGTCGCTACCAGCACGAGCAGTGTGTGCGGCGGTGGCTCCTCGAGGGTCTTGAGAAGCGCATTGGCGGCGAAGCGGTTGAGCGCATCGGCAGGCGTAATGAGCCCAACTTTGTAGCCGCCGCCGTGGCTCGTGAGCGCGAGCTCCGCGGACAGCTCCCGCACCTGCTCGATGCGAATCTGCCGGGAATCCTCGAGCGGACGCACGAGCATGAGGTCCGGATGCTGAAGCGCCGCCGCCCGCGCGCAGCCTGGGCAGCCACCGCAGGGGGCACGCTCCGGGTTGTGGCACAGCACCAGCCGTGCGGCCCACCCGGCGAGCCAGTCGCCGCCGGCACCCGGAGCCTCGTGAAGGAGGAGCGCATGCGACAGGCGACCGCTGCGCTGGGCCGCGACCAGCGCCTCGGTCTCAGGCGCGAGCCAGGGCGGTGCGGGCATCATGAGCGAAGCTCGGTGAGGATCGCGCCGACGCGGCGCTCGACGACAGCGAGCGGCGCGGCCGCGTCGATTACGCGAAAGCGCCGCGGCTCGGCGCGCGCGAGCGCGAGGTAGCCTGCGCGCACCCGCTCGAAGAAGGCGCTCGTCTCGCCTTCGAAGCGGTCCGTGGACGCCCTGGTGCGAGCGCGTGCCCGGGCGAGTCCGGTTGCGACCGGCACATCGAGCAGCAGCGTGCAGTCGGGGACCAGGTCACCGTGCACAGCGGTGGCGAGGGCCTCGATGAGCGCCGATTCGACCCCACGACCGCTGCCCTGGTAGGCACGGGTCGCGTCGGTGAAGCGATCGCAGATCACCCAGGTCCCGCGCGCGAGCGCCGGCCGGATGACAGCCGCAACGTGCAATGCGCGCGCAGCGAACATGAGCAGCGTCTCGCTCACGGGCGTGAGCGGCTCCTCGCCGTGTCCGAGAACGATCTGCCGTATGCGCTCGGCGAGCGGCGTGCCGCCCGGCTCGCGCGTCGCGCAGACGCTGACGCCCGCACGCTCGAGTGACGCGCACACGAGAGCGGCCACGGTGGATTTTCCAGCGCCTTCGATGCCCTCGAGCGTGACAAACAGCCCCCGGCTCATGGCTGATGCGTGCCCTGCGCGGCGCCGGCGTGGGCCGGCGCCGGTTCCTGCACCGCCGCCTTGGCGGCGACGGCGGCCTCGGTCGCTCCTGGTTTGGCTGTAGCGCCGTGCTGCTGATTGCGCAGGCGGACGAGATAGGTCTGCACGGCGGAATTATGCTCTTCCAGTGTGCTCGAGAAGTGATGCGCGCCGTCGCCGAGACCGGTGGCGACGAAATAGAGCGCGCGTGTGTCGGCCGGCTGCACGGCGGCGAGCACCGATTCGCGCCCGGGCAGCGCGATGGGGGTCGGCGGCAGCCCCTCGCGGGTATAGGTGTTGTACGGGGTGTCGCGCTGCAGATCGCGTGTGTGGATCGTGCCATCGTACTGTGCGCCGAGACCGTAGATCACGGTCGGGTCGGATTGCAGTCGCATGCCTTTGCGCAGGCGATTCACGAACACCCCAGCGATCAGCGCACGCTCGCTCTTGAGCTGCGCCTCCTTCTCGATCATGGAGGCGAGAATCAGCGCCTGGTAGGGAGTGTCGAACGGCAGCTCGGGCCGGCGCACATCCCAGGCGGCATTGAGCAGGCGCTGCATGCTCTCGTAGGCCATGGCAAGAATGGCGAGGTCGGGGGTGTTGGCCGCGAAGCGATAGGTGTCCGGAAAGAACTCGCCTTCCGCGGCCTCACCCGGGTGCCCGAGCGCCGCCATGATCTCCGCAGCGCTCTTGCCCTCGAGGGTATGTGCGACGCGCGGATGCTGGGTAAGGCCTTCGAGAAAGTCGTTGAAGGTTGCCCCCTCCACCACGGTGAGCTGCTCGAGAATGACCTTGCCCTGCTCGAGAAGCTCGAGAATCTCCGCGGGGCTTGCGTGCGGGGGAATCTCGTACGTGCCCGCCTGTACGCGCGGCTTCACTCCGCGCAACCGCAGGTACCACTCGACGGCGCGGGCGTTGCGCACACGGCCTGCGGCCTCGAGCGAGTTGAATACGCCGCGCACGCTCGTACCGGTTCCGACCTCGATGCGCGAGGCGCTCTCGCCGGGGCCCGGCGCGGTGAATACGTTGCGCAGCCAGAGGTAGCTGCCGGCGGCCGCCGCGGCGACCGCGAGCAGCGCGAGCAGCGCGGGCAGCGCGCGACGACCCGCCCTGCGCCTAGGCATCAAGCTCCCCCGAAGGTGCCGCCGTCATGGCAAGGTGCGGCGCGAGCTCCCGCTGCAGCCGACGCGTCACGGCACCGACGTTGAGGGGCCTGCCTTGAGCCTCGCGCACCGGACGGATGCCGATCAGCGCGCTGGTGAGGAAGATCTCGTCGGCGGCGGCGAGGTCCTCGGCGACGAGCACGCGCTCCTCGGCGGCAACGCCGGCCGCGGCGGCGGCCGCGAGCACCACGGCGCGCATGACGCCGGCGACTCCGCAGCGGTCGAGACGGGGCGTGAGGAGCGTCATGCCCCTGACCACGAAGACATTGCTCATGGTGCCGGACACGAGTGCTCCGGAGCTGCTGAACATGAGGCTTTCGCTGACATCAGGGTCGCTCCACTCGGCCCGCGCCAGTACCTGCTCGAGGCGGTTGCAGTGCTTGAGTCCCGCAAGCACCGGGTTCTCCCCCAGCCGCAGCGTCGCGATGCGCACCCGCACGCCGCGCTCGGCGAGCAGCGGATCATCCGCCGGCCAGCCGTAGCGGAGCGTGATGCGCGTCGCGTGCTCGGCGCCGCTCGGCGCGTAACCGCGGTTCACTGCCACGCCGCGCGTGAGCAGCACCTTGACGATGGCGCGTGCCGTCCCGGCCGCGAGCGAGCGCACCTCGCGGCCGAGCGGTGCGAAGTCGCCGAACGGAATCCCGAGACGCGCGCAGCCGCCGGCGAGGCGCGCGAGGTGCCGCTCGAGAAAGCGCGGCTGCCCACCGAGGCAGGCGATCGTCTCGAAGAGCCCGTCGCCATAATGCAGCCCACGCTCAAGGACCGAGACCTCGTGTGCCTCGCGGCCGTCGACCCGGGCGATCTCCGGCTGCAGGCTCACTATGCTGCTCCGAGGGCGGCGAGCAGACCGCGCGCCTTCGCGCGCGTCTCCTCGAGCTCACGCAGCGGCTCGGAGTCCGCGACGATGCCGGCCCCGGCGCGAAAGCTCAGATCGTGCCCGCTCAGCGTCATGGTGCGGATGAGGATGTTCAGGTCCAGGCGGCCGTCGCGCGTCAGGTAACCGAGCGAGCCGGTATAGGCGCCGCGCCCCGAGCGCTCGAGCTCGGCGATGATCTGCATGCAGCGGAATTTCGGGCAACCGGTAATGGTCCCGCCCGGAAACACCGCGCGCACCGCGCCGATCGGGGTGACGTCCCCGCGCAGCGTGCCGCTCACGTTCGAGACGATGTGGTGCACGTGTTGGTACGACTCGATGGTCATGAGCTCGTCCACCTCTACGGTGCCGGCTTCGCACACCCGCCCGAGATCGTTGCGCTCGAGGTCGATCAGCATGATGTGCTCGGCCCGCTCCTTCGGATGAGCCGCGAGCGCATTCATCTCACGCAGGTCCTTGCCGGGCCGGCGGCTGCGCGGGCGCGTGCCGGCGATGGGGCGCGTGTCGACGCGCCGCCCCGCGACCCGCACCAGCCGCTCGGGCGATGAGCTCAAGATCGCCACATCGCGCCACTGGGCGAGCGCGGCGAAGGGCGCCGGGTTCGCGGCGCACAGGCGTTCATAGAGCACGGCCGCCGCACTGCGCTCGCCGCGCATCGCGCCGTTGACGCCGCTGAGTCGCGCTTCCCAGGGCCTGGACAGATTGGCCTGGTAGATGTCGCCCGCGCCGATGTACTCCTTGGCGCGCTGCACGCGCTCGAGATACTCGGCGGGATCCTCTTCGCGCACCTGCTCGATGCGAAGCCCCGAGGGCGTGCTCGCTGCGCGGGCGGCTGCGGTGGCGTCCTCGACGAGGCGGCCGCAGGCTTCTTCGGCGCCCTCCTCCGCCACCACGTACACGCGCCCGCGTCCGAGATCGTGCACCAGGGCGCACGGCGTGCGCAGCGCGAACGCCTGCCAGGGCAGCGGCGTGCGCGGCATCGCGAGGTGCGGCTCGATCTCCCACGCGAGCTCGTAACCGAGAAAGAGCGCCCACCCCCCGTCGAACGGCAGGCTGTGCCCGGTCAGCGACTGCGGCGTGCGCCGCTCGCCGCGCCACCAGTTTTCGAGTGCGTTGAGAAAGCCCGGCCCCTCGGGCGTCATGCCTTGCGCGCCGAGCGTGCCATCCGCATCCAGCCAGAGCGCTCCTTGCGCTGCTCCGAGCAGCACACTCGAGCGGCTCAGGGGGCCGTCAGCGGCGCTGTCGAGCAGCAGCGGGTAGCGCTCGGGATGGCGCGCCGCCAGTCGACGCAGCACAGAGCCCGGGACCTCGAGCTCGCGTACGAGAGGCGCGCGCGTGGGAAACGTCCTCGGAGAGGCTGCGCGCGTCAGGCGCCGTAGCGCCGGAACACGAGCGAGCCGTTGGTGCCGCCGAAGCCGAACGAGTTCGAGAGGCTGATGTCGATCTTCATCTTCCGCGCCGTGTTCGGCACGTAGTCGAGATCGCACTCGGGGTCGGGGGTGCGGTAGTTGATGGTTGGCGGTGCGACACCGTCGCGGATGGCGAGCACGGAGAAGATCGCCTCGACGACGCCAGCCGCCCCGAGAAGGTGACCGGTCATCGACTTGGTGGAGCTCACGGCGAGACGCCGTGCGTGCTCGCCGAAGGCGCGCTTGATCGCTACCGTCTCCGCCTTGTCCCCGAGCGGCGTCGAGGTGGCATGGGCGTTGATGTAGTCGACTGCCGTGGGATCAAGTGCGGCATCGCGCAGCGCGTTGGCCATGGCGAGGCACGCGCCCTCGCCGTCCTCGGGGGGCGCGGTGATGTGATAGGCATCCCCGCTCATGCCAAAGCCGACGAGCTCGGCATAGATGTGCGCGCCGCGCCGCTGCGCGTGCGCGAGCTCTTCCAGCAGCACCGCGCCGCCGCCGTCGCTCAGCACGAAGCCGTCGCGGTCCTTGTCCCACGGCCGGCTTGCCTCCGCTGGCGCGTCGTTGCGCGTCGAGAGCGCCTTGGCCTGGCCGAAGCTGCCGAGCCCGCAGCGTGTCGTTGCCATCTCGCCGCCGCCGGCGACGATCACGTCGGCATCGCCGTACTGGATCGAGCGCATGCCGAGCCCGATGGCGTGCGTCGAAGTGGTGCACGCCGTCACCACACCGAGGTTCGGACCCTTGAGGCCGTAGCGTATGGAAAGATGCCCGGCGATCATGTTGATGATCACGGAGGGCACGAAGAACGGCGAGATCTTGCGCGGATTCATCGCCTTCAAGTACTCGGCGAAGTCGGCTTCGATGGTGCCCAGGCCGCCGATGCCGGCGCCGCACACCGCACCGCAGCGCGTCGGATCGGTCTTGGCGAAATCGATGCCGGAGTCGCTAACCGCTTGCACTCCGGCGGCGACGCCGTAGTGCATGAACTCGTCCATGCGTCGCGCTTCCTTGGCCGGCAGGTATTCGTTGACATCGAAGCCACGCACCGCCCCGCCGAAGCGCACGGGAAAGGCGGATACGTCAAAGCGGGTCACCGGGCCGATGCCGCTCTCGCCACGCAGGATGGCATCCCATGCCGACTGAACGGTGCTCCCCACCGGAGACACCACGCCAAGACCCGTTACGACGACACGGCGCTTGCTCACGACATTCCTGAAGGCGACCGGAAGTCGAGTCAGGACTTGCTGCGGCGCTCGTTGATGTAATCGATCGCCTGGTGGACGGTCGTGATTTTTTCGGCGTCTTCGTCGGGGATCTCGATCTCGAATTCCTCTTCCAGGGCCATCACCAGCTCGACGGTGTCGAGCGAGTCAGCTCCCAGATCGTCGACGAACGAAGCGTCGTTCGTCACCTGCTCCTGTTTGACGCCCAGCTGTTCGGCAACGATGGCTTTGACCTGCTGCTCAACTGTGCTCATTAGCGGTTGGTCCTTGTATAGGCTTTGAAAAGGGCTGTGCCCCGCACACCCGGAGGGTGCGCAGTGGGCGCGGTATTGTAGGGGAACACCCCCCGGGCTGCCACTTGCGCGAGTGGTTGTTTTTACTGGCGAAACTCCCCCGTTATCCCTCCGGCACGGCGGCCGCGACGGTCCCAGTGTGGCGCGCCGCCAACGTGCCCTCAGGGCATGTACATGCCGCCGTTGACGTGCAGCGTCTCGCCGGTGATATAGGCGGCGCGTGGCGATGCGAGAAAGAGCACCGCCTCGGCCACGTCTTCGGCCGTCCCGAGGCGGCCGAGCGGGATCTGGGCAAGCAGCGCTGTGCGCTGCTCGTCACTCAGCGAGCGCGTCATGTCGGTATCGATAAAGCCTGGCGCCACGGCGTTGACCGTAATGCCCCGCGAGGCGAGCTCGCGGGCGAGTGACTTGGTGAAGCCGAGCAACCCCGCTTTCGCCGCGGCGTAATTGGCCTGCCCGGGGTTGCCCGTCAGTCCGACCACGGAGGCGATGTTCACGATGCGCCCGCGGCGTTCCTTGATCATCTGCCGGGCGCACGCTTTGCACAGGCGAAAGACCGCCGTGAGATTGGTCGCGATGACCGCATCCCAGTCCTCCGGCTTCATCCGCAGCAGCAACGTGTCGCGCGTGATCGCCGCATTATTGACGAGAATGGCGGGCAGCTCGGCGGCCTTCTCCAGCTGCCCGATCAGCGCATCGATCGAGGCGGGACTCGCAGCGTCGAGGACGGTTCCGCGGCCGTTGTATCCGTGCGACGCAAGCGCGGCGCTGACCCGGGCCGCACCCTCCTCGCTGGTTGCGGTGCCGATGACGCGCGCGCCGGCGCCGCCGAGCGCAAGCGCAATTGCCTGGCCGATCCCGCGCGAGGCGCCGGTGACGACCGCGACCTGATTCTCAAGCATGGGCTTGCTCCCTCGTGGCGCGCAGCGCCGTATCGACGGATGCCGGGTCCTCGAGCGCGAAGAAGCTCAAGTCGGGGCGCCGCTCGATGCGCCGGTTGAGGCCGGTGAGTACCCGGCCGGGGCCGCACTCGATCACCGCGGTGACGTCCGCCGTGCTCACGGCGCGCAGCGTCTCGCTCCAGCGCACGGGACTCGAGAGCTGGCGGACCAGCACCTCGCGGATGTCGCGCGGCTCCCCGTGAGGCCGGGCATCGACCGCGCTCACGTAACGGATGCGCGGCGCGTGCACCTCGACAGCCGCCAGGCGCTCGCGCAGCCGCTCGCCGGCGGCGCACATCAGGCTGCTGTGGGAGGGGACGCTCACGGGCAGCGTCACCGCCCGCTTGGCGCCACGTATCTTCGCGGCCTCCATCGCCCGGGCCACCGCGGTCGCCTCGCCCGCAATGACGACCTGCCCCGGAGAGTTGAAATTCACCGCCTCGACCACTGCACCGCGGGCGGCCTCGCGGCACACCGCGAGCACCGCCTCGTCGTCCAGGCCGAGGAGCGCGGCCATCGCGCCGCTGCCGGCGGGTACCGCCTCCTGCATCACCTGGCCGCGAAAGCGCACCAGGTCGACGGTGGCGGGGAACTCGAGCGCCTGCGCGCACACGAGCGCGGTGAACTCCCCGAGGCTGTGGCCCGAGACGACCGCGGGAAGAGTGCCGCCCCGCTCGCGCCACACGCGCCACGTGGCCACCCCCGCGGCCAGCATCGCCGGCTGCGTGGCCTCGGTAGCGTTGAGGTCCTCTTCGGGACCCTCGCGTACCAGTCGCCAGAGGTCGTAACCGAGCACGCCGGAAGCCTCATCGAACGTGGCGCGCACCACGGGCGCTGCGGCTGCGAGTCCCCCGAGCATGCCGACCGATTGCGAACCCTGACCGGGAAAGACGAACGCGATCGGCATGGACTCTCCCTGGGGTGGCGGGCGCAAACGCGAAATTATAGCGGCAGCGGCGAGCGCTTCAGGCAGGCCGCCATGAGCGCGCCTCCCAGCACGCCGTAGAGGTGTGCATCGACGACGACCGGATCGCTTCCCGACAGCGGCAGCGCACCGGCCCACTGCTCGTAAGCGAGTTTCGCGACCAGCAGCGCCGCGAGTATCCAGCCGTCGCGCTCCCCGGCGCGCAGGTGTGCCACGGTTCCCGCCGCCATGACACCATGCAATGCGCCGGAGGAACCGACGTACCAGAGGACGGTCGAATCGCCGAACCATAGCCCTACATCGATGGCGGCGATGCTCGCGAGCACGATCGCCAGCCATTGTCGGAGGGAGTAATCCCGGGCGAAGAGCGCCCACATGAGAGCGAGACCCAGACTATTGAGCAGGGCGTGCCGGACGTCGAGGTGGACGAGGTGAGCGCTCAGCAGCCTCCAGTATTCCCCCGCGGCCAGCCCCGTGCGGTCGTAGCGCAGCGCCCGGCGCGCGCTGTCCCCCGGGAGCGTCAGGAGCAGCAGCAGGAGGCAGGCGGAAAGGAGGGCAATTCCCCGGCGGCCGTCGCAATTGAGAGACGCGAGTGCGCCGTGCACGCGATCACGAAGGTAGCCGACCCCCATTTGTTATCATCCGCCCCGGATTTTGGGCTCAGACGGCGGGTAAGGCCGCCCGGAATTGCAGCCATGAACGACACCTGTCAGGTTAGCAGACGCCGCCCACACCGGCGCGCGGGCGGCTTTACGCTCATCGAGATCATGGTGGTGGTGGTCATCATCGGCCTCCTCGCCGCGGTCATCGTGCCCACCGTCATCAGCAAGGTGGACGAAGCACGCGTCGCCAAGGCGAAGCAGGACATCCAGAGCCTGGAGACTGCGCTCACGATGTTCCGCCTGGACAACTCGAAATATCCCACTACCGAGCAGGGTCTGGCGGCCCTCGTGACACAGCCGACGGACCCCTCGATCAAGCACTGGCGGCCCGGCGGTTATCTGCAGCGCGTGAGCAAGGACCCCTGGGGCAACGACTATCAGTACGTGTATCCCGGCACACACGGCCAGGAGTACGACCTCTTCAGCTACGGGGCGGACGGTGCGCCCGGCGGGGAAGGCATCGATGCCGACATCGGCAACTGGAACATCGGCGACTAGCCCTGCCCCGCAGATGAGGCTGCGCACGCCCCCGCGTGTGCCTGCCGCGGGGTTCACGCTGATCGAGATCCTGGTGGTCGTGGTCATCATCGGGGTGGTCACGGCGGGCATGCTGCTGTCGATCACCCTGACAGGGCGCGACCCCGAGCTCGAGAAGGAAAGCGACCGGCTGTTCAGCCTCGTCAACTATGCGCGCGAGCAGGCGGAGCTGCAGACCCGGGAGTTCGGGGTGATGTTCCAGGACAACGGCTACGAGTTCCTGACCTACGACGTGCATCGTGGAGTCTGGCGCGACGTCTTCGAGGACGACGCACTCGGCGTCCGCACGCTCCCCGACGGCCTGGACTTCAAGCTGGTCCTCGACGGGCGTCCCGTAGTGTTGAAGCGCCCCAAGGACGCGACGGACAAGACCCCGCAGCTGATGATCTTCTCCAACGGTGATCTCAGCTCCTTCGTCGCGACGCTCGAGCGAGACGGCGGACTGCGCAGCATCACGCTCACCGAGGACGACAAGGGAGAGGTGATCGAGCAGCCGATGGTGGAGCAGAAGCCGTGAGGCGCGTGAGACGCCGGGCGGGCTTTACGCTGATCGAGGTGCTCGTGGCGCTCGCCATTGTCGCAATCGGCATGGCGGCCGTGCTCGGCGCGCTGACCTCCTCGGCCGACACGATCGCGTACCTGCGCGACAAGACCTTCGCCCAGTGGGTGGCGCTCAACCAGATCGCGACGGTGCGCCTTTCCGGTCAGGTGCCGGCGGTCGGCAACAGCGATGGCGACATCGACTTCGCGGGGCGCAGCTGGCACTGGCGTCAGGAGGTCACGGCCACGCAGGTTCCGGGGGCCGTGCGCATCGACGTGATGGTGCGCCCCAAGGACGTCAAAGGGGACGACGACAAGGGATGGTTCACGACGGTGAGCGGCATTCAGGGCGATGCGGTCGGGGCGGCGAACGGCTACCAGCCCGACTGGGGCTCGCAGATGCTCCCGGGCCAGATGCAGGCGCCGACGCAGGGCGGGCTCGGCTCGGGCACGCCCGGGGGGCTCGGCTCACCGACGCAGGGGGGACTCGGCTCGGGCAACCTCGGGACCCCGGGCGCCTTCGGACAGTCGCCGATGGGCTCCGGAGGCATCGGCTCGCAGGGGGGCATCGGGGCGCCCGATACGCTCATGGGCCCGCAGACCCCGTCCACTCCGCCGACCGATCCCGGAACGCCGGACTCGCAGCAATGACCGCTCGCAGCCGCGGGTTCACGCTGATCGAGCTGCTGGTGGCGCTGTTCATCGCCGCGCTCATGTTCGCCATGGGTTACGGCACGCTGCGGCAGGCGCTGACGAGCCACGACGCTCTCAAGCAGCAGCAGGCACACCTCCTCGAACTGCAGACAGCGGTGCGGGTCCTCGAGCAGGACTTCGTGCAGCTCGCCCCCCGCCCGGTGCGTCAGGCGGTCGGTGACGAGCCGGCGCAGCCGGCGCTGCAGGGGAGCGCGCCGGGCACGCAGCCGGTGGTCGCCCTCACACGCGATGGCTGGGCGAACCCTGCGGGACTGCAGCGCACCGGGCTGCAGCGCGTCGCCTACTACCTCGACAACGGCACACTCAGGCGCGAGTACTGGAACGTCCTCGATCCGACACTTGCCAGCACCACCGCGCGGCGCAACCTGCTGACGCACGTGAAAGCATTCTCCATCCGCTACCTCGACGTGAATCACCAGTGGCAGCAGCAGTGGCCGCCAACGACCGCCACGGTGCTGATCGGCACCTCGCTCGAGATGACGCTGCGCGAGCGGCCCCTCGCGGTCGAGATCACCCTCGACACCGAGGACTGGGGCAAGATCGTGCGCATCATCGAGATCGCCGCATGAGCGCCCGAGGTCCGCGCCGTCGCTCGCGCGCGTATCACCAACGGCGGTGCGCACCGCCACAGGCACAACGTGGCATCGCCATGCTGGTCGCCATACTCCTGGTTGCGCTCGGCACCATCCTCGCCGCCGCGGTCGCCTACGAGAACGCCATGACGGCGCGGCGCGGTACCGCCACCTACGCCTTCGACCAGTCGCTGCTCATCGCGCAAGGCGCCGAGGCGCTCGCCGCGTACGGGCTGCGCCAGATCCGCCAGAGCGACCCGCAGCACATCTACCCGGGTCAGGGGTGGGACAAGCCTCTCGGGCCGGTCGAAGTGGTGCCCGGAGTGATGCTGGAAGCTTCGCTCGAGGACCTGCAGGGCCGCATGAACCTCAACATGCTCGTGAACAAGGACGGCACCCCGAACACCGCCTACGTGACTGCCTTCGCGCAACTCCTCGAGATGCTCGGACTCGAGCCCAAGTGGGCGGGCTTCGTCGTTGACTGGATCGACGCCGACCTCGTCCCGCAGAATCCCGACGGTGCCGAGGACAGCGTCTACATGGGGCAGGTCCCGCCCTATCGCACGGCGAACCGCTACATCACGAGCACGAGCGAGCTGCTCGCGCTTCCCGGCTTCGGTATCGACCGCTACCAGAAGCTCGCGCCCTACGTCGCGGCGCTGCCGTGGGGCACGAAAATCAACGTATGCACCGCTCCGGGCCCGGTGCTCGATGCATTCATTGGCGCGGGGCACAGCGAGTTCGGCGCGAACCCGCAACAACTGACGCAGAATCGCGGTAACACCACCGGCTGCTTCCCAACGCTCGCCAACTACGTGGCGCTGCTCGGCGGTCCCCAGGTCGGCGCCAATGTGAACCCGATCGTCGCGCCGGGGGTCGTCGGGCAGAACGTCGGACAGAACGCCCGGCAGAACCTTGCGAACACGTTCGGGCAGACCTCGCAGTACTTCCGCCTCACGAGCTTCATCACCATTGGCAGTGCCGAATTCAACTTGTACAGTCTTCTCTACCAGGACACCAACGGCACGGTGCGCCCCATCCAACGCAGCTTCACGCCCGACTGAGCGCACCATCCCTTTCACGCACAGTGACGCATTCGATGATCGCCCGGTGCCAAATGATGACAGTATCCGCCCATGTCTGACTGGCTGCTGCTGCGACTGCCGCGTCAATCCGACCAGAACTCGAGCTGGCTGGTGACCGATGCCCGCGGTGCGCCCCTCGGGCCGCCGCAAAGCGGCCCGCTGACGCTCGCCGCGCCGCGCGTCGCCGGGCGGCGCGTCTGCGTGCTGGTGCCCGGGGCGGATGTGCTGCTCGCCGAGCCCGAGGTTCCGGTCAAGGCGGGGACGAGGCTCCAGCAGCTCGTGCCCTACGCGCTCGAAGAGCATCTGGCCGAAGACATCGATGAGCTGCATTTTGCGATCGGTAAGCGCCCCGCGGACTCGACCCGCTCTCCGGTCGCCGTGGTTGCGCGCGCGCTGCTCGATGAGTGGCTCGCGCAGCTGCGCGCCTGCGGCGTCGAGCCGGACGTGGTGTACGCCGACAGCGATCTGTTGCCGGAGAACCCGGGGCAGGCCGTGGCGCTGCTCGAGGAGGATGCGGTGTCGGTGCGGCCCCCGGGCGGCTCGCCGGTCACCTTGCCCGCCGATGCGCTGGGTGAGGCACTCGAGATCGCGCGCTCGGCCGGGTCGACCGCGACTGGCGGGCGCGGGCTGATCCTCTACACCGGCGCGGCTGAGTGGAAGCGCCACGCCGCACTGGTCGAGGGGGCGCGCCCACAGTTCGACGGCATCAAGGTGCAGCTGCTCACCTCTGGCCCGCTCGCGCTGTTCGCGCAGCAGCTGCCCTCCGCAACGCCGATCAATCTCTTGCAGGGCTCTTACGAGCCGACCGCCTCGCGCACCGTCGGCATTCGGGCCTGGCGGGTGGCGGCGATTCTGCTCGCGAGCCTCGTGGGCCTCCACGTGGTGGGCAAGGCTGCGGAGCTGCAGTTGCTCAAGAAGCGCGAGCACCAGGTCGATGCATCGATCCGCCAGACGTTCAGCAGCGCCATGCCTGGAGAGTCACCCGTCGGCGACGCCCGGCACCGCATGGAGCAGCGTCTGGGCATGGCGCGCGGTGCAGGCGGAGGACTCCTGCCGGCGCTGCAGGCGCTGGCACAGGCGCGTGACAGCGCCCCGGGCACGAGCGTCCAGTCGCTGAACTTCCACACCGGCACGCTCGAGATGAAGCTGTCCGCTCCGGATGCCACGAGCCTCGATCGCCTGAGCCAGGCGTTGCGCAGCAGCGGTTGGCATGCGGATCTCGCCGGCGGCACGAACGCCGGCTCGGCCTACGAGGGGCGCATCGAAGTGCGCGCCAGCGGAAGCTGAGGACTGACGCCGTCATGAAGCTGTCGCTCAACTCCTTCTCCCTCGAGGCATTCGCCGCACTCTCGCCGCGCGAGCGGCGGATAGTGATCGGCGGCGGCCTGCTCGCGCTCCTGCTCCTCATATTTGGTGTGCTCGTGCCGCTCGATCGCAGCGTCGCGCATGCCCAGCAGCGCCTCGCCAAGAAGCACGCCGACCTCGCCTGGATGCAGAGCGTCGCCGGCGAGATCGCCGCCTCCGGGCCGCCCCCTGCGTCCACCGGCGAGTCGCTGCTCGTGATCGTGGACCGCTCGGCGCGCGAATCGGGTCTTGCCAGCTCGCTCGCCGGCAGCGAGCCCGGAGCGTCGGGGAGCCTCTCGGTGCGCCTGGAGAAGGCGCCGTTCGACGTCCTGATCGCGTGGCTCGCGCGCCTCGCGCAGCAGAACGGGGTCGCCGTCGATTCGGCCACGATCGAGAAGGCTGGCGGCCCCGGGCTGGTGAACGCCGCCATCGTTCTGCACGCGGGGTGAAGTGAAGCGCGGAGCCTGGATCGCGCTGCTCGCCGCAGTCGCCTTCATCGCCATCGTGATCGCCCGCATGCCGGCCGCGTGGTTCGTTCCCACGGGCCGCGGTGCAGGCAGCTGCGGCGGTGTCGATGGGTCGCTGTGGAGCGGTACCTGCACGGATCTCACCGTCAGTGGCACGCCGCTCGGCGATGTCAGCTGGGAGCTGCACCCGCTCAGGCTGTTCCTCGGCAAGCTCGCCGCCCACGTGAACGTGGTGCGCGGCGCGGCAACCGCGAGCGCCGATGTGGAGGTCGGTCTCGGCAAACGCCTCACCGCGCGCAACGTCGTCGCGGACTTGCCGCTCGATCCACGCATGATGCCGGGCGTGCCGGCGAGCCTGCACGGCCGCGCACATGTGGAGCTCGCGCTGGCGCAGCTCGAGCACGGCGCCATCACGCAGCTCCAGGGCCGCATCGAGGCCCACGACCTCGAGGACCGCAGCGGCGCCAACACACCGCTCGGCAGCTACGTCGTGACCTTCCCCGGCGGCAGCGGCGATCAGGTGGGGAAGCTCCGCGACCTCGACGGGCCGCTGGCGCTCGAGGGCACGCTGCGCCTCACGCAGTCGCCGCCCGGCTTCGAGCTCGAGGGACTGATCGCGCCACGCCGCGGAGCGCCGCCGGAGATCGTCAACAACATCCGCTACTTCGGCTCGCCGGATGCCTCGGGCCGACGACCGTTTTCGCTGTCGGGCACATTCTGAGCACTCGGCCCGCCGGCACGGCTGCCGCCGGGCCTCGCCGCGGCGGCTCAGGTCAACTCGCGAAACGCGCCGAGCAGCGGGAAATAGAGCGCCGCCCGTACCGGCTCGGGGCCGAGCGCACCCGCCAGCGCGACGTAGGCGGTGAGTTGGGCGCGGTAGCGCTCGATCTCCTGACCGAGAAACGTCTCGAGCGCCCCGCCCTCGTGCCGGCTGGTCTTGTAATCGATCACCCAGCGCGTGCCGCCGCCATCGATGAAGCAGCGATCGATCACGACGCTGCGCAGCCGCCCGTCGGCGATGCCGGTGAGCGCGAGCTCGCTGTGAGGCTCGCGATGCCCGGCGGCGAGGATCCAGCGGCCGCGCTCGTCTTCGAGCGCGCGCGCAAGCGCCGTCACGATCGTGTCGGCGGCTTCGCGCCGCTCGTGCTCGCCTACCCCGAGGTCGCGCAGCTGTCCGAGGACCCGGTGTCGCTCGCGCTCGATCTGCGCGGCGTCGGGAAGCGGATCGCGGTCGGCGGCCGTTGCGAGCAGCCGATGCACGATGGTGCCGATGTGACGCTGCGTCTCACCCACCCAGCTGAACTCGGGGAGCTCGAGGGACGCGCGGCCGAGCGGTAGACGTGTCACGGGCGGCGCCTCGGGCAGCTCGATCGCACGCCACGTCGCGCTCAGGCGCTGTAGCGGCAGCGGCAGTGATGCGGCGGGCGTTGGCGTCGGTGCGCCGGTCGCCACGGGCTCGAAGGCAAACTCTTCACCGAGCACCCCCCAGAGGCCGCCGAGGAGCGTGCGCCCCTCGATGCGGACTCGCCCGTCGGTTCGCAGGCGCGGCGCGGCCGAGAGGTGCAAGCTCTCCCGGGCGCGGGTCACGGCCACATAAAGGAGCCGCGCGCGCTCGTGCCCGGCCCGCGCGTTCGCGAATCGCTGGATGAGCGCCGCGACCTCCTGATCGGCGGCTTCACCGATCGCAGGCACGGGCGCAAGGAGCAGGTCGCTCCCGCCGCCTTCGCGCGGCAGGTCGACCCAGCCGAGCAGCGATTGCTCGCCGCCGCGCGAGCTGCGCTCGAGCGCCGGCAGGAATACGTGATCGAACTCGAGGCCCTTGGCGCGATGCATGGTCATCACCGACACGGGCTGCTCTGCCGTCCCCTGCGGCACGCTGTAAAGATCCCCGAGCAGCGCGTCGAAATCTGCCGGCGTGCGCCATTCGAAGGCCGCGCTCCGCGCGGCGAGTGCGGCAAAGAAGGCGCGCGCATCCTCGAGATCTGCCGCTGGATAGGCATCGGGTCCGCCGAGCTGCACCCAGGTGCTCTCGAGCCAATCGGCCTCAGTGCGGGTGGTGCGTCGCTCGAGCGCGGCGGCGAGCACGGCGTGCACACGCGTGAGACGTACAGCCTCTCCCGGCGGGCAGCGCGCCAGGCGTCGCGGGTCGCCGAGCGCCTCCCACAGGAGCTGCGGGCGATCGGCCGCGGACAGCTCGGTGAGCGTCGCCAGGCGTGCTCCGCACCAGGGCGCTCGCAAGAGGGCGAGCCACGCGTTGCGATCGGCGAGATCGTGCAGGGCCCGGCTGAGCTGCACGAGGTCGCGGACGATCGGGCGCTGGGCGAGCGGTACGAGATCGACACCGAGCACGGCGATACCAAGCTCGCTCAGTGCAGCGATGACCGGGGTGGCGTGGGCGTGCGCGCTCACGAGTACCGCGACGCTGCCATGGGGGTCGCTCCGGCGAAGCTCCGCGATCCGCGCGGCGATCGCGCGCGCCTCACCCACGCGATCATCCGGGTAGAGCCGCAGCTGCACGCGGATGCCGCCCGCCTCGCCCCCAGCCTGCGCCCGCCGTGCACCGACGCTCGCACTGAAGGCGATGGCGCCGAGCTGCAGGTCGTCGGCCGCCGGGAGCACCTGCGCGAAGGTCTGGTTGACCCACTCGACGAGCGCGGGCGTCGCACGGAAGTTACGGGTGAGCTTGAGCGGCGTCAGCCGCACGGGCCCGATGCCGCGCGCGCGCGCCGCGATGAAGAGTCCGACCTCGGCGTCCCGGAAGCGGTAGATTGACTGCATCGGGTCGCCGACCACGAACAGCGTACGACCATCGCCCTCCTCCCAGCCAACGGTGAGACTCTCGAGCAGCTCAAACTGTGCGAGCGAGGTGTCCTGGAACTCGTCGACCAGAATGTGCCGCAGCGCAAGTCCGGTCCGCAGCGCGAGCTCCGTCGGCTGACCGGTCTCGCTCAGTGCAGCACGCGCGGCGCCCGTCACGTAGGTGTAGTCGACGCGCCCGGCTTCCGCGAACCGCGCCTGCAGCTCCGCGGCGGCATGCGCCAGCACGCGCGACAGCGCGGCGATCGCCTCGGCGTCGGCAGCGCTCAGCGTCGGGGCGGGCAAGGCAGCCACCTCGCGCAGCGCCATCTCAAGCCCCGGCAGGAGACTGAGCGCGGCGATGCACTCGCGCAATGCCGTGCACGCGGCCGGCGTCTCGAAGGCCGCCCCGAGAAATCGGGCGCTGAGGCTGCGCCGCCAGCCGTCGCGCGTCAGGGTGAGCGATGCGAGTCGCTGCCAGGCAGTGAGACACTCGGGGGCGGAGCCGAGCGTGCCGACGCCGGGCAGTGACTGCGCGGCGCGCAGCAGCGTGCGCGGCAGCGCGGCCTCGAGAGCGGCGAGCCGTCCGCGCACGATATCGGTGAGACTCGCGTTGACACGCGCGCACAGCCCTTGCGGCTCGTGCTCGAGCACGTAACGCAGCCAGTGGCCGCGCAGCTCGAGCATGTGCGCGAGCAGCCGCTCGACCGTGTGGTACTGGTTGTCGAGCCGCTCAAAGAGCAGCTCCAGGGCGGCGGCGAGCGGCGCATCGCCGTCGGCCGCAGCGAGCGTGCGCTGCGCGGCGCGCCGGTAGAGCGCGGCGGGCGTCTCGGTGATGTTGAGCGTACCGCCGGCGCGCGCCGCGAGCGGCAGCTGGCTCGCCAGCCAGTAGTTGAAAGAGTCGATCGTCTGGATGCGCAGCACCGCGGGATTCTCGAGGAGGTTCCAGCCGCGTGCCTCGGCATGGCGCCGCGCCTCGGAGGCGAGCGAGCGCACCTCGGCGGCGCACGGGTCGTGATCGGCGATCTCGCCGCGCAGGGCGCGCATGATGCGCGTACGCATCTCGGCGGCCGCCTTGAGGGTGAAGGTGATCGCGAGAATCGCCCCGGGCTCGTCCACGGTGCACAGCAAGCGCAGGAAGCGCTGCGTGAGGACGGCCGTCTTGCCCGAGCCGGCGGGGGCCTGCAGGAGGATCGAGCTGCGCGGGTCGAGTGCCGCCGCGCGTGCCTCGGCGTCGGCGCGAATCAGCGCTTCACTCATCATCGCCAGCCGTTGCGGCCGCCTCGTTGCCGCTCTCGCGCTCGCCAATGCGGCAGATGTCGATGACGTGGCAGTGCGCGCAGGCGCCGGGCTTCGGATCGACCACCGCCTGGCCGACGAGGAATGCCCCGATCAGTCGCTCGACGATGCCCCGCCAGGCGAACTGCTGCTCGCGCCACGCCGCCTCCTCCGAGGCCGCAGCCGAGCGCGCCGCACGCACTTCGGGAAGGAGTTGCGCGGTGCGCGCGATGCCATCGAAACGTACCTCGCGGGCACTGACGGTCACGGTGGCCAGCGCTGCGACCTCCTCGCCGAGCGCGCAGGCGTAAGCGAGCAGCTGCGGGTGCGTGGGCCGCTCGCCGTACCAGTCGCCGCTCACGCGCCGCCCGCTCTTGTAGTCGAGAATGGCGCGCCCGCCGGATGCGAACCGATCGATGCGGTCGATGCGCATCCGCACCGTCGCGCCCGCGAGCAGGAGCCGGGACTCGAGCTCCGTGCCTTCCACGCGAAAGGGCGGCCGCCGCCGTTCGAGCTCGCACAGCCGGCGTATCAGCCGCTCGGCGCGGCGGCACTCGCGGGCGAGAATCGCGGGCACCGGCGCGAACATGTCGAGCTGACCATCGGCGGCGCGGCGGCGGCTGCGGCGCGACAGCGGGCGAGCGAGCGTGTCGGCGAGCGCCTGGGTGACGCTGCGCTCGATGAGCTCATCGAGCGCCGGCTGCGAGAGGTCAGCGAGCGCGGAGGAGTCCTTAAGCCGTGACCACAGGTACTGCAGTGCCGCGTGCAGCAGCTCCCCGCGCCGGTGGGGCGGTACGCCCGGCTCGGGTAGCTCCGGCTTGAGGCTCCCGAGGCGCAGCTCCGCGTACGCGCGGAACGGACACTGGTTCTGGAGGTCGAGGCTGCGCGTGCCGCGCGGCAGGGGTTCGGCCGCGGGCCAGGGGACGCCCTGCGCATCGGCGAGCGCTTCGAGCTGACCCTCACGGCGCATGCGCGCCGGGAGCCACCCCGTGCCCGATCGCGCTCGCGGCGCGGGGGCGCCGAGCAGTGGGCTCGGCAAGAGCTCGAGATCGCCCCCATGCGCCGGGCAGGACAGTACGAGCTCCGCCGTGGCGGTGCGCCACGCGCCGAGCAGCGCACGCGCCTGCGCAAGCCGCCCGGCAACGCTCGCCGCGGGTATCCCGGCCTCGAGCTGTTGACTCAGGGGTATGAAGGGGTCGGGCTGCGGCGGCTGAGGAAAGCTGTCCGCGTCGAGGCCGGCGACCCAGATCCCGTCATAGTGCACGATCGGGTCGGCGAGGACGCCCGAGACGATGACGCTCACGTCCTCATCCGCCGGCCGGTAGAGCCGGTGGGCGGCGAGCGCGCGCAGCAGCTCGAGCGCCGCCGCACGCCTCAGGTTGCCGACGCTCGCACCGAGCCCGCCGAATTCCTCGAGCAGCTCGTGCCAGCGCAGCAGCGTCTGTTGTCCCTGCATGTGTGCGGCGGGTGCGCCCGGCCATCCGGCGGCGCGCAGCGCCTCAGTGAGGCGCACGGACCACACCTGCGCCGTGGCGCTGCCGTCGCCGAGTGCCGCGCCCGCGTGCGTGAGTTGCGCGGCGAGCGCTCGTGCGGACGCGAGCACGGCGCGCGGGGCGAGCTGCAGGGCGCCGAGAAAATCGCGCACCGTCAGGGCGATGAGGCCGCGCTCGCGCAGCAGGAGCGAGAGGTGTGCGCGGGTCGCCGGCGGCGGGCTCGCCCAGTACGGCGAGCGCAGCCACGCGCTCGCCGTCTCGAGCTCGAGCTCCGCTCCGGCGAGGAACGCGAGCATCGTGAGCGCATGCGAGATCATGCCTGCGCGCGCGAGCGGCTGACCGCCCTCGATGCCGACCCACGCGTCCGTGCCCGCCTCGAGCACGCTACGCAGGTCGAGCGCCTGGCGGATGAGTGCAGCGAGCCGCTCTCGGCTGCCGTCCCCGCCAGGCGCGATGACCAGCAGCCGTGCATCGCTCTCGCGCCGCACGCGTTCTGCGCACCAAGCGGCGATCTGCTCGCATTCCTCGCGCGCATCGCGCGGCCTGATGACCGTGCACGCCGGTGGTCGAGGATTGGTCAGTGATGTTGGCGGCAGCGCGAAGGCGCTGTAGCGCGGCGCGAGCGCATCGAAGCCGCGCCACAGCGCGCGCGGCGCCTCCGGCCCCTCGCGCGGCACTCGGGCAAAAAGCGCGCCGGCCGGTGCGGCATGCAGGGCCTGGCAGCGCGCCCTGAAGGCACGCTCGCACGATTCGAGGAGCCCCGTCTCAGTGCCTGCGGGGCCACTTGCAGGTCGCAGCGCATAGTCCGCCACGAGCTCGCGCGAGCGCTGCAACGACTCGGCGAGCGCTCCCGCATCGAGCAGTGCCAGGGCGCCGGTGGCTTCGCGGACGGACTCCCGCCACAGCCACCACTCCTCGGCGCTCGCGAGGAGTCGCGGCGATTCCCCGGCATGGGTAAGCGCGGCGCGCTCGGCCTCGCGTCGCTCCCAGGCGCCGAGTGCGATGACGTCTGCGCTTGCCCAAACCCGCCGCCCGCGCGAGAGCTCGGCGGCGGCGTGCGCGAGCTGCACCGCCCGCGCCCGCTGCCGCGAGGGGACCACGAGCGTGCCACCCCGCGCGAGATGAGCTGCTACATGGCTAGGAAGACTAAACAAATCCTGAACTTAGAGTATCTTCGAAGAAATCACTTAAACCGGGTGGCGGCGTGCACCACCGTGGCCCCCGGCGTTTCGCCTCGTGCATCGGGGCGCCTGGCCGCATAGAGCGTGAGCAGATCCTCGATGCGGGTGAAGACCTCCCGCAACGTCGCCGCGTCGGGAAGGTTGGTGATGCGAAAGTGATTGCAGTACGGCACGTTGAAGCTCACGCCCGGTGCCACCAGCACGTGCTTCTGCTCGAGGAGATCGAGTGAGAACTGCTGATCGTCGAAGTCGGGCAGCACGGACGGGTCGACGCCGACGAATGCGTACATCGCGCCGCCGGGCGGGGCGAGCGTGAGGAAACGGCTGCGCTCGACGGCCGCGAGAATCGCCTGGCGCGAGGCGTACAATCGCGCGCCCGGGGCGACGAGCTCGCGGATGCTCTGGTGACCGCCGAGCGCGGTCTGCACCGCCCACTGCGCGAGCACATTGCTGCACAGGCGCAGCGAGGCGAGCAGCTCGAGCGCGTTGAGGTACTCGCCCGCGCCCTGCGTGCGCCCGGAGAACACCGCCCAGCCGACCCGGTAGCCGCAGGCGCGGTACACCTTCGAGAGCCCCGAGAGCGTGGCGCACAGCGTGTCGTGCACGAGCGTCGCCAGGGGTACGAATTCGGCGCCGTCGTAGGTCATCTGGTCGTAGATCTCGTCGCTGAACACCACGAGACCACGCCGCTCGGCGAGCGCGGTGAGCGCCTCGAGCACCGGACGCGGATACACCGCACCGGTGGGATTGTTGGGGTTGATGATGACGATCGCGCGCGTGCGCGCGGTCATGAGGCTCGCGATCTCCTGCGGGTCGGGCACGAAGCGGTTTTCCGGTCGACACGGGTAGTGCACGGCGCGCCCGCGATTGAGCGTCACGGCGGCCGTCCACAACGGATAGTCGGGGCTCGGCACCAGCACCTCGTCGCCGTCGTTGAGCAGCGCCCGCAGGCTCAGGTCGATCAGTTCGCTCACGCCGTTGCCGATGAAGACCTCCTCGGCCGTCACCCCGTGGATGCCGCGCGCTTGCTGCTGCATCACCACCGCCTCGCGCGCGGGGAAGATGCCCTTCTGGTGGCAGTAGCCCTCCGCTTCGGCGAGGTTCTCGATCATCGCCAGCCGCATGGTCTCGGGGGTGCGCAGGCCGAAGGCCCGCGGGTTGCCGATGTTGAGCGAGACGATTTCGTAGCCCTGGCGCTCGAGCTCGTGGGCGCGCCGCGCGAGGCGCCCGCGGATCTCATAGCGCACGTGCCGCAGGCCTTCGCTCGGACGGAAGCCGGGTTCGCTTTGCATGCCGACAAGAATATCGCAACTCAGCGGAGAGCCTGCGGGCCGCTCGTCAGACTGTGAACGGGACGCCGCGGCGGCCGCCGTGCGCTGGGCCCGGCACGCCGCGCCTAAGAGAGCTCGCGCCAGCGATGACAAGCGATGCCCTGTCCCGCCACGGGCTCCTCCCACGTGGGCACGCGCTCGGCGCAGACCGCCCGCGCCTCTGGGCAGCGGGTACGGTAGACGCAGCCGCTCGGGGGCGCGAGCGGTGACGGTGGCTCGCCGCTGCGCACCGCGCTGAGGCGCGCGGGCTGGATGTCGGGATCGACGCTCGGAATGGCGGCGAGGAGTTCGCGGCTGTAGGGATGGCGCGGGGCGGCGTAAAGCGTCGTTGCCGGCGCGAGCTCCATCATGCGCCCGAGGTAGAGCACCAGGACGCGAGCGCACAACCGCTGCACCAGAGCGAGATTGTGGCTGATGAAGAGCAATGCCATCTGCGAGCAGGCCTGCAGCGAACCGAGCAGGGTGACGATCTGCTGCTGCGTCGGCAGATCGAGCGCGCTCAGCGGCTCGTCGCACACGAGGAGCTTCGGCCCGAGAACCATGGCGCGCGCGATACCGACACGTTGACACTGGCCGCCGCTCAGCTCATGCGGGTAGCGCGCGGCGAGCTCGGCGGCAAGCCCGACGCGCGCGAGCGTCGCGAGCACCGTGGCGAGCCGCGCCCGCGCATCGAGCGCGCGCTCGTGCACGCGCAGCGGCTCGGTGACGATCTCGGCGACCGTCATCCGTGGGTCGAGGCTACCGAGCGGATCCTGAAAGATGAGCTGCAGGTCGCGGCGCAGCGAGCGCTGCACGGCCGGCGGCAGCTCCTCGGGCGCGCGGCCGAGCCACACGACCCGCCCGCGCGTCGCATGCAGCAGCTGCAGCGCAGCGCGCGCGAGCGTCGACTTGCCGCTGCCGGACTCGCCGACGATTCCGAGCGCGTCCCCGGTACGCAGCTCGAGGCTGACACCCGAGAGTGCGGCGAGGCGCGATCGCGCACCGAGCCAGCCGTGCCCGACGCCGAAGTCCACGCTGAGATCCGTCACCGCGAGCACGACTGGCCCGCGAGCGGCGTCATCTCGAGCGGCGTCATCCACTCGCCCCGTCGGTACGGTGCTCGTGTCCGCCGTGGCGTCCAGCCGCCGTGCATCCTGCACCAGGCTTCGCGTGTAAGCGTCCTGCGGGGATTTGAGCACGCGCGCGGCCGTGCCGACCTCGATCACACGGCCCTGGCGCATCACCGCCACGCGGTCGGCGAGTCCGGCCACCGCGCCAAGATCATGGGTGATGAGAATCAACGCCATGCCGCGCTCGCGCTTGAGCGCGGCGAGCAGCGCCAGAATCTGCGCCTGGACGGTGACGTCGAGCGAGGTAGTCGGCTCGTCGGCGATGAGCAGCGGCGGGTCGCTCGCGAGCGCGAGTGCGATCATCACCCGCTGGCGCATGCCGCCCGAGAGCTCGTGGGGATACTGTCCAAGCCGCTCGGTGGGATCGGTCACCTGCACACGCTCGAGCAGCGTGAGCGCGCGCTCGCGTGCCGCGTCGGCACTGACCGGCATATGCCGCAGCAGCACCTCGCTCAGCTGGTCTCCGACGGTCAGGTGCGGCGTGAGCGAGCTCAGCGGATCCTGGAACACCATGCCGATGCCGGCGCCGCGCACCCGATCGAGCGCCGCGGGAGTCAGTGTGAGGAGCTCGGTATCCTCAAAGCGCGCACTGCCGTGTGCCCGGCCGTTCGCCGCCAGGAGTCCCATGACGGCGAGAAACACCTGGCTCTTGCCGGCCCCCGATTCCCCGACCACACCGAGACACTCCCCGCGAGCGACCGAAAGCGTTACGTCCCGCGCGGCGACGACGCGCCCCTGCGGCGTGTCGAAGGTGACGCCGAGGCCTGCGAGGCTCAGCACGGCCGGCGGCGTGCCACGGGGCGGCTCAGCGCTCGTGAGGGTCGAAGGCATCGCGCAGGCCGTCGCCGAGCAGGTTGAGGCACAGGAGCAGCGCCACGAGGAACGTGGCCGGCAGCAGCAGCATCCAGGGTGCCGACTCCATCTCCTGGGCGCCCACGTAGATCAGGTTGCCAAGGCTCGCACGCGGCTCTTGGACGCCGAGACCGAGAAACGACAGGAAGCTCTCGGAGAGAATCATCTGCGGAACGATGAGCGTTGCGTAGACCGCTACCGGACCGAGCACGTTCGGCACCACGTGCCGCAGCAGGATGGCGGTTGGGGTTACACCGAGCGCGCGGGCCGCCTCGATGAACTCACGCCGCTTCAGCGCGAGCGTCTGCGCGCGCACGATGCGTGCGGTCGTCAGCCAGCCGACCGCCCCGAGCGCGAGCAGCAGCACCGCGACGTTGTCGCGTGGGAAAAGGCTCGTGAGGATGATCACCACGAAGAGGTAGGGGAGTGAGTACAGCACGTCCACAAAGCGCATCATCCAACCGTCAGTACGCCCGCCGGCGAAGCCGGCCACGGCGCCCCACAGCACACCGATCGCCAGGCTCACCGCGCTCGCGAGCACACTGATGAGGAGTGACAGCCGCACGCCGGAGAGCGTACGCGCGAACAGGTCGCGGCCGAGCCGGTCCGTGCCGAACCAGTGTCCGGCCGCGAGCGCCGGCGGCTGCGCGAGGTGGCGCCAGTCGAGGGTATCGTAGGCCCAGGGGGTGAGAAGCGGCGCTGCCACGGCGAGCAGTGTTATGAGGGCGAGCACCGCGAGGGCCGCCACCACGAGGTGATTGCTCTTGAGACGCCGCGCCGCATCGCTCCACAGCCCGCGCGCAGCGGTGGCGTCTTCATTCATGCCGTGCGCCCGGGTCGAGCCAGCCGTAGGCGAGATCGGCAAGGAGATTGAGGGCGAGCGTCAGGGCGCCGTACACCACGACCATACCCATGACGAGCGGATAGTCGCGATCGATCGCACCCTGGACCAGAAAGCGTCCGGTCCCGGGCAGTGCAAACACCGACTCGACCACCAGTGAGCCGGTGATGATGAAGGCAATCGCAGGGCCGAGGTAGCTCACGACCGGGAGCAACGCCGGGCGCAGCGCGTGGCGCAAGAGCACCCGCGGGCCGCCGAGTCCGCGCGCCCGGGCGGCGCGCACGAACGGCGCGCGCAGCACCTCGAGGAGACTGCCACGCGTGAGACGGGCGAGATACGCGGCCACCGGCAGCGCCAGTGTCACGAGTGGCAGCACGAGGTAGCGTGGCGCACCGCCCTCCCAGCCTGCCACGGGCAGCCAGCGCAGCCACACCCCGAACACGAGCGCGAGCGACGGCCCGACGACGAAGCTCGGCAAGGCAATGCCGAGTGCCGTGAGGGCGGCGAGCGAGAAGTCGGTGCGCCGCGAGCGCCACACCGCAGCGAGAACACCGGCCGGAATGCCGATGAGGAGCGCGAGCGCGATCGCGCACACGCCGAGGGTTGCACTGAGCGGCAGCCCCTGCCCGATCAGCTCGCGCACCGTGAAGTCACGCTGGCTGAGCGAGGGGCCGAAGTCCCCGTGCAGCAGCGCACCGAGGTAGCGCAGGTACTGCACGGGCAGCGGCTGGTCGAGACCATAGAGCCGCTCGAGGTTGGCGCGCACCGGGGCGGCGAGCGGCTGCTCCTGGTCGAAGGGCCCGCCGGGCGCCAGCCGGACGATGGCGAAGGAGAACGTGACGATGACGAGCAGCGTCGGAACGATGCCGGCGATGCGACGCAGCGCGTAGCTCAACATGCGGCGACTTTAGGTAGACGGTGCGCAATCCGTCAACGCCGCGGCACATCGCGTCAACTCCGCGCGGGCGCTGCCGCTATACTGGCGCCCCCTGCCCTTGCCGGGCGAGAGCTGCGAGCCAAGCGGAATGAAGCGCATCCTGGTCGGCATCAAGCGCGTCGTGGACTACAACGTGCGCATCCGGGTCAAGCCGGACGGCAGCGGCGTCATCACCGACGGGGTGAAGATGAGCGTGAATCCTTTCGATGAGATCGCGCTCGAGGAGGCGCTGCGCATCAAGGAACGGGGTGCGGCCGAGGAAGTCGTGGTCGCGACCGTCGGTCCCGCCGACTGCCAGCAGCAGCTGCGCACTGCGCTCGCCATGGGCGCCGATCGCGCGCTGCACGTCGTGGCCGACGGTGTCATCGAGCCGCTGGTCGCGGCGCGCGCGCTGCTCAAGCTCATCGAGCGCGAGCAGCCGCTGCTCGTCATCCTCGGCAAGCAGGCGATCGATGACGACAATGGTCAGACCGGTCAGGTGCTCGCGGCGCTGTGGAACCGGCCGCAGGCTACGTACGCCTCGAAGCTCGAGCTCACCGGGGAAAGCGCGCGTGTCACGCGCGAGGTGGACGCGGGGCTCGAGACGCTCGAAGTCGATCTGCCTGCGGTGATCACTACCGACCTGCGCCTGAACGAGCCGCGCTACGTGAAGCTGCCGGACATCATGAAGGCGAAGAAGAAGCCACTCGACACCCTCACCCTCGCCTCCCTCGGCGTCGAGCAGCGCCGGCAGCTGAAGCTGCTGCGCTTCGAGCCGCCACCACAGCGGCAGAAGGGTGTGCGCGTGAAGGATGCCGCGGAGCTGGTCGACGCGTTGAAACGGAAGGGTCTGCTGTGAGTGCCAGGATTCTCATCGTCGCCGAGCACGACGGCACGCGGCTCAACCCCGCTACGGCCAAGTGCGTCAGCTGCGCGCGCACGCTCGCGGGGGCCGAGATCACCGTCGTGGTGTGTGCCGCGGATGCGGCCGCAGTCGCCGCGCAGGCCGCGCAGCTCGCCGGCGTCAGCCGCGTGCTCACGGTCGAGAACCCGGCCAACTCCCACGCGCTCGCCGCGGTGCTCGCCCCACAGATCGTGGCGCTGGCCGCGCCCTTCACGCACGTGCTCGGGCCTTCGACGACCTTCGGTAAAGACCTCATGGCACGCATCGCGGGGCTCCTCGATGCGCCGCAGGTGAGCGACGTCATGGCGATCGAGAGCGCCACGCGCTTCCGTCGCCCGATCTACGCCGGCAACGCGATTCTCACCGTCGAGTCGAGCGCGCCCAAGGTGGTGGGGACTGTGCGGATCGCCTCGTTCGAGGCTGCCGACGGCGGCGGCTCGGCAGCGATCGAGAAAGCCGCGGTGAATGTGCCGTTACCGGCGCACACGCGCTTCGTCTCGGTGTCGGCTGCCAGGAACGACCGCCCCGATCTGCAAACGGCCGCGCGCGTCGTGTCCGGCGGGCGGGCGCTCGGCAGTGCCGAGGGCTTCAAGATCCTCTACCGGCTCGCCGACAAGCTCGGTGCCGCAGTGGGTGCCTCGCGTGCAGCCGTGGACGCCGGCTACGCGCCGAATGAGATGCAGGTCGGCCAGACCGGCAAGATCATCGCGCCGGAGCTCTACATGGCGATCGGGATCTCGGGCGCGATCCAGCACCTCACCGGCATCAAGGATGCCCGCACGATCGTCGCCATCAACAAGGACGGCGAGGCGCCGATCTTCGAGGTGGCCGACATCGGTCTCGTCGGCGACCTGTTTCAGATCGTCCCGGAGATCGAGCGGCTGCTGTAGTCGATTGGCCAAAACGGCCGGCGGCCGTTTTGAATCGCTTTCGACGGTGCCGTTACAGTTGACTGAGGATGTGCTCGGCGGCGGACACCTTGAATTGTCCCGGCGCCTCGATCTCGACCCGCGTGGCGACGCCGTCCTTGACGATGATCGCAAAGCGCTGGCCGCGTGTGCCCATGCCGAACTTGCTCGCGTCGAGCTCGAGGCCGAGTGCCTTGGCGTACTCACCGTTGCCATCGGCGAGCATCACGATCTTGTCGCCGACGCCCGCGGACTTGCCCCAGGCGTTCATGACGAATACGTCGTTCACCGCCATGCAGGCGATGGTGTCGACGCCCCGGGCGTGGAGCTGATCGGCGAGCTGCACGAAGCCCGGCAGGTGCTTGGCATCGCAGGTGGGGGTGAAGGCGCCGGGCACGGAGAAGAGCACCACGAGCTTGCCCTTGAAGAGCTCGTCGGTGGAGATGTCCTTGGGTCCTTCCTTGGTCATGCGCTTGAAGGTGCCCGCGGGCATGCGCTCGCCTGCCTTGATCGTCATACGCGTCTCCTTGAAGCCTCGAGGCCTGAACCGATCAGGCCTGTTTGGCGTGCAAAGTCCAGAGGTTGGCGAGGCGCTCGAGGTTCGGATCGCCTTTGACCGACTTGAAGCTCTTCACCGCCTCATCCTTGTGGCCGGACTTGAGCTGCGCAATGCCAAGGAGCAGCCGTGCCTGCGCCTCGTCCTTCACGCCGCCCTTGGTGAGGCCCTTCGACAGCTCGTCGGCCGCCTTGTCGTACTGGCCGTAGCCGAGGAAGGCAAGTCCCACACCCACGTTCTTCTGACCGCTGGACGAGGCGTCCGCTTCCTTGACCTGGTTCGGGAGTGAGGCCTGGTCGCTCGCGGCGGCCTTCTTGGCGTTGTCGAGCAGCCGTTGGTTGCGATCCTTGGTGAGCTTGTCGTTGAACACTTCCTTCTGGAAGCCCTTCTCGAGGACGCTCTGCGCCTCGCCAGGGGATCCTGCCTCGAGCGCGAGCTGCGCCATCTCGTTGTAGTCGGCCGGCGTCTTGAGCACGTCCACTTCCGTCATCAGGCGATAGGTCTGCAGCAGATCGGCGTCGTTGTTGGAGGTCTGCGAGCGCACCGAGCCGAGCAGCTGACTCCAGTAGTCCGGCTGCGGGTAATACGCCACCAGCTTCTCCATGGCGTGCGTCGAGCAATTGTCGTCGTTGAGCTTCTGGCAGGAGCTGTAAAGCAGCAGCAGCGTGTCCTTCTTCGGCGTCTGGCCGGCCTTGATCTGGCTGTCGACGTCGTTCTCGACGAACTTCAGCGAGTTCTTGTAGTCGCCCTTCAGGTAATAGGCCTGGCCGACGAGCGCGCGCATGCGCTCATTGCCGGGTTCGACCTTCAACGCGCGGTTGCCGTACTCGACCACCTTGTCGTAGTTCTTCAGCGCGGTATTCAACTCGGTGAGCGCCCGCAGCATCTGCGGCTTCTCGGACTCGGGCGTGAAGCCGTCGTCGACCTCGGCCTCCATCACCTTGGAGGCTTCCGCGTAGTTCTGCGTGTTGATGTAGGCGTTGCCGAGGAATTCGTTGATGACGTGCTGATCGTAGGGCGTCTTGCCGGCTAGGCCCTCGGCTTCTTTCAGCTTGGCGATGGCATCGTTGTACTTCTTCGCCTTGAGATCCTCCTGGGCCTCGTGCAGGGGCTTCGCGAGTTTCGCACTCGGCTGCTGTCCCTTTTCGGCCGCGAGCACCGCTGCCGGATACATCGCCGCCGCCACCACCAGAACGGCGCTCGCGCTGAGCGCCCGCAGTACTCTGACCTTCATAGCGTGATTTCGCCTGACCTTTCGGGGTTAATCCTTGAATTCGGCGACGTTGACGAAGCCGATCTTCTTCATGTGATTGCGCTGCGCCGCCGCCAGCACCCGCGCCACGATGTCGTACTTGGCGCGGCGGTCGGGACGCAGGTGAATCTCGGGCTGCGGCTCCTTGTCGCGCTCGGCGTGAAAGTAGCCCTCGAGCTGATCGATGCTGGCCACCGGGTTGCCGTTCCATACCACCGTGCCGTCGCCGTCGATCTCGAGGTTGATGACCTCGGGCTGCTGATCCGGCGGCGGCGGCGGGTTGTTGACGTTCGGCATGTCGAGCTTGACCGCGTGCGTCATGATGGGCAGCGTCACGATGAGGGTGACCAGCAGCACCAGCATGACATCGATCAGCGGCGTCGTGTTGATGTCACAGAAGGCGTCACTCGAACCGCCACCGACAGGTATTGACATGACTTGAACTCCTTGAGCCGCTCAGCGGTAGCCGCGCACGCCGTGGTCGGGCTCGGTGAGGAAGCCGACCTTGACGATCCCGCCCCGCTGGATGGCGTACATGACGTGGCCGATCGCTTCGTAGCGGGTCTCCTTGTCGCCGCGGATGTGGATTTCCGGCTGCGGCTTGCGCACCGCCGCCGCCTCGATGAGGCCGAGCAGCTCGCCGCGGTTGGCCACCATCTTGTCGTTCCAGTAGATGTTGCCGTTCTTGTCCACCGCGATGGTGATGTTCTCCGGCTTGGTCTGCGTGGGGATGTTCACCGCCCGCGGCAGATCGACCTTGACGGTCTTGGTGATGACCGGGATCGTGATGAGGAAGATGATGAGCATCACCAGCATCACGTCCACCAGCGGCGTCGTATTGATGGTCGCGATCGCGCCACCCTCTTCGGAACCCCCAACGCTCATGGCCATGGTCGGCTACTCCTCAAATCAAATCCGCGGCACGACCTGTGCCGCGCTCTCGTGAAGCGTTGGGGGCTCGAGCCCCCAACGCTTGGACACGTTACTTGCTGAGCGGTGCCGCCTTGGCACCGACCGGCCGCGCCCCGGCGCCGACGTCCACCCGCGCGCCGCCGACGTCCACTCGCGCGCCACTGACGAGGTAGGCGTGCAGGTCGGAGGAGAAGTTACGCAGCGCCTCCTGCAGCACCTTGTTGCGTCCGAGCAGCCAGTTGTAGCCCATCACCGCGGGCACGGCCACGAACAGGCCGATGGCGGTCATGATGAGCGCCTCACCGACGGGTCCGGCGACCTTGTCGATGCTCGCCTGGCCCGCGATGCCGATGCCGACCAGCGCGTTGAGAATGCCCCACACCGTGCCGAACAGGCCGACGAAGGGTGCGGTCGAGCCGACCGTGGCGAGCAGCCCGAGCCCGGTGTTGAGCTTGCTGTTGACCTGGTCGGTCGAGCGCTGCAGCGACATCGTGATCCACTCGTTGAGGTCGATGCGATCGGTGAGGCGCCCGTCGTGATGCGAGGCGGCGCGCAGGCCATCCTCGGCGATACCGCGGAACTCATCGCCCTTCTTCAGGCGGTCGACGCCGTCCTTGACCGACGGGGCGGTCCAGAACTGCTTCTCGACGACGCGTGCGGACTGCTTGAGCTTGCGCTGGTCCCACAGCTTCGTGAGCATCACGTACCAGGAGGCGAGCGACATGATCAGCAGCAGGACCAGCACGGAGCGCGCGATGATGTCGCCGCCCGCCCAGAGCGCGGCGAGACCGTAGGGATTGGAGACCGTTGTAGTGGCAGCGGGAGCAGGTTGGTTTTCCATAGTTGTCCTCGAACAAGCAAGCGCCGCGCGCTGACCGCGCGGCGTCGATAACAATCAATGCAGTGTGAACTTGACGCGAAAATCGATGCAGCTGTCGATGGCTTTGCCGTCCTCCACCGCCGCCGTGAAGCGCGTGTCCTTGGCGTAGCTGATGGCGCCCTGGTCGAGCCGCTCGTGGCCGGAGGACTGCACAATCGTCGGCGCGCCCGACTGCTTGCCGTTTGCGCCGACACACACGTGTACCGTGGACGTGCCTTCCTCGCCCAGACGGCGCGAGGCCTCCGGGTAGTAGCCATCGGTCGGCCCGAACTTGCCCTTGGGCGGGGTCTTCGGGGCAGCCTTCACCACCGGCGGCGGCGCCTCGACGTGCTTGGTCGTTACGTTCGTGATCGCCGTGGTCTGGGCGGTCTCCACCGGCAGATCAACGGTGACATCGGGCGGTGGCACTTCGACGGGAGGCCTCTCGAACGTCGGCGGCGGCGGTGGCGGTGGCTCTACTTTCTTCTGCTCTTCCTGAACGATGTCGGTCTGAATGGGTGGCGCGAGCACCTCGATCGCCTTGCGCGCCAAGCCCGTCGCCAGGGCCCAGAAGATGAAGGCGTGCAGTGCGACGATTATGACCAGCACCGCGCCGCGCCGTGTGAAGAATTGGGAATCGTGTTCTAGGGCTACCATGGGTTGTTGATCGTGAGCTTGTCTGAACACACCAGGCCGGTGAGCGGCAGCAAACCAGTCGTCTTTTTCGTCGCCCTCACCCCGAAGGACCCGGAACCGAAGCGCGGCGGTCGCGGCCGCCAGACTCCTTGCATCATACTCATCGACGCGCCACGCATTCGGCCCGACGGGCGCGTCAGTCTTCTAAATCCCCCTGGACGGTGTTCGCAGCTTGCACGCAGCGACGAATGCTGCGCGAACTGTAACCGCTGCCCTCCACACTGACAACTCCGGCGCGGCCTCAAGAAGTGCTCCGACGTGGCTGTATCGGATGCGTCGCAGGTAAGGTGTATCGGGGAAGTCACGGTCGCTGTGCCGGGCGCGTCACGGCGCCCTGCGAGGCGCTGCCAACCAGGCTTGCGTACTTGGCGAGCGCGCCGGCGAGCGCGTACGGCCGGCCGGGCTTCCAGGCACGACGGCGCCGGCGTAGCTCCGCTGCCGGAAGCTCGACCCGGATCTCGCGCTTGACGGCATCGATACTGATGCGATCTCCGCTCCGCAGCAGTCCGATCGGGCCGCCGATGGCGGCTTCCGGCGAAATATGTCCGACGACGAAGCCATGGCTGCCGCCTGAGAAGCGCCCATCGGTGATCAATGCGACCTTGTCGCCGAGCCCGCGTCCCGTGATCGCGCTGGTTGGGCTCAGCATCTCGCGCATGCCCGGACCGCCACGCGGCCCCTCGCCACGGATCACGACGACATCCCCGGCGCGCACGCGCCCGGCCAGGATGGCCCGCGTAGCGCGCTCCTCCCCCTCGAAGACGCGCGCGCGGCCACTGAAGCGCTCGCCTTCCTTGCCGGTGATCTTGGCTACGGCGCCCTCGGGGGCGAGATTGCCGTAGAGCACGACGAGGTGACTCTCCTTCTTCAGAGGCGCCGCGAGCGGATGAACAATGTCCTGTCCACTCATATACATCGGCACGTTTTCGAGATTCTCCTGTAAGGTACGCCCGGTGACGGTGAGGCACTCGCCGTGCAGCAGCCCGCCGGCGAGCAGCATCTTCATGAGGGGCTGAATGCCGCCAATCGCGATCAGCTCCGACATGAGGTAGCGCCCGCTCGGCTTGAGGTCCGCCAGCACCGGGACGCGCCGCCCGATGCGCGTGAAGTCGTCCAGGGTGAGGCGCACGCGTGCATCGGTGGCGATCGCGAGCAGGTGCAGCACCGCGTTGGTCGAGCCTCCGAGCGCAATCACGACGGCAATGGCGTTCTCGAAGGCACGGCGCGTAAGGATGTCGCGCGGCTTCAAGCCCTGACGCACGAGCTGCACCACGGCTTCGCCCGCGCGGTGAGCGTCAGAGCGCTTCTCCGCGCCCACTGCCTCCTGCGCGGAGCTTCCCGGCAAGGACAAGCCCAAGGCCTCGATAGCCGAGGCCATGGTGTTTGCCGTGTACATCCCGCCGCAGCTACCCGCGCCCGGGATAGCAGTGCGCTCGATCTCCAGAAGCCCCTCGTCCGACAACGTGCCCGCCGCGTGGGCACCGACGGCCTCAAATACCGAAATGATGTCGCGCCGCTTCGTTCCCGGACGAATCGTGCCGCCGTAGACGAAGATCGCCGGGCGGTTGAGGCGCGCCATCGCCATGGCACAGCCGGGCATGTTCTTGTCGCAGCCGCCAATCGCAACGAAGCCGTCGAAGCCCGCCGCGCCCACCACTGTCTCGATGGAATCAGCGATGAGCTCGCGCGAGACCATCGAGTAGCGCATGCCCGGCGTACCCATGGAGATGCCGTCCGACACGGTGATGGTGTTGAACAGCACGCTCTTGCCCCCGGCCGCGTCGACCCCGGCGCATACCTCGCGCGCGAGCTCACCGATGTGCATGTTGCACGGCGTGACGTTGCCCCACGTCGAAGCTACGCCGATCTGCGGCTTGACGAAGTCCTCGTCGCGAAAGCCCACCGCGCGCAGCATGGCCCGCGAGGGCGCCTGCTGGGCGCCATCCACCACCACGCGCGAGTAGCCGCGCGGATCGTTCGCCTTCTTGTCACGCAACATTCTCACTCCTCGACAAAGTCAACTGCATCCGGTTGAAGCCGAGCGCGCCGGCTGCCGTCATGGCGAGCGGCAGCAAGAGCGCAAACTCCCCGGCACCGCGGCGCCACGCCTCGAGTCCCATGTAAACGAGCACGCCCGCGGGCGGCGCGAGTCCGCCGCGCACGCCGGTGAGCGTGACGTGCACGCCCATGTAGTGCTGCGCACGTCCGATCGAGGCGAAGTCGTTGTGACCGAGATTCCAGCCAAGATTAGCACCGGCCTGGGCCGCTCCGAGCAGCACCGCACCGAGCCACAGGAGCGGCAGCACGCCGCTGAAGACGCCGGCGCACATGGCGGCGCTCGCGAGCACGATGGCCCACCCCTGGCGCGAGCGGTAGCGCACGACGTGCGTGCCATCGAACAGCCGCGCCCACCACGGGAGGAAGAGCGGCTGCGTGATGAGCGGCACGACCGAGAGCATCCCGATCTGGGTGGCGCCCGAGAGGTGCAGATGCTCCGAGAACAGGAGCACGAGTTGCGCGGTCAGCATGAGCGTGCCGCCGCCAAAGATGCCCATCCACAGCATGTACTCGCGGTAAGCGGGATCCTCACGCAGGATCTGCGTCAGCATCCCTAAGCTGAAGGGCTCGCTGCGCGCGGCGCTCGCGGTCTCCGCGGCGAGCAGGCGGAACTCGCGCCGCACCCGCATGGCGCGATACAGCCACGCCCCGATGAGGCCGGCGAGCGCCCCGCCACCGTAGAGCCAGCGGGCATCGACCGCGCGGGCCTCGAGGGCCCAGCCCACGAGCGCCGCCGAAGTCGCGACCGCGAGCGAGTTCACGATCACGATGCGCCCGGTGATGCGCGCCAGCACGTTGCGTGGGTAGTTGGCGCTCCACACCGCGGCGCGCACCGTGAGGATTCCGGCCCACACGCCGCGCGCCGCGATTACCGAGAGCACCGTGAGCAGCAGCCCACCCGCGGCGCGCGAGGCAAACGACACACACCCGACCAGCAGCGCAAAGAGCGCCTGCAGGGCCACCATGAGCTGCACCCGCGCGCGCCCGTGCGCGACGTTCGCCCACACGAAGCTCACGACATTCGAGAACGCCGGGGCACCCGAGACCAGCGCCACGGCGAGGTTGACCACGAAAGCGGGTGCGACGCCGGCAAAGTGCTGCTTGACGAGGACGGCGGCCGTTGCGCCCTCGACCAGCCCGAGAGGCAGCCCGAGGAGCCCCCAGGGCAGGATCTCGCGCCTGAAGATGCCTTCGGCGAGCGCACTCGGCTTGGCGGGTTTGGCGGGACTGCCTTGGGGCACGGGCGGCAAGCGATCCGGGGAGATAAAGGCGTGATCGGTCGGGCGGGAAGCTTAATCGGTGGACGGCAGCTTGTGGATGTGCGTCGGTTTGACAATGCCGCTTCCGGTGTGCTCCCATCGGCCGATCAGGTTTGGTTCGCACTCATGATGACCCGCACGACAACGGCCTGCCTCGGCGCCCTTCCCCTGCGTCGCGGTCTGCTGCTGGCCGTGCTGCCGGCGCTGCTGCTCCTTAGTGGAGCCAAGCGGTGCGGGCCACACGCGAACGCCTGAACAAGCAACCAGGCACGAGCGAAAGTAGGACACCTCGAAACCCCGCACCGGCGCTGAACGCCGTTGCGGGGTTTTTTATGTTGCATGACGGGCGCTGCGGCTCCCGGGGAGTGATCTGATGAGGCTGTACTCGCAGAAAGACGTCGATCGCAAGGCGCTGAAGGGGGCGCGCATCGCCATCCTCGGCTATGGCAGTCAGGGACGCGCCCACGCGCTCAATCTCAAGGACAGCGGCTGCGACGTCGTGGTCGGGGTGCGCAAGGGCGGTACGGGCTGGAAGCGGGCGCGCCGCGACGGCCTCAAAGTGGCTGAGCCGGCCGCCGCGGTCGAGGGCGCCGACCTCGTCGCCATGCTCGTTCCGGACACCGCGCAGAAGGCGCTCTACGAGAGCATCCGCAAGGGCCTCAAGAGCGGTGCGACGCTGCTCTTCGCCCACGGCTTCAATATCCATTTCCGCCAGATCCGCCCGCGCAAGGACCTCGACGTGGTGCTGATTGCGCCCAAGGGACCGGGCGACCTGGTGCGCCGCCAGTACAGCCAGGGTCGGGGCGTGCCCTGCCTGCTCGCGGTAGCGCAGGATGCCACCGGCAAGGCGCACGCCCGCGCGCTTGCCTACGCGCACGCCATCGGCGGCACGCGCGGCGGGGTGCTCGAGACCACCTTTGCGGAAGAGACTGAAACGGACCTCTTCGGTGAGCAGGCGGTGCTCTGCGGCGGCGCCACGGAGCTCGTGGTCAAGGGCTTCGAGACGCTGGTCGAGGCGGGCTATCAGCCCGAGGTCGCCTACTACGAGTGCCTGCACGAGCTGAAGCTGATCGTCGATCTGCTGCACGAGGGCGGGCTCGCCAAGATGCATCAGTTCATCAGCGAGACCGCCAAATACGGCGATCTCACGCGCGGGCCGCGCATCGTCAACGAACGCGTGAAGAACGAGATGCGCAAGGTGCTCAAGGAGGTGCAGAACGGTAAGTTCGCGCGGCAATGGCTGCGCGAGAACGCGCAGGGACGCGAGAACTACCAGAAGCTGCTCGCGGCGGACATCGACCGCCAGATCGAGAAGGTCGGTGCCGATCTGCGCTCGCGCATGCCCTGGCTCAACGAGAAACGCGCCTGACGGGGATCGGCGCTGAGGAACTGCCCATGACGTCCCAAGACGACCGAGTACTGATCTTCGACACGACGCTGCGTGACGGCGAGCAGTCGCCCGGCTGTAGCATGACGCGCCCGGAGAAGCTGCGCGTGGCCCAGGCGCTCGCCGAGCTCGGTGTCGATGTCATCGAGGCCGGCTTCCCTGCCGCCTCGCGCGGGGATTTCGAGAGCGTGGCCGCGGTCGCGCAGGCCGTCGAGGGGCCGGTCATCTGCGGACTGGCGCGCTGCAACTTCGAGGACATCGATCTGGTGGCGCGCGCGCTCGCCGGCGCCGCCCGCCGGCGCATCCACGTGTTCCTCGCCACCAGTGCCATTCACCGCCAGCACAAGCTCAACATGGCGCAGGAGGAGATCCTGCGGCTGGCCGCGGCCGGTGTCAGCCGCGCGCGCGAGCTCTGCGACGACGTCGAGTTCTCGCCCGAGGACGCCTCGCGCACCGAGCTCGAGTTCCTCGCCCAGGTGGTCGAGGTGGCGATCGGCGCCGGCGCCACCACGGTCAACATCCCCGACACCGTCGGCTACACGGTGCCGGATGAGTTCGCGGAGCTGTTCCGCTACCTGCGCAAGAACGTCCGCGGTATCGAGGGGATCCGCCTCTCGGTCCACTGTCACGACGACCTGGGGATGGCGGTGGCCAACAGCCTGACGGCGGTCGTCGCCGGCGCGCGGCAGATCGAGTGCACCATCAACGGCATCGGCGAGCGCGCCGGCAACTGCTCGCTCGAGGAGGTGGTGATGGCGCTCAAGACGCGGGCCGCGTTCTTCAACGTCAGCACCGGCATTCACACCCACCGTCTCTACCCGACGTCGCGTCTGGTCTCGAGCATCACCGGCATGCCGATCCCGCGCAACAAAGCGGTGGTCGGCGAGAACGCCTTCGCGCACGAGAGCGGCATTCACCAGCACGGTATGCTGCGGCATCACTCGACCTACGAGATTCTGCGCCCCGAGGACGTAGGCCTGTCGCGCAGCCATCTGGTGCTCGGCAAGCACAGTGGCCGGCATGCCTTCCGCGAGCGTGTGGAGGCGCTCGGCTTCGAGCTCGACGAGCTCGAGCTCAACCGCGTATTCGAGGAGTTCAAGGCGCTCGCCGACCGCAAGAAGGAACTGTTCGACGGCGATATCGAGGCGCTGGTGCTGCGCGCCGAAGGCTCGGCCACCGGACCCTGGCAGCTGCTCGAGCTTACTACCGAGGCGAGGAGCGGCGGCGTGGCGCGGGCCAGCGTACGGCTGGGGCACAGCGACGGCCGCAGCGCCGAGCGCACCGCGAGCGGCGACGGCCCGGTCGATGCGGCGTTCAAGGCGATCGAGGCGGCGACCGGCATCAGCGTGGTGCTGCGCAAGTTCGAGGTACAGGCGGTGTCCGAGGGCGAGGACGCGCAGGGCGAGGCGCGGGTATACGTGGAGTACAATCACAGGACTTACCGGGGCGCGAGCGTGAGCACGAATATCGTCGAGTCCGGCACGCGGGCGTTCCTCGAGGTGATCAACCGCATCGAGCTGGCGCAGGCCGGCAGCCGCTCGCGCGAGGAGCGCGCCGCCGCGACGTCCGTCTGAAGGAGCCTCCATGCCCATCCCGGCCACGCAATTTATCTGGTTCAACGGCAAGCTGGTGCCGTGGGAGAAGGCCACCGTTCACGTGCTGTCGCACGCGCTGCACTACGGCTCTTCGGTATTCGAAGGCGTGCGCGCGTACCAGACTCCGCGCGGCGTTGCCATCTTCCGCCTGCGCGATCACACGCGCCGGCTGTTCGACTCGGCGAAGATCTACCGTATCCACATGCCTTTCTCGCCCGAGCAGCTGAACGAGGCCTGCCGTCAGGTGATCAGCGCGAATGCCCTGGTGCGCGGCGCCTACATCCGCCCGGTGGCGTTCAAGGGCTACGGAGAGATCGGCGTGAGTCCCAAGAGCGATCCGCCGACCGACGTTGCCGTGGCAGCGTGGGAGTGGGGCAAGTATCTCAGCCACTCGGAGGAGGAAGCCGGCGTCGACGTGTGTATCTCGTCGTGGAACCGTGTCGCGCCCAATACGCTCCCGGCGCTCGCCAAGGCCGCCGGCAACTATCTCTCGAGCCAGCTGATCGCCGCGGAGGCACGGCGGCTCGGATTTGCCGAGGGTATCGGGCTCGCCCCCGACGGCACGCTGAGCGAGGGCTCGGGGGAGAACCTGTTCGTCGTCAAGGACGGAGTGCTGCTCACCCCCGCCCTCGCTCACTCGGTGCTCGGCGGCCTCACTCGCGACACCGTGATGCGCCTCGCGCGCGAGCGCGGACTCGAGGTGCGCGAGTGCGCGATTCCGCGCGAGCTGCTCTACATCGCCGACGAGGCGTTCTTCACGGGCACTGCGGTCGAGATCACCGCCATCCGCTCAGTGGACCGCCTGCCGATCGGCAGCGGCAAGCACGCCGGTCCGATCACCGAATCGCTGCAACAGGCCTTCTACGGCCTGTTCACGGGCAAGACCGCCGACAAGTGGGGCTGGCTCGACCACGTCGACATGTCGGCGCCGCGCGTCGCGGCCTCCGGTTGATGGCGCACCGCCCGCAAACCCTCTTCGACAAGGTCTGGCAGCGTCACGAGGTGAGCGCCGAGAGCGCCGCCACGCCCGCGGTGCTCTACATCGATCTGCACCTGGTGCACGAGGTCACCTCGCCGCAGGCGTTTGCGCTGCTGCGCGAGCGGGCCCTGCGCGTACGGCGTCCCGACCGCACGCTTGCCACCATGGACCACTCGACGCCGACACACACCGCGCAGGTATTTGGCGGGGCGCCCATCGCCATCGAGTCGGCGGCGCGGCAGGTGGCCGAGCTCGAGCGCAACTGCGCCGACTTCGGCGTCGAGCTCCTGCCGCTGCGCCACGCACAGCGCGGCATCGTGCACGTCATCGGCCCCGAGCTCGGGCTGAGTCAGCCGGGGCAGACCATCGTCTGCGGCGACAGCCACACGAGCACGCACGGCGCGATGGGCGCACTCGCCTTCGGCATCGGCACCACCGAGGTGGGACACGTGCTCGCGACGCAGTGCCTGCTACAGCGTAAGGCGCACACGCTCGCGGTCAACGTCGAGGGCGCACTGCGAAGCGGTGTCACCGCGAAGGACCTGATCCTCGCGATCATCGGCAAGCTCGGGGTCGCCGGCGGCACCGGTCACGTCATCGAGTATCGCGGTGCGACCATCCGCGGCCTCGACATGGAAGAGCGCATGACGGTGTGCAACATGTCGATCGAGGCCGGGGCCCGCGCCGGCATGATCGCCCCGGACGAGACCACCTACGCCTATCTCGCCGGCCGGCCGCGCACCCCACGGGGCGAGGCGTGGGAGCGCGCGCTCGAGGCCTGGCGCACCCTGCCGACAGACCCCGGGGCACGTTTCGATCGCGAGGTGCATCTCGATGCCGCCAGCATCGAGCCCATGATCACCTACGGCACCAATCCCGGGATGGTGATCCCGATCGGCGGCGAGATCCCGCAGCGGCCCGGCGACACCCGCTTCGGCGAGGCGCTCGCCTACATGGGCTTCAGGCCCGGCGAACCGATCAAGGACCGCCCAGTGGACGTGGTGTTCATCGGCAGCTGCACGAACGCGCGGCTCTCGGACCTGCGCGGCGCCGCTGCGGTGCTGCGTGGTCGACGTATCGCACCGGGCCTCACGATGCTCGTCGTGCCCGGGTCGCAGCACGTCAAGCGTGCGGCGGAAGCCGAGGGGCTCCACCACGTGTTCCTCGAGGCCGGCGCCGAGTGGCGCGAATCCGGCTGCTCGATGTGCCTCGGTATGAACGGCGATGTGGTCGGCCGCGGCCAGTACGCGATCAGTACCAGCAACCGCAATTTCGAGGGCCGCCAGGGGCCGGGCGCCCGCACGCTGCTGGCGAGCCCGCTCACTGCCGCGGCGAGCGCCGTGCGCGGGCGGGTGACCGATCCTCGCGAGCTGATGTGACCGCGGCCGCCATGGAACCGTTCACCACACTCACCTCGCGCACCGTGGTCCTCCCCGCGCCCGACATCGACACGGATCAGATCATCCCGGCGCGCTTTCTCACGACGACCACGCGCACCGGGCTCGGCCGGCACCTGTTCGCCGACTGGCGCTACGATGAGCGCGGGACGCCGCGGCAGGATTTCGCGCTCAACCGCCCGCCGGCGGCCGGCTGCCGCGTCCTGGTCGCCGGGCGCAACTTCGGCTGTGGCTCCTCGCGCGAGCACGCCGCCTGGGCGCTCATCGACTACGGTATCCGCGCGGTGATCGCGACCTCGTTCGCCGACATCTTCAGAACCAATGCGCTCAAGAACGGGCTGCTGCCGGTCGTCGTCGACGACGGGACCGCCGGCTGGCTCATTGCCCACCCCGGGGCGGACGTGACGCTCGACGTCGCACAGGGCACCCTGGCCCTCCCGAGCGGCGCGACGGCGACCTTCCCTCTCGAGGCGTTTGCGCGCCACTGCCTGCTCGAGGGGGTCGACGAGCTTGGGTTCCTGCTCGCGCGCAGCGCCGCGATCAGCGCCTACGAACGCCGCCAATGAAGGCGCGCGTGGCGGTGCTCGCCGGCGATGGCATCGGACCTGAGGTCATCGCGGAGGGGGTGCGCTGCCTCGAGGCCGTAGCGGCGCGCTTCGGGCACGTATTCGAGCTGCGCGCACTGCCGTTCGGCGGTGCCGCCATCGACAGCCACGCCGATCCGCTGCCGCCGAAGACGCTCGAAGGGTGCCTCGAGGCCGATGCGGTGCTCCTCGGCGCAATCGGCGGCCCGAAGTGGGCGTCGCCCGATGCGCCGCTGCGCCCGGAGGCCGGGCTCCTCAAGCTGCGCAAGGCGCTCGGCACGTACGCGAACCTCCGCCCGGTGCGGGTCGATCCCTCGCTCGCCGACGCCTCGACACTCAAGCCCGAGGTGGTCGCCGGCGTCGATCTCGTATTCGTGCGCGAGCTGACCGGGGGTATCTACTTCGGCGAGAAGCGTCGCGATGCGGCGAGCGCCACCGATGTGTGCACGTACACCGTGGCCGAGATCGAGCGCATCGTGCGCGTCGCGGCGCAGCTCGCGCAGGCGCGGCGCGCAAGGCTGACCTCGATCGACAAATCGAACGTGCTCGAAACCTCGCGCCTGTGGCGCGCGGTGGCCGCGCGCGTCGTGGCCGAAGAATTTCCGCGGATCGCGCTCGAGCACGTGCTGGTGGATGCCGCCGCCATGCACCTCATCCGCCGGCCGCGCGATTTCGACGTGCTGGTGACTGAAAACATGTTCGGCGACATCCTCACCGACGAGGCGTCGATGCTCGCAGGCTCCCTCGGGCTCCTTCCCTCGGCCTCGCTCGGGAGCGGACGGCGCGGCATCTATGAGCCGATCCATGGGTCCGCGCCCGACATTGCCGGGCGCGGGATCGCCAACCCCTGCGGCACGATCCTCTCGGTGGCGCTCCTGCTGCGGCACTCGCTCGGACTCGACGCCGAAGCGACCGTCCTCGAGGAGGCGGTCGCCGCGGCTCTCGCCGCCGGCGCGCGCACGCCGGATCTGGTGAGCGCGCCGGGGCGGGCGTGCTCGACGCGCGAGGTGGGCGAGGCGGTCCTCAGCAGGCTGCGGCGACCCGGCTGAACGGCTGCGCCGGCAGCACGCGCGCGGCACGCCCGAGCGCTCGCGCGAGATCCTCGCGCAGGTCCTCGAGGGCCTCGATGCCGATCGACAGGCGGATGAGTCCGTCGACGAGCCCGGCACGCTCGCGCGCCTGCGCGTCCATCGCCGCGTGCGTCATGGTGGCCGGATGCGCCACGAGACTCTCGACGCCGCCGAGCGACTCGGCGAGCGAGAAGCACTCGAGACCCGCGACGAATTCGCGCACGGCAGCGTGACCGCCCTCGAGCTCGAGGCTGACGATGGCACCGAACCCGCGCTGCTGGCGCCGTGCGAGATCGTGCCCCGGGTGAGAGCTGAGCCCCGGATACCACACGCGCCGGACGTTCGGCGCAGCATCCAGCCACTGAGCGAGCGCAGCGGCGTTGCGTCCGTGCTGCTCGAGGCGTGCGTGAAGCGTACGCACTCCCCGTAGCGTGAGGAAACTATCGAACGGCGCCCCGGTGAGGCCCAGGCAGTTCGCCCACCACACGAGCTGCTCGGTGAGCTTCGGATCGCGCGCGACCACCGCCCCGCCCACCACGTCGCTGTGACCGTTCAGGTACTTGGTTGTCGAATGCACCACGAGGTCCGCCCCGAGCGTAAGCGGCTGCTGCCAGCCCGGCGACAGGAAGGTGTTGTCGACCACCACGAGTGCGCCGCAGGCGTGCCCGAGCGAGGCGACCGCGGCGATGTCGGTGATGCGCAGCAGCGGATTGCTCGGCGTCTCGATCCATACGAGTGCCGCGGGCTGCGCGAGCGCCGCACGCAACGCCGCTTCGTCGCCGAAGTCGATGAATTCCACCTGCCGCTCACCGCGGCGCCGCCAGGCATCGAACAGCCGATAGGTGCCGCCGTAGCAGTCGTGAGGCACGATGAGCCGTGCGCCGAGCGGCACGAGATAGCCGACCAGGGTGATGGCGGCCATGCCGCTCGCCGTCACGACCGCGCCGCTCCCGCGCTCGAGCTCGGCGAGCGCGCTGGCGAGCAGGTCCCGGGTCGGGTTGCCCGAGCGGGTGTAGTCGTACGCCCGCCGCTCGCCGAAGGCGCGAAATGCAAATGTGGAAGAGAGGTGCAGCGGCGGCACGACGCAGCCGGTGCTCTCGTCGCATTCGATGCCGGCGCGTACCGCCTGCGTAACCTGGCTCGCAACGCTGTTGGCGGCGGCCTCCCAGGGGGCGACGTGGTCGGGGACTTTGCTCACTGGATACTCCGCTAACTAAAGGCCCGTTCTCATCGGCCTCCGCGGAGCGCGCCTGCCTCGACCGAGGCAGACTGTCAGGTCCATCCCGGGTCCTCCGACCTCGGGCCACGCTGACCGCTCATCTGTCGATACCGCGGTGCGGTATCGCAGGAGTTGGCACCTTTCCAGGTTGGTTAAGTCTGGCGGTTGCCCCGGCGTCTAAGGGCCTATCCCTCAGCCGGTCTCGATGAGTGGCTGACAGTCTAAGGGTCGGATGGGATCGCCTGCAAGCGCGCCCGCACGGGACGCCCCCCGGACGGGTTCCCGGTGTTCCAAACCCCTTGACCGCTCATCGCACGCTTCAAACGACAACGCTCCCCCATCGTCGGCGACCACCCGAGTTCGACATGACGCGATGCCCCCGAGCGCTCAGTGCGCTGATCCGACGCGGTTGGATGTTCGCGCTCATCGGGCTCACCACAGCCCCCGTCACCCCCGCCGAGGTCGCCATCCCGACGGAGCTGCGCGGGTGGGAAGAGTGGGCGCTCCAGGGCCACGAGAGGCATCGCTGCCCGTGGCTCTCCCCGGGCAGGCCGGCCGATGACGCCCGCATCTGCGCCTGGCCGGCCGATCTCGAGTTGCGGGTAGATGACCGCAACGGGCGTTTCAGCCAGCGCTGGCGCGCCGCGGCGTCCAGCTGGCTGCCGCTGCCGGGCAGCATCGAGCAGTGGCCTGAGAACGTGATGATCGATGGCAGCGCCGCTCCCGTGGTGGCACACGAGGGCGCACCGGCCGTGCGGGTGGCGGCGGGACTGCACACCGTGGCCGGAGATTTCCGCTGGAGGCGCCGCCCCGCGCTCCTCGCGGTGCCGGCGAGCGTGGCACTCGTGAGTCTCGTGGTGGATGGGCGGCGAGTGGCGAATCCCCAGCGCAGCGACGCGGGCATCGTCCTCGGTCCGCGGCCGATAGCCCGCGAGGAGGACCGCCTCGACGTGCGGGTCTTTCGCCGCCTCGACGACACGTTGCCGAGCCGACTCACCACGCAGCTGCGTCTCGCTGTTGCCGGGGACGCGCGCGAGATCCGCCTCCCGGCGGCACTGCCCGAAGGCTTCACGCCCATCTCGGTCGAGTCGGCCCTCGCCGCACGGCTCGATTCTGACAACACGTTGCGCGTTCAGGTACGACCCGGGGAGTTCCTGCTGACGCTCGAGGCGAGGGGGCCGAGTCCGGTCGGCGAGGTACGCCTCGCACCACGGGCCACGCCCTGGCCGCCCGTCGAGGTGTGGAGCTTCAGGCCCGAGGACCGGCTGCGCGTCGCCGCAGTGGACGGTCCCCCGGCCATCGATCCTGTCGAGGCCAACGTGCCGACGGAGTGGCGCGACCTCCCCGCCTATCGCCTCGAGGGCGGGGCGCAACTGCGCGTCATGGAGCGCAGCCGCGGCCTCCCCAGCACCGATGGCAACGAGCTGCAACTCGAGCGCACCGCGTGGCTCGACTTCAGTGGCCAGGGCTACACCATCGTCGACACCCTGACGGGCGCGATGCGCCGGGACTGGCGGCTCGACATGGCGCAACCTTACGCGCTGCGCAGCGCGCGCGCTTCGTCCGCCGAGCCGTTACTGATCACCGAGGGCACGGGCACAGGTCAGAGCGGGGTCGAGCTGCGGGCGCCGCACGTCGAGCTCACCGCCGTGTCCCGCCTCGAGCACGCGGACGGATCGCTCCCCGCCACGGGCTGGCGCACGCAACTCGCGCACGTCTCGGGACAGCTCGTCGTCGCGCCCGGCTACCGGCTGCTCGCGGTCTTCGGGCCGGATACGGCTCCCGAGGCCTGGCTCGGGCGTTGGCGGCTACTCGACATCTTCGCAGTGCTTCTCATCGCCACCATCACGGGGCGAATCCTCGGCATGCGCGCGGCGCTCATCGCGCTCGCGGCCATGACGCTCACCTACCAGGAGAGCGGCGCACCGAGTTGGCTGTGGCTCACACTGCTCGCCGCGCTCACGCTGCGCCGCGTCGCGCCCGCTGGCAGGGCGCAGGGCCTCGCGAGCGCCGCGTGCGCAACGGCGTTCGCGTTGCTCCTCGTCGCGCTCATCCCGTTCGCGGTCCGAGAGGCGCGCCTCGCGCTCTACCCCCAGCTCGAAGCGCTCGCGCCGTCAGCCGACGCAGTGCCGGCAATGGCCGCCCTGAGCGCCCCCGCTGCGACCCTCCTGCGGCAGGCGAAACTGCAGGCCCAGCGCGAGCGGTCGGTGTCCGATGTGGCCGCAAGCGCCCTGATTACGCCGTACGCCGTCGCCGGGGCGCTGCCGGGTGGCGCGTCGTCTGCGGCAGCGCCCGTGAACGAGGCTGTCGCGGCCCCGCCGGCCGACGGCAACCGCTACGAGCCGGGCGCCGTCCTCCAGGCGGGTCCGGGGCTCCCGGACTGGCGCTACCACGTCTACCCCTATGCCTGGAGCGGGCCGGTCGAGCCGAATGCAACCGTCCGCTTCGTCTTGAGTCCGCCCTGGCTGACGGGAGTGTGGCGCGTGCTCGGGCTCGTGCTGTCGGCGTTGCTGCTGGCCGCCTTCGCCAAGCCGGAGCTGCCGGCGCTGCGCGCCGTCTGGACTGCGAAGTGGGCGCGCGGTGTCGGAGCGGTGCTCGCAGCTACGCTGCTGTCTCTCCTTGCGACGCCGCGGGTGCATGCGGCAACGACACCCGACCCGGCGCTCATCGAGGAGCTGCGCACGCGGCTTCTCGAACCGCCGCGCTGTACGCCCGATTGTGCGGACGTGCTCGCAGCCGAGGTCGGTGTGGCCCGCGGGCGTCTCCACCTGACACTCAGCGTCAGCGCTCTCGATACGATGGGGCTCGCCTTACCCGATGCCGCGCCGAACTGGACGGCGGACGTCATTGAGCTCGACGGTGCCGCCGCCGGCTGGGTGTACCGCAGTCCCGAGGGCGTCCGCTACGTCAGCCTGACGCCGGGACGTCACGTCGTCCGCATGGCGGGCCCGATGGCTCGGGTCGACGCCCTGAGCATTGCATTCCCGGCGCGGCCGCGACTGATCGACGTGAGTACCCCGGACTACGACGTCGGTGGTATTGCCGAGCGGCACCTGACGAGCGGTGCGCTCGAGCTCGTACGGCGACGCGCCGCGGGCGTGAGCGCTCCCTCCCGACAGGAGGAGTTCCCCCCTTTCGTCGACGTCGATCGGCTGTTTCACCTGGCGCACCAGTGGACCGTCGACACCACCGTCACGCGCATTGCCCCACGCGCGGCTGCCTTTACCGTAACTCTCCCGCTGCTTGCGCAGGAAGCGGTAGTCACCGGGGGGTTCACCGTGAGTGACGGTGCAGTCAAGGTTGGTCTCGGCGCGGGCGAAGAGCGGGCGGCATTCACCTCGATCCTTGCGCGCACCGATACACTCGAGCTCGCAGCACCGCGCGAGGCTCAACACGCCGAGCATTGGCGTTTTGCAGTGGCTCCGAGTTGGCACGTCGAGTTCAGCGGCATCCCTGCGGTGGTGCCGGCGACGGACACCGGCTCATGGACGTTCGAATACTATCCCCGGCCCGGGGAGCGGCTGAGCCTCCGCGTGACCCGCCCGAGGGCGGTGAGCGGCCGCGCGCTGGCATTCGATCGGGTCGCATTGCATACGGCTGTCGGCCCTCGCTCGAGCGACACGACGCTCACCCTCGACTATCGCAGCACGCAGGGAGGACGCGAGGTGTTGCAGCTGCCCGCAGATGCGACGGTGACGAGAGTGCTGAGCGATGGCGAGCCGCTCGCGCTGCGCCCCGAGCATGGCGAGCTGTCGCTTGCGGCACTTCCCGGACGCCACCGCTGGTTAATCGGCTGGCAGACGCCGACCGGCGCGCAGCTCATTACGCGCGCGCCCGCGGTTGTACTCGCCTCGCCGGCCGGCAATCTCGGGCTGTCGCTACAGCTCCCCGACGACCGCTGGGTGCTCTGGGCGTTCGGACCGGGCGTCGGCCCTGCGATCCTCTACTGGAGCGAGCTGGTGCTCTTCGTTTTTGCGGCGCATCTCCTCGGACGCTCGGCGCTCACGCCGCTGCCGACCCGCGACTGGTTATTGCTTGGGCTCGGTCTCTCGACCTTCTCCTGGTCGGTGCTCGGAGTCTTCGTACTCTTCATCGCAGCCTTCCACTGGCGTGCACGCAGCGCCCCACCCGACGATCCCGCGCGCTTCAACCTTCTACAGGTGGGCAGCGCCGCGCTCGCCGTCATCGCCCTCGCCGCGGTGATCGCCGCGGTGCCGCAAGGGCTCCTCGCGCATCCGGACATGCGCGTGTCGCCCAGCTCGTATTCGGGCGAGTTCGCCTGGTTTGTGGATCAGGCCACCGGGCCGCTCCCTGCTCCCGGGGTGTTGTCGGTTCCGCTCTGGGTCTACAAGATGGCGATGCTTGGGTGGGCGCTGTGGCTCTCTTTCGCGCTCGCGCGTTGGATTCGCTGGGCGTGGCAGGTGTACGCCCGAGAGGGCTTGTGGAAGAGCACGGGCGCGCGCCCCGCGCCGCCGCCCGAGCCCGCCGCCGCAGGCGCGGGCTGACCTCAGTGAGGCGAGAGACTCGCCGCCCGGCGCTCGGCGTCGTACGCATCCGTCTCGCGCCCGCGCGCGCGTAGCGCGTCGGCGATCAACCGCCACGCCGAGGCCTGCGCGGATGGATCCCCGGTAGCGAGGGCAAGCGCCTTGCGTCCGAGGGCGTCGGCCTGACCGGCGTTGCCTTCGGACAGATGCACGCGACCGAGCTCGATCCACACGAGCGGATTGTCGGGCTCGATGCGCTCCGCGCGCTCGAGAGTCGCTGCGGCCGGCCCGTAGTCGCCGCTGCCGGCCTGGCGCTGTGCCTGCGCCACGAGTGCCGTCGTCGCCGGTCCGAGGCGGAACTGCTTCGGCGGCGTCGTCGGGGAACGCTCGGCCGGTGCGGTCGTAGCGGCAGGCGGAACGGCGGGCTGAGCGGAGCCTGCAGGCGTCGCCGTGGGGGGACGCTGCGCCGGCGGCGGCAACGCCGGGCCCTCCGTCGCGCAGCCCGAGAGCGAGAGCACCGCAACGGCAACCACCACGACCGCGATGACCGACCGGTTCGGCATCAGTGCACCACGCCCTGCAGCCACTGCTGCGCGCGCTGGAGGAAAGTCTCGGACGGATGATCCGACGGACGTACCGTGTCAGGTACTCGGCACCCCGGTCGCGCGGGCAGCGCCGCGCTCTCGGGCACCGCCACGGCCACGATGTCCTCGGCGCAGCCCGGCACGACGCGCAGCCCCGTCGGGTACTCGATCTGCACCTCCGCGAGCGACTCGGGCATCGGTGCCCTCCAGGAGTTGGTGCCGAGGCCAGCCATGACGTGGGCCCACACGGGCAAAGCACCCGCCGAGCCGGTGAACCCGGTCGGCTCGTCATCGTCATAGCCGACCCAGACGACGGCGAGATGGCTGCCGGAGAATCCCGCGAACCAGCTGTCGCGGTAATCCGAAGAGGTGCCGGACTTGCCGGCGACCACCAGCTGCGACGGCAGCAGCGCGCGCGCCGCGCGCCCCGTGCCGCGATCCATCACCAACACCAGCATGCGATCGAGCTGGTAGATCACCTCGGGTGAGGCGACCGGCGTCACCTCGAGGGGGAAGGCCTTGAGCGGCTTGCCCTCGGCGCTCAGCACCGCGCGCACTGCGCGCAGCGGATTGCGAAAGCCGCCGTTGGCGAGCCCGTTAAAAAGCTGTGCAGCCTCGAGCGGGGTCACGTCGATCGCGCCGAGCAGCATCGCCGGCACCACGGCCGGGTGCTGCGGCAGGCCGAAGCGCTCGAGCGTCTGCGCGATCTTCGCGAGCCCCAGGTCGAGTCCGACGCCGACGGTGGCGAGATTGAGCGACTCCGCGAGTGCCCGTACCACCGGCACCGGGCCGTAGACCTCACGCGTGAAGTTCTCGGGCTTCCAGTGGCGACCGTTGACGAGCTTGACGTCGACGGGAGCGTCCTGGACCACGGTGGCGGCGGTGTAGCGTCCGCTCTCGAGTGCCGTCAGGTAGATAAAGGGTTTCACCAGGGAGCCCATCGAACGGCGCGCATCGAGCGCTCGGTCGAAGCCGTCGTAGCCGACGTCCCGTCCGCCGACGATGGCGATGACCTCCCCACTCTGCGGCGTGGTGATAACCACGGCGCCCTCGAGAGCGGCGCTGGGATTTTTGCGCAGGTGATCGAGCCGGGCGAGCTCGTGCTCGAGCGCGTGCTCGGCCTGATCCTGGGCGCGCGGATCGAGGCTCGTATAGATGCGCAGGCCCGCCTCGGTGAGGTCCTGCTCGCGATAGTCACGCCGCAGCGTGCGGCGCACGAAGTCGAGATAGGCGGGATAGTAGGCGCCCGCGGGCCGGTGGGTGACGCCGAGCGGCCGGCGGGCAGCGGCGCTCGCGTCGCCTTGACCGACGATGCCCTGATCGGCCATCTCCTTGAGCACCAGGTTGCGCCGCGCGAGCGCGCGCTCGGGATGACGGCGCGGGTCGTAGTAGGACGGTCCGCGCACGATCGCCACGAGCAGCGACAGCTCCGACAGATCGAGCTCGGCGAGGGGTTTGCCGAAGTAGAACTGGCTCGCGAGCCCGAAGCCGTGAATCGCGCGATCGCCGTCCTGACCGAGGAAGATCTCATTGATGTAGGCATTCATGAGATCGGCCTTGGTGAAGTGCGCATCGAGCGCGATCGCCATGATGGCCTCACGAATCTTGCGCGAGAACGTCTGACGCGAGCTGAGGAAGTAGCTCCTCACCAGCTGCTGGGTGAGCGTGCTGCCGCCCTGCTCGATCTGTCGCGCGCGCACGTTGACCCAGGCGGCGCGCAGCATTGCCACCGGATCGACCCCGTGATGGGTGTCGAACTTGCGGTCCTCGACCGCCTTGAGCGTCGCGGGCAGCAGCGGCGGCACGTCCGCGGGCGCGAGCACGATGCGATCCTCGCCGTGGATCGGGAAGATGCTGCCGATCAGTAGCGGCTCGAGCCGCAGCACCGCAAGCTCGTGCCCTGCCCCATCGCGCAGCCCGGCGATGCCGTTGGCTCCAGTTACGATGCTCAGCAGTTGCGCCGGCCGCGTCTCGTCGGCGAAACGCGCCGGCCGCAACGCCACGTCGATGCGCTCGCCCTGCAGGCGATAGGTTCCGGGGTGATCGGCACGCTCGGCACGCCGGTAGTGCAGTCGCTGCAGCTCGTGCTCGAGCTCATCCGGCGTCAATGCGAGCCCCGCATAGAGCTCGAGCGGTGCCGCGTACACCTGTGCCGGCAGCGTCCAGCGCCGGCCCTCGAACTGCTTCACCACGAGGCGATCGAGGTACAGCGCGTAGAGCGCGGCGCCGACGAGCGCGGCGCCGAGCGTCAGCAAAACGATCCGCTTCAGATGAACAGCTCCGCCGCCGGCGCGCGCAGGTTGTACTGCGAGCTCATCGCGTGACCGTACGCGCCGGCGTTGGCGATCAGCAGCACGTCGCCCTCGCGCGTCGGGGGCAGCAGTCGGTCGTGGCCGAGAACGTCGGCACTCTCGCAGATCGGGCCGACGATGCTCACGAGCTCGCTCGAGCGCTCATCGGCGCGCGTGAGATTCGCGATTTCGTGATAGGCGCCGTAGAGCGCCGGCCGGATGAGAGAGTTCATGCCGGTAGCGACGCCCACGAAGCGCACCTCGCCCTTGGCTTTGAGCTGCGTCACGCGGGCGAGCAGCACTCCGGCCGCCGCCACCAGGAAGCGTCCGGGCTCGAGCCACACCTCGAGGTGCGGGTGCTCGGCGCGCACCGCCGTGAGGAGTGTGTCGAGCTTGGTGAGATCGACGCCCGACTGGTCGGCGCGCTCGGGCACGCCCAAGCCCCCGCCGACATCGATGATGCGCAGTGCCTCGAAGGTGCTCGCGGCAGCGGTGAGCAGCCGCGCGGTATGCTCCCAGCTGGTGACGTCGAAGATGCCGCTGCCGACGTGCGCCTGCAGGCCGACGACCCGCACGGCGCGCTCGCGCAGTCGCGCGGCGAGTGCGGGCAGCTCGGCGAGCGGCACGCCGAACTTCGAGCGGCTGCCGGCGGTGCGCACGTGCGAGTGGTGGCCGCGTCCGACGCCGGTGTCGATGCGCAGGAAGATCTCGCGCTCGCGGAACAGCTCCGGCCATGCCGTGAGCGCATAGACGTTGTCCACGGTGACGCGCACCCCGGCAGCGAGTGCCCACGCATATTCACTCCGCGGCGCGAAGTTTGGCGTGTAGAGAATGCGCTGTGGCTCGTGGTCCGGGAACAGCTCCAGCACGCGCTCGGCTTCGCCGCGCGAGACGCACTCGAACTCGATGCCCTCGGCGCGCAGCACGCGCAGCAGCTCGGGGTGTGGGTTGGCCTTCATCGAGTAGTGCACGCGCGAGAGCGAGCCCAGGCGCCGCAGCGAGCGCGCCGCTGCACGCACGACCGCGAGGTCGTAGACGAAGGCTGCATCGCGCTCGCCGAGCGCCGCGAGCAGCTCGGCGCGGCGCGCCCGCCACCACGGCAGTACGCTGCGTGCATCCGGCTGTGGCTCGGAGAACAGCTGCTGCCAGGTCGGACCGAGCACCTTGTCACCGGGCACCGGCCGGATCAGCAGCTCGTGCAGCTGCTCGACGAGACGATCGCCCTGGTTCTCATCGACCACGAAGGTGAAGTTGAGATCATTGGCCGCCTGGCTCACCAGATAGATCTTCTGCTCCTCGAAGAACTCAAAGGCGCCGCCGAGCTGGTGGAGGATCGCGCGGATGTTGCGGCCAACCAGACTCACCGAGGCACACGGGCCAATCACCTGCACGCGGCACAACCGCCCGAGATCCGCCACCAGCTCCGCCACCAGTGCGTTGTCGAGCGTGTTGGCCGCCGGGTCGAGCGATACCGTGACGTTGGTCTCCGACGTCGACACCAGGTCCACCGACATGCCGTGCTGCTTGAAGACCTGAAAGGCATCGGCGAGGAATCCGACCTGGTGCCACATGCCGGGGCTTTCGAGCGAGATGAGCGTGATGCCCTTCTTGGTGCACACCGCCTTGACCTGGGCGCTGCCGTCATCCACTTCCGCCGCCAGCACCGTCCCGGGGAGGTGCGGCGCCTGCGTGGCGTAGACGTGCAGCGGAATACCGTACTGCCGCACCGGGAGAATGCAGCGCGGATGCAGCACCTTGGCCCCGCTCGTGGCGATCTCCTGCGCCTCGTCGTAGTGGAGCGTCCGCAGCAGCCGCGCCGTCGGCGTGGCACGCGGATTGGCGCTGAAGAGCCCGGGCACATCCGTCCAGATCTCGAGCCGCGATGCCGAGAGCTTCGCGGCCAGGTACGCCGACGAGGTGTCCGAGCCACCGCGGCCGAGGAGCACCGTGTTGCCGTCGTCGTCGGCGGCGATGAAGCCCTGGGTGATGACGAGCGGTGCGCCGCGCTCGAGCTCGGCGCGCAACTTCGCATCCGGCGCGAAGCCGCACACCGCCGAGAGCATGCTCGCCTTGGCCGAGCCGCCGTGGCGCTCGGCGCGCAGCATCGCGCGGGCATCGGCCCAGCGGACCTCGAGACCGCGCGCGGCGAGGAAGCGCGCGCCGATCTGCGTCGCCATGAGCTCCCCGCTCGAAAGGACGCGTGCGCGCGTGCGATCGCTCACCTCGTGCACCAGGGCAATACCGGCGGCAATCTCGCGCAGCTCCGCGAGCTGCCGCTCGACGTCCTCGCCGAGGGGAACGCCGAGCTCGGCGGCGAGGCGGCGATGACGCTCCTCGATGGCGCGCAGCTCCTCCTCCCCTGCCTGCGCGATCGCGGCATCAAGGAGTCGCTCGAGGCGATCGGTTATCCCGGAGACGGCCGAGTGCACGATGAGGACCCGGGCACCGCCCGCGAGGCGCTCAGCGGCCACCAACGCGATGTTGGTCCAGTTCGTGAGGCTCGAGATGCTCGTGCCGCCGAACTTCAGGACGATCCACGACGAGGGCGTACGGATCACGGCTCATTCCTCGGACGCTGCCGCGGCGGCGCGCGGCGGAAAGGCAGGAGAGGTGCCCGGGACGGACCCGGACGACGACTCGGGAGCGCGCTAGAGCTCGTCGTCGAAGTCCTTCAGGTCTTTCTCGAGCTTTCGGTCGGCCAGCACTTCCTCGAGCCGGCTCCAGGCAGCCTTACCTCGCTTGCCCTGAGTACGGACGCGCTTATCCACGCGGTCGAGCAGCCGGTCGTACTCGGTGCCGTCCTCGGTGGGGCCGTTCAGGAATTCTTCGTCGAGATCGAAGCTCTCGTTATCCCGTTCCGCCATCTGGGAGTGCAAATCCTGAATTAATTCAAAGACTAACGTGCCAAATGCGGCACGAACAAGGCTGCGAACTATAGCCGATTCGCGCCAGCGATCAACTTTTGACTGCCGAGGCGCGCTTCGAGTGCCCTTCGGGGGCCGCCCCGGCGGGGTTTGCGCGTGCTTCGGACCCTCGAGTCGTGGCCAAAGCCCGCGGCCCGCGCGCCTCCCTCAGGGCTGGTCCGTGCGGTCGCGTACCACCACCGGGGCGCCACGGCTGAGCCCAAGCCCCTCGGCGGCGCTGTTCTCGGCACGTGCGATCTCGATCACGCCAAAGGAGTTGACGAGCGCCAGGTATTCCCCGGGACGCGTGTCGCCGTAGGTGCGCAGCAACGGGAATGCGTGGTTTCCGGCGTGCACCAGGGGCAGGCGAAAGCGCTCGATCAGCGAGGCATCGATGTTGGAGATCAGATTGCCAAAGTGATCGATGGTGATGACTACGCCGTTGACGCTGCGGGCTTCGACGGTAGGGTCGTCCACCCAGGAAGGCACCAGCGTGCTCGTCGTCTCGCCGAGGTCCTCGACGCGCACGCGCCCGGCGGCGAGCTCGGCGGCGAGCGGGGCGAAAATATCGCGCCCGTGGAATGTGGCGCTCGGCCGATGCACACCGAGGTGCGAGAGCTCAGCGCTCCCGACACGCACGATGAGCGCGTCGGTGGCGCGGCTGACGAGTGGCGCGAGCAGCCCGTTGTCCGGCGCCACGAAGTGGTGGCCCGCGGCGCGTACCGCCACGATGTTGCGCGAGGTGCCGACGCCCGGGTCCACCACGGCGATGTGCACGGTACCCACGGGGAAGTAGTTGAACGCCCGGGCCAGCCAGAACCCGGCCTCCGCCGGCCAGTGCACCACGATCTCGTGAGTGAGATCGATGATGTGCGCCTGCGGGAAACGCGTCAGGATGCAACCCTTCATCACGCCGACGAACGGTCCCTGGTGGCCGAAGTCCGTCGTGATGGTGATGACGCCGGAGCTCACGGCGCGCCTGGCCCGCAAGTCCGCTCAGCCTCGCACATTACGTCCGACGCCCTTGCGGCCGCCTTCCGCGCAGGTGCGGCAGCGGTCGGTGTAGGGCACTGCGGCGAGGCGCTCGGGCTCGATGTCCTCGCCGCAGACCGCGCAGGTGGTATAGCGGCCGGAAGCGAGGCGACGCAGTGCCGCCTCGACCTGCTGCAGCTCGGCCTGCGCGGAGCTCGAGATCGCGCCGAGCACGTCGTCGTTCTCGCGCTGCGTCACCTGCTCGGCAAAATCCGCGGACAGCGGGTCCGCTTCGTGACGCGCCTCGGCGTTTGCGTCGCTCGCGCGCTGACGGAGCTCGTCCCGGCGCTTGAGCAGTCGCTCCCGTACCGCATTGGTGTCCACGTCCGTCCCCCCGGGAAACAAGTCGCTCTTCAGGATGGCCGCTGACTGCGGCGCTTGTCCTCGAGCCATTGTTGCAGCTTATCGAAGGGCTCGATGAACTTCGCCACACCCTCGCGCTCGAGCTGCTGCGCGATGGCCTCGAGGTCGACGTCGAGCCGCTCGAGTCCCTCACGTGCGTCGCAGCCTTCGGCAATGTGGCGCTCGAGCCGCAGCTCCGGCCGGCCGAGTCGCCGGTAGGTGTCGAGTGTCTCGAGCGGCATCGTGTTGACGGTGCCCGGCACCACCAGCTCCTCGACATACTTGATCGGGCTGTAGCTCGGGTCCTTGGTCGAGGTCGACGCCCACAGCAGTCGCTGCGGCCGCGCGCCGCGTGCCGACAGGTGCTGCCACTGCGCACCCGCGACCGTCTCCTCGTAGATCTCGTACGCCCGGCAGGCACTGGCGATCGCCGCCTTGCCGCGCAGCGCGCGCGCGGCCGGCTGACCGTGCGCCGCAAGAGCGTCGAGCACCTTGTCGACCGCGGTATCGATGCGGCTGAGGAAGAAACTCGCTACGGACGCGACCCGCTCCAGGGGCTTGCCGGCGGCCAGGCGTGCCGCGAGCCCATCGCGGTACGCCTGCGCCACGGCGCGATAGCGGTCGGGCGAAAACAGCAGCGTCACATTCACGTTGATGCCGGCGGCGATGAGGTCGCGGATCACGGGCAGCCCGGCCTCCGTACCCGGGATCTTGATGAGGGCGTTGGGGAGCTTGAGGCGCTGCCACAGGCGCTGCGCTTCCTTGAGGCTCGCGGCACCGTCGTAGGCGAGGTGCGGTGAGACCTCCATGCTGACGAAGCCGTCGCCGCCCGCGCTCGACTCGTAGAGCGGGCGCAGCAGCGCCGCCGCGTCCTGCAGATCCTCGAGCGCGAGCTCCTCGTAGAGTGCCATGGCCGAGGACACCCGCGGCAGCAGCTGCGCGATCGGCTGCGCGTATTTCGGGTCGTGCATCATCGAGTTGGCGAATATCGCCGGATTGGAGGTCAGCCCGGCAACGCCGTCATCGTGGATGAGCCGTGCGAGGCTCCCGTCCTCGAGCATGCCGCGGCTGATGTCGTCGAGCCAGACGCTTTCGCCCAGCTTGCGCAGCTCCAGCAACGGATTGGGAAGAGGCGCGGCCATGCGGACCCTCCGTCGAGTGAGAGTAGCGCAGCTGGCGGCGCGAGTCTCGCGGTTTCGGCGCGGATGTGCGTAAATCGGGCCTCGAGGAACTGCCAAGGAGAACCTCCATGAACGAGAGCTTCAACGGCGGCAGAATCGCCGAGGATCTACGCGCGCTGGTGAGTGACGCCGAGGCGCTGCTGCGCACCACGAGCAATGCGACGGGCGGTGCAGAACTTCAGGAACGTGCTCAGGCGACGCTGCGCGAGATGCGCGTGCGCCTCAGTGCGCTCGAGGAGCAGGTGCGTGAGCGCGCCCGCGACGTGGACACTTACGTGCGCGACAACCCATGGCAGGCGGTCGCCGTGGCCGGCGGCGTGGCGCTGCTGCTCGGTCTGATCATGGGCCGTCGCTGATGGATGCATCCGCGCCGCCCCCGCGCGCCGCTGCGGACGAGCCCCCGCACGCGCTGCGGGGGTTGTTCGCTGCGGTGCTCGAGGCGCTGCGCACCCGGCTCGATCTCGCCGCGGTCGAACTCGAAATCCATCTGCGCGCGCTGCTGCGGATGCTGGTGTGGGCGATCGGTGCGGTCGCCTGCGCGATGCTCGCGCTCGCCTTTGCCGTCATAGCGCTGGTCGTGGCGCTCTGGGACACGCACCGCATGCTGGCGCTGCTCGCGGGGAGCCTGGTGTTTGTCGCTCTCGCGGCGGGCTTCGCCTGGCTGGGCGTGCGTACGCTGCGCTCGCAGCCCGGCGTGCTCGAGAGCTCCCTGCAGCAGCTCACCGAGGATCAGCAGCGCGCCGGAGGCCGCGCTTCGTGAACCGCATGGCGGAGCTTTACGTGCGGCGGCGCGTGCTCATCGAGCGCTGCGAAGCGCAGCGCGCCGAGATCGCCGGCCGAATCTCCGGACTCAACGGCGGGCCCCTGCGCTGGGCGTTGAGCGGGTTGGCAGAGGCGGCGGGCGGGCGCGGCGGGCGTCATCCGCTCGCCTGGATCGCCGCGCTCGCCGGACTCGTGCTGCTGCGGCGTCCGCGCCAGGCTCTCGCCGTGCTCGCCTGGACGCGCACCGCACTCGCGGTGCTGTCGCGCGTTACGCAGGTGATGGGAGTCGTGGCGGCGCTGCGCAGGGCGCGTTGACCCCGGTCACGCCGCGGCGCAAGCGCTCGGCGTGAAGCGCTGAGCTAACGCGACGCGCGGGTCTCGCCCGCTGCGGCCTGCGGAGCGAGTTCGGTGGGCTCGTCGGGCTCGGCCGCGAGACCGACCAGCGTCGGGATGCCCGACGCCGCGCGCAGCGTCGCGCGCGCGAGGTCCCAGTGGATGGCGGCAGTGTTGCCGCCGAGCGCGTGGTCGAGCTTCAGCGACAGGAGCTTGAGATCCGGCGCGACCGTCTGCCCTTCCTCGTCAACCGGCGGATGCGCCTCGAGGAACAGCTTGCCGTCAACCCACGCGACCTTCACCGGCTCGTTGACGAGGCGCACCGGCGTGCCGACGGGGATGATCGCAAAGAGGGCCGCGACGTCCTCGGGATACATGCGGATGCAGCCGTGCGTCACCGCCATACCGACCGCAGTGGGATTGTTGGTTCCGTGAATCATGTACTCGCCGCGACCGGCCGCGAGGCGCAGCGCGAAGTCGCCGAGCGGATTGTCGGGGCCGGGGCCGACAACCTTCGGTAGTGGATCGCCATTCTCCGCGTGCTCCTTGCGGATCGACTCGGGCGGATACCACGCGGGGTGTTTGATCTTCGCGATGACGTGCGTCTCGCCGAGCGGCGTCCGCCAGTCCATCTTACCGATGCTCACCGGGTAGGTGATGACGACCGGCTTCTCGTGTCCATGCGGCTTGGGAAAATAGTACAGCCGATGCTCGGGCAGATTCACCACGATGCCCTCGCGCGGTCCCGGCGGCAGGATGCGTCGGCCCGGCAATACCAACACCTTGTCGGCACCCGGCAGCCAAACATCGACCCCGGGATTGGCGCGGATGATCTCGTAGTAGCCGAGGCTGAAACGATGCGCGATGTCCGGCAGCGTGTCCTCATAGATCGTTCTGATGCTGCCGTCCGTGCCGACCACGGCGGAGCCGTCGGTGGGCAACGCGTAGAGGCTCGCCGAGGCAGGAGCGCTCGCGAGCACGCACGCCGCAAGCGTTCCCAAGAAGGGTCGCGTGTGGCGCGCGGACATCATGCCGGCTCGGCGAGAAGACTCTAAGTCCCTGATTTTAAAGCCGGACATTCCGTCCGCCCCTCCTTCATGCGTGCATTGTAGAGGATTCTCCGTACCATCGCGCGCGCATGCAGCGCAACCGCAGACTTCCCCGCGCGTTCTTCGAGCGCGGCACGCTCGCCGTGGCACGCGCGCTGATCGGTATGCGCCTCGTGCACGACGACGGTCGCGCGCGGCGCGCCGGGCGCATCGTCGAGACGGAGGCGTATCTCGGGCCGCGCGACCTCGCGGCGCATTCCGCGCGCGGGCGCACGGCGCGCACCGCGGTGATGTTCGGCCCACCCGGCCATGCGTACGTCTACTTCATCTACGGCGTCTGGAACTGTCTCAACGTCGTCACCGGTCGCGCCGGCGTGCCGCACGCGGTGCTCCTACGGGCGCTCGAGCCGCTCGACGGTCTCACAGAGCGCACCTGGGGTCCGGGGTTGCTGTGCCGCGCATTGCGCATCGACCGGCGTCTGAACGGCGCGGATCTGCGCGGCGAGGTGCTGTGGCTCGAGCCACAGCGTGCGGGGGCGCCGCGCGCGCGCATTGCGCGCGCCACGCGCATCGGCGTCGATTACGCCGGCGAGTGGGCACAGCGCCCCTGGCGCTTCTACGATCGCGACTCGCCGTACGTGTCGACGGCGCCATCGCGTGCGCGCCCGCGTGACGCTCCCGGCGCGCCCGCGTTTGGGAAATAATGTGCGACCGCAACACGAACGATTCTGCATCAGGGAGAGAGATCCGTGAGACGCATGATGGGCTTCACGCTGGCGGCGCTCCTCGGCGGGTGCGCCGCGCAGGCCGCCAAGCCCCCGCAACCCGCGTCCGCCGTGGCCGCTCCCGTCGCGGCACCGGCTGGCGCTGCGTCGCCGGTCGCGGCAGCGGCCGCGGCCGCGGCACCTGCGAGCACCGACGGCGCCGCGTTTTATCCATCGACCTATCAACCGCCGCAGACCCGCCCGACGCTCATCCGTAACGCCACCGTGCTCACCGGCACCGGCACGCGTCTCGATCACGCCGATGTGCTGATGGTGGCCGGCAAGATCGGCGCCGTCGGCGCCAATCTGCAGCCGCCCGCCGACGCACTGGTGGTGGATGCGACGGACCGCTGGGTCACGCCCGGACTCATCGACATCCACTCGCACCTCGGCGATTACCCGGTACCGCAGGTCAATGCGAACGCCGACGGTAACGAGGCGACCTCGCCTTCCACCGCCAACGTCTGGTCGGAGCATTCGGTGTGGCCGCAAGATCCGGCCTTTCGCACTGCGCTCGAAGGCGGCATCACCACGCTGCAGGTCCTGCCCGGGTCGGCCAATCTCATCGGCGGCCGCTCGGTCGTGCTCAAGAACGTGCCGAGCGTCACCTACCAGGGCATGAAGTTCCCCGGTGCTCCGCAGGGACTGAAGATGGCGTGCGGCGAAAACCCCAAGCGCGTCTACGGGGAGAACAAGAAGCAGTTCCCCTCGACGCGCATGGGCAACATGGCCGGCTACCGTGCGCAGTGGGCCGAGGCGCAGGAGTATCTGCGCGACCAGCAGGAGTATCAGAGGAAGCTCGCCGCGGGCGCCAAGGATGCCAAGCCGCCGAAGCGCGACCTGCGACTCGATACGCTCGCCGCGGCGCTGCGTGGCGACATCATCGTGCACATGCACTGCTACCGCGCCGACGAGATGGCCGCGGTGCTCGACATGTCGCAGGAATTTGGCTACCACGTGGCGGCGTTCCACCACGCCGTCGAGGCCTACAAGATCGCCGACCTCCTCGGCGAGCGCGGCGTATGCGCGGCGATGTGGGCCGACTGGTGGGGCATGAAGATGGAAGCCTACGACGGCATCCCGGAGAACATGGTGTTCGTCGATGCCGCCCCTGGCGGCTGCGCGATCGTGCACTCGGATTCTGAGGAAGGCATACAGCGACTCAACCAGGAGGCCGCCAAGGCCATGGCATACGGTGCGCGCGCCGGGCTCGACGTGCCCCCGGAGCGCGCCATCCGCTGGCTGACCGCCAACCCGGCGAAATCGCTCGGACTGCTCGAGCGCGTGGGTACGCTCGAGCCGGGCAAGATGGCGGACGTGGTGATATGGAGCAGCACACCCTTCAGCGTGTATGCGCGCGCCGACCTCGTGTTCATCGACGGCGCGGTGCGTTACGACCGCGCACATCCCGCGCTCACGCCGCAGTCGGACTTCCTCCTCGGGCAGCCGGCGGCCGCGGGGATCTCGCCATGAGGGCGTGGATCTGCGGCGCGCTGCTGCTCGCCGGCCCCGCCGCGCACGCCGCGACCGTGGTCATTCGTAACGCCACCGTGCACACGGTGAGCACCGCGGGTGTACTGCAGCATGCCGACATCCTGATTCGCGATGGCCGCATCGCCGCGCTCGGCGCCGCCCTTACCGTGCCGCCCGGAGCCGACGTCATCGAGGCAGCTGGGCGCCCCGTCACACCGGGGCTCTTCGGCGGTATCGGTCGTCTCGGCATCGAGGAGATCGGTCTCGAGCCGAGCGTGGACGACTACGCGCTCAAGCTCGGTGCGATGCGGCCGGAGTTCGATGTGACGCCGGCCTTCAATCCCGATTCGGTGGTTCTCGGCGTCGGTCGACTCGGCGGCATCACCTTCGCGCAGCTCGCGCCGAGCGCCGAACCGGGCGGCAAGGGCGAAGGGGGATCGATCATCGCCGGCCAGGGTGCCCTGGTGCGGCTCGACGGCACCGTCGCCCCGGGGCGGGCGCTGTTCATCGCTACCGGCGGCGCGGTGAACGCACTCTCGGGCGGCAGCCGCGCCGCACAGTTCATGCTGCTCGCGCAGGCGTTGCTCGAGGTGCGCCAGCCAAAGCTGCTGATGGCGAGCGATACACGGCTGCTCACCCCCACGGGACGGCAGACGCTCCTCGAGTATCTGCGCGGTAGCGGTCCGATCGTGTTCGGCGTCGAGCGCAGCGCGGATATCCGCCAGGTGATCGCCTTTGCGCAGCGCGAGCGCTTACGCGTCGCCATCCAGGGTGCGCCCGAGGCGTGGCGCGTCGCCGGAGAGCTCGCGGCGGCGCGCATCCCCGTGATCCTCGACCCGCTCGACGACCTGCCCGAGAGCTTCGATTCGGTGGGGGCGACGCTCGAGAATGCCGCGCGTCTCGAGCGCGCCGGCGTCAAGATCGCCTTCAGCTTCGATGAGCCGCAGCCACACAACATCCGCAAGCTCCGTCAGGCCGCGGGCATTGCCGTGGCGCACGGACTGCCGTGGGAGGCTGCGCTCGCGGCCCTCACGCGCAACCCCGCCGAGATATTCGGCGTCGCCAACCACAACGGCTCGATCGAGCGCGGACGACCTGCGGATCTCGTGCTGTGGAGCGGCGACCCGCTCGAGGTGACCACGCTCGCGGACGCGGTCTTCATCCAGGGCGTCGCGCAGCCGCTCACCTCGCGGCAGACGGAGCTTCGCGACCGCTATCTGTCTAAACTGAGAGCGCACACTGCGCGCTGACCGAAAGGACGATGCCATGCCGATGTCGCGACGGGCACTGCTGCTGCGCATGGGCGCCCTGGCCGCCACCGCCCCGTGGCTGCGAGCGGCCCGCGCGCAGCAGGACGGCACCGATTACCGCTCGCTCGAGCCTCCGCAGCCGACCAACAATCCCGCCAAGATCGAGGTGATCGAGTTCTTCTCCTACGGCTGTCCGCATTGCGCCCACTTCGCTCCCCTGGTCAGCGCCTGGGACACGAAGTTGCCCAAGGACGTGGTATTCCGGCGTGTCCCGGTCGGGTTCGACCGTCCGCAGTGGATCAACCTGCAGCGCGCCTTCTATGCGCTGCAGGCGAGCGGCGACTTCGCGCGGCTCGACGGTCCGTTGTTTCACGCGATCCACGAGGAGCAGCAGCAACTCTTCGACGAGCAGAGCCTGGCGGCCTGGGTGGGCCGCAACGGCGGGCACGCCGAGCAGTTCTCGGCGGCGTACGTTTCCTTCGGCGTCAACAATCAGACCGTGCAGGCCGACAAGCTTGCCTCCGACTACCTCATCGACAGCATTCCGGCGATGGCGGTCGACGGCAAGTACGTGGCGATGGCCGATCCGGCGCCGGGTGAAGACGCCTATCTCCAGCAGCTGCTCGCCAACACCGACAAGCTGATCGCCAAGGTGCGTGCCGAGCGCCCCACCGCCAAGCCGGGCGCGAAGCCCGCGGCGCAGGCGAAGTGAGTCGCACGCGCCGCCGGAAGTGCCTCAGTCGCAGGCGCTGACGACGTACCAGGAGATGCCGAGCGCTCCAGCGCCCTGCTCGACGCACGCCGTACTGCCGCGTGGCAGGCGCGCGTAGAGCGCGCGTCGAACCAACACGTCGCGCGGATAACTCCGCGGGCCCCAGGGCGCAAGCCGCAGATAGTACGACCGACTGCGGTAGCTCGCGCTACTGTGCCGCGCCAGCACCTCGACCTGGTAGTGATTGCGTGCCGCCACATCGAGCTTGCTGTCAACGAGCGCGACCGCGCCATAGCCGTAGAAGCAGTTGATCAGGCACAGCGACAGCGCCACCGAAGCGCGCCCGCGCGACGCGGCACTACACCTCAGCTGCGCGCAGCTCAGCAGCGCAACGAGGAGCGCGCCGGCGGCGAGCGCCCGCGGCCACTCGAGCACGCCGACGTCGTACATGGCGCACGCGGCGAGCGCGAGTCCGGCCATGATGGCGGCGTACGCGAGATTCGGCCGGACATCGTTGCGCTGGTCGTCGAACCGGTATAGGTGGGGCGAGACTGCGACCGGCACGAGGGCGGCCCACGGCAGCAGCACGAGAACGAGGATCGCTGCGAGGTCGGCCTGCGGAAAAAGCCAGATCCAGACAGCCGCGAGTGCCGTGAGCGCGTAGAAGATCCCGGACACCTTGCGCGCGCCCGCGAGGCGCGTCAGGCGCTCGGCGAGGTCAGTCGCTGCCGGTGCGCGCGAGCTCGAGCAGCGCGCTGCCCTCGGGGACGCGCTGGCCGCGGGCGAAGTGAATCGCCGCGACCGTTCCGGCGTACGGGGCGTTGATGGTGTGCTCCATCTTCATCGCTTCGATGACCATGAGCACGTCGCCGGCGGCGACCTCCTGTCCCACCACGACGGGCACGGTGACCACCACGCCGGGGAGCGGCGTGGTGAGGCCGCCGGTCGCGGCGCTTGCGGAGAACTCGTGCGTGCGCGGGTCGTCGAGCACGAACTCGTAGTGCTCATCGGGCGCCCACAGGTGCAGCTCTGCGCCGCGGCGCAGGTAGCGCGCGTGGCTGCGCCGCGCGGCGATCTGCGCGGCGACCGTGCCGTCCTCGAGCCTCACCCCGGCGAGCGGCAGCGGCGCGCCGGCGTCGACGGCCGCGAGCGCAGGCTGGCCGGCCGCGTACTCGAGCTGCACGGTGTGCCGCCGCCCGCGCCATAGCAAGGTGTAGGCAATGGGCGTGGGGAGGTTCGGCGTGAAGCCGTCGCCCAGATCCCAGGGACTTGCGGGGCCGGCAGCGGTCGCGGCGCCCGCTCCCGCCGCGCCGGCGTGCGCGGCGAGCGCCGCGAGGATCAGCGACTCGGGTGAAGCGGCACGCGGGCCGGCAAACTCACCGCCCGCCTCATCGAGCAGGGCGATGCTATGGCGGACCTCGAGGAAGCGCGGCGAGCGCAGGATGCGGGCCAACCAACGCTCGTTGGTGTGCACGCCGGCGCAGTGCGTGCGATCGAGTGCGCTCGCGAGCAGCGCCGCGGCCTCGGCGCGCTGCCCCGCGTGCGCGATGACCTTGCCGAGCAGCGAGTCGTAGCAGTCCGGCACGGTATCGCCGCTGCCGAAGCCGGCATCGACACGCACCGACTGCATCTGCGGCCACTCGAGGAGCTCGAGCCGTCCGGCGCTCGGCAGGAAAGCGCGCGCGGGATCCTCGGCGCACACGCGCGCCTCGATGGCATGCCCCTCGAGGCGCACCTGTGCCTGCGAGAGCGGCAGCCGCTCGCCGGCGGCGACACGCAGCTGCCATTCCACCAGGTCGATGCCAGTCACCGCCTCGGTGACTGTGTGCTCGACTTGCAGCCGGGTATTCATCTCCATGAAATAGAACTCGCGTCCGTCGAAGAGAAACTCGACGGTTCCGGCGCTCACGTAGCCGATCTCGCGCGCCACGACCAGGGCGGCCGCTCGCAGCCGCTCGCGCACGTCCGCGGGCACCGCGGGCGCGGGCGCTTCCTCGATCAGCTTCTGGTGGCGCCGCTGCGTCGAGCAGTCGCGGTCGCCGAGGTGCAGGAAGTTGCCGTGCGCATCGGCGAACACCTGCACTTCGAGATGTCGCGGTGCGGGCAGGTAGCGCTCGAGCAGGAGCGAGCCGTCGCCGAAGGCGCTCTCGGCGAGGCGGCGCGCGGCGGCGAGCGCCGGTCCGAGCTCGGCGGGCGCACGCACGATCTGCATGCCCTTGCCGCCGCCGCCGGCTGCGGGCTTGACGATGAGCGGCAGCCCTGCGGCGAGTCCGGCGCGCTCGAGGTGCGGCAGATCCTGCTGTGTGCCGGAGTACCCGGGCAGGACCGGAACGCCGGCGGCCTGCATGCGCGTCTTGGCGACGATCTTCGATCCCATGGCGCTGATGGCCGCGGCCGGCGGCCCGACGAAGACGAAGCCGGCAGCGACACAGGCCTGCGCGAACTGCGCATTCTCCGAGAGAAAGCCGTAGCCCGGGTGGATTGCCTCGGCGCCGCTCGCGCGGGCGGCGGCGAGGATGCGCTCGGCGTCGAGATAGCTCTCGCGCGCCGGCGCCGGCCCGATGCGCAGCGCCTCATCCGCCGCGCGCGTGTGGCGCGCAGCGGCGTCGGCATCCGAGTACACCGCGATGGTGCGCATGCCGAGACGCCGCGCGGTGCGAAAGATGCGACAGGCGATCTCGCCGCGGTTGGCGACGAGCACACTCCGGATCATGCGTAGCCCTCCCCGCCCACGGCGACTCACATGCGGAACACGCCGAACGGCTGCGCCTCGTACGGGGCGTTGCGCACCGCCGCCAGCGCGAGCGCGAGCACGCGCCGTGTGTCGCGCGGGTCGATGACGCCGTCGTCCCACAGCCGCGCCGAGGAGTAGTACGGATGCCCCTGCCGCTCGTACTGCTCGCGGATCGGTTGCTTGAAGGCCTCCTCCTCTGCCGCCGGCCACTCGCGGCCACCGCCCCGTAGCTGGTCGCGCTTCACCGTCGCGAGCACGCTCGCGGCCTGCTCGCCTCCCATGACCGAGATGCGCGCGTTCGGCCATTGAAACAGGAAGCGCGGTGAATAAGCGCGTCCGCACATGGCGTAATTCCCCGCGCCGTAGCTGCCGCCGATAATGACGGTGAGCTTCGGCACCGGAGCGCAGGCGACGGCGGTCACGAGTTTGGCACCATCCTTGGCGATCCCGCCCGCCTCGGCGCGTCGCCCCACCATGAAGCCGGTGATGTTCTGCAGGAACAGCAGTGGGATACGCTCGCGTGCGCACAGCTCGATGAAGTGCGTCCCCTTGAGGGCACTGTCCGAGAAGAGCACGCCGTTGTTGGCGAGAATGCCGAGCGGGTAGCCGCCCAGGTGCGCAAAGCCGCACACCAGGCTCGTGCCGTAGAGCTGCTTGAACTCATCGAGCTCGGAGCCGTCGACCAGTCGGGCGATCACCTCGCGCACGTCATAAGGCTTGCGCAGACTCGCCGGCAGCACTCCGCACAGCTCGCCCGCATCGTAGCGCGGCTCACAGGCGGTGCGCGGCGGCGCGGTTTCGGCAGCGGCCCGCAGCCGCGCGACGATGCCGCGCGCGATGGCAAGCGCGTGGGTGTCGTTTTCCGCGTAGTGGTCGCAGACACCCGACTCGCGGCAGTGCACGTCCGCGCCGCCGAGCGACTCGGCATCGACGTCTTCGCCGGTGGCGGCCTTGACCAGCGGCGGGCCGCCGAGGAACACCCGCCCCTGATTGCGAACGATGACGTTCTCATCCGACATCGCTGGAACGTAGGCGCCGCCGGCGGTACACGAGCCGTGTACCACCGAGATCTGCGCCACACCGAGTGCCGAGAGCGTCGCCTGGTTGTAGAAAATCCGTCCGAAGTTCTCGCGGTCCGGGAACACCTCGTCCTGCGCCGGGAGAAACGCCCCGCCGCTTTCGACCAGGTACACGCATGGCAGCCGATTGTCGCGTGCGATTTCCTGCGCGCGCAGGTGCTTCTTCACCGTGACGGGATAGTACGTGCCGCCCTTGACGGTCGGGTCGTTGGCCACCACCACGCACTCGCGTCCGGCGACGCGGCCGATGCCGGTCACGATGCCAGCGCAGGCGATATCGCCGCCGTACATGCCGTGTGCGGCGAGCTGCGAGAACTCGAGGAAGGGGCTGCCGGGATCGAGCAGCACGCGGATGCGCTCGCGCGCGGTGAGCTTGCCGGCCGCCTTGTGCTTGTCCGTGGCGGTCTTCGAGCCGCCGCGCGCCGCACGGCCAACCTCGCGCCGCAGGTCCTCGATGAGGGCGAGCATGGCGCGCTCGTTGTCGCGGTACTCTTCGCTTTGGGGGTCGACCCGGGTCGCGAGTCGGGGCATTTTGCTTGCCACGGTTGCCGGTTTGTCCGACAATCATACGATTGTGCCAGAACGGAAGGCAAGCCCATGACCGCACTCGACAGCACCGACAGTGACTTCGGTCTCGCGCCCGAGCTCGAGGAGATCCGCCAGCAGGTACGGCGCTTCGCCGCCGCGCAGATCGCTCCGCGCGCCGCCGCCATCGACCGCAGCAACGAGTTTCCCCGCGACCTGTGGCCGGCGCTCGGCTCGCAAGGCCTGCTCGGCGTCACCGTCCCCGAGCGGCTCGGCGGCGCCGGGCTCGGCTATCTCGCGCACGTCATCGTCATGGAGGAGATCTCGCGCGCCTCGGGCGCCGTGGGGCTCTCCTACGGCGCGCACTCGAACCTGTGCGTCAATCAGCTGCGGCTCAACGCGAACGAGGCGCAGTGCGAGCGCTACCTGCCGAAGCTCCTGAGCGGCGAGCACGTCGGGGCGCTGGCGATGTCCGAGCCCGGTTCGGGCTCCGACGTCGTGTCGATGCAGCTGCGCGCCGAGAGACGCGGCGATCGCTACCTCCTCACCGGGCGCAAGATGTGGATCACCAACGGGCCGGACGCCGACGTGTTCGTCGTGTATGCCAAGACCGACCCCGGTGCGGGGCCGCGCGGCATCAGCACGTTCGTCGTCGAGCGCGGCACGCGCGGCTTCAGCACCGCGCAGAAGCTCGACAAGCTCGGCATGCGCGGCTCGGGTACCTGCGAGCTGGTGTTCGACGAATGCGCGGTGCCGGCGGACAACCTGCTCGGCAGTGAAAATGGCGGGGTGCGGGTGCTCATGAGCGGACTCAACTACGAGCGTGTGGTGCTCGCCGGTGGTTCGCTCGGGCTGCATGCTGCCGCGCTCGACCTGGTGCTGCCCTACGTACGCGAGCGGCGCCAGTTCGGTCAGCCGATCGGCACCTTCGAGCTGATGCAGGGCAAGATCGCCGACATGTACACCGCGCTCAACGCCTCGCGCGCCTACGTGTACGCCGTGGCACGCGCCTGCGATGCGGGCACCGCGCGGCGGCGGGACGCCGCGGCCTGCATCCTGTTCGCCGCCGAGCGTGCCACGCACGCCGGGCTCGAGGCCATCCAGGCGCTCGGTGGCAACGGCTACATCAACGACTACGACGCCGGACGACTGCTGCGCGATGCCAAGCTCTACGAGATCGGCGCTGGCACGCAGGAGATCCGCCGCATGCTGATCGGGCGTGAGCTGTTCGAGGACGCGGCGTGAGCGTGGAATTCGCCAAGGTCCTCATCGAGCCGGCGTACCGCAAGGTGGCCGCCGCCATCGGCGCGCGCATCCTCAGCCGCGCGCTGCGCGAGGGCGAGCGGCTGCCATCGGAAACCGAGCTCGCCCGCCAGTTCGGTGTGAACCGCTCGACCGTACGCGAGGCGCTGCGCGAGCTCGAGAGCCGCGGCCTCCTGCAGCGCCGCCCCGGCTCGAAGCTGATGTCGGTCAGCCGTCCGCGCCAGGAATCGGTCGCGCAGGGCGTAAGTCACGCCCTGCTGCTGCACGACGTCACGGTGCGCCACTTATGGGAGGCCCTCACGATACTCGAGCCGCCGCTCTGTGCCGCCGCGGCGCGGGCGCGTGCCGAGACCGACCTCGAATGCATCACGGCCGCGGCGGAGGCGTTCGCGGCGCAGCGCGACGACACCGAGCAGGCGGTACACCACACCGCCGAGGTGTTCCGCTGCATCGGCCGCGCGACCCATAACCCGGTGCTCGGACTTGCGCAGGAGCCGCTGCTGCGGCTGCTCGAGCCGTCACTGCGCGTGATGATCGACCAGGTGCCGCAGGCGCGCGCACGCATCGCCACCGCGCACCGCCGGCTGCTCGAGGCGCTCACGGCGCGCGATGAGGAGGGCGCGCACGGCTGGATGGCGCGCCACATCCGCGACTTTCGCAAGGGGTACGAGCTCGCGGGCATCGATCTCGGGCGGCGGGTGGCCGCGGCCTGAGGTCGCAGCCCCTGATTCGCAGTGCGACGCCGGTCGCGCCCCGCCCTCCCTGCGCGTGACGGAAATCACTTAATGTCGGGCTCCGTCAGCCGCCGCGCTCAGGGCGGAGTATGCTTCGCCGCGGCTTCGGCATGCTCCGAGGAACTCCCATCATGTTGCCATTCCTGGTGTTCCTGTTCTTTCTGCTAGCACTCTGCGGGTACCTGATCGGCGTCTACAACGGCCTGGTGCGGGTGCGCGCGGCGGTGAAGCTCGCCTGGTCGGACATCGACGTGCTGCTGGTGCAGCGCCACGACGAGCTGCCGAAGCTCGTCGAGGTGTGCCGGCAGTACATGCAGTACGAGAGCGGTACTCTCGAGCGCGTGATGCGCGCGCGCGCCGGGGTCGACGCGGCGCGCAGCTCCGGCAGCATGAGCTCGCTCGGCACAGCCGAGCGCGAGCTGCGCAGCGGCCTCAGCGGACTCTATGCGGTGGCCGAGAACTACCCGCAGCTCAAGGCGAGCGAGCCGTTCCATCACCTCCAGGAGCGCATCAGTGGGCTCGAGACTGCGATCGCCGACCGACGCGAGGTCTACAACGAGGCGGTGAACATCAACAACGTACGCATCGCGAGCTTCCCGGATGCACTGGTGGCACGGCTCGGCGATTTCCCGCCCGCGCAGCTGCTGCACTTCGAGTCCGAGCAGAAGGCGGACGTCGACCTGAAGGCGGCGTTCTCCTCCTGAGACCGGTGCAGCTGCAGGCCCTTCCCGCGGTACCCGCCCCGTGAGAAGCGCGCAACCACCACCCTACGCGGTGATCGCGGTGATCGCCGCGGCGCTCGTCCTCCTTGCCCTGTGGCGGTTCTTCGTGCGGCTGCGTCGCGAGCGGCTGGTGGCCGATACCCCGCAATTTCGCATCCGCTCCGCCGCGCAGGGCTACGTGAGAGTCAGCGGACGCGCGCAGCCGGGAGGCGCAACCCCGATCGCCTCGCCGTTGACGTCGCGACCGTGCGTGTGGTGGAGCTACGAGATTGCTCACCAGGAGCAGGACTCCAAGGGACACTCCCGCTGGAGCGTCGCGGAGAGCGCGACCAGCGTCGATCTTTTTGTGTTGAGCGACGACGATGCCCAGTGCCTGGTCGGCCCGGTGAAAGCGGAAATCACCCCGACGACGGCCGACGTCTGGTACGGCGATGACTCCTGGCCCTCCGGACCGCCGCCGGCGGGCGACGTTTCGCTGCCGCTGCTGCACACGGGAAAGTGGCGGTACACCGAGCGGCTGCTCGGCGTCGGCGACTGGCTGACCGTGATGGGCGAGCTGCGCTCGCATTCCGAGGTCGGCGACGTCGCCGCGGCGACCGCGGCAAAACTACACGAGTGGAAGCAGGACCAGGCGACGCTGCTGGCGCGGTTCGATCTCGACCACGACGGCAAGCTCAGTGCGGCGGAATGGGAGGCGGCCCGGGAGGCGGCGGTGGCCGAGTGTCAGACGCAGAAGCTGCAGTCGGCCATCGCGCGCACCAGCGTCATCTCGCAACCGGCCAACGGTGAACCGTTCCTCATCTCCCCGCGCAGCGCCGCGCAGCTCGTGCGGCGCGAGCGGCTGTTCGCGGCGCTCGACTTCGCGCTCGGGCTGATCGGGGTAATCGTCTGCGCCTGGGCGATCCGTCACGTCGCCTAGCCGTGTTGGACTTCGGCGTGTCTGCGGTGCAGGCGGCAAAAGGCGCGACTTTCGCCGCCGGCAACGGCGGCACGGTGCGAAAAACGGCCGCACAGGCCAGTTCTTCCCATCAACTAGCGTGCGACCTCGAGATGCGCGAGTAAGGCGTCCGACTGCTGCCTGAGCATGTAGGCAAACAGCGGTTGCAGCTGCGCGAGCTGCTGCTCGGGGAAGGCCTTGAGATCCGCCGGCGCCTTGTAGCCGAGCCAGCTCTGACCGTTTCCGCCCCACTGCCGGTCGCCGAGCTGCGCCGTCTGTCCGTTCACCGCGATCAGCAACAATTCGGTGAGATTGAGCAGAGACGGCAGGGTGTCGGGGCCACCCTCGCCGGTCACGAAGCACCAGCCGCGCAGGTACTCCGGCAGGGCCTTGTGCCGTGTCCCGCCTGCATGGGTAGAGTCGTTGCGCCCTGGCCCGAGAACGATGATGGCATTGAGATGCTCGGCCGCGGCCAGCCGCGCAAAGATCGGCGCACACTCCTTCGGCAGCCCCTTGCCGAGCGGTGCGTCGAGGAAGCAGCGCTCGCGCGCCCGCATCAGCTCATCGCTCGTCGCCACTTGCACGGCCACGAAGCCGAGCTGCTTCAGGCGGTCCTGGACGGCATCGAGAAGCATGGCGCTCACCGGCCACTTGACCGGGTAGGTCTTGAGGAAGCTGTTCTCGATCTGCTTCGCGGCGTGGAAGTGTGTCACCTCGGCGTCGAGCTGGTTGACGATGCCGACCCGGGCACCGGCGGGAAGGTCGAGGTGGGTGGGTGCCTTAGCGGCGAGCGCCGCGTCGGACGCGAAAGCCATTGCCACGACGCACAGCGCCGCAGAAGACAGCGCTGACGTGCATGCAAACATACGCGGGCCCCCTGTGACCGCGAGTCTAACGCGTCGGCGCAGCGGCGTGGAATCGCTGGCGCGCTATGTCTGGCGCGTGCGGACGCGCGTCATGCGCGTTGCGATTTGTAACGCGAGGAGCGTCGGCAACGCCAGCACGACGCCCGCGACGCCCACAGCCAGCCGCCGATCCACAGTGCAAACAGCACGGCGACCGGGCTCACATTGAGGCGCCGGCCGAGAAAGATCGGCTCGATCACGTGGCCCTCCACGGTAGCGAGTGCGACATTCGTGCCCTATATCGGACCGGCGCTCGCCCGTCACGATCTTCGTGCTGGTCGGCCTGGTCACCTTCGACGGCATAGTTGATACCCCCGTAGTAGCCGACCGTTGCCCCCCAGTAGCCGGCCGTCCATACGTAGGCACTGTCAGACCACGACCAATAGCCGGGGGTCCACACCAGATCCGGCGCGGGCGGCTCCACCCAGGTGCCCGGGACCCAGAAGTAGCCGTCGGGACCATACGCCCAGTAACCCGGTACCCAGATGTACCCGGGAGCAGGCAGCGGAGGTTGCGTGTAGACGGGAAGCGGTGGCGGAGCAATGTTCACCGATACCGAAAGCTGGCCCCGTGCAGTGAGCGGGAGCACGAGCAGAACGAGCGCGGCAAGGGCCGCGAGCAAGAGGAGCGTGCCGTTACGCAGAGCCGGTCTGTCGCAAGCTGCGACCGGGCTCCGCAGGATGCTCGGCGCGTGTTGCAAACGTGCTGTCATGATGCTTCACACCCCGTGAGGTCACCTGCGAACACTTTGCCGGTTGGTCGCGGGATTGACAGGAGGTGGCGGCAGCGGCTCCCTGTCGGCATTGTCTGAGGCACCGCGCCCCTGTCGCCCCGATCCGACAGTGCGCACCGCGATGGTTGCTAATGTCCGCCTTCCACGAGCAACCCGGCGTCGCGCAGCGCTTCGGCGAGCTCTGCCTCGATGCGCAGGGCCTCTCCTCGCGCGATGCCCCGCAGGTGCAGCGCCGGTCCGGTCAGTACCTCGAGGCCACGTCGCAACACGCTCCCCGCGGCACGAATGCCCGCCTTGTGCTGGTCGAAGCGCGTTGCCGGTGTGTAGTGACTCATGCCGACGTACAGCCCGTACGGTCCGCGGTGGCGGTCGGCGAAGTCGAGCAGCACCAGGTAGATGTTGTAACGGCCGGGGCGCGCCGCGGTGAATGTGTGCGCGATCTCGTACAGCGCCGGCAGCCACTCGACGTGCCGCATCGGCAGCCACTCCGGGATGGAAGCGGCCGCAGCCTGCCAGAGCACCGTAAGGGCCGCCTCGATGTTGGCGGCGAACTCCCCGCGCATCCACAGCTCGTGGATGCAATGCGCCCCTGCGGCTCCGGCGCCGCGGCGCACGGCGACGCGAAACTGCGTCTCGAGGTCCTCACGGCGCATCGTCGCCAGCGGCCGGGCGGCCGGCGGCAGTGACGCATCGAAGGTCGGCGCTGAGGCCGTTAGCCGCGCGCCAGCGGCGGCGTGCGGTTGGCCCTTGCGCACACGAGCCATACGATTCCACCGATGGCGATCCCGACCGGCACGATGAGCACCGCCCGCGCCAGCGTTCCGACATCCGCCAGGTAGCCGATGAGCGGCGGCGACGGTACGTCGCCGAGCAGGTGAATGGCGAACACGCACAGCGCCATTGCCGAGGCCCGCTCGAAGGCTGAGACGCTGTTGGCGATTGCCGCGTTGATCGGCCCGGTCGACATGAAGAGCAGCACCTCCGCAAGCACGATCGCCGGATAATAAAGGGCGGGCGCCGCAGCGGTCAGCGCGATGAGTGCGAGCGGCGCGGCCACGACGGTGACGACGCCCGAGAACCACAGATATCCCGCGGACGAGCGCTTGAGGCAATAGTCGCCGAGCCAGCCGCCGACGAGCGTACCGACGAAGCCGGTCACGACGACGATCGCGCCGAAGCCGGTCGTCGCCTGGCTGGGAGGTACGCCGCGCACGTGCTCGAGGAAGGTTGGCATCCAGAAGCCAAGCCCGCCGAGCGCGAACGTGTAGGCGGCGTAGCCGAGCACGGGCCAGCGGTAGGGTTCGCGGCGCAGCAGGCTCAAGTAGACGGCCGACGCTCCGGGCCTAGGGGTGTCGGCGGCGGCAGGCGGCGGGGCCGCCCCTGCCCCGGACTCCTGCACGCCGCGCGGCGGATCGGGCAACCATAGCATCGTGGCAGCAAGCAGCATGCCCGGCGCCCCGCAGATGAAGAAGGCGGCGCGCCAGCCGACGTGTTGCCCGATCAGCCCCCCGAGCACGTAGCCGAGCGCGGCACCGACCGGCAGTGCCATGTTGAGCACTGCGAAGACCCGACCGCGTGCGGCGAGCGGGAAGCAGTCCGCGAGCAGCGCCGGGGCGATCGCCGCGTAGGCGGCCTCGCCCACGCCAACCAGCGCGCGCGCCGCAAAGAGCTGCGGGAAGCTGCGCGCCAGACCCGAGAGCAGCGTGGCGAGACTCCAGATGAATACACCGAGTGCGATCGGGCGGGTGCGCGAGCCACGGTCGCCCCACACGCCAAAGAGCGGCGCGGTCAGCATGTAAACGAGCATGAACGCGGGCCATAGCCAGCCAGCCTGCTGGTGCGACAGCCCCATGGCGCGCTCGAGGTCGGGCACGAGCGGCGGCACGAGATAGCGGTCGAGATAGTTCAGCAGGTTGATTGCGCTCAACACGCCGAGCGCGCGCATGGCCGCGCGCGGCGTTATCGCGGGGTCGCTCAAGGCGAGGTCCTGAGGGTAGCCGGTCCGCGCGCGACTTTACCGCAGCCACCGCCCCGGGGCCCCCGCAAAATCACGCGTCTTGCTGAGCAACGTGTAGCGCTGAGGCCACGGCAAGCGTGATTTTGTGGGGTGGTTCACCGGGGCCCCCGCAAAATCACGCGTCTTGGGCCGGAGCGAGTTTCAACCGCTCGAGGTACTGGCGAACGGGCTCGCGAAAGCCCTCACTGCTCGTCACGGTCGTGCCGCCGGCCACCACCAGGATGAAATCGCCGCGCGGGGTGCGGCTGATTTCCTTCACATGGTGCATGTTGACGAGACAGGAGCGGCTGATGCGCAGCATCGGCTGCGCGTGGAATGACTTCTCGGCCTGCTGGAGCGTGCTGCGCGCATGGAACACCTCGCGGCCGATGGTCAGGCGCACGTAATTGCGATCGGCCTCGACCACCTCGACCTGCGACACGTCGAGCATGTGCATGCGGCTGCCGGCTTCGGCGAGCACGCGCGGCTGGGCGTCGGCGCGAGCACGCGCCGAGCGCTCGAGCTGCTCGAGGAGCGCGGCGAGCGCGCCCTGGCGGTCGAAGGCATCGGCCGCGCCGTGTCGGCGGCGCACGCGCTCGACGGTCGCCTTGAAGCGGGCGTCGTCGAAGGGCTTGAGGAGATAGTCGACTGCGCTCACCTCAAAGGCCTCGAGCGCGTAGTGATCGTAAGCGGTCACAAACACGATGAGCGGCAGCTGCTCGCGATCGAGGGCGCGCGCCAGCGCCATGCCGGTCATCGAGTCCATCTGGATATCGAGGAACAGTACCTGGGGCGGATTGCTACGGATTGCCTCGAGCGCCGCGCGGCTGTCGCCGTATTCCCCGACGACCTTGAGGTCGGGCTCGCGCTCGCAGCACTCGCGCACCGTGCGCCGGGCCGCCGGCTCGTCGTCGACGATGATGACGCTCATCACGTCGGCGGGGTCTCCGCATCCGCCCGCGGCGGGCCGCCAGGCCCGTCGCGCAGCAGCGGCATATGAATCTCCGTGAGCCACACATCATCCTCGACCGGACCCGCGGTGAAGCTGGCGGCATCGCCGAACTGCACCTCGAGACGCTCGCGCACGTTGGCGATGCCGATGCCGGTAAGGCCGGCCGCGCGGCCCCGGGCGATGGTGTTGAGCACCCGCAGCACCAGCCGCTCGCCGCTCGCATAGGCCTCGACACGGATGGTGACCGGTCCTTCGTGTCCGGCGAGCCCGTGCACCACGGCGTTCTCGACCAGCGGCTGCAGGATGAGGCTCGGCACCCAGGCACGCGCCGCTTCCTCGCGCAGTGGCACCCGGATGGTGAGCCGATCCGCGAAGCGCTTCTGCTGCAGCTCGAGATAGAGCGTCACGAACTGCAGCTCATCGGACAACCGGGAGAACTCGCGCTCGCCAGCGGTGAGCAGCCGGCGCAGCAGATCGCCGAGCTGCACCACCATCGCCTGCGCCGCCGGCGGATCCCAGGTGATCTGCCCACGGATGGTGTGCAGCAGATTGAAGAGCGTGTGCGGGGAGAGCTGCATGCGCAGCGCCGCCAGGTGCGCCTGCGTCAGCGCACGCTCGAGCGCGGCCGAGCGCAGCTGTGAGTCACGCAGCCGCTGGTAGAAGAGGAACCCGGTGATCAGCGCCAGCCCAAAACCGTAAGTGACGAGGAAGCTCGTGATGCTCGCGAGCCAGATGGGAACCTCGTGCGTCGAGAATGCCTGCCAACTGCTCCACTCTTCGTCCATCGGGTCATGCGCCTTGTAGGTGCCATGCCAGTGAGCCGTCAGATATTCGCCGAGGACCAACGCCGGTGAGGCGAGGATCGCGAATCCCAGCGCGCAGGCGAGCTGCAGCGGCACCGCGCGCCACAGCGGCTGCCAGCCGGTGCGCAGCGAGCGCCACATGCTGAGAATGAAGAGTGGATAAAGGAAAAGGTGCTGCAACAGACGCGCGTCCCAGGCCGCGAACACATGCTCGATCTTCATCACCGAGAGGCTCGCCTGCATGTTGTTCGCGTACATGACGTTCGACAGCGCCACGTAGATCCAGAACACCGTGAGCACGCCGAGCAGCGGCCGGAAGCTGCCCGTACTGCTCGCGGCCGCCGGCACCGCGCCGGCGCGCGCCTGCGGCGCCGGCAAGCCGAGTGCTGGTGCGACTCGTTCCAAAGGTGAAGCGCTCATGCCCCGCTGTCCTGTGAGTGCCGATCTTCGGCCACTTTGACTCCTAGCGTACCTCCAGGCGCGTTCCCCGTGCGCCCGTGGCGATGTTCCGGGGACGAGCCCGTTGCCAGCAGGGACGAGCTCGGGTGGTGATGTGAAATCGCTCCGCAACAGAGCGCAAAGCACGCGCGGCGCGTGCGCGTGTGGGCGCAACGGCCCGGGGTGCGGCGCGGTACGAACGCGTCGGGTGCTGGGATCAACGCGTTCTGCGGGTACTTAGCGCGCGCAGGTGTTAGGTGTCTCATATGCAACGTCGAATCCAGCAACGCCAACACCGCTAACCAACACGACGGGAGATGATCATGACGAATGCCAACGCGAAGCTCCGCAGCGCCGCTAGAGTGAGCGTCCTCGGTGCCTGTCTCATCGCCGCCCTCTCCGGTGCTGCATACGCCGCCTCGCCCGGCACCGCAAGTGCCTCCATGCGGGTGAGCTATGGTGACCTCAATCTCGCCAGTGAGCAGGGCAACAAGGAACTCTATGTGCGCATCGTCTCCGCGGCGCGCCAGGTGTGTGCGGCCGATCAGGTCGACAGCCGCGACCTGCACGCGCGTGCGCTCGAGCAGTCGTGCGAGCAGCAGGCCGTGGCGGTTGCCGTGGGCCGCGTGAACAGCCCGAAGCTCGCCGCACTCTACAACGCGCATCTGCATGGTGGCTGACAGCGCCGCGCGCGGCGCCGTGCCGCGCACACGGGTAGCGCCGGCGGGGCGCCCGGTGCGCGGTGAGGCGGCGCTGAATGCCGGGATTTCCTTCAACCGATCGCGGCGAGCTCCGCCGCGCTCAGCCTGACCGACGCCGCGGCAACATTCTGTTCGAGGTGCGCGAGCGACGATGTTCCAGGGATCGGCAGCATCGCCGCCGACTTCGCCAGCAACCACGCGATCGCGATCTGCAGCACGCTCACGCCATGCGCGCGTGCCGAGTCCTCCACCGCGCTGCTGGCGCGCGTTTCGAGCCGGTCGGCCGAGCCACCGGCAATCGGTGCCCAGGGAATGAACGCCAGGCCCTCGCGCGCGCATATCGCGAGCACATCGTCGGAGCGGCGGTCGCTGAGGTTGTAACGGTTCTGCACGGAGACGATCGGCGCGATGCGGCGCGCCCGTGCGAGCTCCGAGGCGGTGAAGTTCGATACACCGATGTGGCGGATCTTCCCGGCGCGCTGCAGCTGCGCGAGCGCCTCGATCGAGTACTCGAGCACCACGTACGGATCGACGGCGTGGAACTGGTAGAGGTCGATTCTCTCGAGCCTCAAGCGGCGTAGGCTCTCCTCGCACGCCTCGCGCAGATGCTCGGGCCGCCCGTCCGCAATCCACTGGCCCGCCCCCGGTCGAGTGAGCCCGCCCTTGGTGGCAATCACCAGTCCGGGCGGGTATGGAGAGAGCGCTTCGGCGATCAGCTGCTCGCTCACCCGCGGACCGTAGGCGTCGGCCGTGTCGATGAAGTTGACGCCGAGCTCGACCGCACGGCGCAGCACCGCGCGCGCCTCCTGCGGGCTCTTCGGCTCACCCCAGATGCCGGGACCGGTAATGCGCATGGCGCCGAATCCGAGCCGATTCACGGTGAGATCGCCGCCGATGATGAGCGTGCCGGCGGCCGCCGCGGGGGGTGCCGCGGGCGCGCCTGCGGGCGCTGCGCCCGCTGCGGCACGCGTGCCACGCGCGGCCATCAGACCCGCCATTCCCATGACACCCTTCACGAGCACCTGCCTGCGCGTCAGCACCGATGGGGCCATGCGCCGATGCTACAGCCGCGCGTGCACGCGCGGATAGCTGCGGGTGACCGAGAGCGCCCGACGCCAGAGCTCACGACGCCAGAGCTCACGCCCAGGTGCTCGTTCCTCCTTGATAAAAAAGGGCGGCCGAGCGGCCGCCCTTCTCTAAAGTCGCGAGAGGCTGCTTCGAGAGGCTGGGGGCTCAGGCCGCCTTCTTGGTACCCGTCGTGCGGTTCACGGCCTCGGTGGCGAAGGAGCCCACGGACTCCTGTACCTCGGCGGCCAGCGCGGAGAACTCCTGCGCGCGTGCCTTGAGCTTCTCGCTCAGCTGCGTGCCGAGCTCGGCCTGCTTCTGCAGCAGCTCGGCGATCGCCTGGGTGCCGACGGCAGCACGGGCGCTCCAGGTCGCCTTGGCCTGCGCGAGGCTGGCCTCGAGCACATCACCGGCGACGGCGTAGTGGAAGCGGGCAAAGCGCTCGAGCGCCCGGAAGCCGTCCTGCTGCGCCTTCGCGAAGGAGGAGAACGTGTCCTTGTAGGTCTCTAACCAGGCGTTGAGATCGAAATTGCGGTCGGTCATGTCAGCTCCTGCGGGGGATTTAAACTGGGCTCTGGTGTACACGACCCATATTTTAGCGCGATTTGTATGCGTCGCAATATGCCATGATCCACCGAGGGTGGTATATATAAAATCTTGATATATCAGATATAGTTTAGGCAGATCCCTCGCCTTCTAGCTCATTTGTTTTGCACTGCAATAAAGACGGCGATCGATTGTCCTGCCAGCCGGGGTGCGAGCGGCCAGCGCTTGCGCGCGCCTGTGGCAGCAGCAGAGCCGATCGGCCTTGGTAAGATCATTACGATGCACCCGCCGCCACACATCATGCCGTTGAGCGACCTCGTCAAGCATGTGGGCGAGGAGATGGGCGTCTCGTCCTGGATTACGCTCGACCAGGCACGCATCAGCGAGTTCGCCCATTGCACGGGCGATCACCAGTGGCTGCACGTCGACGCGGAACGCGCCGCACGCGAGAGCCCCTACGGCACCACGATCGCGCACGGCTTTCTCACCTTGTCGCTGATCGCGCCGACCGCTTTCGAGGTGCTGGTGGCGCGCGTTGCGCCAAAGTCGGTGGTCAACTACGGACTGGAGAAGGTGCGCTTTCTCGCGCCGGTGCGCGCCGGCAAGCGCGTGCGCAACCGCATCAAGCTCGCCGCAGTCGACGATCGCGGCAACGGACGCTATCTCGTCACGACCAACAACACCATGGAGATCGAGGGCGAGATCAAGGCGGCGCTGCTCGCGACCGCGGTCGCCGTGTTCATCGCCTGAAGCGGCGGCCCGCTCCTGCGCGCCGACCGTTGCTTACGCGCGCATGCGGCCGCCATCGGGGTCGTAGATGGCCGCTGCCGCGCGCCTCGCGTTGCGCCGCTCGCCGATGATCTCGATCTCGAACCCTTCGCTCCCGGTTGCGAGCGCGCGCGGGATGTAGCCGAGCGCGAGCGAGCCCTGTACACGATGGCCGTAGGCTCCGGAGGTCACCCACCCGACCACCTTGCCGTCGTACCAGATGGGCTCATCGCCGCTGGCATCGGCATCGCCGGCGTCAACGCTGAAGGTCGTGAGCCGCAGTGCCCCACCGCTCTGCTTCTCCTCGAGCGCCGCGGCACGGCCGATGAAGTCGCCCTTGCTCAGGTCGATGAAGCGCCCGAGCCCGGCCTCATAAGGTCCGTAGATCGGCCGGTATTCGCGTGCCCAAGTGCCGAAACTCTTCTCGATCCGCATGGCGTTGAGCGCGCGGGCGCCGCAGAGCCTCAGGCCGTATGCACGACCCGCCTCGCTCAGCAGCTCATAGAGCGCGCGCTGGTAATCCGTCGTGACCCAGATCTCGTAGCCGAGCTCGCCGGTGAAGCTGATGCGCCCGACGAGTGCCGGGATCATGCCGACGTCCATCGGGCGGAACGACAGGAACGGGAACGCCCCTGTCGACAGATCGGTGCGCGTCAGGGCCTGAAGCACGCTGCGCGACCGCGGCCCGGCGAGCGACAGGCCGACATATTCCATGGCGCACGGTCGTACCGTCACCCCCGCAGGGGGTGGATGGCGCTCGAACCAGCGCCGGTAGTAGACCTCGGCGGCCCAGGTGCAGATGAGGAACACCCGCTCGGCGCCGACGCGACAGAGCGTGAAATCGCCGATGAGCTTGCCGCGCTCATTCAGCATCGGCGTCAGCGCAATCCGTCCGACCTGCGGCACGCGGTTCGCCATGAGGCGTGACAGCCACTCCGCGCCGGCAGCTCCGCTCACCTCGAACTTGCCGTAGTTGGAGATTTCGAGCAGTCCCGCCGCCTCGCGCACTGCGCGACACTCCTCGGCGACGTGCGGATGCGCGTTGGAGCGATGAAAGGTGATGTCCTCGTGCGCCTCGGCCGCCGTCGGCGCAAACCACAGCGCGTGTTCGAGCCCACAGTAATCGCCGAACACCGCATGCGCGGCCTTGAGCGGCTCGTACACCGGCGTGGTCCGCAGCGGCCGCCCCGCGGGCAGCTCCTCGTTCGGAAAGCGGATGCGAAACCGCCGCGAATAATTCTCGCGGACCTTGGCATTGGTGTAGGCGAGCGTCGCCCAGTCGCCGTAGCGCGCCACGTCCATGGCCCAGACGTCGGCGCCCGGGTCGCCGTCAACCATCCAGCGCGACAGCGCCAGCCCCACGCCGCCGCCCTGACTGAAGCCGGCCATCACGCCGCAGGCGACCCAGAAGTTGCGCAGGCCGCGGATGGGGCCGACCAATGGATTGCCGTCAGGCGCGAAGGTGAACGGGCCG
>DASPWF010000008.1:0-73865 GCA_035621995.1 Steroidobacteraceae bacterium
CAGGCGGATCAAGTTCGTGCGGATGACGAGAGTCGAGCCACCAGATCGCCCTGCTCTTCTTCGCTATATCAAATACCCGCACCGTTACTGCTCGATATCCCCCAGCCGGCAGCTCAACAACATTGTCATGGACGTTGCCCTGACCGCCGAGGATGAGACGGGTCTCGCACGTCCCAGAAAAGGTCTCCCGCTGGATGCTGTGCTCAAGCCGAGCTTTCAAGCGGCGATGCTCAACGGTCCACCGACCCACGAGAAAATCAAAATCGTGCGCGCTGCCTTGCTTGTCGGTGGTGGTCGGTGACGGCGCTGCCGGTTCGGCGGCCATCGCGGTCCCTGCAAGTTGAGTCCGCATACTCATGCTTAGAATTAGCAGCGTGGTGCGCCAACTCCTTTGCCACAGAACCATTGAGCGTCCCAAGTTTGGTATGGTCAACGAAGGGCCGATCGTGTAGTGGGCGCCAGTCGCAGTCGTTCGGGTTTGCGCATCAATGCCGGTAGCACGGCTTCCGGCGCGGAGTCTCTCCAGCCGCTGACGGCGTTTGCCTTGGCCACGAAAGCCTCCTCGGCTGCGATACTGGGCCAGCGCGCAAGCCACACAAACACCCGCTCATGTTCCCTAATAGGAAGGTGCGTGTAGGTATTCGGGGTTTCCTCGCTCACCAGGCGCGCAACGGGGTGCACGCCAGCCGCGATGATCTGAGGCATCACCGATTCGTCAAAGAAGTGCGTGAATTGTTCTGAATCCACTCCGCCCAGGTAATAGATTGAGGCGCTGACAATGCCACTTGGCGCTACCGACGTGGCAGGTTCTGGTTGGAAACCGGCTCCAGGCTCCGCCGGCCGCAACAGCAGAACATTGTCCGAATCCAGCATCGTCGCATTCGCGCTCGTGCGGTTGGCGTGCCACACCGGGCCGTTGTAGAAGCTAAATAGGGCTTTCTGCCGTGTGACCATATCCCGAAAGCCGCGAATCCACACGAAGCGATCGGGATCATCGAGGTCTCGGAATGTCCCGAGTACGTGCGCGCCGAGCTCGTTCTGAGGTTCGATGAAATTCTTTTCAAAGAGGTATATCAGCGTGTCCCGCTGCTGCCTACGCAATGTGTACTGGCGAAGCTCGTATACCTCATCACTCCCCACTGGTACCGATGGCTCTCCTTTGTCGGCCGCATGCGTATGGGCAGCGATGCCGATGCCGGCCGCGGAAGTCATAAGGAAGTCGCGTCGGCTCATAGCCATATTGTGTCTCGCTCGCGACTTTCATAACAGACCAGATGATCTGTTTGTTGGCAGATTGCGCCGACGCTGGCTAGCTTGTCAAGATCACCAATCAGATCCCATGGAGCTCAGACCCGTGAAAGTGACAGCAGCGCGCAAGCGTAAGAACGATCCAGAGGGGGTTCGCAGCCGCATACTCGACGCAACCGCCCGTCTGTTTCAGGCGCAGGGATACCACGCAACCGGGATGCGTCGGGTCATGCAGGTAACCGGCCTTTCCTCCGGCGCCCTACATCATCACTTTGCCACCAAAGACGCACTCGCTCTCGCGGTCATCAAGGAGCGCGTGGCACCCGTCGTAAGGGAAACCTGGGTCGATCCCGTGCGCACCGCGGGCTCGCTCGGGACGACCGTACAAGTGGTGTTTTCAGAAATTGTCCGTGGTATCGAGCAGCGGAAAGCGGTTGCGGGCTGCCCACTTAACAACCTCGCCATGGAACTGTCATTCTCGAACCCGCAACTCCGGGAACCTCTGCGTGCGATATTTCAGGAGTGGCAGACGACGCTCGCCGCGCGCATTGGAGCAACCCATGGCGGTGTACCAATGGACCGTGCCCAACGCATGGAGGCCGCCTCCTTTGTCATTTCCGTCTATTCAGGCGCGATGAATCTCGCCAAAACAGCGCAAAGCGCATTACCCCTACGTGCGGCGGCGAGGCACCTGAAAGAGTGGCTTTTAGAGCAGGGCTTTAGTCCGTAAGCGGTTGGGTGGCGGCTTTGTCGGAAATTTCGACCTGTGGTTGAAAGTGGCTTTTTGGCCGAGTTGAGACCGATAAGCGAATCTGTTTGCAGTCGACCTCCACAACTAGTTCTAAGCTACCGTCTACGCCTCAGGGTTGAGCGCGTCAATCGCGATCATGCGACAGTGAAGTGCCAGCTTAACTCCCCTGCTTTCAGTTACGTGCTGCGGCGCGCCAACGCACGAGCGTGTCCTCACCCCGCCGGAGCGCAACGGCCTCGCGACAAATGGCCGCTAACCGGAGATTTGCGACGAGCTTGTCAACGGCCGCAGGGGACCGCGAAGAGACGGATGACGCAGACATCCGTTGATCTCCCGGTAATGCCCGACTACTGCACCAGCCGATCCATCACCGGGCAGCGGGTATCCTCGGTATTGGCGTCGCACTCAGCGACGAGTCGCACAATCTCCCGCCGCAAATGGCGCAGCTCGCGGATTCGTGCATCGACAGCTTGCAGCTTGGCAGCTGCCAGTTCCCGGGTGGCGCGGCAGGAGCGACGCGTCTGCAGCGTCAGGAGACTGGCGATCTCGGTGAGCGTAAATCCCATCGCTTGGGCCCGCTTGATGAAGCGTAGGCGTTCTGCATCCGCTCGGCCATAACGTCGTACGCCTCCACAAAGGCGTACCGGCTGGGCGATGAGTCCCCGGCGTTGGTAATAGCGGACGGTCTCGACGTTTACCCCGCCCGTTGCAGCCAGGGCACCGATGGTCATCGCGATATTCGTGGAATTCACAGTGACTCCGGCGGATATGGGCGCTTGACTCCGTACCACAGTACAGAGCTTATGCTCCCATAGTAGGTTCCGGATTCTGTGATCTTTCAGGACTTCCGGATCTCCCGGTCCGGGAGGCGAGGATGACGGAGAAGCCTCAAGTCATTGGCACCGCGAGTGGCGCGCTGGGACTCGGTGCTTTCGCGGCTGCCGTGGGTGGATGTTGCGGGGCGCCCTGGGCCGTCGCGCTCTTCGGTGTCACTGGCGCCATCGGGCTCGCGCGCCTGGCGTTCCTGCTCCCGTACGCATTGATCGGCGCCGCGATCCTGCTGGGCGTTGCGTTTTGGTCGGTTTATCGGCCCGCCCCTGCATCTGCGGACGGCGCGTGCGTGAGCCAGAGCCAGCGCCGGCCGTTGCGCATCCTGGTGTGGGTCGCTGCCGTGCTCGTCGCTGCCCTGAGCGTGGTGGCTTTCAGTCCCTTCGCTTCCTCGTAACAGGAGACCCCCTGGTGCGTATCGTTGCGGTGATGGGCTGCTCGACAATGGCGCTGCTCGCCGCGGCCGACTGCTCCGGGGTCGGGGATCAAGACGCCGCACCCTCCTACGTCGCGTTGGACGATCAGGCGAGTGAGCTGCGCGCAGACTTCAACCGGGCTAAAGGCTCGGTGCGACTCTTGTTCGTCATCGACCCGATTTGTCCGACCTGCCTCCGCGGCCTCGATGATATGAACCGGGATCTGCTCGCCAGCACGGACGATCCCCGCCTCGTGACCTTCGTAGTGCACGAGCCGGTACTGGGGGCGGCTCGAGTCGCGCCTTGGCTGAGAACCACCGCCTCACATGACGTGCCTGCCGCGGCCGAGCTTCTTCACAACCCCCACGTCAAGCACTACTGGAACGCAAGCGGCGCGTTCGGACGCCTGCTTGCAGACTCAGTGGACCTCAAGAGTAGCCGCGGGCGCGTATACGCATGGGACGTATGGCTCCTCTACGGGGCCGAAGCGACATGGAGCGACGCGGAACCGCCACGCCCACTGCTCCTCATGCAGCAGCTCGGCGCCCTACGCGACAGTTCCGAGTTCCCCCACCTGGACAGCAGGGTTTTTGCGGAGAGAGTCCGTGCCCTACTACCGAAGCTACCGCCGCAAGGCGGCTCTCCGCCGGCCCCGGCGCCGAAAACCCCATGATCACGATCTCGGTTCTAACCTGCCCCGCTTGCGGACACGCCTCGGAGCAAGAGATGCCAGCCGACGCGTGCGTTTACTTTCACTCGTGCGCCGGATGCGGCATCCCACTCAAGCCCAAGCCCGGTCATTGCTGCGTCTTTTGTTCCTACGGATCGGTACCGTGTCCGCCGGTGCAGGCCGCGCAGTTGTGCTGCGGCCCATAGAGGGTGCCGTGACCAATCAACGCACGCCGCTGCGGCCGTGTTCACTGTCACGTCACGGGACCGTTTTTTCTGATCCTTGCCGCGGCCGCGCTGCTGCACGGGCTGAGAGTGGTTTGGCTCGGCAAGGAGGGATGGAACATCCTCGGACTGATCCTAATTGTGGGAAGCGCTCTTCTCTGCTTTGGCACTGAGTGGATCTTCGGTCAGTACCGTCGAGCCGCCGCTGGCCGACTTCGCCCTCGGCGCCGTTGACCTCGGTGGACAGCGGTGTGCGGTCTTTTTCCGTTGTCATTGTGACGAAACCGTTAAGCTAGGTGCCCGCCGAGTCCCCAGGCACCGGCAATCCAACCTTCCGGCAGAACGCGGCGAAGCGCGGATCGTCCTTGTAGCGCAGGATGAGGGGGTCGAAGAGGAGGTATGTGATTCCTGCGTCGTGATTGCTCCAGGCCCGATCGAGCCACTGGAAGGCCGCCTCCGCATCGTTGCGCAGGGCGTAGACTTGGGCGATCTGATAGGGAGCAAGGCTCGCATCCTTCTCGATCAGCGTGCTGAGCGCTGCATCGGCCGCGCTCCGGTCGGTGCCGATCTGCCGTGCGAGGGCGAGCGCGACGTCCTGCCACGGTCCGGCAGGCTCCTGCTGCGCAGCGCCGAGCGCCGCGGAGGCGTCGCCGCGCTGGATCTCGATGATCGTAAGCGTCTCGTGATACGGCGCCGCAGCGGGCTGCAGCTCGAGGGCCCTGCGGACCGCCAGTTCGGCCGCATCGAGGCGGTTGAGCCCCGAGAGATAGCTGGCGAGCCAGTTGTACCAGGTGGCCCGCAGCGGTTCGGTGGTCAGCGCCTGCCGGGTAAGCTCGATCGCCGGTTCCACCTCACCGAACGTCGCGAGCTGGTTGCCTAAATTGAACATCGCCTGGCCGTCATTCGGCGACAGCGCTAGCGCACGGCGAAACTCCGACTCCGCTTCGCGCCAGTCGAAGTCGGCGTTCTGCAGCAGAACACCCCGGGCAACATGCGCGGCCGCGAGCTGCGCCGAGAGGGCGAGCGCGCGGTCGGCTGCCTCATGCGCCATCGCGTACGCCTCCTGCGCCGGCGCGCCCCCGAGGTATCCCACGCCGAGGCCGATCCAGGCGCGCGATAGCTCGCTCCAGGCGAGCGCATAGTGCGGATCCAGCTGCGTCGCCTCCGTGTAGAGCTCGATCGCTTTGCGATAATCGGCTTCCGTTTCGCGGAAAAAATAAAACCGGCCCTGCAGCAGGGCGTTGTAGGCCTCGAGGCTCCCGCCCGGGGGCCGCTCGGTCTGCGCCTCCGCATGCGCACCCGGCAGGAGCTTGGCTCGCAGCGCCACAACCACAGTGCGCGTGATCTCGTCCTGCAGTGCAAAGAGATCCTCATAGGGCCGATCGTAGTGCTCCGACCACTGTGTGCTTCCGTCAGTGGTGTCGATGAGTTCGGCGCTCACCCGCACCACCTCCCCCGAGCGCCGCACGCTCCCCTCAAGCAGATGCGCCACGCCGAGCTTCGCACCGATGCTGTGACTGTCTTCCTTTGAGTCCCGGAACCGGAACGCCGAGGTGCGTCCAATCACCTTGAGCCCCGGGAACTGCGAGAGCGCGGTGATCAGATCCTCCGAAAGCCCGTCGGAGAAGTACTGCTGGCTCGCATCGCCGCTCTCGTTCGCCAGCGGCAGCACCGCGATGGAATGCAGCGGCGGGTTGAAGACGGCAGTCGCAGCGGCGTGTTGAGTGTCTGAAGACACGGCCTGCACGATGACCGAACGCCGGGACACCCACAGCCTGTCGAGGGCGAAGTAGGTCGCGCCCAGAGCTGCGACTGCAGCGATGGTTACCGCGCTAAGGAGGGCGATTGGACGAGCACGGGGCCCGGAGTCCGCGCCAAGCCCGGCGACGAGCTTCTCGACGGAGGCCGTGCGCCGGGCACGATCAAAGGCCAGCGCTTGAGCGAGCGCAGCATTCTGTCCCGGGGTCAGCACGCCAAGCGGCGGAACCCAAACATCCGCCTGGAGGGCCTCGAGTGCACTGAGCTTCCCAAACGGGCGCTCCCCGGAGAGCATCTCGTAGATGACGCAGGCAAAGGAATAGATATCATCACGCCGGTCCGCGTCCTTCCCCTCCAGCATCTCGCAGCTGGCGTATTCGGGCGTGAGCGCCCGCGGCCCCGAGTGTGCCTGCATGAGCGGACCGCGCGACACCCGCGCAATCCCGAAGTCGAGGAGCTTCGTCCTACCCGAGGTCGTCACGAAGACGTTCGCGGGCTTCAGGTCACTGTGGATGACGTTATGGTCGTGTGCGTTGCCGAGTGCTGCTCCAACATCCTCGATGATCGGCCACGCGTGGCTGAAGGGCATGCCACGGCCAAACTCCTCAGCCAGCAGCACATCAAGTGACCTACCCTCGAGGTGCTCCATCAGCACGTACAGGCGGCTGCCGTCCACATTCACCGAATGCACATCGACGATGTTCGGGTGGCTCAGCTTACGTGTCTTGCGGACTTCATCGCGCAGCAGCTCGAGCGCCTCGGGGCCGAGGCCTTCCTTCAAAACCTTGATCGCGAACGTCTCGCCGGCAACCTGCTCGTCCCTGACTAGGTACACGACCCCCATCCCACCCTCACCGAGCTTGCGCTCGATGCGGTAACGGCCGGAAAGCCTCTCACCGATAGCGAGCCGCTCGTCGCCGCTCTCCGGCTGGCAGTGATCGGAGGGCTGCAGATCAACCTCGGTCTCAAGGGCTGAGCCCTCGGTTGGCAGCGGGACACGATCTTGTTCTGAGGCCATGCGCGGCGCGTGATCAGCTACACCAAATATGCGCTCGCGCGCACGCGGCGGCAAACGGCTGTGCAGATATAACGACTTCCTAAGAAGTCACTAAAGATCTCCGCCCAGGAAATAGCTAGTTTCACCTCCGAGGCCTGAAGGACTGTTCACGGAAGCGTAGCCCGCAGGCGTTCGGATGTTGCGGCCGGAGCCCCCTCCCCATCGTGCCGCATCTTAGAGCCCCGCTTCGGCGGGGCTTTTTTTACCCGTGCACGGCTAGCGAACTGGCTAGCTCCTGACGACATCCGCCCATCGCTCACGCACTGGCCGCGGTGGCCATAACGTGCAGATGTCGGCACGAAGGATCGCGAGCGTCAAAGGCCCGACAGCTAGACGCACTGTGGGTGTAAGGCTTGCGGACGGCAGCACGCAGGGAAATGCCGGTCCAGACCAATTCCGGACTTCCCCGCCGTGGGGTCTCGGCCGGCGGGTGTTCTTCTTGCATGACGGCCGCACGTCGAACCTTGTCCAGGCCATCCTGGAGCACCAGAGCGCCGGAAGCGAGGCTAACGCAGTGGTCGAAAACTTCGAAGGGCTGTCGCTCCAGGACAAGGCAAACCTGATCGTATTCCTTCGTTCCCTCTGAGCTGAAAAAGGAAGGGCGCGGGGCGGGGACACGACCACAGCGCGTCGAACCGCGCTTCCAGGCGATCGAGTGGGCGCTGAAGTTCCGGAACTGAGCGGCGCAGAGTAGAGAGATGTCGACTTCGATGGGCGGCGTTTCGTTTTTACAGATTGTCGAGGATTGTCCAGAAGGTCACACATCGGACTTCAGACGCGCCGAAGCGTGACTTGCGAGCGTGCCGGACCGATCGCAGGCGCATAGATTGGACCCACGCCATCGGAGGACATGCGTCCTTATGCGTCTCCTGCTACTCCTTTCCTTGCTCGTCGCAGCACCGGTGTTGGGGCAAGACACCACAAAGGCTCAGCAGACTGGATCCAGCCCCGCTGCCACCGCTACCGCAGCGCAGGTGCTCCTGCGCCGACAGATCGATGCTCAACGCCTGCAGACTGAGTGGTTACGGAAGCAGATTGAGATGCAGCAGCAGAAGTTGGAGCAGCAGCGGCTGCAGCTTAAAGCAGCCGAGGATCACCAGATGCGACTCGAGCGGCTGCAGCGCTCGTTTGTCACAGACGCCGCGTGCCTTAGGTCCAACTCCCCCGATTACTGCGCTGCCCGGGATCCCGAGTTGAGAGCCGCCAAAGAGGACGTTGCGCGTGGGCGCATATCAGAGGATGAATTTGTTCAGGCCGCCCAGGCGGCTGATCAGCAGATGAGAGTGCAAGTAACGGCTTCGCAATAGCGGCGCGGTTCGGCGGCAATTCCTCGAGATCCCTCGCGGCCTCGATCTCGTACCCGCCGACACCTACTCCGTGGCATCTACCCATAAGACCGGTAGCCAAAATCACCGTGTCGGTGACCGGGGCTCCGACAGGGTAGCATCGCCTTCCGGCAACGCTTTCGTTCGGCGGCACAATCCGCAATAACACAATTCACATCCGCGGATTTCCGTATGCGCGTCATCTGATGGCCTTGGGAATATATCGCACAGGTGCCGTGCTAGGGGATCCCTTGATTACGCCCGCGCTCATCTACGTTGTCGACGATGATCCTTTGATTGGGCTGGCGTCAGCGGCGCTGCTCCGGGGCGCGGGCTACATCGTGCGCAGCTTTATCTCACCCGGCGCATTTCTCGCCGCGTTCGACCCCGAAGTGCCGGGGTGTGTCGTGACCGATCTGGTAATGCCGGAGATGAGCGGAATCCAGCTGCAAAGCCTGCTCGCGATGCACGAATATTGCCCGCCCATCATCTTCGTCTCCGGTAAGGGTGACGTCAAAACGACGGCCGCAGCCATGAAGGCGGGGGCTGTGGACTTTCTCTGCAAACCCGTGCAACCGGACGAGTTTTTGGCCGCCGTGCACGAGGCCGTCTCGAAAGACGCAGAACTGCGCGCAAACCTCGAGCGGCGGCGCCGTGTCAGGGGCCTGGTGGACAAACTAACCCCACAAGAGAGAGATGTTCTCGGCCTGCTTGTACAGGGATTCCCGAATAAGGTGATCGCCGCGCGCCTTGGGAGGGGAGAGAGGACGATTAAGCACCACAAGAAGAAACTGATGGGAAAGATGGGCGTAAGATCGGCTGCCGCGTTGCTGCAGGTGTTGGTCGACGGGGCATAGCGCCTCAACGGCGACCATCAGACGTTCCGCTGGACACTCGGGGAGCACCAAATGGCCACTCGCTTCTTCGTGGCGGCGGTGATGTCCGTCGCTGCTGTTAGCGTCGCTTTGTACATGATCCCCCGCAGATCGCACGCTCAGCCGCCCAGTTCCGCGGCGACTGGAATCTCAAAGTGTGTTAGCCCCGGCCTTTGTGAGGTGAGGTTCTACCAGAGCGGCCCCGTATGCGTCCTGAGTGTGAGCAGCGCCGCCTTGCAATGTGTAATACCCGAACACGCAGAGTTTCCGCAGCCTGTCAAAACCACATGCTTCAACGGCGCGAGCACTGACGGGATAAACTACTCAGTATGCGACGTAATCTTTCAGGATGGCCCCCGGTGCGTCGTGAGCAACAACGGAGGGCTCCAGTGCAACAGGCAGTTTCCTCCTGCGGCACAAACGCCGCCCCAGCCACAGGATCGGTAATGAAGGTACTTAGCAATGAGCGAAAGAACCGGGCGCTGTCTCTGCGGTGATGTGACCTTCAGACTTACTGCCCAGCCGCTCGTGACTCGGGTCTGCTGGTGTCGCGACTGCCAGCACCTTGCCGCGAATGGAACCGTGAACATGCTGGTGCCGGCTGACGCGCTTAGCGTTTCGGGCGCGCTGTCGGAGCACACGAAGACGGCTAGCGGCGGCAACGAGGTCACGCGCCAGTTTTGCCCACGCTGTGGCACGCATCTGTTCGCCAAATCATCCGGCTGGTCGCAATTCCGAGTTGTACGCGCCGGCAACCTCGACGAACCGTCGTCCGTCCATCCGCGCATGAATATCTGGGCCGCCAGCGCACCCAACTGGGCGTGTCTCGATCCAACGCTGGAGCGAGTGGAGCACCAGCCATTGCCACCCAAGTGATCCGTTACGTATTAGGGGAAACTGTGGACCTCGCGCACGCGCCTACCGGGACGACTCTGTTCGTGGCCGTGTATTGGGTAACGTACGCTGCGAGCACGGCGTTCGTCGTCGCCGGCCTGCTCCTCGTACCGTATTACCTGGTGCCGCTCATCCGCCGTTGGTGGGTTGTGCGCCGCCTCGCCCGCTCCCCCGGAGCTCACTCGAAACGCTCGGGCTCGAGGTGACGCGTCTCGTCGCGGCGCGCGATGCGCTCACGGCGCTCCGAATCGAGCGCCAGGCGCTTCGGCGTCTATGCTGCGCCGCGGCAACCCCCGTCCCGGGTGGCATTGGACCTTGGACCAATTTCAAATGTTCACCGCAGGCGCTATGACTCCCGATGCAGGCGCTGTCTGACGCCAAGTCGCTATATCAGGGGAGGTACATCGTGAAGCGCACTCTTGCAATGAGCGCCGTCGCGCTCGCCGGGATGCTCTGTGGTTGCCAATCGCAGCAGCAGCTGGTCGATGAGATGCAGGCCGACGCGACTCAGGTCGCGCAGCGCCGCGGGTCATTCGAGCTCAATTGCCCCGCAGCGACGGCAACGGTCCTGAGCAAGGAAATGATCCAGTCGCCGGTCGTCAACCCGCGGTGGGCGCCTCCTGAGCGCGCGGAGTACACCGTAGGGGTCTCGGGTTGCGGAAAGCGCGCCACCTATCTTGTCGTCTGTGCGGTAGGCGGCACAGGCTGCGTGGCGGGCGGTGCCAAGAACGAGATACAGAGCGGGCAATAATCGAGGCAGTCCGCCTCGCCAATTCGCAGGGATGCAGGAGCCACTTCCATGGCCACGAAACATGCGCTTAAGGCCTTGTTGGCCATTGCCGCTCTGTTTGCCGTCCCGCCGTCGCAGGTGCTGTACGGCCAGTACCAGGGCCCACCAGGCAACCCGACCCAACCGGTCCCGATGAGCCCGAGCGAGTTGCAGGCGCTTGCGGCTCCCATCGCGCTCTATCCCGATCCGCTCGTCGCCCAGATCCTCACCGCCTCGACTTTCCCGGATCAGGTCGCGGCGGCTAACGCCTGGTACAGGCAGAACGCCGCGGCGGTGGGCAGCAACCTCATGGTCGCGGTCGATGCCCAAAGCTGGGACCCGAGTGTCAAGGCGCTGACGCAGTTCCCCGCGGTGCTTAACAACATGGCGAGCAATCTTCCCTGGACGTCTTCGCTCGGTGAGGCCTACCACAATCAGACTGCCGACGTCATGGCGGCGATCCAGTACCTGCGCGCTCAGGCCAAAGCCGCCGGTAATCTCAAGTCGGGCTCGCAGATCACCGTCGTGCAGCAATCACCGAACGTCATCGTCATTCAGCCTGCGAGTCCGCAGGTGGTGTACGTCCCGGTCTACGATCCGGCGGTAGTTTACGGGACCGTTTACGTGGTGCCGGCTTACACCTACGTTCCGCCGCCCACCGGGGCCATCGTTGCCGCAGGCGTTATTGGTTTCGCCGCGGGGGTCGCCATCGCCTCCTCACACAGTGCATGCTGCACCTGGAGTTACAGCAGCTGGAACTGCGGCTGGCACGGCGGATCGACGACGGTGGTCTACCACGGCGGCGCCTACCCGCCTAATCCAGCCTGGCACGGCGGCTACTACAACGGTGCCTATCACGGCAGTTACGGCTACAACAGCGGCCATACCACCTATAACAGCGCGACGAACACTTATACGCACAACGGTTACAACGGCCAAACCGGCACCGTCAACCAGGGTACTTACAATCCGGCGACCAAGACCTATAGCCAAAGCGGTTATAACCCTTCCACGGGGGTCGCCAACAACAGCTCCACGACTTACAACGCCTCGACGCATACGGCCACAACGTCCACGACCTATAACGATCCCAACCGCCCAGGTTCCTCGAGTGTGACGCAGAGCACCAGTACCAACTACAACTCTTCCACTCACGCTGCCACAACCTCTAGCACCTACAGCGATCCTAACCGTCCGGGTTCGAGCGTTACCGAGAACACGAGCACCAACTACAATCCCTCGAGTCACACGGCTACAACTTCTACCACCTACAGCGATCCCAACCGCCCGGGTTCCTCGAGTTACACCCAGAACACCAGCACCACTTACAATCCCTCGACTCATTCGACCTCGACCAGTAACAGCTACAGCAGTTCCTCGCGAACGGCCTCCGGCGAGTCGAACTCCTGGGCGCAGAATGGAGGCGCCTCGCACTCCGACGCATACAACGGCATGAGCGGGCACTCGGGTGGCTACGGCAACTCCGGAGGCTGGTCTTCGAACGCCGAGAGCAGCCGCGGCTGGGGGAGCATGCAGTCGAGCGGCTACAGCGGCGGACGCTTCGGTGGCGGGAGTCAGAGTGGCGGCTCCCGCTGGGGCGGCGGCGGATTTCGGCACTAGCGTTGTCCGAGCCGGACAAATGGAGATGACTGGAGAGGCCCTTATGTCACAGCCCTTTCGTGGGACAAAGTTATTCGCTGCCCACCTAAAGACGCTCGGCGCATTACTCGTGATGGCTGCCGCGCTAGCCGCATGTGGCAGGGCGCATGACACAACAACTGCAGTACCGGCACAACCTGCGCAACGCTCGTTTGCCTCTCCCGAGGAGGCCGGTGCCGCGGTACTCGCGGCGGCGCAAGCTGGAGACCAAGCGGCGTTGCTCACGATCTTCGGCCCGGATGCCAAGGAGATCCTGTCGTCGGGAGATACAGTCAAGGACCGCGAAAACATGCACGACTTCGTTGCCGCCTACATGCAAATGCATCGCTGGCGCAAGATCAAAGCTGGCGGCGAGATGCTCTATATCGGCGCGGACAACTTTCTCTTCCCGATTCCCCTGGATGAAAAATCCGCGGGCGCCTGGCAATTCGATACCGATGCCGGCAAAGACGAGATCCTGGCGCGTCGCATCGGCCGTAACGAGCTCGCCACGATCGCAGCCTGCACCGCACTCGCGAATGCCCAGGTGCAATACTTCAGCCGTAACCATGACGCTGACCCCGTGAGACAGTATGCCCAGCGGATCGTGAGCGATGAGGGGAAGCAGGACGGCTTGTACTGGCCGGTCAGCACCGGCCAGGCGCCAAGTCCACTCGAGGACGTCTACGAGTTTGCCAAGGCCGCCGGATACACCGGCGCAGGCACCCATCCTCGTCCCTTCAACGGCTATTACTTCCTGATGCTCACTAAGCAGGGCGACAGGGCGCCGGGTGGCGCGAAGGATTACATCGTGGATGGCAAGATGACCGGTGGCTTTGCGTTTGTCGCCTACCCAGCGGAATACCGCAATTCGGGAATAATGACATTCATCGTCGGTCCCGACGGGGTCGTCTACCAGCAGGACCTCGGCGCAAGCACCGCCACAACCGCAGCCGCGATGACCGAGTACAATCCGGGCGACGGTTGGGTTCGAGCGCTCTAGCTCCGCCTCACTCCGATACCGTCGACGCGCCGGTCGGGTTTCTCGATCCGGGCGACACGCCCCTGTACCTAAGGGCGGGAGCTGTAGAGAAGCCGATGCTTCGCTTCACTGCAGTCGCGTTTCTGACTCTCGCGGCGGCCGCACACGCTGACGCGCCCACGCCGGCGGAGAACGCTCGGATTAACTACTTGTTGGGAGTCGTCGCCTCGTTGCACGATGCACAGTTCATTCGCCATGGCGTGGCCTACGATAGCTCGGCAGCGGTCAATCACCTGCGCGCCAAGCTTCGCGCTGCTGGCGCGCGTGTAAAAACTGCTGAGTTCATTCGCTATTGCGCCTCGCAATCATCTGTCTCCGGAAGACCCTATGAGATCCGCTTCCCGGATGGCCGAGTCGTTCCGTCGGCTGATTTTCTCCGCCAAAAGCTATCGGAGTTTGACAGGGAGCAGAACCGGTCCGACTGAGCGCATGCGGCTGGCGCGCGCCTGTTAGTGCACCGCGCGCTCTCTCTGGTGCGGTGCGGGAGAGTCCCGGCCCTCCCCTGTACCGTCCTCGATGTGTGGGCTATCCGCTGACACTGAGTGAAGTCGTCCGCCGACAGGTCGGATTGAACGCGCGCCACTATGCTCGGCGCGTGGGTCGGCACATCGGAGGCGCCGGCTGCGCAAGGAAGCGAATCGGAACGGAGGTTTTCCCGCCCGTGCAAGGATGCACCGGCGGGGAAGCGGCATCGTCGGCGAGGAGCGCGGAACGATTTATGGTGCTTGAGCTACTCGGTGCCGTCGTCGTGATCGCAACCATCTGGGCCGCCCTGCAGCTCGAGGGAATCCCGAGCTGTGACTGCGCGGGCGAGGGCTCGGCTCCCGACACGGGCATCGGCATACCCTTACCCCCTGCCGCAGGGACACGTGTCAGCGCGCGCTCGTCCTCGTTCCTTCGGCCCGCTGAAGTCAAGCAGCGTTCGGCCTAGGCGCGGAATCTGTAGCTGGGCCACGCAGCGAAGACGTTCGTTGCACTGTCGAACGCTGGCGCCGCGCAAGCGATCCATCGTGTCTCGACCGGCGTTCGCGTAGCGCCTCGCGAACTCTCCGCAACGCGACGACGGGAACGAACGTTTGGATCCTCGCTTCACGCTCCAGCACGCTGAGTTCGCCTGCATATAGTTGCTCGACAAACTCACACGGGCAGTCGAAATCTGTCGCCACCTTTTCGATTGACGGCTTCATCACCGCCAGCATTCCCACCGACTCCAACTCCCCACGGAGGCAAATTCTTTTCGTCCCGGACATGGAAGAATCTTGCAACTTCGCTCGAAAGCATGAGTCGTGGAAAACCGCGATAGTCATAAGCCCTTGCCGCAGGCCGGGGAACAGTGGGTGATCAGCAACCCTGTCGACGGAACGCCGACCGCCTTTGACGCGAGCGCAGCGATCGCGATGCTGCGTGCCCTTTGTCGCCATACAGGGACGACCGGCCAGCGTCGGGACAAAATTGGAAGCCAGCACCGATCCGGTAGGTCATCTCCGACGTATGTTGCCAGTGGCCTGGGATAGCTAGCGCCGTAGGGACCTCTCTGACCTGCACACTGTAAGGCATGCGAGAGGAGCGTCCCATGAAACGATTATCCGCAGCATTCGCTTTGAGCACGCTGGCGGCCGCGGCAGTCGCACTAGCCCAGCCGACTACTGAGACCCCGGCTCAACCGCCAGCAGACACCACTTCGCGGGAGCAGAACCCGGCGCCTCCGCCATCGGACCCGAGCACGAGCAGCACAGCCGACGAGCAGGCGATGATGAAAGACTGCACGACGCAGATAAAGGCCGCTAATCCAGGCGTACCGGACTAAGTCATCAACGATTACTGCGACAAACAGGTCAACAAGCCTTCGCCGCAAGACTAATCGCGGTACTCGCCACCCGCGCGGCGAGCGCAGTAGCGTTCGCCGTGTCGGGTTCGGCCCACGGCGAACGACAACGCGCGGTCATTACATGCCGAGGAGGCTACGGCTTGGGCGACGCCTTGTTGGCGGGCGCCTTATTGCCCGACGCGTTGGCATATTCAATTGCAGCGCGCACCTCCTTCGCGGCCTGATTTAGATACTCTCCGGCTTTCTGCGCATGGCCTCCCAATTCGTCCTGGTGTGCGGCTTGCGCCTTACTTAGCGCCGTCATCACCTCCTCGATCTGGCTATGCACCTTCTCAAGGTCTTTCGTGTCCGCAACTGCAGAGCCGCCAGCTAGAGAAGCGGTCGCGACGAGTACTAACACTGCTTTCTTCATAGTGCCTCCTGGAAACCACGATTCAGCTACGGTGTGTATAGCACAACTGCGCAAGCTGCACTGCCGCGATACGCGACTCCCGACCACGGCCTATCGAAGGCTAAGCCGTCGCCATTTGCCTCCCGGTGGCGTCGTAGCGAAACGTCCGCGCGGCCGCATGCGGTCCGCGCGACAGTACTACCGGTGTCAGGCAAACGAGCGGGTTTCTGAGCTTGCTGCTTTGACAATCGAGACTGGGGCGTGCTCCCGGTGCAGATTCTCGATGGCCGGGGACAGGGGGCTAGCGTCGCTGCAACGTTGCGCACAGACGCCACGCTACACAAATTCCGCCTCCCCGCCGCCGCATGGCGGCGCGGGGAGGCGCAAGCGCGTTCGGCGCAGTTACTACTTCGGCGGTGACGGAAGCTTGGAAACTGCGTCCTTGCAATTGGCACTCAACTTCTGCTGATTGGTCTTGAGGCACTGTTGCATTTGCTGCCCCGTCATCCCGGCACACATGTGTTCGGCATCCGCTTTGCAGGCGCGTGCGACTGCCCGATCCTCCTGCCCGGTGTTGCTCTGAGCGTAAGCGTTGCCACTCGCGATGCAAGCGGCGATTAACGCAAAATGAATGATCCTCATACTTGCCCCTCCTGCGGTTGTTGTTCCACCTCTACATGATGGATCCCCGGCGCTACGCTGTCACCTCCGGACGAGCATGACGACCAGCGCGAGCATCCCGAGTCCCGAGACCGATAGTGCTACGGCGAGCGGCAAGCGCGAGCGCGGCATCCCAGGGCACCGTGCCCCGAGCGCGCGCAGGTCACGGCGCGATTCCAGTGCGGCAATCAGCAACGCGATCAATCCGATAGCGACCAGAACGAATGCGAACTCGAGGCTGTCTGGCGCTGGCGTGCTGATCACGCGACGGAAGTTGTAGATCGCGAAGCCGAAAGTGATCAGTGAGGTACCGGTGCGGACCCACGCGAGCAGCGTGCGCTCATACGCCAGGCGCGTGCGGTCGTACGCAAGAACCGTCGTACGGCTGGCACCCGCTTGCTCTTCAGGAGTCTCGGGCACACCGCTACTCGGGGGCGATGAAGATCTTGCCGTCGATCACCTTGACGGGATAGGCCGGAACCTGCAACCCGCCCGTGGTCACCTCTCCCGTCCTCACGTCGTAGCGCATGCCATGCGAACGACAAGTCACGACGTTACCTTCGAGCTTGCCGGAACCCAACGATCCGCCGGCATGGGCGCAGGAATCGCCAATGGCATAGATCGTGCCGGCGACGTTGAAGACGGCTACCTGCTTACCGCCGACATGGAACGTGGTACCAGTCCCAACCGGTACCTCGTCGAGTCGCGCCACCTCAATAAATTGTGTCATCGGACCTCACAAGGCCGCCAGCTCCTCGTCGAGGATCGGCACGCCGAGGTTACAGGCCTGCACGCCCTGAACGACGCACAGCTTGAGGACCTCCATGATCTCCTCCATGGTGGCACCAGCCTTGAGTGCATTTTTGATGTGCCGGCGCGTCCCCGGAGCATACATGTGGGTGTAAGACGCATCGAAAGCGATACTCAACAACTCCACTTCCTTGGGTGCCAGCAGCTTGCTGCCATAGATCTGCCCGCCGGTAGCCATGAATTCATCAGTCCAGGCCGGATCGAGCTCGAAGAATGGATCCCACGCGCTGTTCCATTGCCCTATTGCCCGCATTTTGTCGCAGGCGGGTGTAGCCACGGCGCTCTTGCGCGCAGGCTTGGCGCCGGACGCCGCAGCTTCTTCGAGCAGTATCGGCGCACCGAGGCTGCACGTATGGATGGCCAGAAGCGACGCCATTTTCAGAACCAGTAGAATCTCATCGCGCGTCGCGCCAGCGCGCAGCGCTGCGCGCACGTGCCGGCGCGTACCCTGCGGATTGAGGTTGGTGCAGGCCGCATTGAGCGCAACCCCCACCAACTCGACGAACTTGCGGGGCAGTACACCCGAAGTCCAGGGGTTGGTCGTCATCTTCAGGCACGTCGCGGCCCAGCCCGGGTCCCATTCGCGAAGCCGGTTCAGCGCCGCGTCCCAGGGACCGGTTGCATCCGCCACTGTGGCCGTGGCGCTCATCGTGGATGGTTGAGTTGCCATCGCGGTACCTCAGACAGGAATCAAGAATGTGCGCCCGCGGTGCACGGCCGACCGAGCCTGACGGGTGCCGCGGCACTTGCTACCGCGGCACCCGGTTCGTCTCCCAGGCGGCGTTCGCCGGGAGTGGAACTCAGAGGCTCATCCCGTTCGTCGATTGCGGAGTTGGTTAGAGTATGCTCGCCGAGCTCGTCGGCGAGTCTCCTTTGGGAATCCGCCCGTCCGTCTCATAGGTGAGGAATCCCCTCCGCCCCTCGGTGCGGTTCGGCGGCAGTCCTAGCCTCGCCAGAGTGTCTTCGACACTGTCGTACCAGACGCCGACCTTCATGATCTTGCGGGCTTCGTCCGCGGTCGCGACCTTGCGGCCGTGCTGCTCGCTGATCTTCACCGCCCACTCGACCTGTTTCACGGTCGGCCAGCGCTTTTTGTTGCTGTCCCAGATGTTGTCTTCGTTGCCGACGCGGATGTGCAGGCCGAGGAGCAATCCGATGTGCTGCATCGCGATGTTGCCCCGCATGCTGCCCCAAAACGTTGCCGTCGACGTCCCGTGTGGCGTGCGGCGAACCATCTCCATCCAGTCGAACGGATTGCGGCCCATCGAGCCGCCGCCATATCCACACAGCGCAAGGTTCAGGGGACCCATGTACACGCCGCTGCGGATCAGTCGCTCGATGATCTCGAGCTGATGCACCGTGCCTGGCACGAAATACGGCTGGATCCTGTGCTGCCGCAATCTCTTGAGATGCTCCTCGTAGAACGCCGGTGTCGAATCCACGACCATCCCGCGCCAGGCGGCGAGCACCTTTGGGTTGTCGAGGTGCGTTCCCTTGATGTCCTCTGCGGTCATCGCCATCGTCACATCCCAGAGCGTCGTGCCGGTCGTGACCGTGACGAACTCCGGTTTCGGCTCGAGCTCGGTCAACATGTGCCGAGTGTCGTAGTCGAGCCATTTTGCCTTGGCGTCATCCGTATGCGGGGCGAAGGAGATGGAGCCGCCCACCTGGATGATCAACTTCGGCACGGCCTGCTTGATCCGGGCGAGCAGGTCGCTGTACTGCTGAAAGTTGGTGGAACCCTGGCCGGTCTTGGGATCGCGCACGTGGAAGTGCAGCATGGTTGCGCCCGCGTTGTAGCAATCCACCGCGGCCTGCACCTGCTGGTCCCAGCTCACGGGCAGATCTTCGACATCCCCCGGGAGCCACTCCGGCCCGTATGGCGCAGCGGTAATGATGAGCGGCTGCATGTTTTCGGGAAACAGTGAGTCTTCAGTGAAGTACATTGCTAAATCCTCTGTTGCGGTGAATTGACACTTCCACTGTCGGTCTTAGTTAGGAATATCGGGCGGTGTTGCCCCAGTGACGGCATCGATGGCAGCAAGCAACGTCGCCTCATCGATCGGCTTGCACAGATAGCCCTTGGCACCGAGCGCCAGCGCTCGCGAGCGCGCCTCGGGTGAATCGTCGCCGGTGATGATCACCACCGGAGTCGTGCAACCGCTGCGGGCAAGTCGTGCCTGCACCTCGAATCCGGCCATTTGCGGCATGTGCAGGTCGAGTACGATGCAGTCGAGCTCGATCTCACTCGCCCCCACGAGAAATGCGCCTCCCGACGCATAGGCGTCTACCTGGAAATTCGCCGCGCGCAGCAGCCGGTGCAGTCCCTTCAGGACCGCGGGATCATCGTCAACAACTGCAACGCGCCGCGTCCTGGCTGCCATTGGCAGACAACATAGGGCGCGAGGATCGGGAGCGATAGTGGACCTTGGTCCAACGCCGGCAGGCCTCAAGCGTCGGCGCGCGCTCAGTTGCTGTTGCATCCGTCCCTGAGGGTTGATGTCTAGAGAGCGGTACTGCCGCGTGCGGATTGACCGTATGCCGGGGTGACTCCTGCGCGTTCGGCGAGACGAACCAGGTTGACGAGGGTCGGCGACCCCATCTTCTGCATGATGCGGGAACGATGCACCTTGATGGTCTTCTCGACCGTACCGAGTGAGGCGGCGATCTGCTTGTTGAGCTTGCCGGACAGCAGATGCCCCAGCACCTCGTGCTCACGTCGTGTCAGCGTTGCGAGCCGCTCCTCGAAGACCGCAACCTCGCGCTGCGCCCGCCGCAGGGCCACGCAGCGTTCGACCGCCCGCCGCACCGCGGCGAGGAGTTCTTCCTCATCGACCGGCTTGAGCAAGAAGTCCACTGCTCCCTGCTTCATCGCCTGTACGCTCGAGCGTACGTCCCCGTGCGCGGTGAGGAAGATGATCGGCAGAACGCCCTCACCTTCCAACAATTGCTGCTGAACCTGCAGACCATCGAGGCCCGGCATGGCGAGGTCCAAGATGACGCAACCGAGGGCGTCGCGCCGGTGACCGCAGAGGAACGCCTGGGCTGACGGGTACACCTGCGTCCGAAATCCTGCGGAGCGCAGCAGTCGCTCGATACCCCGCAGTACCGACGGGTCGTCATCGACCACAAATACCGTACTCGATCCATCCATCATTGCCGCACCCCCTCAACGGGCAACGTGAATCGCATGGTCGCCCCCTTGCCGTCGACGCTTTCCGCCCACAGTCGTCCGCCGTGCGCCGCTACGATAGTGCGGCACACCGAGAGACCCAACCCCATGCCGTGTTCTTTGCTCGTGACAAAGGGCTCGAAAATACGCTCGAGATCGGCCGGGGAAATCCCGTGACCGGAGTCGGAAACTGAAACCTCCACCCCGGCACCGTCTGCGGGGCGGGTACGTACGACGAGTTGCTGACTGCCCGGAGCCGCGGCCATTGCATCGCACGAATTGATCACCAGGTTGAGCAGTACCTGTTGTACCTGGATCCGATCCCCGAGCACCCGGGGAGCGTCCGGCGCCAGCTGCGTGGTTACGACGACGCCACGGTTGAGCAGCTCGTTGCGTGTCAGGCGGAGCACCTCCTGGACGGCGTGGTTGATGTCGAGCAGACCGCGTTGCACCTCACCTTTGCGCAGCAGCGCGCGCAGCCTATGGATAACCTCCCCCGCCCGCTTGTCATCCTCCACGATGTCGGCAAGGATTGCCCGCACTTCCGCGAGATCGCCGTCCTCACTCGCCATGAAGCGCAGTGCGGCTCGTGCGTTGCTCAGTATCGCCATCAGCGGCTGATTGATCTCGTGCGCCAGCGAGCCCGCCATTTCGCCGAGCGCCGCGACCCGGGACAGATGCGCCAGCTCGTTGCGCTGCTGCGCGGCCTCCTGCTCAACACGCCGTCGTTCGGTGATATCCACCGTCACTCCACGCAAGAGCCCCGCCTCGGACGCCTCGCGCTCGAGCAGCGCGCGGGTCACAACCCATCGTGTCGCCGTTCCGGGCAACGCGACACGGAATTCCTGTTCCAACGAGCCTCCGTCACGCAGCGTTCGATCGATGGCGTCGCGGACGCGATCACGGTCGTCGGCATGCACACCCGCCATGAGCACCTCAAGGTCAGGCTGATCGACCTCCGCGAGGCCGAATAACGTTCGGCCTATCGCGTTCATCCACAATTCCCCGCGCGCCACGTCCCAGGACCACAGCGCCAGGCGCGCCGCCTGTGCGGCAAGCTCCGAGCGTCGCTCACTATCGCGAAGATCCCGGGCCAGCTGTGCACTACGCAGGGCATCCTCACCCAGCTCGTAACCCATCGCGAGAGCGACGACGAGAAAAGTGGGAGTAACGACCGTTGGTAGCTGCAGGTGTCCACTAAATGTGCCCAGGGAGAGAGCGACGACGCAACCAACACATAGGATGAGCGCTCCGCCCACGAGCACCGAACGCCGGCGTTCGACGGAGCCCCCCCGGCGCCAAAGCGTGACGGAGGCGTCCAGGAGAAAGGCGCACAGCAATATGTTGTCCAGCTGCGCAACGCTCCACCATGGATTGAGTGTGCCAACGGGCACCGAAAAACCAGCTCCGCGCCAGAGCGTCACGTGCTGCAACGCGCTGATGGTCTCGAAGTTGATGTTGGCGCCGGTCAGGAAGTCCAGCGCAACCACGGGCAGCCGGATGAGGCACACCGCCCAGGCCAGCCAGGCGCGGCCTGCAGCGAAATAGAGCCGCACAAACCCGACCATTGATAGAAAAGCGATCAACAGCGGCACCTGAGCCCAACGCAGCGCGCTCGCGTAACCCTGCACGGTGGCGGAGCGCATCATCGACAACTCGAAGGCTGCGCAAGCGGCGATCGATGCGCCCAGAGCGAAGAACAGCAGGTGTGGGTACTGAGATCTTTGTTTGCGCCAGATGAACAGGTGCACGATCCCGAGCGTCAGCGACGCCGCTCCCATCGTTGCCCACGTCAGGTCCAGCCAGCTCATGAAGGAGGTGCAGGAGGTTCAGGAGGTGCAAGGATTGCAAGCATCACCCGACTCAAGAGCCCTTCCTGTCCATTTTTGAGACTCGTTTGTATCTATTTGAGACCGGAGCTTCGCAGTTTATCTTCGATCTCAACTGCGGCCCATTAAAATACGTAGTAACACGGACTTGCGAGGCTGCAGCCGTGCGCCGCGCCGCTGGGTACTGAACGAGCATTTGCGCGCTGTGCCACGAGCAGCACGGTGAAGGCGCAGCCGGGGAGTGAGAGCAAGCCAAGGCCACGTGATTGGACTAAAGGCCAATGTGCTGCTACGAGCGGCGCTGTTATTGTTTGCTCACGTTAGTCGGGCTCTGTGGACCGGCCGTGCTAATCACCGTCAGGTACTCGAGGGGGACTCATGAAAGTCACGTCGCTCGTTCTGTTTACCGCCCTCAGCGCGGGCGCCTTTGTCCTGGCGCAAGGCCAGGGCCGTGTCAACAGCCAGGTCGCGCAAGCGTGCAAGGCGGAAATCCAGCAGCTGTGCCAGGGTCAGAAGGGGCAGGCGGCTGAGCAGTGCCTGCGCAACAATCAGGCGAAGCTGAGCTCCCAGTGCAAGGACGCCATAACGAAGGCTCCCCAGCAGTAACTCTTGCGGACTGCCGGCCAGCGGACGGTAGCTTTTTTCCGGATTGGCGATCGGTTCTGAGACTGCGGGGCGCTCGTGGCACACGTGTCACACGGCGGGGACGCGCAGAGCGCTAAGAGCTCCTCGACTCTGAAGGAGAAGGCGGTCGAGGAGTTGCGCATGTTCTGGGTCATTGCGATCTACCTGGCCCTGATGCTCTCCGCGTTCACCTGGTATCGACGCTTCGTCTTGTCCCAGTACGGTGTCACCTATCTCCACTACTGGGCAGCCGTCGTCGAGGCGCTGATCCTCGCCAAAGTGATTCTGATCGGACAGGCGTTGGGACTCGGCCGGCGCTATGAAGGCGCGCGACTCATTCTGTCGGTTCTGTTCAAGTCCGTGGTGTTCGGCATTTTTGTGGCGCTCTTCGGTGTGCTCGAGCACTTGATCGAGGGACTCGTGCATCGCGAGTCCTGGGAAGCCATCGAACAGGGGCTGGTCAGGTCTGCGCCACAGGAGCTGCTGGCGCGCACCGTGATGGTGATCGTTACCTTCATTCCCTTCTTTGCATTTTGGGAGACCGATCGGGTCCTCGGCGAAGGCAAACTGTTCAGCCTGTTTTTCCGCAAGCCCGACGCGCGCCGCGAGGGCTGATCGGGGGGTCGCCCGAGGCGCTCACGGCGGGTGGGCCGCCGAGTGCCCGCAGACTCAGTACGGACGGGGCGAGCGCTCCGCGCGATGCACCGGCGCCTTGACGGCGAATGCTCGGTAACGCATTCCCGCCTTGTCGGTGCAGATCGCAATCGCTGTCCACAAGGCCGCAAGGACCATCGCAGCTCCGAGCACGTTGAGGACCATACGCTTTCTTCCTCTGTTGAGCTGAGCCCTATCGGGACTCGCAGGCTAAGCGTGCCTAAAAAGGATAGAAATGCACAGGTACCAAAGTCAGTTGCCGGTCGGTTATGGAATCGTTATAGAGCGAGGCCTCAGGCAGTGCCGGTGATCTCGTCCTGGTCGTGGGGAAAGGTGAGCAGCCGGTCAAAAACGTTCCCGCCCCTTGTGATCCCGAGTTCCCACGCCGCCACGAACCAAACCGCCTCCGGATCGTTCGGCAAGGCCGCGAGATTGCCGCTCTCGAGATCCCAGTAGATGAACTTGTCCTGACCCGGGTAAGTACTGGCGATCGCGAGTCGACTGGCAAATAGCGCGATCGCGCCCGGACGCGGGCACGCGCCGATCGACACGGTCTCCGGCCGCGCGTCCCAGCGAATGACGGGCTTGGCACCGAGGTCGATGCACGAGTTTCCGGCATAGCCATCGAGTATCAGAGGCTTTACCGGATCACCCGTGCGTCCCGGGAGCTCGAGGATGGCGGGATAGGTCGTCTTGTCACGCAAGTGCGGGTGCTCGATTCTCAGCGCCAGCGCCAGGCGATCACCCAGGTGAACGAGCAGCAGGTTCCCTACGGGAGAGGCTTTCACCTCTCCGACGACCAGGCCATTGAGCGTCAGCATGTCCGTGATCTGCTCCATTTCGCACTCCCAGTCGGCGCACACCGGTCAGCAGCGCGCCGGGCGTGATTTCGAATCCGAGCGCGGCCTTGCCACAATGCAACAATTTACTCCGCGCACGTGAAGGTGCTGGTGCGGTGCAACGAGGTTCTGTGAAGTCTGTCACCGGAGCGGGCAAGTGACCCGACAGCCAGGGGGCCGCCCCGGGTGGCTGAGAGCCCTCGCCCTGATCCTGTGCTGCGGTCTGGGTCCGGGCACGGCGACGCTCGCCGGCGCACCCGTCCCCGCCACGCTTCAGTCAGAACCCGAGCGACTACTCGTCAGCGCCGCGGGGCAGCAGGTTACGGTGTGGGCGCGACAGAGCGAGCATCCGCAAGGAGCGGTGGTGCTCGTTCATGGCCGAACCTGGAGCGCCCGACCCGATTTCGATTTCGAGCCCCGCTCGGGAAGCCGCTCTTTGCTCAAGGCGCTGGCAGCGGCCGGCTTTGCGGCCTACGCGATCGACCTCCCGGGCTATGGATCCTCGCCGCGGGTCTCATCCGGCTGGCTCGCACCGACGCGCGCTGCCGAGGTGGTCGAGGCGGTGCTCGCGGTCGTCGCGCATCGGCATCCGGACCTTCCCGCACCCGTGCTGCTCGGATGGTCGCGCGGCTCCAAGATCTCGGCTCTGGTGGCCAGCCGCGCGAGGCAGCCACTCAGCGCACTGGTGCTCTATGGCTACAACCTCGATCCCACAGCACCGCCCGACAATGGCCCGGCGTCGGGCAAGGCGCCTGCTCGGCCCAATACCGCAGAATGGGCACGGTCGGATTTCGTTACTCCGGCCGTGGCAAGCCCCGCGCTGATCGAGGACTTTGTGCGTGCCGCACTGGAAGCAGATCCCATTCGGGTCGACGTGTGCTGCGATGTCGAGTTCCGCGGAATTCATCCGCAAGCGATCCGGGTTCCGACCCTGTTACTCCACGGAGCACGCGACCCGGCCTTCAAGCCGCCCGTCGCCGCAGCGTTCTTCTCTCATCTCGCGACGGCTGAGCGTCGCTGGATCATCGTGGCGAGCGGCGATCATGCAGCCCACCTCGAGGACTGCGGCCCCGAGGTCACAGCGGCAATGATCGATTTCATCCACGCAGCCCTCGCCCAGGCGTCGCGATGAGGGACAAGTGCCCCTGATCCACCCGGGTCGGGAGGCATCGGGATCCGGAGGCGTCAGGGTCGGGCGAGTGTTCGCGCCAGATCCGCCCGGTCCTCGGTGGAGAGGGGCCAGTGCGCATCACAGCTGCTGCAATAACCCTCGATGTCGGCACCGTTCTTGAGCAGCAGAATCAGCTCGCCCCGCGTGTATCCGGTCTGCAGACGAACTTGGCTGCACTTCGGACATTCGGACGGAAATGGGCTCAGGTCACTCAATCAATTTCCCCGATTGGCTGCCGACAGCGCGACTAAGTAATTGGTAAATGCGGAACAAGCAACCAACATCAGCCGTGCGTGATCGCCGCTCACACTGTCAGCTTGTTCCATCGGATCGTGCTGCGCACCCTCGCCATTCTCGGCGTACCCACAGAGCGTGATCAACCCGCGCCGCACTGCGGGGTGCAGCGCGCCGTGTCTTGCTTCGAACGCCACCAGTCCATCGGTCAGCGTTGCGTTCGGGTTGCCGCTGAGATGCCGCAGAGCCGCCTCGACCGCAGAGATCGACTGCCGGATGCTATCGCGCGGGTTGGCACCTGCGTTGGGTGGCAGCAGCTTGCGCGCTTCGCGTATGTGCGCCGCCACAGCCGGAATGGCTGAGTCCGCCGAGCTGGCCACTTCGGTTGATTCGGCGGAGTTCGCCAGCGGCACCAGCTGCTCGGCGATGAAGCGATACGCGCAGCCTTTGGATTCGAGGACCCGGTTGAGCATCTCGAACCACTGTTGGCGCGTAGGTGGCAGCGGTGTTGCCAGCAAGCGCGCGGTGAACTCGATCAGGTCGAAAAACTCCGGCCATCGGCAGGAGAACCATTCGGTGGCGATGGCCGCTCGCATCTGATGCGGCAGCGCCGGGACCTGATCGGTGCGCCAGCCCACGTGGTTCCAGAATGCCCGGGCGTTGGCCAGGGCGCGCTCCCGATGCTCGGCTTCGTCGGGGAAGGCCGGCTTGTGCAGCACGTTCCACAGTGCCGTGCGCAACTCCGGCGAGGCTTCTTCAAGACCCGACCGCGGCGGCCGTCGCGCGCCAATCCGCTGAGAGAACTTCCGCAGTTCCCGCTGAAGGTTTCCGAAGTGTTTCCCAGGCACTCTAGCTTGAGTTTATCGAACTTGAAGTTTCGCGGGTGCTGCCGTTCCTAAGTCTTTGTTTTTGCGAGGCCCGCAGACCCTCGACAAAAGCCACTATGGACCCCCGGTGCGCCAACGAGCAACCTCGCAACCTGTAGCTGAGCCCGACCCGCGCCATGACCGCCGCCGAGTGATTGGACCTACGCATGCCCGCACTGTGGCGTTCTCGAATATTCCCAGATCGCGCGGCAGCCGGCGCGGCACTCGCTCGCGAACTCGAGGGCCGAAAACTCGAGAAGCCGCTCCTGGTACTCGCGCTCCCACGGGGTGGCGTGCCCGTCGCTGACGCGGTGGCGCGTGCACTGAACGTCCCGCTCGATGTCATGCTGGTTCGCAAGGTCGGAATGCCGGGCCAGCCGGAGCTCGCCATCGGTGCCGTGGCCTCCGGCGGCATCGTCGTGCACGAACCTGGGATTGAGGCGGATTTCCTGCACTTGGCGGAAACATTCGATCGTCTCGCGGCGCAGGAGCGGCACGAGCTCGAGCGCCGCGAGCGTGTTTACCGTGGTGGGCTTGCGCCGCTCGAGCTCAAAGGCAAGACGGTTATTCTGGTCGATGACGGGCTCGCGACCGGCTCCACCATGCTCGCGGCCGTGCGCGCGGCACGCGCCGGCGGAGCCGGTGCGATCGTCGTCGCAGCACCGGTCGCCTCAGCGCAGGCTATGGAGCTCGTGCGCGCCGAGGCCGATGACGTCGTCATCTTGCAGACGCCGGCCATGTTGTTTGCAATCGGCGAATGGTACGAGGACTTCGCGCAGCTCGAAGACGCCGAAGTGTGTCGGCTGCTCGATCTGCACCACCGAAGTTAGCACGGCGGTGCCGCCGCGACCTCGCGGTGAGAAGGCTTGGGTCGGGCGCGCGGACGCGCTGGTGGGCGTCGCCGAGCTAGTGCGGCACGTGGCGCAGCTGCGCCAACAGCTCCGCCGGTAGAGCGCCCGTTCCGGCGAGCCAGCCGGCGTAGAAGGCCACCTGTTCGTCCTCGGTGGCATATTCCTCGAGCAACTCGTTGGGCGCCGGCATGTAGGGGGTGAAGAGAGCACCTTCCGGCAGGTACCCGCGGCACTCGTCCGCGATCGCCTCGAGCTGGCGTCGCGTGCTCGGACGCTCGTGCTCAGCCCGTGAGAGCTCCAACCCGCGCTCATAGGCACGTAACTGTTCTTCTGTGTACCCCATGGCCGGGAGGTTATCCCAGTCCGCAAGCGCGCCAGCGCGGGTGCAAACATAAGGTGCGGTTATTTTTCCCCGCGGCTCCCACCGTCATATGTTGCGGTACGATGCCCGACCGGAGGTGCCGCGTGAAGTACTGGGTCGCGCTGACCGCGCTCTTGGGGGTCTCGGCATGCGCCGGCGAGAGAGTCACCGAGCTCGGCGGCGGGAGGTACCACCTGGCGATCCGCTCCGAATACGGGGAGGCGGAGGATCGCGCGCACGCTGCGGAGCTCGCCGACAACTACTGTCGCAAGTCAGGCCACCGAGCAGTCGTGGAAGGCTTCGACCAGAAGGGTTCCTACGTGGTGTCGCCTTCCACCGGCATCGTGTTCACGTGTCAGTAGTCATCCCGCACCAGGCGTGCGCCTCGCGGCGAAGCGGCTTGCGGCTAACATCCGCCTGACGTCGTTGGCCCGGAAGCTCCCGATGCCAAGGCTCTTCTCCAGCGTGGCGGCCGTTGCCATGGCGTTGGCGGCAGCTGCCGTACTCGCAGAGTCCCCGCCAGTCAACACAGGGTGCGGTGCTGCGCCGCAGGCGGCGTTTTGCACGGCCGTCCGTGGCGCTCGCGCCGAGGGGTGGGCGCAGCAGAGCCGCTCGGAGGTCATGGCGCGCCGCGGCCTGGTGGTGACGAGTCAGCCGCTTGCTGCGCAGGCGGGACTTCAGCTGCTGATGCACGGGGGCAACGCGATCGATGCAGCGGTCGCCACCGCGGGCGTGCTCAGCCTCGTCGAACCGATGAGTGTGGGTGTCGCCTCCGACATGTTTGCCGTTGTCTACGTCGCGAGGGAACGCAAGGTCTACGTGCTCAACGCGAGCGGCACCGCCCCGAGTGGAGCGACGCTCGCGCACCTGAACGAGCTCGGGTACCACTGGGATGCGCACAACTGGGGACCGACCTCGGGTATGCCCCACTACGGCATTCTCACGGTCACGGTCCCCGGTGCGGTGTGGGGCTGGCAGGCCTTGCAGCGGCGATTTGGCAAGCTCACCTTCAGGGAGGCGCTCGAGCCTGCGGCGCGCTATGCGCAGGAGGGATTCCCGGTCTCTGAGCGCATCGCGGCGGCGTGGCAACTGCCGAACGCCCTGCCGCTCAAGGCGTGCTGCTCGCAGATCGACCCGGATTCCGTCAACACCTGGTACCCGAGCGGACAGCCGCCGCAGTCCGGGCAGATCTTCCGGAATCCACACCTGGCGCGCACCTTTCGCCTGCTCCAGGCGCGGGGCGCGGACGTGTTCTACCGGGGCGAGATCGCCCGCGCGATCGTGGCCAAGTCGACGGCGCTCGGCGGCACCATGACGCTGGAGGACCTGGCCAACTATCACGGGGAGTGGGTGGAGCCGGCGCGCACGCACTATCACGGCTATGAGATCCTCGAGCTGCCACCGCCTGCGCAGGCGTGGGCGGCGGAAGAGATGCTGAACATCCTGCAGGCGTGCGTGCCGCAGTGGGTTGCCGGCCAGACGCTTGCCTCGCTCGGTCCTCGGAACCCGCAGTACTGGCACCTGCTGGTCGAAGCCAAAAAGCTCGCGTACGCCGATCTCTATCGCTTCAACGCCGACCCGGATTTCGTCGCGGTGCCACTCACTCAGCTCCTTTCCGAGCAGCACGCGGTGTCACTGTGCGCGCGGGTCGATCCGCACCATGCCGCGGCGACCGCGCCGTACGGCCGCTCGGGGTCATCAGGCGACACAATCGTCCTCTCGACGGCCGACGCCGAAGGCAACATGGTGTCATGGGTGAACAGCAACTACGCCATCTTCGGCTCCGGCATCACCATGCCCGGCTATGGGTTCGTGCTGCACAACCGCGGCGCGTTGTTCACGCTCGATCCTGCAAGCCCGAATGTGATTGCACCCCACAAGCGACCCTTCAACACGCTCTCGGCCGGTTTCGTCATGGAGAACGGTGCACCGTTCATGACTGTCACGCTCATGGGTGGCGACATGCAGGCACAGGGCCACGCGCAGTTGCTCGTCAACGTGCTCGACCTCGGCGCCAATCCCCAGGCGGCGGCGGACATGGCGCGCTTCCGGCACACTCAGGTTCCGAACGTCCTGAGCCTCGAGACGCCGCTCTACGAGCTCATCGGCGCGAAGCTCGCCGCCATGGGACATACGGTGCAGTCGGTCAATGGCGGCGACATGGGAGGCGTACAGGTCATCATGTACGTCCGCGATCCCGGCTCGACCGGTTCGCCGGGCGGTGCAGGCGCGGTCGATGCGGGCGGCTACTTCCGCGCGGGCTCGGACTTCAGAAAGGATGGACAGGCCGTCGGATGGTGAGCCCGTCGGACCGGTGGTGGATGAGCGCCCGCGCCATCTGGGCTCTCCTCTTCGTGGCCTGCGCCGCTTTCGCGCAGGCGGCTCCACCGCCGGCACCGTCACTCGATGGGTTCGCCGCAGTCGCTGCGCCCGACCGCTACGGTGCCGACACTGCCGCGCAGATTCTCGCCGCCGGTGGAAACGCGGTCGACGCAGCGGTCGCGGTCGCTTTCACGCTCGCAGTCACTTATCCCGAGGCGGGTAACCTCGGCGGCGGCGGCTTCGCTACGGTGCTCGTCGACGGCAAGTCCTACTTCCTCGACTACCGCGAGCGAGCGCCGGCGAGCGCAACGCCCGGTATGTATCTCGATGCCGAAGGCGTGGTCGTTCCTGACGCCACCACCGTCGGCGCCGGCGCTGCTGCCGTGCCGGGTACGGTGGAGGGGCTGTGGCAGCTGCATCGCCGCTTCGGCCGCCTCCCCTGGCGCAGCGAGCTAGCGCCTGCCATCCACTACGCGCACGCCGGCTTTCGCGTGAGCCCGCTCCTCGCCGCGAGGCGCGACGATCGTGCCCGCGAGCTTCACGGGCGCACCAACTTTCTCACCTACTTCGGCCCGCTCGCTCCTGAGGCGACGTTCCGCCAGCCGGAGCTCGAAACGACGCTGCGGCGAATCGCAGCCGAGGGTCCGCGCGGGTTCTACGCGGGCGAGACGGCCAAGCTGCTGCTCGCCGCCATCACCCGCGGCGGCGGTCACATCGCGCGCGCCGACCTTGCCGCCTATCACGCCGTCTGGCGCGAGCCGCTCGTCGGCGAGTGGGCCGGCTACCGCGTGTCGACCGCACCGCTGCCGAGCTCCGGCGGGATTGCGCTGCTCTCGATGCTGACGATGAAGACGGATCTCACCACCGCGTTTGCCGGCGTGGCGCTCAACTCCCCGCAGTACGTGCACCTGCTCGCCGAGATCGAGAAACGGGTGTTCGCGGACCGCGCCGACTATCTTGGCGACCCGGACTTTGGCGCCGCGCCCGTAGCACAGCTCCTCGATCCGGACTACCTCGCACGGCGCGCCGCCGAGGTCGACACCGAACGTCCGACGCCGACCGCGGATGTAAAGCCGGGACTCGCGGCTGCCCATCACGACACGCTGCATTTCTCGATCGTCGACCGCTTCGGCAACGCCGTATCGGACACCAATACCCTGAACGACTGGTTCGGCTGCGGTGCGGTCGTGAGCGGCGCGGGGTTTCTGTTGAACGATGAGATGGACGATTTCTCCGCCAAGCCGGGTGCCCCCAACAGCTACGGCGTGGTCGGCGGGGATGCCAACGCCATCGAACCCGGCAAGCGGCCACTCTCGACGATGACCCCCACCATTCTGACCCGCGGCGGCCACGTCGCCGTCGTCATCGGGACGCCCGGCGGATCGCGCATAGCGACATCCATCTTCCAGGTGCTGACCAACTGGCACGACTTTCATCTGCCGCTCGACGCCGCCGTCGTTGCACCGCGCATCCATCACCAGTTGCTGCCACCGGAAACGATCTTCGAGGAACCCTTCGCCCAACTCGACCCCGCGGTGCGCACGACGCTCATCGCTCGCGGCTACCGCTTCGTGACCCAGGACTTCAATGGTGACATCCAGGTGATCGTCATCGGAGCCGGCGGTGTCGATGCCGTGGCCGACCCGCGGGGCCGCGGGGTGGCGCGCATCATCGGCCCTCAGCATTAGGCCTGGTGTCTGGTGTTACGCCTGGAGTCTTGTGTCAGGCCTGGAGTCTTGTGTTAGGCCTGGAGTCTCAGGTTCTCCGGGTCGTAGAGCGGCTCACACCCTACGATTGCCGGACAGCGCTCGCCGAGAATCTCCACCTCGAGCTTGGTGCCCGCCGAGGCAAGGTCGGCGCGCACGTAAGCGAGCGCAATACTCTGCTTCAAGCGGTACCCGTAGCCGCCCGAGCTCACGAGCCCGACAGCCTCGCCGCCGCGGTACACGATGGAGACCGCCGTCGCGTCCGTGTCGCCGGCCGCGACGATGAGCGGCACGAAGCGCTCCCGGGGACCTTGGGCCGCCTCACGCCGCAGTGCCTCGCGCCCGATGAAGTCCGCCGCTTTGTCCAGGCGCACGAAACGACCGAGCGAGGACGCCAGCGGACTGTACTCGGAGCTCAGGTCCGCCTTCCAGCTGCGATAGCATTTCTCGAGGCGCAGGCTCTCCATCGCATAGAGCCCCGCATGCGCGAGCGCGAAGTCGTCACCGGCTGCCAGCAGCCGGTCGTACACCTCTTCGAGCTTTTCGTTCGGCACGTGCAGTTCCCAGCCGAGCTCGCCGACGTAGCTGACGCGCATGGCGAGTACCTCGATGTCGGCGACGCGGATCATGCGCACGCTGAGCCAGGGAAAAGCGACATTCGAAAGGTCAGCCGGCGTCAGGCGGGCGAGCAGCTCGCGCGAGCGCGGACCTACTATGGCGAGCGACCCGTAGCGCGCCGTCACGTTGGCGACAGCAACGCGATGGGCGCGCGCAAGGTGGCTGCGGAGCCAATGCTCGTTGTGACGCTCGCCGGAGGCGCCTGCGATCAGCCAATAGTGGCCCTCTGACAGATGCGACACGGTCATCTCGGCGACCACGCCACCGCGCGGTGAGCAGAAGTAGCCGAGCGCCATACGGCCCGGTGCGGGCAGGCCGCCGCAGATCAGCCGATCGAGCCAGGCCTGCGCATCTGCCCCTGCGACGTCGAACTTCGCGGCGCCGGGCAGATCGATGAGCGCCGCGCCGTGCGCCACCGCGGCGCACTCGCGCGCCACGGCACGGTGCCAGTGCGGCCGCCGGTACGAGTACTCGACGCCCGGCGGGTCGTCAGCGCGCGCGTAGTACACGGCGCGCTCCCAGCCGCCGCGCGCGCCGAACACTGCGCCTTGTGCGCGCAGTCGATCATGTAGCGGCGAGACCTTCGCCGGGCGGCCTGCCGGACGCTCCTCTTGCGGGTAGCCGACGCCGTATTCGTTCTGATAAGTCTCGAGCCCCTTGGCGAGTGCGTAGGTCCGGTCGGCGAAGGCGAGGAAGCGCCGCGTGTCGAGCGGCCACACGTCCCAGTCCGGCTCGCCGTTGATCACCCACTCGGCAATGATCCGACCCGCGCCGCCAGCCTGCACGATGCCGAACGTGAAGGCACAGCAGTGGAAGAAGTTGCGCCCATGCTCGGACGGACCGATCAGCGGATTGCCGTCCGGCGCATATGGGATCGGGCCGTTGATGACGCGCCGAACGCCCACGGATCCAAGGAGCGGCAACCGCGCGCAGGCTGCCGCGATGTACGACTCGATACGCCCGAGGTCGTCGGGAAACAGCTGGTGGGCAAAATCGTGTGGCACGCCCTCGAGCCAGTGTGCCCGCGCCTGCGATTCATACGGTCCGAGCAGCAGTCCGTGGCGCTCCTGGCGAAGGTAATAGCTGACGTCGGGGTCGCGTACCAGGGGCAACCGCACCGGACCTCGCGCCGCAAGCGCGGGGATGTCCTCGGTAAGGAGGTACTGGTGCGACAGCGTCACGATCGGCAGGTACTCGCCGATCATGGCGGCCACCTCGCCGCCGCGATATCCGCCCGCATTGATCACATACTCGGCCTCGATGGATCCTGCCGGCGTCTCGATATGCCATCCACCCGCGGGCAATTGTCGTAACCCCGTCACCGGGGTGTGCCGATGGATGGCAGCGCCGCGGTCGCGCGCTCCCTTGGCGAGCGCCTGGGTCAACTGTGCGGGGTCGATATCACCATCATTGGGATCCCACAGACCGAGGCGGATACCGTCGAGCTCGAGGAACGGGTGTCGTGCCCTGATCTCCGCCGGCGAGAGCAGCTCGAACTCGAGGCCCTGCGCGCGCGCCTGCGAGGCGACATGGCGGAACTCGTCCACGCGGTCGGCGGTGTGCGCCAGGCGGATGCTGCCGGTGCGGTGATAGTTGATCTCGTAACCGACCTCCTCCGCGAGTCCGGCGTAGAGGTCCGTCGAGTAGCGCTGCAGCTTCAGAATCGGCCAGGAGGTCGAGAAGTTGGGACAGTTGCCGGCCGCGTGCCAGGTGGAGCCCGCCGTCAGCTCGTCACGCTCGAGCAGCACCGCGTCCGTCCAGCCGAGCCGCGTCAGATGGTAGAGCGCGCTGCACCCGACTGCTCCGCCGCCGATGACGACGACCCGTGCGCGAGTCCTCACAGCGCGCGCCGCTCCCCGTTACCCGTGTCCACTCGAGAGATGCGCCAAGCGGCGACAGGCCCGATTCACTGCATCACCCGCTCGCGCGCCGGGTCGTAGACCGCCCTCAGCGAGACACGCGCCGGAACGCGTTCGGCGGCGACCTCTACTTCGTACTCCCCTGCGGCGATCCACTCGCTGCTCACCGGTCCGCCGCCGTTGCTGACGTAGCCGAGGCCGAGCGAGGTCCCGAGGGTGTGACCGAACATCCCGGAGGAGATCCGGCCGACGAGCGCACCGTTCCGCCAGATCGGTTCGTTGTGGTAGAGAAGACGCTCCGTCCGCTCGAGCGCGATCGCCACCAGGCGACGCCGCACTCCCATCTCACGCTGCCGTACGAGCGCCTCGCGCCCGACGAAGCCGCCCGGCTTGTCCCAGGCGATCGCAAAGGCTAGCCCTGCCTCGAGCGGCGTGTCCTCGTCCGAGATGTCGTGGCCCCAGTGACGATAGGCCTTTTCCATGCGCAGGCTGTTCATGGCGTGATATCCGGCGAGGCGCAGCCCGAAGGGACCGCCAGCCGCGACGATCGCGTCGTACACCGACAGCGCGAACTCCGTCGGGATGTAGAGCTCGTAGCCGAGCTCACCGACGTACGTGATGCGACTCGCCCGCACCCGTGCGTAGCCAAGATCGATGATCCGCGACGTTGCAAAGGGGAATGCCGCCGTCGAGAGGTCGGCGTCGGTGAGCGTCGCGAGCAGCGCGCGGCTGCGCGGCCCCATGAGCCCGAGCACCGCGTAGGCGGAAGAGACATCGAACGCCAGGGCGTGCGCCCCGGCGGGGATGCTGCGGTTGAGCCAGCCGAAGTCGCGCGTCTGCGTCGCGCACGACGTTACGATGAGGTAGGCATCCTCGGCCTCGCGCGTTGCGGTGAGGTCCGCTTCGATCCCGCCACACTCGTTGAGCCACTGCGTGTACACCACCCTGCCGACCGGTACGTCGACGTCATTGGCACACATCCGCCCGAGCACCGCCATCGCATCCCGGCCCTTGAGCACGAACTTGGCAAAGGACGACTGATCGAACAGGCCGACGCGTTCGCGGACCGCCTGATGCTCGGCGGCCGAGGCCGCGAACCAGTTCTGCCGTCCGTAGCTGTACTCGTAGCGCGGCGCGCTGCCTGCAGGGGCAAACCAGTTGGCGCGCTCGTAGCCCGCGACCTCCCCGAAGCACGCCCCGGCAGCCGCGAGGCGATCGTGCAGGGCGGACTTGCGCACCCCGCGAGCGCTCTCGGCCTGGCGGAACGGCCAGTGCATGGCGTAGAGCAGGCCGAGCGTCTCGACCGTGCGGTCGCGCAGGTAGCGCTTGTTGCGCTGAAAGGACGCGCAGCGGCGGATGTCGACATCCCACAGGTCGAAGGGCGGATGCCCGTCGACGATCCAGTCCGCGAGCACCTTGCCGGCACCGCCTGCCGACTGGATGCCGATGGAATTGAACCCGGCGGCCACGTACATCCCGCGCAGCTCCGGGCTCTCGCCAAGCAGGTAGCGGTCGTCGGGAGTGAAGCTCTCGGGGCCGTTGAAGAACACCTGCACGCCGGCCGATTCGAGCGCCGGCACCCGTTGCATGGCCCGCGCAAACATCGGCTCGATATGAGCGAGGTCCGCGGGCAACTGATCGAACGCAAAGCTCTCGGGGATTCCCTCTTCCCCCCAGGGCTTCGCCTGCGGCTCGAACCAGCCAACGAGCAGCTTGCCGGCATCCTCCTTGAAGTACGAACAGGCGTCGGCGTCGCGCAGGACCGGGAGCGCCGATGGCAGGCCGGGAATGGGCTGCGTCACGATGTAGAAATGCTCGGCGGCGTGCAGCGGCACGGCGACGTCCGCCCAGCTACCGACCTCGCGCGCCCACATGCCGGCGCAGTTGACGACGGCGTCGGCACGCACCTCACCCTCGGTGGTCACGACGCCCGTCACACGGCCGCGTGCGCTGCGGATCGCGGTGACTGCGACGTCCTCGAAAATCTGCACGCCGGCGCTACGAGCGCCGCGGGCGAGTGCCTGCGTAGTGTCGACGGGGTTGGTCTGGCCATCCTTGGGCAGAAACACCGCGCCGAACAGACCCTCCGTCGAGAGCAGCGGCCAGCGCTCGCGGGCTTCTCCAGGGGAGAGGATCTGCACCTCAAGACCAAAGCACCGTGCCATCCCGGCCCCGCGCTTGAGCTCCTCGAAGCGCGCCTCGCTCGCTGCGACCGCGATCGAGCCCATCTGCTTGAAGCCGGTCGCCTGCCCGGTCTCGCGCTCGAGGCCCTCATAGAGCTGCGTGGTGTACTGGGCGAGCCGCGTCAGGTTCTGCGTGGCGCGCAGCTGCCCGACGAGGCCCGCGGCGTGCCAGGTCGTGCCGCACGTGAGCCGCCGGCGTTCGAGCAGCAGCACGTCGCTGCAGCTGCGTTTCGCCAGGTGATAGGCGACGCTGCAGCCGACGATTCCACCGCCGATGATTACGACGCGCGCGTGCGACGCAAGACTCGCCACGAGCTCTCTCCCCGGAGGCAGCGCTTGGGTGCGCCAGCCGGGCTCACCACCGGGCCGCGCCCGCCACACGCGTACGCCTGTCAGTACTCGGCGATCGCCTCACGCAGTATCGAGGCCATCAGGTCGATATCGGCGCGGCTGGCGATAAAAGCGGGAGCCATGATCGCGACGTCACCGGTCGTCTTCACGTGCAGCCCACGATCGAAGAGTTTCGCCTGCAGCTCCGCGCCCCGTGCGCCGGGAGCCTTGCCGGGCTTGACCTCAATGCCGGCGAGGAGACCCATGCCGCGGATATCAGCCACGGCCGGCAGGTCCTGCAGCGCGAACATCGCATCGAGGAAGTAGCCGGCGAGCTCGCTCGAGCGGGCGAAGAGCTTCTCGCGCTCGTAGATGCCGAGCGTTGCGAGACCCGCCGCGCACGCCGCCGGATGCGCCGAATAGGTGTAGCCGTGGAAGAACTCCGGCATCCCTTCGGGTGCGGCATCGACGATGGTCCGGTAGATGCTGTCGCGCACGGCCACCGCGCCCATCGGCTGCGCACCGTTGGTGAGCGCCTTCGCCATCGTCATGATATCGGGGGTCACGCCGAAGGCAGTCGCGGCGAACGCGGCCCCGGTCCGACCAAAGCCGCAGATCACCTCGTCGAACACCAGGAGGATGCCGTAGCGCGTGCAGATCTCACGCAGCCGCTCGAGGTAGCCGCGCGGCGGAACGATGACGCCAGTCGAACCGGCGACCGGCTCGACGAACACCGCGGCAATGCGCTTCTCGCCGACCAGGTTCACGAACCGCTGCAGGTCGTCGGCGAGCTCGACGCCCCGGGTGCCCATGCCGCGGCTCAGACGGTTCTCCGGCAGCAGCGTGTGCCGCAGGTGGAGGATTGCGGGCATCAGCGCGCCGAAGGTTTCGCGGTTACGCACCATGCCGCCGAGTGCGGTACCACCGATGTTGACGCCATGGTAGGCGCGCTCGCGCGAGACGAAGTAGGTGCGCTGGCCCTCGTTGCGTGCGAGGTGGTAGGCGAGCGCAACCTTCATCGCCGTGTCGACCGCCTCGGAGCCCGAGTTGCAGAAGAACACGTGATCGATGCCCTTCGGGGTGAGTGCCGCGACGCCATCGGCGAGCGCAAACGCCGCCGGGTGGCCGCGCAGGAAGGACGGCGTGTAGTCGAGCGTCTGCAGCTGCTCGTTCACCGCCGCGGCGATCTCCGGCCGGCAGTGACCGGCCGGCGAGCAGAACAGCCCCGAGCTGCCGTCGAGGACGCGCCGCCCGCTCGGATCGAAGTAGTGCATGCCGCTCGCGCGTACGAACATGCGCGGGTGGCGCTTGAAGTCACGGTTGGGGGTGAACGGCATCCAGTGGCGTTCCAGTTTTTCGAGCGTCATCTCCATGTCGATCTCCGTGCACCGGGCGCCGCCGGCCGAAACTGCGCGGCGGTCGGGTGCGTGTAGTGTCAGCCGAAAGTGGCCCCGATTTGCGCGGCGGCCGAGCGCAGGCGCGGGACGAATTCAATGGCGCGCATCAGTGGCAGGCGGGCCGTGGCGGCCTGCACCGCGATCGCTGCGATCACGTCGTCGTGCCCATTGCGCACCGGCACGGCGACACAAGCGACCCCCAGCACGTATTCCTCGTTGTCGACCGCGTACCCGACGCTGACGATCCGGTCGAGCTCGGACTCGAGCACCGTCCGCTCGGTGATGGTGCGCTCGGTGAAGCGCTGCAGCGGCATCAGCTCGAGCAGCCGCTGGCGCTCGGGCGAGGGCAGGTGCGCGAGTAGCAGTTTGCCGCTTGCGCAGCAGTGCAGCGGCAGCGCGACGCCACCATCGGGCAGATGCAGCCGCAGCGGCCACGGTGCTTCGATACGGTCGAGATAGATGAGTGCCCCCTTCTGCAGCACCGCGAGATTGCAGCTCTCGGTGATCTCGCTCACGACGCGCCGCAGGATGGTACGCCGCTCGGTCGCCGCGGCATCGCTGCGCAGAACGTCGAGCGCAAAGCGCGACAGCCGCTCGCCGACGATGTAGGCGCGGCCGCCCGGCTCGCGGGCGAGAAACCCCGCCTCCTCGAAGAGCGCGAGCGTGCGATGCAGCGTGGGCTTCGGTAGCTCCGTCGCCTGCATGAGCTCCGACAGCGTCACCGCGCGCCCGGCGCGCACCAGGATCTCGAGCACACCGAAAGCTTTGAGGGTCGAGGACGTCTCGCTCGCGATCTCTGGGGTTTCCGCCGGAAGCTTCAGGGCGCGGGTATTCATGGCAACGAGCGGTGCATTCCGATGTGTAGGATGCAAAAGCTATGAGAGCGGAATTCATCTTGCCCTGGGACGGCTCTATTGTAAGATATGACTATCTTCGAGACAAATCGTCTCATTTGACGAAACATTTTGAACGGAGCAGACCCATGAAAGCGCCGCAGAAGATGGGGCCCTCGGAAGCACTGGTCGAGACGCTGGCCGCTCAGGGTGTCACACACGTCTTTGGCATCGTGGGATCGGCGTTCATGGACGCGCTCGATATCTTTCCCGCAGCCGGCATTCGCTTCGTGCCGGTGGCGCACGAGCAGGGCGCGATCCACATGGCCGACGGCTACGCGCGCGCCTCGGGCCGACACGGTGTTTGCATCGCGCAGAACGGCCCGGGCGTCACCAACTTCGTGACCGGTGTCGCGGCCGCCTACTGGGCCCACTCACCGGTCGTATTCATCACACCTGAGACCGGCTCGATGACGATGGGACTCGGGGGCTTCCAGGAGACCGAGCAACTGCCGATCTTCTCGAAGATCACGAAGTACCAGGGCCACGTCAACAACCCGAAGCGCATCGCCGAGATCGCCGCGCGCTGCTTCGACCGTGCGATGCTCGAGAGGGGGCCGACCCAGCTCAACATCCCGCGCGACTTCTTCTACGGCGAGATCGAGGCCGCCATTTCCCAGCCCCTGCGGATCGGCCTCGGCGCGGGAGAGGCGGCCGCGCTGGAGAGCGCCGCCTCCCTCCTGGCCGCTGCGCGCTTCCCGGTGATCGTGGCCGGCGGCGGGGTGATCGCCGCGGGCGCGACCGCGGAAGCCATCGCGCTCGCGGAGCTCCTCGGCGCGGCGGTGTGCAACAGCTATCTGCACAACGATTCCTTCCCCGCCTCGCATGCGCTCGCCTGCGGCCCACTCGGCTACCAGGGCTCGAAGGCCGCCATGAAGCTGATCTCCCAGGCGGACGTCGTGCTCGCCCTCGGCACACGCCTCGGTCCCTTCGGCACGCTGCCGCAGCACGGCCTCGATTACTGGCCGCGGGAGGCGAAGATCATCCAGGTCGATGCCGACCCGCGCATGCTCGGGCTCGTCAAGCCGATCTCCGTCGGCGTTCACGGCGATGCGCGCGCGGCCGCGGCGGCGCTTCGCGAACGACTCGAGGGTCGCACGCTCGCCGGCGCGGCCAGCCGCACCGAGCGCCTCGCACGCATCGTGGCGGAGAAAGCTGCCTGGGAAGGCGAACTCGGCGCCTGGACCCACGAGCGTGATCCGTACTCGCTCGAGGTGGCCGCCAACTCCAGCTACATGCACCCCCGCGAGATGCTGCGGACGCTCGAGCAGGCCATGCCGGCTGACGCCATGGTGTCGACCGACATCGGCAACATCTGCTCCGTCGCCAATTCCTACCTGCGCTTCGAGCGCCCGCGCTCGATGTTCGCCGCCATGAGCTTCGGCAACTGCGGCTATGCCTTTCCGGTTATCTGCGGCGCGAAAGTCGCCTGCCCGGATCGCCCGGCATTCGCCTACGTGGGCGATGGCGCCTGGGGCATCAGCTTCAACGAGCTGCTCACCTGCGCCCGCGAGCGCATCGGCGTAACGGTGCTGGTGTTCAACAACAGCCAGTGGGGCGCGGAGAAAAAGAACCATGTCGACTTCTATGCGCGGCGCTACCAAGGCGTGAACCTCGACAACCCGAGCTGGGCGGCGGTGGCGCGAGCCTTCGGCTGCGAGGGCGTCACGGTCGAGCGGCTGACCGACATCGCTCCGGCGCTGCGTGCGGCGGCACGCACGCAGGGCGACGGCAAGACTACGGTGCTCGAGCTCATGGTGACGCAGGAGCTCGGCGATCCGTTCCGGCGCGACGCCCTGTCGAAACCGGTCCGCCATCTCGCGAAGTACCAGAAGTACGTGTGACGCGCGGTGCCTGCACCCCGGTCGCCGCGCGCAGCGGCGCGCACCGATGAACGCTCAACCCGCACTGACGACCGAGCTGCCGCCGTCGACGGGGCTGCGCCGCTCGTTGCGGCGGCGTCATATGCAGATGATCGCGCTCGGCGGCGTCATCGGCGCGGGTCTGTTCGTCGGCAGCGGCGTGGTCATCGGTGCGGCGGGACCGGCCGCGGTGATCTCCTTCGCGCTCACCGGCACGCTCGTGGTACTCGTCATGCGCATGCTGGGGGAGATGGCGGTCGCCTACCCCGCAGTCGGCGGTTTCTACGAGTACAACCGCCTCGCCCTCGGGGAGCTCGCCGGCTTCCTCACCGGTTGGATGTACTGGTACTTCTGGGTGATCGTCGTCGCCCTCGAGGCCGTTGCCGGCGCGACGATCCTCGGAAAGTGGTGGCCGGCCATTGCGCCGTGGCAGTACACCCTCGCGCTCATGACGGTCTTCACGGTCGTGAATCTGCTGTCGGTCCGCTCCTACGGCGAAGCAGAGTTCTGGTTCGCCTCGATCAAGGTCGCTGCAATCGTCGCCTTCCTCTGCGCGGGCGTAGTGTTCGCGCTCGGCGCCTGGCCGGGAGCTCAAGGCGGCATCCGCCACCTGACGGCCCACGGCGGCTTCATGCCGAACGGCATCGTGCCGGTACTCACCGGCGCGGTCGCCGCGACCGGCTTTTACTTCGGCGCGGAGATCGTGACCATCGCGGCTGCCGAATCGGCTGAGCCCGAGCGCGCGGTGGCGGAGACGACGCAGTCGGTGATCTGGCGCGTGCTGGTCTTCTATATCGGCTCGATCTTTCTCGTCGTGGCGATCGTGCCGTGGAACGACACCATGCGCATGGCGCGCCCGTACGTGAGCGTCATGGAGGCGCTGCAGATCCCGGCCGCGGCGACGGTGATGAGCCTCGTCATACTCACGGCGGTGCTGTCGGCGCTCAACTCGGGCCTGTTCGCTTCCTCGCGCATGCTCATGGCGCTGGCGCGACGCACCGATGCTCCGGCGGCCTTCGCCCGGCTCGACGCCCGCGGGGTGCCGGTCGCCGCGATCCTCGCGAGTACCGCCTTCGGTTACGTCACCGTGGTGATGAGCTACGTCTCCCCCGACCGCGTGTTCGCCTTCCTCGTCAACTCCTACGGAACGGTCGCGATCTTCGTCTACCTGCTGATCGCGGTTGCCGAGCTGCGACTGCGCCGGCGCATCGAGCAGGAAGCGCCGGCGCGGCTGCGCGTGCGCATGTGGGGCTATCCCTGGCTCACCTGCCTTACGATCATCGCCATGCTGGCCATCGTGGCCGCCATGGGCGTCATCCCCGCGCAACGCGTCGCCCTCGCCTTCGGCCTCGTGAGCGTCGCCGTGCTGCTGATCGCCTACGCGCTGCGCCGGACGACGTACGCCCGCACGACCGCCGCGCCATGAGCGCTTCGGCCATGCGCCACGGTACTCCTGCAGGCGCCGCCGCCGCGCCGGCCGCCGCGCGCGCCACTTGCAGCCGCGGGGCTTTGTTAAGATCGTCCGTCAACCGCGAGTGTGTACTGCGATGACCACCGAACCCTATCTGCTCACCCCCGGTCCGCTCACGACCTCGCTGCGCACGCGCCAGGCGATGCTGCACGACTGGGGGTCGTGGGACGTCGACTTCAACAGCATCACCGCTCGCATCCGCGAGCGGCTGCTCGACATCGTCGCGGGCAGTGCGACGCATGAATGCGTGCCGATGCAGGGCAGTGGCACGTTCTCGATCGAGGCGGCGATCGGCACACTCGTGCCGCGCAACGGCGGACACGTGCTGGTCCCGCAGAACGGCGCCTATTGCCAGCGTATCGCCCGAGCCTGCCGCGTGCTCGGCCGCAAGCTCACTACGCTCGATTACGCGGAGAACACCCAGGTGGCCGCCGCCGATGTCGACCGCACGCTCGCGGCGGACCCTACGATTACGCACGTCGCGCTGGTGCACTGCGAGACCAGCACCGGCATCCTCAACCCGCTCGATGAGGTCGCCCAGGTGGTTGCGCGGCACGGCAAGGGCCTGATCGTGGATGCGATGAGCTCCTTCGGCGCGCTCGAGATCGACGCGCGCCGCACGCCCTTCGACGCCGTGGTGGCCGCATCCGGGAAATGCCTCGAGGGACCGCCCGGCATGGGTTTCGTCATCGTGCGCCGCGCGGTGCTCGAGCGCAGCGAAGGCAACAGCCACTCACTCGCGCTCGACCTTCACGACCAGTGGGTATACATGCAGAGGACCACGCAGTGGCGTTACACGCCACCGACGCACGTCGTGGCCGCGTTCGACTCGGCCATCGCGCAGTACCTGGAGGAAGGCGGCCGCGCCGCGCGCGGTGCGCGCTACGCGCGCAACTGCCGCACGCTGCTCGAGGGTATGACGAAGCTCGGACTACGCAGCTTCCTGCCGGCGGCGATTCAGGCGCCGATCATCGTGACGTTCTACGCGCCCGACAGCCCGCGCTACAACTTCCAGAGCTTCTACGACGCGGTCAAGGCGCGCGGCTATATCCTCTATCCGGGCAAGCTCACCACACTCGAGACCTTCCGCGTCGGCTGCATGGGGCAGCTCGGCGAGCGGGGTATCGGCGGCGCAGTCGAGGCCGTCGGCCAGGTGCTGGCTGAGATGCGGGCCGCCGCCTGAAGCTCGAGGGAGGTGCTCCATGAGCCGCATCGAAGTAAACGGCCGCAGCTACCGCCTGCCCGAGCGCCCCTCGGTCGTGGTGTGTGTCGATGGCTGCGAGCCGGACTACATCGCCCAGGCGATCGCCGCAGGCAAGATGCCGTGGATGAAGCGGGTGCTCGCGCAGGGAACGGCCGTGATCGCCGACTGCGTCATCCCAAGTTTCACCAACCCGAACAATCTTTCGATCGTCACCGGAGTGCCACCGGCCGTACACGGGATCTGCGGAAACTACCTGTACGACACCGAGAGCGGCGCCGAGGTGATGATGAACGACCCGAAGTGGCTGCGCGCCCCGACGCTGCTCGCCGCGCTCGCCGAGGCGGGCTGCAAGGTGGCCGTGGTGACGGCGAAGGACAAGCTGCGCAAGCTCCTCGGGCATCGCCTGCGGGGCGTGTGCTTCTCCGCCGAAAAGGCCGACCAGGTGACGCTCGGCGAGCATGGTATCGAGTCGGTGCTCGCGCTCGTCGGTATGCCGCTGCCGAGCGTTTACAGCGCCGAGCTCTCCGAGTTCGTGTTCGCCGCGGGTGTGAAGCTCATGCAGGCGCGCGCCGCCGACGTCATGTATCTCTCCACCACCGACTACGTGCAGCACAAGCACGCTCCGGGCTCGCCCGAAGCCAACGCGTTCTATCACATGATGGACCGCCACCTCGCGGCACTCGAGGACGCCGGGTGCGCCATCGCCATCACCGCCGATCACGGCATGAACGCCAAGACGCGACTCGACGCGAGTCCCAACGTCATCTACCTGCAGGACGTGCTGGATGGCTGGCTCGGTGCCGCCCGCACGCGGGTCATCCTGCCGATCACCGACCCCTACGTGGTCCACCACGGCGCGCTCGGCTCGTACGCCACGGTGTACCTGCCCGCCGATGCCGCCGCCGCCGGTCTCGCAGCGCGCATCGCGGCGCTGCGCGGCATCGAGACGGTGCTCACCCGCGCCGACGCCGCGCGCCGCTTCGAGCTGCCGAGCGATCGCATCGGCGATCTCGTAGTCATCGGTGAGCGTAGCGTGGTGATCGGGGGTGCCGCCGCCAAGCACGATCTCTCGGGACTCGATGCGCCCCTGCGCTCGCATGGCGGGCTCTCGGAGCAGCAGGTGCCGCTCGTCATGAACCGCCGCAGCGCAAATCTTGATGACAATCGCCGCTGGCGCAACTTCGATGCCTTCGATTGGGTGCTGAACCATGCCGCCTAGCGCTCCGGAGCGCGCTGCCGCGAGCACCCGCAGCGACGGCGTACGCAACGAGACGCTGCGCATCGGCGGCGCGCGCGTCGCCACCGAGCGCTCGAGGGAGGTCTTCAACCCCTACACACGCGCACTCGTCGGTACGGTCGCGCAAGCCGCGATCGAGGACGTGCGTCGGGCCATCGCGCTGGCGCGCGCCTACCGCCCGCGCCTCACCCGCTACGAGCGCTCCCGTATCTGCTACCAGGCCGCCGCGGCGCTGCGCGCGCGGACCGAGGAGTTCGCCAACCTCATTACCGCCGAGAGCGGCCTGTGCAAGAAGGATTCGCTCCATGAGGTGGGTCGCGCCTGCGACGTCTTCGTGTTCGCCGGCAATGCGGCGCTGCAGGACGACGGACAGATCTTCTCCTGCGACCTCACGGCACACGGCAAGCGGCGCAAGGTGTACACGCTGCGCGAGCCGCTGCTCGGGGTGATCTGCGCCATCACTCCCTTCAACCACCCGCTCAACCAAGTGGCGCACAAGGTCGCACCCAGCATCGCGAGCAACAACCGCATGGTGCTCAAGCCCTCGGAGAAGACGCCGCTCAGCGCGCTCCTGCTCGCGGACATTCTCTACGAAGCGGGCCTGCCGCCGGAGATGTTCAGCGTGCTCACCGGCGATCCGCGCGAGATCGCGGACGAGATGCTCACGCACCCCGACATCGACCTGATCACGTTCACCGGCGGGGTCGCCGTCGGTAAATACATCGCCGCCAAGGCGGTCTACAAGCGCCAGGTACTCGAGCTCGGCGGCAACGATCCTATCATCGTTATGGAGGATGCGGATCTCGAGGAGGCCGCGACGCTCGCGGCCCTCGGTTCGTACAAGAACTCCGGGCAGCGCTGCACGGCGATCAAGCGCATGCTGGTGCAGGAATCGGTGGCGGATCGTTTCGTCGAGCTGCTGCTCGAGAAGACACGCGCCGTCCGCTACGGCGATCCCATGGATCCGGCAACCGACATGGGCACGGTGATCGATGAGGCCGCGGCACGCTCGTTCGAGGAACGGGTGAACGACGCCGTCGCGCACGGCGCGCGCCTGCTCTATGGCAACATCCGTAACGGCGCACTCTACTCGCCGACGCTCCTCGACCGGGTACAGCCGCAGATGCTGCTCGTGAAACAGGAGACCTTCGGGCCGGTGTCTCCCGTCATGACGTTCCGTACCCTCGAGGACGCAATCCGCATCGCGAACTCCACCGTCTACGGCCTGTCGTCCGCGGTATGCACCAACCGGCTCGACTACATCACGCGTTTCGTCGCCGAGCTCAACGTCGGCACCGTCAACGTGCGCGAGGTTCCCGGCTATCGCCTCGAGCTCACGCCCTTCGGCGGCATCAAGGACTCGGGCCTCGGCTACAAGGAGGGCGTCCAGGAAGCCATCCGCAGCTTCACCAACCTCAAAACCTATTCGCTGCCGTGGCCAGCATAGTCGCACCGGCCGCCGCCGGGCGCGTGCCCGGGGTGCGCGAGCTGCGCATCTCGCAATGCCGCACGGTGCTGCTGCTGTTCTTCGGCTATGCGTCCTGCTACTTCTGCCGCTCCGACCTGTCGGTGGCGACGCCGCTGCTGGTCGATGAGCTTGGGCGGCGCGGCATCAGTCACGGCGACGCCATCGTCAGCATCGGCTCGATGGCCTCCCTCGGTGTGTTCGCCTACGCGCTCGGCAAGTGGTTCCTGACCGGGCTCGGGGACTATTGGGGCGGCAAGCGCAATCTCCTCATCGCCACCGGCGGCGCCACGCTTTTTACGCTGCTGTTCGCCTCGAGCTCGGTGCTGCCGGTCTTCACGCTCGCCTGGGTCGGCAACCGTGTGTCGCAGTCCATCGGCTGGTCGGCGCTCGTGAAGGTGTCCTCCAAGTGGTTCAGCTACTCGCGCTACGGCACCGTCGCCGCAGTGCTCACCTGCAGTTACCTGGTCGGAGATGCGGCCGCACGCCAGAGCATGAGCTTTCTGCTCGAGCGCGGCGTCGGCTGGCGCGGGCTATTCGTCTTCGGCGCCGCCGTGGCGTGCTTCATGTTCGTGTGCAACCTGCTGTTCCTGCGCGAGTCGCGCATCGAGGAGGGTCACGCGGAACCTGCGGTGAATCCGCGCAACGTGTTCTGCGGCGCCGCGGCGACGCCGCGCAGTTTCCTCGAGCGTTTGCTGCCGTTGCTGCGCAGCCGAGCCTTCCTCACGGTGTGCCTGCTCGCCTTCGCGACCACCATGGTGCGTGAGACCTTCAATACCTGGACGCCGCAGTACCTGCACGACTTCGGCCATTTCAGCGTCAGCCGCGCGGCCGCGCTGTCGGCAATCTTCCCGGCGGCCGGTGCGATCTCGGTGCTGCTCGCCGGCTGGTCGAGCGATCGCCTCGGTCCCAATGCCCGCGCGCTGCTGCTCGTCGTGGGACTGACCGCCACCACGGTGGCGATGTTCGTGCTCAACACCGTGCCACAGGGTGCCGCTGGCGGCGTGTGGCCGGTCACCATGACCGGGATAGCAGGCTTCTGCCTGCTCGGCCCCTACTCCTTTCTGCCCGGCGCCTTCGCCCTCGACTTCGGCGGCAAGCAGGCCGCCGCCGCCGCTTCCGGCATGGTGGACGGCACCGGCTACCTCGGTGGGGTGGCCGCCGGGACGGTCATGGCCTGGCTCTCCGTGCGCTTCGGCTGGGGCGGCATGTTCCTCGCGCTCGCAGCGGTGAGCGCACTCGCCGCTGTCGGCGCCTGCCTGCTGTACGTCCTGAACGCCAAGGAGACCGCCGCGCCCGCAGCCGAAACTGCCACATGAAAATTACAAGCCTCGAGACCTTCTGCGACCAGTTTGTGTGTTTCGTCCGCGTCACCGCCGACAGCGGTGCCGTTGGCTGGGGTCAGACCTCCACCTACAACGCCGACATCACGGCGAGCATTTTTCACCGCCAGGTGGCACCCTGGGCGCTCGGTGCCGAAGCGCTCGCCATCGATGCGCTCATCGCACGCATCGAGGAGCGCGAGCACAAGTTTCCCGGCAGCTACCGCTGCCGCGCGCTCGCCGGACTCGACACCGCGCTCTGGGACCTGCGCGGCAAGCTCGAAGGCAAGCCGGTGGTCGAGCTGCTCGGCGGCCGACCCAAAAAGCTGCGCGCCTACGCCTCCTCCATGCGCCGCGACATTCAGCCCGCGGATGAGGCCCGCCGGTTGGTGCGGCTGCGCGATACGCTGGGATTCGACGCCTTCAAGTGGCGCGTGGCGGCTGAGTGCGGGCACGACGTCGACGAATGGCCGGGCCGCACCGAGGCGATCGTGCCGGAAGTGGCGCGCGCGCTCGGGCCCGGTGTCGCGAAGCTCGTCGATGCAAACAGCGGCTTCTCACCACGACGCGCCATCGAAGTCGGGCGGCTGCTCGAGGCCGAGGGCATCAGCCATTACGAGGAGCCCTGCCCGTACTGGAAGCTGGCGGAAACCAAGCTCGTTACCGATGCGCTCGACATCGACGTCACCGGCGGTGAGCAGGATTGGGACCTCGCCACCTGGGAGCGCATGATCGCGATGCGCGCAGTCGACATCGTCCAGCCGGACGTCATGTACATGGGCGGCCTGTCGCGCACGCTCCACGTGGTGCGCATGGCGGCGGCAGCAGGCCTGCCGTGCACGCCGCACAGTGCCAACCTGTCGCTGGTCACGCTGTGCACGATGCACCTGCTCGGCGCCATAGCGAACCCCGGCAAGTACCTCGAGCTCTCGATCGAGGGCGCGGATTATTATCCCTGCCAGCAGGGACTGTTCCGCAACGACCCGTATGCGGTTGTCGACGGCCACGTCACCATTCCGTCCGCTCCCGGCTGGGGCGCGGAGATCAACCCGGCGTGGCTCGAGAAGGCCGCATACCGGCGAAGCAGCGTGTCGGGCTAACATGATGCATCGCAAAGAACCGTCGTGGCCGAGCCCGGCGCGTTGAGTCGTTCCAGGAGTTCTCTGCATGCAGATCATCTGATGAAGCTCACGACCATCTCCCCTGTCGATGGCAGCGTGTACGCCGAGCGCACGGCCGCCACCGTGGCGCAGATCGAGGCGGCGCTTGACAGCGCGCGGCTGGCGCAGCGCGAGTGGTGCACGGTGCCGCTCGCTGAGCGCGCGGCGATCATGGAGCGCTTCTGCCGCGAGTTCGAGGGGCGCGGCGCGCAGATCGCCACCGAGCTCAGCTGGCAGATGGGCCGCCCGATCCGCTTCGCCCCGAGCGAGGTGCGCGGCACGCTCGAGCGCGCCCGTCACATGACCCGCATCGCCGCGGCCGCGCTCGCCGACGTCGACGCGGGGCCCAAGCCGGGCTTTCGCCGCTTCATTCGCCGCGAACCGCTCGGGGTGGTGTTCACGGTGGCAGCCTGGAATTACCCCTATCTGATCGCGGTCAACAGCGTGGTACCGGCGCTCCTGGCCGGCAATGCCGTGGTGCTCAAGCACTCGGCCCAGACGCCGCTCTGCGCGGAGACCTTCGCCGAGTGCTTCAACGCCGCGGGGCTACCCGCTTCGGTGTTCCAGGTGCTGCATCTTTCGCACGCGGACACCGAAGCCGTGATCCGCGACAGGCGCGTCGACTTTGTCGCCTTCACGGGCTCCGTTGCCGCTGGCCACGCCGTGCAGCGCGCTGCCGCCGAGCGCTTCATTGGCGTCGGGCTCGAGCTCGGCGGGTGTGATCCGGTCTACGTGCGCGAGGATGCCGACCTGCCGCACGCCATCGAAAACATCGTCGACGGTGCGTACTTCAATTCCGGCCAGTCCTGCTGCGGGCTGCAGCGCATCTATGTACACGAAAGCGTCTACGAGCCCTTCACGCGCGGCTGCACGGAGCTGATCCGCCGCTACCGGCTCGGCAACCCGCTCGACCCCCAGACCACGCTCGGTCCGCTCGTGCGCAGCGCCGCGGCAGACACGGTGCGCGCACAGATCGCGGCCACGGTGCAAGCCGGCGCGCGAGCGGCCATCGAGGAGCGCGAGTTCCCCGAGAGCAGAGCGGGCACGGCGTATCTCGCGCCGCTGCTGCTGCTCGATGCGCCACCCGCCTCCTGCGTGATGCGCGAGGAGATCTTCGGACCGGTGGCCGGTGTCATGCGGGTGCGCAATGATGCCGAAGCCGTGGCGCATATGAACGACAGCCGGTTCGGTCTCACCGCGGCGGTATGGACACGCGACGAGGCGGCCGCCCTCGAGCTCGGCGCGCAGCTCGAGACCGGCACGTTCTTCATGAACCGCTGCGACTATCTCGACCCGGCGCTTGCCTGGGTGGGGGTCAAGGACTCGGGGCGCGGCTGCACGCTCTCGGTCGTCGGTTACGAGCACCTGACAAGGCCAAAATCCTTCCATCTGCGGGTGACGACGTGAACGTACCTCTCAAGGCGAATTGGAGCTATCCGACGACCGTGTGGGCGGGCCCGGGTCGGATCAAGGAACTGCCCGCGGCCTGCGAGCGGCTCGGGATCAAGCGGCCGCTGCTCGTAACCGACGAAGGCCTGCGCGATGCACCGATGGTGCGCAACGCGCTCTCGCTCGTCCCCGATACCGGCCTCTACGCAGGCGTGCGCGGCAATCCGGTCGCGGGCAACATCGAGGACGGTCTGACCGTCTATCGGCCGGGCGCTTACGACGGAGTGATCGCCTTCGGTGGCGGCTCGGCGCTCGACGCTGGCAAGGTGATCGCCTTCATGTCCGGGCAAACGCGGCCGCTCTGGGATTTCGAGGACGTCGGCGACTGGTGGAGACGCGCGGACCGCAAGGGTATCGCGCCGATCGTTGCGGTGCCGACCACCGCGGGTACCGGCTCGGAGGTGGGGCGCGCGGGGGTGGTCATCAACGAGGCCACGCAGCAGAAGAAGATCATCTTTCACCCGCAGATGATGCCCGGTGTCGTCATCAGCGACCCGGAGCTCACCGTCGGCCTGCCGCCGAAGATCACCGCGGCCACCGGCATGGACGCGTTTGCACACTGCTTCGAGGCATTCTGCGCGCCGGGGTTCCACCCGATGGCCGACGGCATTGCGCTCGAGGGGCTGCGGCTCATCCAGACCTATCTGCCGCGCGCCTACGACGACGGCAGCGATCTCGAGGCCCGCTCGCGCATGCTGGCTGCTGCGAGCATGGGGGCGACGGCGTTTCAAAAGGGACTCGGAGGCGTGCATGCCATCGCCCATCCGGTGGGCGCCCACTTCAACACGCATCACGGCCTCACAAATGCAGTGCTGCTCCCCTATCTTCTCGTGCACAACCGCACGGCGATCGAGCCGCGCCTCGCGGTGATCGCCCGGACGTTGAGCCTGCCCGGTGAGCCGTTCGCAGCGCTCTTCGACTGGCTGCTCGGCTTTCGCCGCCGCTTGGGCATTCCAAACTCGCTCGCGGACCTCGGCGTCACGCTGGCGAATCCCGAGACCATCGGGAAGGAAGCCGCGCACGATCCGTGCGCCGCCGGCAATCCGCTCCCGACCGACGCCACCGGCTACACCCGCATCTTCCGCGCGGCGGTCACGGGCGATCTCTCGCTCGGCGGCTGACGCTCGTCACGGGCGAGGCCATCACGCCGCAAGCCCGCGCGCGACCGCACGGGTGAATCTGTCGATGAGCTCTGCGAGCTCGTTCTCGCTCGCATTGTAGGGGGGCGCGATGATGATCGTGTCCCCCTTCACTCCGCCGACATTGCCGGCACAGGGATAGCAGATCAGTCCGTCCGCCAGCGCTTCGCGGCCGATCACATGGCTCAGAGCACGCGCCGCCGGAAACGGCTCCCGGCTGCTGCGGTCACGGACGAACTCGACGCCGATCAGGAAGCCCCGTCCGCGTACGTCGCCGACCTCCGCGAATCCCTCGAGCGCCTGGTGCAGCTCGCGACGCAGGGGCTCGCCGCGGCTGCGCACCCGTGCCACCAGCGACTCGCGCTCGATGATGCCCTGAACCGCAAGAGCCGCGGCGCACGCCGCCGTGTGCCCCGAGTAGGTGTGTCCGGTGAGGATCGCGCCGTGCTCGGAGTGGATCGTGTCGCCGAGCTCCCGGCGGACGATGGTCGCGGCGAGCGGGATATAGCCGCCGGCGAGCCCCTTACCGACTGCCATGATGTCGGGCACGATCCCATCGTGCTCGAGCGCGCGCCACGTGCCGCACCGACCCGCGCCACACATCACCTCGTCCGCGATCAGCAGCACATCGTGCCGGTCACAGACCGCCCGGATCGCGCGCGCGTAGCCCTCAGGAGGCGGCACGGCCCCGCCGGCGGCCCCGACGACCGGCTCGAAGGCGAACGCCGCTACACGCTCCGGGCCGAGTTGCCTGATGCGCGCATCGAGCTCCTCGGCGAGAGCCGCGGCGAGCTCGCTCGCCGGCAGGCCGCGCAAAGGACGATAGGCGTTGGCGGCGGACACGAACGACACGTCGAGCAGGCTTCCTTCGAACGGTCGCCGCCGCTCGAGAAAGCCCGACAGCGACAGAGCGCCGAGCGTATTGCCGTGGTAGGAGCGCTCGCGGGCAATGAAGCGCTTCTTCCCGGGCAGCCCGCGGGCGTCCCAGTACTGCAGCGCCACCTTCATCGCCGACTCCATCGCCTCCGAGCCACTGCAGGAGTACACGACGTGGGCGAACGCCGGGCCGCACTGGCGCAGCAGCAGGTTCGTCAGCTCCTCGAGGGGCTCACTGGTGAACAGGTACCGATAGCCGCACGCCACCTGCGCAAGCTGCGCACCGATCGCCGCGTTGACCTCGCGATTGCCGTGACCGATGCTGAACGCCGCCGGACCTCCCGAGCCGTCCAGGTAGCGCCGCCCGTCGGCGTCGTAGACGTAGCTGCCCTCGCCCCGCACGATGCGGGGCAGCGTCCCCATTCCCCACCCAATCGCGCGACTCGTTGTCATGTGAGGAGAGCACCCTTCGTTGGAGCAGCCCGCAATATACAGCTGTTCATAGCTTGCGCCCGCAGCGCCTCGCCGCTCGCGCGTGTGGGCAGCGCTTTGGGGCTCGCGCGTGCGTCATTGCTTTGGCGCTATGCTTGCCGCCATCACACCGGATTGAGTGTCCGTCTCGAGGGGCAGCCGTGATCTCCACATCCGTCTTCATCACCTGCGCCGTCACCGGCTCGGGCGACACGGTCAGAAAAAGTCCCAAAGTTCCCGTGAGTCCCGAGCAGATCGCCGCCGCGGCGCTCGAGGCGCACGCGGCGGGCGCCGCGATCGTGCACGTTCACGTGCGCGACCCGGCAACGGGTGCCCCGAGCCGGGACGCGGCACTCTTTCGCGAGGTCTTCGAGCGCATCCGGGCCCGCAACGACGAGGTCATCATCAACCTGACGGGTGGGATGGGCGGCGATCTGTTGCTCGGGCCGGACGATGCGCCGCTTAAGTTCGCCGCCGGCACGGATTTCGTCGGTCCGCAGGAGCGCATGGCCCATATCAGCGCGCTGCGCCCCGAGATCGGCAGCCTCGACTGCGGTTCGCTCAACTTCGATGAGGCACTCTACGGCACGACACCGCGCTACCTGCGCGCCATGGCTCAGGAGTTTCGCAACCGCGGTGTGCGGCCTGAGATCGAGGTCTTCGAACTCGGACACATCGAGCTCGCGAAGCAGCTGATCGCCGAAGGGCTCATCGGGCCACCCGCCCTGTTCCAACTGTGTCTCGGAATCCGCTACGGTGCGCCCGCAACTACCGAAGCCATGCAGGCGATGCGTGATGCGCTCCCCCCGGGTGTGCTGTGGTCGGCCTTCGGCGTCGGCCGCATGCAGATGCCGATGGTCGCTCAGGCCGTGCTGCTCGGCGGCAACGTCCGGGTGGGGCTCGAGGACAACCTGTACCTGGAGAAGGGCGTGCCCGCGAGCAACGCGCAGCTCGTCGAGCGCGCGGTAGCTATCGTGCGGATGCTCGGCGCTCACGCGGAGTCCTCCGCCGAGGCGCGCAAGCGCCTAGAGCTGCCGCAGACGAGCTGAGCAAGCGGCGGCTGTCGGCTCAGAGACGGCCGAGCTCTTCGACCGCCTGCTGCCACAGCTCGGAGGTGGCGGCGGCCACGACGCGTCCGTCGGACGCGCTGCCGAGCGGTGCACCGCGCCAGTCGGTCATTCGCCCGCCGGCCCCCTCGATGATGGGAATCGCAGCGATGAAATCGTGCGGCTTCAGCTGCACCTCGATGACGAGATCGCAGTACCCGCCGGCGAGCATCCCGTAGAGGTAGCAATCCCCGCCAAAGCGGCGCAGCGCCGCGCGTGAGCTCAGGCTCTCGAAGCGCCGTCGTTCCTCAGCGTTGAAGGTCTCGGCGGTGGTCGTGTAGACCACCGCGCGGCAGATCGAGCGGCACGCGCTGGTTCTCACCGGCTGGTCATTGAAGAGCGTCGGACGTCCCTCGCAGCCAACCCAGCGCTCGGCGAGCGCCGGCGCCTCGATCACGCCGAGGACCGGCCGGCCGTTCTGCATCAGCCCGATCAGCGAGCCGAACAGCGGGAATCCGGAAATGAAACTCTTGGTCCCATCGATCGGGTCGAGCACCCAGGTGAACTCGCCACTGCCTTCTTCTGCAGCGAACTCCTCGCCCCGCACGGCATGTCCGGGAAAGGTCGCGTGGATCAGGCGGCGCATTTCCGTCTCGATGGCGCGATCGGCGATGGTGACCGGGCTACCGTCGGGCTTGCGCTCGACATCGATTGAGCGGCGGAAGTACTCGAGGGTAATGGCGCGCGCCGCGTCGGCCAGTTGCGCGGCGAGTCTCAGCGCTCGGGGGCAGTCGGGATGTTCGGTGAAGCTCATCGGCGGCGCGGCGCGGTCAGCGGCGGGCGCGCGCGTACGGCAGGACTTTGAGCTCCACCCAGTTGCGCAGCTCCGCGAGTCTGCACGATTCGTCCTGCACGGCAGGCCCCAGGCCATGCTTCCACGTCAGCCGGCGATCGCGCGGATCGTGCATCAGAGCGCGCAGGTCAGCGACGAACGCCTCGAGCTCGGCGCGGTCGGCGAACAGCTGCTCCTCGATCAGTGCCGGACCGTAGCGCAGAGCCGTGGCCGCAACTTCCGCGAAGGTGTACTCGGGGTGGTACTGCACGCCCCAGAAGCTGCCGGCACCCCACCGCAGCTCGAGGGCTTGCACCCCCATGTCGTTGCACGCCAATACCACAGCCCCCTCGGGCAGCTGCTCCACCTCGTCGCGGTGCACCGTGATCGCCTCGAACACCGCCGGCTTGCCCGTGAACATCGGGTGCCCCCGACCCTGCACGGCGAGCTCGATGCGTCGCGCGAACCCGAACTCGCGCCCGCGCGGATTGCGGCGGACACGCCCGCCCGCGGCGCACACCGCCAGTTGCAATCCCCAGCAGCTGCCGAACGACGGCACACCGGCCTCGAGCACCGCGCGCGCCAGGGTGACCTGGCGCTCGATGTGCGCGCCACCGTCGTAGACGTTCAGCGCCGAGCCCGTGATCGCCACGCCGTCGTAGCTGGTAATGCCGCTGCCGGTGGCGAACTGCACCTCCCCGTCGGCAGGCCGCACGATATCGCAGCGAACCGCCGCGAGGCTCTGCAACACCTGCGCGTAGCCTTCGCCCGAGGGCTGCCCGCCCGTGGCCACCTGCTGCGCACGCGTGCTGGCACGGTTGCCGTCGATGACCAGGATCGCAGGCTCGTTCATCTCAGGAATGGTCAGCCGTGCGCGGCGGAACCGCAATGCCCTTTTTCTCGAGGAGCGCGCGCAGCACGTCGGGTCGATCGGTGATCATGCCGTCGACACCAAACTCGAGCAGTCGCTCCATGTCCGCGGTCTCGTTGACGGTCCAGGGAACGACGCGCAGCCCGAGGGCGTGCGCCTGCTCGACCCGCAGCGCATCGAGATCCAGGTAGTCAGGACCCCAGGTACCGGCCCCCGAGGCCTTGACGAGCCGGGCGATCGAGCTGTCGAAGTCGGCGGGGTCCAGACCGCCGAGCCACGGGGAGGGGCGCGGCGCGCCGAGGCGCACGGTGTCCTCACCAGGCTGCTCATCGGTGAGGGCGGCGGTTGCGATCTGCCGCATGAGCTGCTGCATGGCGCGCAGCACCCGCCAGTCGAAGGCGAGCACGGTGACGAGCGCGGCAGTGCCGGTGCGCTCCACATCGAGCTGCAGGGCCCGCGCGAACGCCTCGGGCGCGGGTGCCCGGTGCGGCTGCTCTGGAAAGGTCTTCACCTCGATGGCCACACGTACCCGGCCGCGGCCACGGGTGCGTACCAGCGTGAGCACGTCTGCGAGGCGCGGTATGCGCTGCCCGTCGACCGGCTGCTGCTGCGGGAAGCGCGCGGCGTACGCGCTTCCCGGTCGCAGCCGTCCCACGTCGTAGGATCCGAGCTCCTCGTAGGTCAGGCTGTTGACGGGGGGACCGGCTTCGGTCAGGAAACGCCCGCGCGCGTCGCGGGTACAGTCGGGGTTGAGCTCCGGATCATGCGTGACCACGACCACCCCATCGCGGGTCACCACGCAATCGAGCTCGAGGGCGCTGACGCCGAGCTCCATTGCATGGGTAAACCCCGCCAGGGTGTTTTCGGGCCACAGACCCCGCGCGCCGCGGTGACCCTGCAGGTCAAACATGAGGGCACGTACCCGCAGCCGTATTCCGAGTTGAGGTCCGCTTGTGATATTAGAGTCGCATTGAGACTATCGCGCCAAAAACTAGCCTGTCAACGTGACACGGCGATCGCGCAGAAAGGCACGCGGCACATGATCTCCGCCTCCCATCGATGGCGCGCAGCCGCGCCGCTCTCGGTGCTCGCGGCACTCGCCATGCTCGCCGCACCGCTCGCGCGCGCTGATGACAGCAAGGTGTTGCGAATCATCAGCTGGGCCGACTACGTGCCCGCCGACGTCATTGCCGCGTTCAAGAACGAAACCGGCATCCAGGTGCAGGTCACGCTGTCGAACAACGAGGAAATGATCTCGAAGCTGCGCGCCACCGGCGGCGCGGGATTCGACCTGGCCCAGCCGTCCCAGGACCGGATCTTCGGCGCGCAGCAGGAGTTCCGCATCTATAAGCCGCTCGATACCGGCAAGGTGCGGCTCGAGGAATTCGTACCCGAGCTGCTCGAGACGGTGAAGAAGAACGCGACGCTCGATGGCAAGCTCTACGGCCTGCCTTACGTGTGGGGCACGGAGGGCCTGGTCTATAACTCGAAGCGCACCACGATCAGCGACTACCGCGACCTGTGCAAGCCCGAGCTGCGCGGCCGCACGGCAGTGCGACTCAAGCGTCCGACGCTCATGGCGTTCGCCTTCGCCCTGGGGAAGGATCCCTTCGCGCTCTACGGCAACACCAAGGCCTACAGCGCGCTGATGGACGAGGTCGGCCGCACGCTCACCGCCTGTAAGGCAAACTTCCGCTTCTTCTACGACAACAAGGACCAGTTGCTGAATGGCATGCGCTCGGGCGAAGTGTGGGCGGCGATGATGTGGGACTCGGGCGGATGGTTGCTCAATCGCGAGAATCCCGACATCCACTTCATCAACCCGCGCTCGGGTGCCATCGCCTGGATGGACACCTTCGCGTTGCCGGCCCGCGGCCGCAACGATGCGGGCGCCTACGCCTGGATAAACTTCGTGATGCGCCCCGAGATGGCTGCGCGGGTCGCGAAGTCCATCGGCAACTTCAGCGCCGCCAAGGGAGCCGACCAGCTCATGGACCCGCGGGTGCGCGCGCAGTTCGCCGCGACCTTCCCCGACGGCCTGAAGAACATCCGCTGGTACCCCGCAATACCGCCCGGTCTCGAGGAGATCGAGGGCGCGGTGCTCGATCGCGTCAAGGCCGCCGATTGAGCTTGCCCACCAGCGTGCCACCGCCGGCGACACCCGATCTTGAGGTGCGGGGGCTCGTGAAGCGTTTCGCCACTCACGTGGCCGTGAACGACGTATCGTTCGCCGTTCAGCGCGGCAGCTTCTTCTCGATCCTTGGCCCGTCCGGGTGCGGCAAGACGACGCTGCTGCGCATGATTGCAGGTTTCATTCAACCCGATGGCGGCGACATCGCCATCGGCGGGCGCAGCATGGCACAGGTGCCTCCCAACAAGCGCCCCGTCAACATGGTCTTTCAACACCTCGCGCTGTTTCCGATGATGTCGGTGGGTGAGAACGTGGCATTCGGACTCGCCCGGCGCGGCGTCGGCCGTGCCGAGCGGCTACGCCGCGCCGAGGCGATGCTCGAGCGGGTCGGACTGGCGGGCGCCGCGGGCAAACGTACCGAGGAGCTCTCAGGCGGTCAGCGCCAGCGCGTCGCGATCGCGCGCAGCATGGTGCTCGAGCCGACACTGCTACTGCTCGATGAGCCCCTGGGCGCGCTCGATCTGAAGCTGCGTGAACACATGAAGCTCGAGCTCAAGCAGTTGCAGAGCGCGTTCGGTACCACGTTCGTCTACATCACACATGATCAGTCCGAAGCGCTGGTGCTCTCCGATCATGTCGGCGTGATGAATCATGGCCGTTTCGAGCAGCTCGGCACGCCGCAGGAGCTCTACTACGCGCCGGCCACCGCGTTCGTCGCCGGCTTCGTCGGCGCGAGCAACCGCCTCGCCGGCACGGCGCTCACGGTCGATGGGATCTACGTCGACATGAGCACGCGCGAGGGCTGGGTGCTGCGCGCACGGCGGCACGGCAGCATCGTCCCAGGAGCCGAGGTCGAGGCCTTCGTCAGGCCCGAGGCAGCGACGCTCGCCCGCACGCCCGCCGAGCTGCCCCGGGGGCATCAGGCGCATCGTGGCGAAGTGACCGGCGTGCTCTTCGACGGTGCCAATTCCGTCGTGCTGCTGCGCGAGCCAGGCAGCCGCCTCGAGCTGCGCGTCGCCTTGCCGCAGACGGGAGCGTTCGCGGATCTGCAGGTCGGCTCGCAGGTCTGTTTCAGCTTCGATGCAGAGCGCGCCATCTGCTTCGCCGCAGCCAGTACGCATGCCTGACACCACAGTCACGGCCGCGACCACCCGTCGCCTGCTGCTGGCGCTGCTGCTGGCACCGGCGCTGCTGTGGCTGCTGCTGCTGATCATCCTGCCGCACGTGGATCTGGCACTGCTCTCGTTTCGCGAACGTGTCGCTCCGCGCCAGTACGTCGTGAGCCTCGCCCAGTACCGCACGTTCTTCAGCGAGCCGCTCTATTGGCACGTGTTCCTGAGAACCGCGCTCCTTTCGGCTCTCGCCACGGCGCTGACCTTCCTCGTCGCGTTTCCGATCGCCTGGACCATCGCCAAACTCGCACGCGGCCGCACGAGTGCGCTGCTGCTGCTCGTGTGCCTGATTCCCTTCTGGGTCAGCGAGACGGTGCGCACGCTCGGATGGATGATCCTGCTGCGCGAGTCCGGCGTGCTGCCGGCGCTGCTCGTGCATCTGCGGCTCACGGCCGAGCCGGTCGAGCTGCTCTACCACGACGCCACCATCCTCGTCGGTCTCGTGTACACCTCGCTCCTCTTCATGGTGGTACCGCTGGTCGGGAGCCTCGAGAGCCTCGACAACTCGCTCATCGAGGCAGCTTACGATCTCGGTGCCAAGGGCTGGTCGATCCTGCGGGAGATCGTGATCCCACATGCTGCGCCCGGCATCACCGCCGGCTGCATCGTGGTGTTCATGCTGACGCTCGGCAATTACCTGACGCCGACGCTGCTCGGCGGAAAGAACTCGCTGTGGTTCACCGAGCAGATCTACACGCAGTTCATCACCCGCTTCAACTGGGAGCAGGGGGCAGCGCTCGGCTTCCTGCTGCTCGCGCTGTCGAGTGCCATGGTGTGGCTCGGCCTCAAGGTGAGCGGCCAGCGCTTTGGCGATGTGATGCGCCGCGCATGATCGCGACTCTCCCACGGCCCGCCTGGCTGCGCGCCGCCACCGCGCTCTACGTGTGCGCATTCCTGATTTTCCTCTTCCTGCCGCTCGTGACGGTCGCGGTCTTCGCCTTCAACAACGCCCCCTACCCTGCGCCTCCCTGGCGCGGCTTCACGCTCGACTGGTTTCTCGGCAACGAGGCGCGCGGGCGTGTCGGTCTGTTCCGCGATACCGAGCTCCTCGGCAGCATCTGGACCAGCACTATCGTGGCGGTGTGGGTGACAGCGCTCTCGGTGCTGGTGGGCACGGCAAACGCGTTTCTCATGGAGCGCGCGCAGTTTCCGGGCAAGGGTGCCCTCGCGATGCTGATGCTCACGCCGCTCGTCATTCCCGGCGTGATTCTCGGCATTTCGATCCTGGCATTCGCCAGCCGCCTGGCGGATCTGTGCAGCGACCTGTTCGGCATCGAGGCGGATTTCCTGCGGCCGGGACTGCCGCTGGTGGTCGCCGGTCAGTTCTCGTACATCGTCGCCATCTCGACGCTGACCATCAGCGCACGACTGAAGCGCTTCGATCACACCCTCGAGGATGCCGCGTTGAATCTCGGCGCCTCCCAGGCCGCCGTGCTCTGGACGATCACGCTGCCGTATCTGCGGCCGGCGCTGATCGGATCGGCGGCGATCGCCTTCCTCATGTCCTTCGAGAACTTCAACACGACGCTCATGCTGGTCGGCAGCGACGCGCCGCTGACGATCATGATGTACGGCCGCATGCGCGAGGGTGCGACACCGGTGCTCAATGCGGTGAGCCTGTTCCTGATGGTGGCCTCTGCGCTCATCGCCCTGACGCTGCTCCGTCGCAGCAGGCGGCCAGAGAGCACCTGAAGCGCCGCAACGCCGTCGAGGATGCCCGCAGTGCGCTGGCAGAGCGTGCACAAATCCATTTGAAATCAGCAAGGCTCCGACGGTAGTGTGAGCTGCCGGGCCAGCGCGCCCGCCCACCCTGGGAATCTGCATGCGCCTCGCGATCGTCGGACAGCAGGCTTTCGGCAAGAGCGTGCTCGAAGCGTTCGTCGCGCGAGGCACGACGGTTGCCGGCGTGTTCTGCGCGCCGGAAAAGCCCGGCGCAAAACCCGATCCACTGCGACTCTCGGCCGAGGAACGCGGCCTACCGGTCTTCCAGCTGGAATCGCTGCGCAGCGAGGCGGCTGCGCAAACGCTGCGCAGCCTGGCCGTCGATCTAAGCGTGATGGCCTACGTGGTGCAGTTCGCGCCGCTCGGCTTCCTCAGCGTCCCAAGGCATGGAACCATTCAGTACCATCCGTCGCTCCTGCCGCGCTATCGCGGGCCCAGCTCGATCAACTGGCCAATCATCAAGGGTGATCGCGAGACTGGACTTACCATCTTCCGTCCGACGGAAGGGCTCGACGAAGGCCCCATCATCCTGCAAAAGACAGTACCCATCGGGCCGGATGACACGCTCGGCAGCGTCTATTTCGACCACCTGTTTCCACGCGGCGTCGATGCCCTCCTCGAGGCTGCCGACCTCGTCGTGGGCGGGCGTCATCGGGAAACTGAGCAGCGCGAGGAGCTTGCAAGCTACGAAGGCTGGTGCCGCGATCCCGAGGCACAGATCAATTGGCACGCGCACGTCGACCAGGTCTATGACCTCATTCGGGGCTGTAATCCCTCGCCGGGCGCCTGGACGACCGTCCGCGGCCGCCAGGTACGGATCTATGACGTCGTCAGGCACCGCACACGAACGTACGCCGCCGTCCCGGGCAAGCCCGGCCAAGTCTGCGCGATCGGCAACGAGACCATCGACATTGCGCTTCAGGGGGGCCGGCTCGAGCTGCGTACGGTTCGGGTCGAGGCCGGCGCCAAGACCCCGGGCGGGGCGCTTGCGGCCACCTTCAGTCTCGAACCGGGAAAGACCTTTGAGTCGCCCGCTGGCTGACCGACGGTGACGCCTGCCCTGATCGTAGGCGTTGCCTTGGAGCCGGCCGAGGTCGGGGAACGGCGACTGTGCATTGCAGCACCGCCGCCCGATCGCAGGAATTGCACGGCTGTGTAAACATCCGTGAAGATGCTTCGTTGGGAAGGGTTCGGGGTCTTGCAGCGGGCAGACCCCAGGGAAGGGCTATAAAGAGCGCACGGGGTCGAACAATGGTGCGCACAGCGACTACTCTCACCGGCCTATCGCACGCCGGTGTCTCGATGGCTCACCGCTTCGGGTGCGGCCATGGCCCAGCAGCGCAACTTTGGGAATCCGGGGGCGTGGCCGCCGTCTGTGCATGATGGCGACCGGCTCCGTCAGGGGGAGACTCATGGCTACGAAGACTTTCACGACCCTCGCGGTGCTCGCGGCCCTCGCAGGTACAGTCGCGGCCATAGCCCAACAGCCGTCGGGTTACCAGCCGGCGCCGAACTACCAGCCGCCGCCCCCAAGCTATCAGCAGCCACCGCCGAACTACCAGCAGCCGCCACCAAACTATCAGCAGCCGCCGCCGAGCTACCAGCAGCCGGCCACGAATTCTCAGCAGCCGCCGACCAACTACCAGTCGCAGCCGAGCTATCAGGCGCCGCAGTCGAGCTCTCAGCAGCCGGGTTATCAGCAGCCGAACTACCAACAGCCCGGCTACCAGCAACCTGGTTATCAGCAGCCGGCCACGAACTACCCGTCGCAACCGACCTATCAGCAGCCCGCTCGTACGGCGGCGCCCAACTACCAGGCTCCGCCTCCGGGCTACCCGACGTCGCAACCCTCCTATCAGCAGGCAGCGCCGAGCTACCAGCAGCCACCATCGTCGAACTACCAGGCGCTGCCCAATTACTCGCCGACCACCACGCAGCCGGCGTCGAGCTATCGACCGCAGCCTTCGAGCTATACACCCGCACCACAGCCGGCACCGAATTACCTGTTGCCGCCTCCGGGGTACCAGCCAGCAGCACCAATTCAGACCGCCCCGGGCTATCCGGCTCCAGCGAATCCGCAGCTGAACAAGCCAAATTTTCAGCAGGCCCTACCGAGCCTTCAGCAGGCGCCTTCCAACTATGCGCCGTCCCCGACGTACCAGCAGGCGCCGCCGAATTACCCGCAGCCGTCGCCGAGCTACCAGCAGTCGGCGCCGAACTACCCGCAGCCGTCGCCGAGCTACCCGCAGCCGGCGCCGAACTACCCGCAGCCGTCGCCGAGCTACCAGCAGTCGGCGCCGAACTACCAGCAGTCGGCGCCGAACTACCAGCAGCCCGCGCCGAACTATCACCAGCCCGCGCCGGGCTATCAGCAGCCCGCGCCGGGCTATCAGCAGCCCGCGCCGAACTATCAGCAGCCCGCGCCGGGCTATCAGCAGCCCGCGCCGAACTATCAGCAGCCCGCGCCGAACTACCAGCAGCCAGCTCCATCGACACAGGCGCCACAGAAAATGGGTATGAATCTGAAACGCCGCGAATTTTACGTAACGAGGTGCCCTTGCCAGACGGAGCGGACACGGAATAGCTTTAGCTGAAGAACGAGGGGAACACCTACCCACGTACGGTGAAATCCCCCGTATCGCGGGAACCCCGTGGCTGTGTAAACATCAGTGAAAGTGCTTCGTTTAAGAAATTTCGCGGGGCGTTTACGGGCGGCGCCGACGTCGGGCGCGCAGGGGTACTTCCGCGGTGGGGTCCGCGGCGGCCCGCCGAATGGTCAGGGTGACAACATGGACACGAAACTCTTCTGGTCGCTCACCGTAATGGCTGCAGCATCTGGCGCGGCCGTCGCACAGGAGCCGCCCCCCTACTACCAGCCGCCACCGAACTATCAGCAGCCGCCACCGAACTATCAGCAGCCGCCGCCGAACTATCAGCAGCCGCCGCCACCACTGCCGACCTATCAGCAGTCGCAGGCGAAATCGGCGCAGCAGAACACTGCGCAGCAGAGCACTGCGCAGCAGAAGAACACTCTGCAGTACCACCCGTTCCGGTTCCAGATCGAGGGCGGATACACGATTACGGAAGGCTCACTCAAGGACACGCTCAAGGATGGTGGCAACGTCGGCGCGGGGATCACCTGGATGCCGTTCTCGTCGGTGCCAATTGGGTTCCGCGTGGATGGCAGCTACAGCACCTTCAACCTCACGAACCAGGCGCTCGCAGCTGCAGGCTCCAACATCACTTTCGGACACCAGAACGTGTACGGAGGTGATGCCGACGCCGAAATCGATCTGCCGATGACGCCTCATGCGAGGGAGTACTTCTTCGGCGGCTTCGGCTGGTACCGCACGCAGACCGTGCTGAAGCAAACCCAGTATGAGCAGGGACTCGTCTGCGGCTTCTTCTTCTGCGCGCCGGGCGAGGTTCCGGTCGTGACCACGGTGCAGAAAACCACATCGGACTGGGTGAAGTCCTGGAATGCGGGTATCGGCTTCGAGTTCGCGCTCTCGGACCCGGTCACGCTCTTCATCGACGCCCGTTACCTGGCCTTCGAGCCTTACAGCTCGAAGACGCAGTTCATCCCGATCAGGGTAGGACTGCGGTTCTAGAGGAAAGCACGGCCGGAGGTTGTGCCTTCGGCCGTTGCCATCGCCCGAGAGCTCTCCGACGGGCTGCCGTGCAGCAGAGCGCCGATCTCCGCGCTCTGGCTCTCCCGTGTGAGATACTCGATGCCGCCCTCCTGTTTCGTACGCGAGACCGCCCATGAATGCTTCCCCGGAATCGCTTTGGCCGCGCGGTGAGGCAGAGCGCAGCGCGCGTGTCGATCTCGCTGCGTGCCATCGGTTGGCCTACCGCTTCGGCCTGAGCGAGGGCATCGACAACCACCTGACGATGATCGTTCCAGGACGCTCCGATCGGTTCTACCTCGCGCCTTTCGGGCTGCTCTGGGCAGAGGTCAGAGCGAGCGACCTGCTGGAACTCGATTTCAGCGGCACGGTGGTCGCCGGCCAGGGGCTTGTAGAGGATACGGCGCTTTATATCCATCTGCCCGTGCATCGCTTGAAGCCCGATGCGCGTTGCGTGCTGCACACACACATGCCGCATGCAACCGCGCTCGGGACGCTCGACGATCCGCGCCTGCCGATGGCCGTGCAGAGTGCACTCGGGTTCTTCGACGATATCGCCTACGCCGACTACAACGGCCTTGCGCTCGACTATGCCGAGGGCGAGCGCATGGCGCGCGCGCTCGGTGACCGCTCGGTGCTGGTACTGCGCAACCACGGTGTGCTCGTCACCGGGCGCTCCGTGGCCCAGGCATTCGAGCGGTTGTACTTCTTCGAGCGGGCCTGCCAGGTGCAGATGCTGGCTCTGTCAACCGGACGGGCACTGCACCTCGTGCCCGACTCGATCGTCAAAGCGACAGTTGCGCAATTCCGTGACGCCGAGAGTGTCGGTGGCCAGGACCGGGCGGAGCTACATTTCCGCGCGCTCAAGCGGCTGCTGGATCGCGACGAAGCCGACTATGCGACCTGACCGGCGGGCGGACGGTGACCTCACCGCCGCCGGTCGCTGGTCCCTGGTAGCACTGCTCGCGGTAGCGCTCTTCATCAACTACGTCGATCGGGGCGCCGTGCCAACGGCGGCGCACCTGATCCAGAGCGAGCTCGGCCTCTCGAAGCCGCAGCTCGGTGTGTTGCTCTCCGCCTTCTTCTGGACCTACGCATCGCTGATGCTGCCGGCCGGATGGCTCGCCGAGCGCTACGGTGCCGGAAAAATTCTCGCGGGCGGCCTCGCGCTGTGGGCGTGCGCCACCATGCTGGTCGGAGTCGCGCACTCATTCGGTGCTCTGCTGATGCTGCGCCTGCTGCTCGGGATCGGCGAAAGCGCCGGCTTCCCGTGCATGTCGAAGCTTCTGGCAACGGCAGTGCCTGTCAGGAATCTCGGTGTCGCGAACGGTATCGTCGGATGCGCTTATCTGTTCGGTCCGGCCGCGGGCACGTATGGTGGCGGCCTGCTCATGGCGCACTACGGCTGGCGCACGACTTTCTGGGTGTTCGGGGCTCTGTCGCTGCTGTGGTTGCTGCCCTGGTCGCAGATCCGGCTGCCGCAGCCGGCGCTGGATGCAAACGGCGTGCATAGCCCGCCACTGCCGATGCTGCTGCGACAGACGTCCCTTTGGGGCGCGAGCCTCGGGCACTTTTCCACCAACTACGTGTTCTACTTCATGCTGACGTGGTTGCCGTTCTACCTGGTGCGCGAGCGGGGACTGTCGACCGCTACTATGGCGAGCCTCGCCGGCAGCGCCTACCTGGTAAACGCGGTCAGCGCGCTGCTCGGCGGGTGGGCGATCGACCGGGTCATTGCCGCCACCGGGCGGGCCAACATGCCGTACAAGTCGGTGATGGTCGCCGCGCATGCCGGCTCAGTTGCCTGCATGCTATGTATCGCCCTGGCTTCCCCACTCTGGGCGTTCACCGCCATCTTCGCCTACCAGATCCTCAGCGGGATCTCCGCACCCGGCATATTCGCCATCGCCCAGATTCTCGCCGGCCCGAGTGCCTCCGGTCGCTGGGTCGGCATTCAGAATGCGGTCGGCAATCTCGCCGGTGTGATTGCGCCCGCGGTCGCGGGAGTGCTCGACTTCAAGGTCGCCTTCTTTGTCGCCGCGTTCATGAGCCTGCTTGGCTTGGCCGGCTGGGTCTGGATGATTCCACGGATCGCCCCGCTGAGCTGGCCGCTCGCTACCGTACGGGCTGCGCTCGAACCCGAGCGCTCGGCCTCCTGATCCGCTCTGTGGGTGTCCCGACGAGATCTCGAGCGAGCGGCCGACGACGTACTGAATTGAATTAGACTACTCAGGTCCTTCACGAGCGTAACGATGACTGCATTCCCCGAGGACATCTTCACCGAACAGCAGACCGATCCAGATACGCTGGCCAATCTCGGCCCATTGCGCCGGCTCGCGGGCGTCTGGGAGGGCCGTGCAGGCGTCGACGTCAATCCCAAGGCCGACGGGCCGGAGCGTCGTGACTTTACCGAGCGGATCGAGCTGCAGCCGATTGACGCGCAGTCAAACGGCCCGCAGCTGTTCTACGGCCTGCGCTATCACACCCGCATCCTCGCCACCGACGAGGAAGCGACCTTTCACGACCAGGTCGGCTACTGGCTGTGGGAGCCGGCGACGGGCTTGGTCCTTCAGACACTCACCATTCCGCGCGGCCAGGTGGCCATCGCCTCCGGACACGCGGGACCCGAGGCGACCGAGCTCGTGCTCACGGCGAGGCGCGGGGAGACCGAGTACGGCATTTGCTCGACCGCGTTCCTCGAATACGCCTTCCGCACCGAGTCGTACCGTATCGAGGTGGTGTTCAACCCCGACGGCACCTGGAGCTACGTCCTCGATACGATGCTCACGGTGCGGGGCCGCGAGGAGCCCTTCCTCCACCGCGACCGCAACACGCTGGTCAAGGTCGCCGACGCAAAGCCCAACCCCCTTGCGCTGCTGAGAGCCAGCCGGTGAGTCGCAAGGTCGATCGCTGGCGCACGCGCGGCGTGAGAATTATCCGCTCGGACGAGTTGGACGATGCGACGGCGCAGACGCTCGGCATGCATCGTCGGGCTGCCGTGACGACCGAAAAGACCGGAGCCACCAAGTTATGGGCCGGAACCGTCACCATCCAGGCCAATGCCAAGACCGGCCCGCATCATCATGGCAGTCTCGAGAGCGTCATCTATGTCGTCCGCGGCATTGCGCGGATGCGCTGGGGCGATCACCTCGAATTCGTCGCGGAGGCGCAGCCGGGTGACTTCATCTACGTCCCCCCGTTCGTGCCGCACCAGGAGATCAACGCCAGCGAGGATGCCGAGCTGCATTGCGTGCTCGCGCGCAGCGGACAGAAGGGGCTGGTCGTCAATCTCGACATCGTCCCCGTCGAGGTTCCGCAGCTCGTCCGCTGGATTGACGACCTGCACAAGTAACGTACGCCCGTGCGCATCGCCGCCCGGCCGGACGCGCTCGCTGGTGTGCGGCGCGACGACGACGCAGCTTGCGGTCGTGCCCGGCGAGCGCTTCAATTCGATGCTCACACGGCGCGGCCGCGCGCCGTACCGCAGGCGCGAGGGCTGTCGAGTTGCGAGGCCTCAACGACATCCTCGATGCGCTCGAAAGCTTCTACGGCAAGCAGGATGTGCGCTGGCCGGTGGATCCGTACGAGTTCCTGGTGTGGTGGCACTGCGGCTACCCGCCGAGCGAGGAACGCTGCAGTCGCGGATGGGAATCTCTGAAGAGCGAAGTCGGCATCACGCCCGCGCAGCTCCTGTCCGCCCGCAGCTCCCGCCTCAGCGAGGCCCTCGCCGCCGGCGGCCTCGTCCCACAGCTTCGGGCGACGCGCCTTCAGGAGGTCGCGCGGCGGGTGCGCGATGAGTTCGCTGGCGATCTGCGCGCGAGGCTCGGTGCGCTTGACGGCGCCGAGCGCCGCCGGGCACTGAAAACATTTCCCGGGATAGGAGAGCCGGGGGCCGATCGCATCCTTCTCTTTGGCGACATCGCCCCGGCCGCCGCCTTGCCCTCGAACTGCCCTCACGTGCCGCTGCGTATCGTGGTCGGGCGGGAAGGCTCGAGCTACGGCGCCACCTACGCGCAGGCGCGGGAGCTGCTCGTGAGCAGCGTTCCACAGACATTTGACGCTCTCAGGCGCGCCTACCTGCTCCTGCAGCAGCATGGGCGGGTACTGTGCAAGCGCGAGAGCCCGAAGTGCCAGATCTGTCCCGTGGCAAAGTCGTGCGCGTACACGCGCCGCCGTGTGCGCAGCCGCAAGCGATGAGATCGCACCGCCGGCCTGCCACGCGGGCGCAGGTCCACAATGCCACTGACACGTCGTGACTTCCTGACACTCGGCTCGTGCACCGCGCTGACCCGGTCTAGCGACCCGAGCCGCGAATGCGCGCCACCAGGGAGGAGGTTGATTTCTCCGGCGTCAGCGGCACGATCTCCACGCGTCCCCCCGCCGCCTCCACGAGCTCGCGGCCGATGACTTCGGAGGGGCGGTAGTCCCCTCCCTTGACCAGAACGTCCGGCCGTACGGCCTGCAACACCGCGAGCGGCGTGTCTTCCTCGAATATCGTCACCGCGTCGACATACGTCAGCGCGGCGAGCAGCGCCGCGCGCTCTGCCTGCGGAACCAGTGGCCGTTCCGCTCCCTTCAGCCGCCGTACTGAGGCGTCGCTGTTGATGGCGAGCACCAGCACGTCGCCGAGTTTGGCGGCGTGTCCGAGCAGCGCCAGGTGACCGGCATGCAGCAGGTCGAAGCAGCCATTGGCGAGTACGATGCGCTTGCCGGCAGTGCGCCACGCCGCGGCCCGCGCGGCCAACTCCTGGCGCTGCAGCAGCTTGGCGTCGGGCCGTGCCGCCAGAGCGTCACGAATACTGGCCGCCGACACGGCGACCGCCCCTACCTGTCCGACGGATACTCCCGCGGCCGCGTTTGCGAGCTGCGCGGCTTGCACGAGCTCGCCGCGGGCGGCGAGAGCCAGGGTCAGGACCGCGATCGCTGTGTCGCCCGCGCCGGTGACGTCGTAGACATCGCGTTGGATCGCGGGAATCACGCTCTCCGGGCCCGCGGAGGGAACCACCAGCATGCCGTGATTGCCGAGGGTCACGACCATCGAGTTAATACCCGACGCGGCCAGCAGTTCCCGCGCCGCGGCCGCGATGGCGGCCGAATCCGCGACCTCGAGCGCCCGCCCCGCTGCCGCTTCGAGCTCGCGCAGATTCGGGGTCACCGTGCTCGCGCCCCGATAGCGGCCGAAATCGCGATGCTTGGGGTCAACGACGATCGGTACCGAAGCGCGATCGCGCAGGGCAGCGATCACCTCGGGTGCAAGAACTCCCTTGGCGTAGTCGCTGAGAATGAGGGCGTGCGGCGGGGCGCACGCGGCAAGAGCGTCGAGGAAGCGGGCCGCGACCTGTGCGGAGCACGGATCGACATCTTCCCAATCGACTCGCAGCAGCTGCTGGCTGTGCCCCAGCACACGGAGCTTGCGCGTCGTCTGCCGCCCCGCGACGCTCACGAGCGCGCGAGTGTCGATCCGGTCAGCGTGGCAAAGCCGCCGCAGCGCTTCACCGGCAGCGTCCTCCCCCACGACCCCCGCGAGACTGACGCGTGCACCGAGCGCTGCGATCTGGCGCGCCACGTTGGCAGCGCCTCCCAGGCGGTGCTCGGTGGCGTGCGCCCGCACCACCGGCACCGGGGCCTCGGGCGAGATCCTCTCGACCGCACCGGTGACGTACTCGTCGAGCATCACGTCGCCGACCACCCAGACGTTGAGGCTCGCGAAGCGGTCGAGGAGCGCCAGGAGTGCGCTCACCGTACTCCCACGATCGTCGTGACTCATGACGCCGCCTGCTCGCGGAGCAGCCGGTCGAGCGACTCGACGATGGCGTGAATGCACAGCGTATGCACCTCCTGGATGCGCGCGACCACGCCCGAGGGCGCGCACAACAGCAGATCCGCATGCGCGGCGAGCTGCCCGCCGCTCTCGCCCGTGAGTGCGACCACGGTGCAGCCGCGGTCGCGCGCCACCTGCGCGGCGCGCACCACGTTTGCCGAGTTGCCGCTGGTGCTGATGGCAAAGAGCACATCGCCGGCCTGTGCCAGCGCTTCGACCTGACGGGCAAACACCCGTTCGTAGCCGTAGTCGTTGCCGAGCGCCGTGAGAGTCGCGGTATCGGCCGTCAGCGCGATGGCGGGGAGTGCCCGGCGCTCGTCGCGGAAGCGGCCAATGAGCTCGGCCACCATGTGTTGCGCGTCGGCGGCGCTGCCGCCATTGCCGCAGGTGAGAATCTTGCGGCCCCCGTTCAGGCAGGCGCCGGCCGCCGCGACGATGTGCTCGATCACCGGCGGCAGCTCCTGTGCGGCGCGTGCCGCGACCGCGCAATGCTCGGCAAAGACTTCCCGGGCGCTCATGTCCATTGCGGTCCTCGCTGACGCGCGGCTCAGGGCCGGCGTGCAACCCCTGCCACGACAGCCCGTGCCAGCTGCGTCAGGTCATCGTAAACCGGCACATCCGAGCCGCAAATGAGCTGCTCGGTCTGCCGCCCCTTTCCGGAACGAACGAGGGCCGCGGCCACCCCGGCGCGCGAGGCGGCCTCGAGGTCGCGGCGATCGTCCCCGACGACGATACTCTCTGCGGCACTGATTCCCGAACGAGCGATCGCGGCCTGTATCAGGCCGGGGGCGGGTTTGCGGCACGCGCATTGCTCCTCGGGTGCATGCGGGCAAAACAGCACCGCATCGAGCGCGCCGCCGTGCGCCGAGGCGTCCGCCTGCATGCGCTCGTGCACGGCAGCGAGCTGCTCGAGGCTGATGAGGCCGCGACCCACCGCCGACTGGTTGGTCGCCACCGAGAGGCGCAGGCCGGCGCGGCGCAGGATCGCCAGACCCTCGAGCGCGCCCGGCAACCAGTGAAACTCGGACGGATCGGACACACACCCGGCACCCTGCGCCTCGCAGTTGAGTACCCCGTCGCGATCGAGGATGACGTGTCTGAAGCTCCGCGGGTTCATGCAGATCCGGCGTCAGCGATAGGGATCGGGCTGCGACAGGTAGCGCTGCACATAGTCGCGGACCCCGTCCTCGAGAGAGGTGAAAGGCTGGGTGTAGCCGGCGCTGCGCAGGCGCTCGATGCGCGCCTGGGTGAAGTATTGGTAATGGTCGCGCACCGCCGTGGGCATCTCGACGTACTCGATTTGCGCGGGCCGGGCGAGGGCCGCGCACAGCGCGCGCGCCAGCTCCTCAAAGCTGCGCGCTTGCCCGCTGCCGAGATTGAAGAGCCCGTTGACCTGCGGATGCGCGAGAAGCCACAGGATCACGCTCACGCAGTCGCGCACGTATACGAAGTCGCGCCGCTGCGCGCCATCGGGCACCTCGGGCCGGCAGGAGCGGAACAGGGTCACCGGACGGTCGGCGGCTGCGAGCGGGTACTTCTGCGCCACGACGCTGCGCATGCGGCCCTTGTGATACTCGTTTGGTCCATAAACATTGAAGAACTTCAGTCCGACCCATTGCGGCGGGCGTGCCGCGCCCTCCTCCACCGCGCGCGCAGTCCAGCGATCGAACAGGTGCTTGCTCCACCCGTACGGGTTGAGCGGGCGCAGCCGCGCGAGCGCCTGCACCGAGCCGTCGTCGTCGAAGCCCTGGGCGCCATCGCCGTAAGTGGCCGCGGAGGAAGCGTAGATGAACCGCTTCCCCGCAGCGGCACACCAGCGCCACAGCGACTGCGACAGCCGGAAGTTCACTTCGGCGATGAGGTCCGCGTCCGTCTCGGTGGTCGAGGTGATCGCGCCCAGGTGAATCACCGCTTCGAGCTGCGCGGCCTGGGTCGGCAGCCACTCGGCGAGGGCTTCCGGCGCGATGAGCTCGCTCAAGGACACCTTGCCGAGGTTGCGCCACTTGTCGGCGGCGCGCAGTCGATCGCATACCGCGAGGTGCGCGCCGCGCTCGGCGAGGGCTGCCACGACGTTCGAGCCGATGAAGCCGGCGCCCCCGGTCACGAGAATCATGCCGGGCTCACGCCCGTCAGCAGCAGATCGCGCTGTTCCGTGGCGCCGGCCAGCTCGCGGTACGATACCGGAACGGGACGGTCGCCGAGGAAGGCGTGTGGCTCGAGGCCGCTCGCCGCGAGCAGATCGAGGATCTGCTGCGCCTTCAGTCCCGCCACCGGCAGACTGTCCGGAGAGTACTCGAGCAGCAGGCAGCGGCAACGCCTCAGCAGCTCACCCGCACCGCGCAGCACGAAGTATTCGAAGCCCTCGACGTCGACCTTCAGCAGCCGGATGGGCCGGCCGCCGAGCGCGTGCCGGTCCCAGAAATCCCTGAGCGTATCGACAGTGACGCGCACGATGCCTCCGCTCGTGTTGCCACTGAGCAGAGTATGGCGTCCGTTGTTACTCGATTTGTAACGATGCAGCTCGGCCACCCCCGGAGTCTCCCCCAGGGCGACGTTGAACGCCGCCACGTTGCCTGCACCATTGGCCGCGAGGTTTCTCGTCAGCAACCGGTAGCTCTCCGGGTCGGGCTCAAAGGCGAAGATCTGCGCCCCGGGCCCGCTCAGGCGGCTCAGCAGCACGCTGTACCAGCCGAGGTTCGCCCCGACATCGAAGGCGACCTCACCGTCGCCCAGACGCACGTGCTCGAGGAGGTAGCGGGTGATGGCCGGCTCATGCGCCCCGAGGCGATAAATGTGCCGCGTGATGACGTCGGCGGCGGGCCCGGTGAAGGAGGTGCCGAAGGGTGCCGCGCGCGCGTTTACGTAGCCATCAGGATTCGCCAGTCGCAACCAGCCGAATTGCAGCGTCCGTAGCACTCTCAGGGGCCAGGCGTGCTGCACCCGGATGGGCTTGTCTTCGGGCAGGATCGATGTTGCTTGCGTCGTCATCGCGCCGTGCACGCACCGACTTTGGCCGGGCTGCAGCTGTCACGGTGCGGTGATTGTACGCGATCCGGCCTAGGCGCTGCGCCGGCCGATGCCGCGCAGTGCCCTAAATCGCCCGGTCGCGGAGAGCTCCTCCCGCGCGGACTGCGCCGTCCACAGGGCGTTGCGCCGGGCGACGAACGGGCTCTTGGAGAGCTCATCGAGCGACCCTGCCTCCGCAAAGAGGAAGCCCTGCCCGGCCACACAGCCAAGCGCCAGCAACGCCGCGACCTGCTGCTCGACCTCGATGCCCTCGGCGACCGTGTCGAGCCCCAGCGTCTCCCCCAGCGTGACGACCGCGCTCGCAAGCTCGGGCCCGTTATCGGAGTTGGTGAGTCGGCTGACGAACGATCGATCGATCTTGAGGATGTCGATCGGGAAGCGATGCAGGTAAGAGAGTGAGGAGTACCCGATGCCGAAATCGTCGATGGCGAGACGCACGCCGAGGGCTTTCAGCCGATGAAAGCGCTCGAGGTTCGCATCGGTGTTGTACATGATCGTGCTTTCCGTCAGCTCGATCACCAGATTCCCCGGCTCGAGACCCGAGTCCTGCAACGCCTGTGCGACGTCGTGCGCCAGCTCACCGTGCTGCAGGTGCCGACCGGAGATGTTGACCGCCAGGCGCAGTCCGCTGCCACCGGCAATCGTGCGCCGCCAGGCGCACAGATCGCGACACGCCTGCTGCAAGACCCAGCGACCGAGCTTGGCGATCTGCCCGCATTCCTCCACCACCTGGATGAAGCGCGCCGGCATCAGCACCCCGGCCGCGGGATGCCGCCAGCGCACCAGCGCCTCGACACCGAGGAGGCTGCGGGTACCGAGGTCGACGATCGGCTGATACTCGAGGAAGAACTCCTCTTCGGCGAGC